>DASPST010000073.1:0-11106 GCA_035623795.1 Terriglobales bacterium
CCCGCGGCCTTACCTGATCGTGCGGCGGGCCACTACGAAGACGGACGCCGGTGCGCGACGCGTCGCGCTCGGTCAGTTGGCAGTCTGGGCGGTCCGAAAGCTGGCGGCACGAGCCGGGGAATTGGGCGCTCACGCTTCAACGGACTATCTGCTCCCTACCGATCGTGCCCGCCACACCCGGGCCAGCGATCCGCTTCGGGGCACTGGCTACGATCCCGCTCATGCGCAGAGTTCGTGGGAGGTGGCGGCAGTTGCGAAAGCAGGTCGGGATCGAGCATCGCCGCTTTCACGACCTGCGGCACACCTATATCACACGCGCCGCAGAAGCCGGGGTTCCGATTGCGGTGGCGCAGGCTCAGGTCGGCCACTTGAGCAGGGCCATGACGGATCACTACACTTCGCTCTCTTATCAGACTTGACACCAAACGTGCCTCTCTTCTAACCATGGTGGTCCTCTGGTAAAGCCCCCAACGATTCCCCGAAAGGTTGCTTCTCACAGTGGAGCAGAGCTTCCTGCAGTTGCTGAATCTCGAACCTCCTTTCACTCAGTATGGTCAGCAATTCCCGGCAGAGATCGGGATTCTCCCGAATCATCGACTCCAGCACTTGGGGAGGCAAGAAGCCGAGTTCAGCGTCTTCGGCCACCGTAGCTGTCGTGCTGTAGGCACGCTTGGTCAGCGTTGCTGGGAGACCCACAAGAGCACCTGGGCCATAGCAACGGCCGATGGAGGCATCGTTCCCAAAGTCCAATCTCACGTTGCCACTGAAAATAACAAAAATCCCAAATGACTTCTCGCCACGACGGAACAGTACGGCAGATCTTGGCTTGTGGATCCTTTCGCAATTTTTTTCTAGGAAGCTTGACAAATTAGTAGGAGCAGTGCTCGCTAGCCATGGGAACTCCTTGGCGAGCACTCTTCGTGAGACTAAGCGGGAATCTCTTTCGGATGGCATTGATTAACGAACTTGTTGGCGATTTGGTGCTATCGGGTCTGGCTATTGAAACACCCCTCTCACTCATAGAGGTGCAGCTCTGATTCTGCTCGGAACCAATCTTCCCAGTCGTGACCAGGTTCACCACCACGTGCGTCAAACATCTCGTGGGCACGTTGTGCGATCGCGAGGTGCTCCTCCATCTCCCATGCCTGTTGCATCTCCCTCTCCGTAATTCGTAGGCTCAAAGGTTGGGTGGATGGATCAAATTGCTGCGCCTTACGTTCGCATTTCATAACACCCTTCATCATGATCACGGCTCATCGGCGGTGGAGTGACACGGGAGCAGGGCATCTTCGGACTTGGCGTCTCAGCAGCGGGTGGCCGAAGAGATCCCCCCGATTTCCGTTTATATTATCTTGGAGGCTGGCACCCCTTGTCAGTGAGTAAGCTGTTTATTTTTAATGACTTATATGGCATCTGATATCATCTAGTATCATATGCTAGCAAATTTTGAGTTGTGACGAGCGGCTACTATCGAAATGCCAGGTCCTTGGATTTTGGGAGTCGTTCCCCGTGAAGCCAAACGAGAAAAGTTCGAAAGCCCGAATTGAACGGCACTTTAGGCGAATCCCACCCGTGAAATCATGAACTCAACAACTTTTTCACATTGGAAATCAAACGATATCTAGAGATGTCACATGGGATTTGGCGGGCACGTGCAATGTTATTGAAGCAGTAGGGAGATGACTGACGGGCACGATAACGCCGAAGAGCCTACGAATTTATGCCACCCGCCGTCTAGTCCTTCTCCTTGGCACGATTTCTTGGTTGCGCGTAGAGGCGCACCTTCTCCTGGTTCGCAATACGATTCATGACCGCGTGCAGGACGAACCCACTCACCGTGCGACGCTCTTGCTTCGCAGCGGCGCGGATCACGTCGGCTTCTTCCCGACTGCACCGGATGAGTAGTGCGGCGCGCTCAGATCTCATTGCTCGACCTCGATTGTTGTCGAAGACTTAGCTGCGTCATGATCCCAGACTATTTCAGAGCTAGAAGCACGCCGAGCTGTGATCTCCATCACAGCGCTGCGATCGAGAGTCCAGCAGACTTCCCCGTGAATGCGTACCCCTTCCAACCCGCCACGGACCAAACCTGGTCCGGCGGTCCTTGCCTGGCACAACGCCCGGCAGAAGTCGCGCGAACTGATTCGTGAGAGTCGAGCCCTGATCGACCTGTCCCATGAACTGATACAAAGAGCGAGCGCGATTGCAATCCGCATGAAGAGTCTGGCGCAGAGCCGCGGAGGGGAGGCCAGCGAAGTCCCAGACGCAAAATGACGGGACGCAGGTAAAGCAAGTTCTCCTCTCTGCACTTTCGGCATGACAGCTTTTCAAGATCTCAATTCGGTTGACGACCGCGGCGCCGCCGAGCACTGAGTGTGTCCGGTCTTTGTGCGCTTCCTGCTAGTCTCCCGGCGGTTCCGGTACGAGGCTCGAACATGATGAGCACATCTTTGCTATGGTCCTCCCGCGGAATCAAGCTCAGGTGTATGTCGAATCGGGAGTGCAGTTTGCCTCCCAGCGACTGATTGTGCACGATCGAAGGGCGCTGTTTCAGCAGCACGCCGCGGTGCCGGCGAATAATCAAGTTGCGGACGGCCCGGGGGGCCGGGAGTTGCTCCACCTGCAGCGCCACCGGCGGCTTGCTTCGGAAGCCAAAGAGGCGGAGCGCCATGGTGTTCCAGAACTCGATGTGCAGGTCCTGACTCACCAGCATGACGGGTACCCGAATTCGCTCCAGGGTTTGTGAATACACGTTGTTAATCTGGTCGAGGTCCTTGCTGCGCTCCTCCAGTTCCTGGTTGGTGGTCTCCAGTTCCTCGTTTAGCGACTGCAGTTCTTCGTTAGTGGTCTCTAGCTCCTCGTTGGTGGACTGCAGTTCTTCGTTGGTGGTCTCCAGTTCCTCATTGGTGGACTGCAGTTCTTCGTTGGTGGTCTCCAGTTCCTCGTTGGCGGACTGCAGTTCCTCGCTGGTGGACTCGAGCTCTTCAACGGTGGTTTGCAGCTTCTCCTGCGTGCTGATGTCGTCGCAATAAACAAAGGAGCCCGTGCGCTCGCCCCGTTCGTTGCGCAGGGGCCGGATGGTTATCTCCAGCAGGTGTTCCTGGGTGCCCACCTTAAGGCGGGCCTGAAATCGTGTCGGCTCATTGTTCAGACGGCTGGCGTGGAGGTGCGAGCTGAGTTCGGGAGTACGGACCAGCAGTTCGGTGTCCTCCAACCGCTTGCCAACCAGGTTGGTGGGTGGCAAGCCGTAGAGCACCGCCATCGAAGAGTTGCTCTGAATGATTGTATCGTCCGGTCCCAGCAACAGCACACCGATTCGCAGCGTTTCCAGCATATAGCGCTGTTGCTGGCGGAGGGTTTCCAGTTCCAGACCTATGGAGGGGGCGACCGACTCGTCTTGCTCGGCTGGCAGCACCGGCTCACCGGCCGTGTCCTCCTGGTTGGGCACGATGCGCTTGAAGATTCGCCACCGGGCATTCAGCCGCCTGAAGTGGACGGAGTTGGTAAGCTGGGACTCGGACTTGCCCAGGAAAAGAATTCCTCCTACTTCCAGGGCGTAGTGTAAACGTTGGAGGATTTGGGTTTGCAACTCCGAATCAAAATAAATCAGGACGTTGCGGCACAGCAGCAGATCGACGTGGGAAATGGGCGCATCCTGGGCCAGATTGCTGCGGCCGAAGATGACGAGGCGGCGGATTTCCCGGTTGACGCGCAGCATCCCTTTTCCGTGGAAGTACCGCTCACGCCATTCCGGCCGAAGCCGCCGGAGTGCTTCGGCAGAGTACTCCCCGCGCCGCGCGGTCGTGAGTTCCTCTTCATCAATGTCGGTGGCATAGATCTTGAGATCGAATTCCTGAAGCCGGGGACCGAGGAGATCGGCCAGGATGATGGCTATGGAATACGCCTCTTCTCCACTAGCACAGCCGGCGCTCCACGCCCGAAAAGACCCCCCCGGCTTCAGCTGCTTCAGCATGGGCGGCAGGACCTCGTGGCGGAGAATCTCCCAGGCGGGCGGATCGCGGAAGAACTCCGTCACGTTAATCAGTAGAGTGGTCAGGAGTTCGTTGATCTCGTCTGGGTTCTTGCGAATGTATTCGGCGTATTCGGCGTAGGTTCCGATGTTGAGCTGAAACATCCGCTTTCGGAATCGGCGCTCGAGAGTGGTGCGCTTATAGCCGCGAAAGTCGAAGGCGCGGTGCTCCGCCAATTCCTGCAATAGTTCTCGGAGAGAAACCTCTTCCGTCATGGTTCGATGGACTCTCCTCGACAGAGCTTCGACAGTGTAATCCCCAGACTACCGAGTGGGACCACCAGATCGATGCAACCGGTATCAATCGACGCCTGAGGCATGACCCGAAATTCCGCGGTGGCGGGATCCTGTGCCACCGTCGTTCCTCCGGCTTCCCGGATGGCCCGGATCCCAGCAGCGCCATCGCGGTTAGAACCGCTCAAGATGACGCCTACAGAGCGCGAGCCGTACATACCGGCCACCGATTCGAACATCAGATCGATCGACGGGCGGGAAAAGTGTACCAACTGGGAGTGCACCAGTTGAATCTTGCCCGGCCCAACCAAGAGGTGCTCGTCAGGCGGGGCGATGTAAACAAAGGCGGGCAAGATGGGCTCTCCGTGCTCAGCCTGCTTCACTTGTTTCCCAGTCTTGCGCGCAATCAATTCCGCTAGGTGACTCTTGTGCATGGGATCTAAATGCTGGACCACCAGGATGGCAGGAGAGTCCATGGCCATGGGGCGCAGAACTTCGGTCAACGCAGACAAGCCACCGGCCGAGGCTCCGATGGCAATCAGGTCATATCGCCAATGGTTGTGACCGATCCCGACTACCGTCTCTTTGGGTTTTCGTTTTACCACGGTGCGTTCGGCCCTAGTCGTCCGAGTTGCACCGACCATTGTAATTTAGAAGCCACCGACAGAAAACCGAACTGCACATTGCCGCCGGGAGGGCAAACGTCCGGCCAGAAGCCGAGATCGTGCGAGGCAGCGGAGCGGCAAACGCCAGAGCAGAGGGTGTCAGTCTTCCGTTCCTATCTCCTGGAGTCGTCCCTTGTCGGCCGCGAGGAAGTCGCACCCGCTGAAGTCCAGCGCCTTTCACGGCGCACTGTTACGCCACTTACTGTTTCAGGGATGACATCTGCTGATTGTTCGCACCATGTGATGCTACGAGCGGCGATTCGGAGGCATGTGAGCTAAGCTGCCGAACTTCTTGAAAATGTGTCCAGCAATGTCGTGGTTTTTCCCGGGTGTGGCTCCTTTGGTGAGTTCCGGGTGCCAATTCTTGAGAGCACGCTGTGTGGCCGCAAGATCAGCTATCACTAAATTCTGAACGTGCATGAGCTGCCTCATTTGATCCAGCAATAGCTGATGGCGCGCCAACATCCGGCGTGCATTCTCGGTACGGTAATGTGCCAGATCCTTCACACTATCGCGCCGCGAGTGTAACCAAGCATTCAGCTCGGCGCGATATGCCAATATTGGGGATCGTTTGGTCCCTCCGGCGCGGTAAACAGGCAAACCATGCTTGCGTTCCCATCGCTGAACCGTCCGTACACCCGCGTTCAAATATCTGGCTATTTCTTTCCACGAGTTCAGGACTGCCGCCATAGGAACACACACACACCGGGAGTTTGAATGCACGCAAGTTAATTGCTTACACACTTCTGCGGTTATGCGCTGTGATGTGGCGCACAACAGCTTGCGCAAGTTGTACCCTTTCCCGAATTGGCACCCCCTCACTCACTTGCTATGAAAACAATGGCGATGCATCAACTTCAGCCGGGCTCGACAGGCATCGAGTGGAAAGGTGGCTTTACCGAGCTGTCACATAGAGGAGCATAAGAGGGTTATTCCGAGTCTCTGAAACGAGAGTTGGGACGGGTTAAGGAGTTCCGGTCTGACTCGGTTGCATGGGGATGATCGTCACAGAAAGCTGTGAGCTTCCCTACTTGCTGCACCGCTGCACGGTTTCCAATCCGTTCGATACGCCGCCAATAATCTGGCGTTCTGGATGACGTTTGAGTAGTGAACAGATTTGCAGTTGCTGCGCTTTGTGGTCTTCTACGACCATGACACGGGTCGTTCGAGTTGGCGTAGACATTCGTCTTTCTGAGATTCGGAAGTTCTCAGGAGAGTGGGCTAAAATCCCTCAAGGCAGTCTTCATGGTGGTACTTGGGACGACGCTATCCTTGCCAAACATGTTCTCCGCACGTGCACTGCACTGTATCGGTGGGCTTTTGCTTGGTTAGCTGTTGTTTGCAGATCGGGCAAGGTTTTGTCATTACATATCTCATAATCCGGTCTTCCACTTCGGGCATAGGCGCCGGTCTTTCTGAGATTCGGTAGCCCTCAGAACTCGCCTTGATTTCGGCTGAAGAGTGGGCGGGCATGTTTCGGGGTGAATTCACACTCCCTCCCAATTTCAGGTTAGATCTTCCACTGGAGGAGCGAAGCGCCAACATGCGCCACAGGTCGGTGCTCTTGTACCCCCGCACGCCAAGGCCTTGGTATCCGTCACAGGCCGTGCAAGAGGCGACGCGACTTTGGTGTAAATGCAACTGAGACAGCTGGCGATAACAGGCGTGGCTGTTGAAAAAATGAAAAACTCCCTGCACCTCCCGAACAGCCGGAAACTACATTCCCATTCCGGATCAGTCAAAGGGCACGGCGCATATTGGCGTATGCCTCGCGATTTTCGAGAGTTGACACTGTTTGGGAGCAATGTTCCTGCCCTCCGGTGACAGCGGAGCCACGCGCAACTCTCAATAGAAGTCGGTTCGATGCTTGAAGCGGAACCGGTGCAATCTTGAATTGAGAGCATAAAAGGAGAAACGCCTATGTTTGCTCACGTGCTTGAGTTCGTTCCACCATTCGCGAAGAAAGATGAGTTCACCAAAATTATGAAGGATGAGGTTCTCCCCATTCTGAAGAAACAAACCGGGTTCGTCGAGTTCCTGCCCTTCTTCCCGGAGACGAAGAATGAGAAAGTGATCACCGTAACCCTCTGGACGGAGAAGAAGCATGCCGAGGTGTATCAGCGCGAGGTCTTCCCCAAGGTCCGGGAGATTCTCAAGGCCTATCTGACTATGCCTATCGTGTACAAGCCCTACGCGCTCGAGACCACTCTCTGCGAGCACTTTGAGAAGGCAATGGCTGCCTGAAACGATTGACCCACCGCCAGAACCAGCTTGGCCGAGAGCAGGGAAACTTGCCCCGGCCACTGGTTACAATAAAGGCTGCCGACTCCCAGCCTGCCTGCATATCCCCGGAAGCCCTCAAGCGTAATTCCAGGTGTAATGTGAGGAAAGGCGTGCGGTGAGCGGGTTCCGACTGAGGCAAGACAGCGTTGGTAGTCTAGCGAAGGGTGCACTTTCGTTCGGTCCCATGCAGCGTTGGCAGAAGTTACAGCGATTTTAATCCCTTGGCTGCGTATTCCGGGACATGTGAATAGGGATTCCGGAGCCATGTGAATAAAGGTTCCAGGAGGATGTGGATACGGATTCCGGGCATGTGAATAAGGATTCCGGGGATGTGAATAATCCGAGCCCGCGAGGAAAGGGGCGGGCAGAACCGGGGTCGTTATTAACACCTCGGGATTGAGTTTTCTGAGTTGGAGCAGAAAGCGGCGCTGGACAAGCGGTTGGGGATTTCTCCTCGGTTAGAGGAGGAACCGAATGCCCCAGAAGGCCTTGTCCATGCGCAAAATCAAAGAGGTGCTGCGTCTGCGGTACGATCTCGGCCTGCTGCAGAACGAGATCGCGCGTAGTTGTTCCATCAGCCAATCGAGCGTAAACCGGTACCTAGAACGAGCTTCGGCAGCGGGTCTGAGCTGGCCTCTTCCCGAGGAGTGTGACGATCGCCAGCTGAATGAATTGCTTTTTCCTGCTGCCCCGGCGAGCGGCAGTCCACCGGCGCGGGCGCCCCTCGATTGCGCAGCCATCCATCGTCAGCTGCAAAGCAACAAGTATGTGACGTTGCAACTGCTCTGGGAAGAGTATCGCCAGAGCCAGCCCGAGGGATATCGCTACAGTCGCTTCTGTCAGTTGTACCAACGCTGGCGGCGGAAGCAAGACGTGGTTCTACGCCAGCAGCACCGTGCCGGCGAAAAGATGTTTGTCGATTGGGCCGGTGCCACCATTCCAATCCACGACCGGGAAAGCGGCGAAGCCAAAGCGGCCTCGCTCTTCGTCGCCGCCTTGGGCGCCAGCTCCTACACCTTTGCGCGAGCTACACTCAGCCAGGACCTTGCCAACTGGATCGAGTGTCACGTTCTAGCTTTTGAGTTCTTCCAGGGCGTGAGCCAATTAATCGTACCGGACAATCCACGCACTGGCGTTACTCGTGCCTGCCGCTATGAACCCGACCTGAATCGCACCTACCTGGAGATGGCGCAGTTTTACGGGGTTGCCATTATGCCGGCGCGTCCCTACAAACCTCGGGACAAAGCCAAAGCGGAAGCTGCCGTGCTTCTGGCCGAACGCTGGCTGATCGCCGTGCTGCGCCACGAAAAATTCTTTTCCCTGGTTGATCTCAACCAAGCCCTGGCTCCACTTCTCAAGCGATTGAATCAGCGTCCCTTTCGCAAGCGCGAGGGAACCCGGGCCTCGCTCTATGCCGCCCTGGATCGACCCGCGTTGCAGCCGCTTCCCGCCCAGCGCTATGTCATGGCCGAGTGGAAGACGGTGCGTGTGAACCTCGACTACCACATCGAGGTCGATCGCCACTATTACAGCGTTCCCTACCAGTTGGTGGGGGAGCAACTCGAAGCACGTTCCACCGCCCACACCGTGGAAATTTTCCATCGCGGGAAACGGGTGGCCTCGCACCTGCGCAGCTTCGCCGTCTATCACCACTCCACCGTGCATGACCACATGCCCAAAAGCCATCAAGCCCATCTCCAGTGGACCCCCTCGCGGTTGCTTCATTGGGGGAACAGCGTAGGGGAGGCGACGGCGCAAGTCCTACGCACCATCCTGGAAAGCAAACCCCACCCGGAGATGGGCTACCGCGCCTGTCTAGGCATTCTGCGCCTGGCTAAGACTTACTCCAGCCCCCGACTGGAAGCGGCTTGCCGACGCGCCCTCGCCGCACAGGCCTGTTCCTATCCCAGCCTGAAGTCGATCCTCAAGCGAGGCTTGGACCGACAACCTACCCTCGGGTCGGAAGCGGAACGCTCCAGCCCGCAGCATGAAAATCTCCGGGGTGGCCACTACTACGAGTCGCCCAGCAAGCTCGTGCAATAAGCACCAGGAGGCAACCCACATGTTGAATCAACCCACCATCGAGAAACTCCACACCATGAAACTACACGGGATGGCGGATGCCTTCCGCGCTCAACTGGAAACCACCGAGTCGCACCAACTCAGTTTCGAAGAACGTTTTGCTCTGCTGGTCGATCAACAATGGCTGTGGAAAGAGAATCGGGCCCTGGGACGCCGCCTACGCGCGGCCAAGTTGAAACAGCGCGCCGTGATGGAAGATGTTGACTACCAACATCCCCGCGGGCTGGATCGCAAGCTTTTGCGCACCCTGGCTAGCAGCGAATGGGTGCGCCAAAAACTCAACGTCGTGTTCAGCGGCCCCACCGGTGTCGGCAAGAGCTGGCTCGCCTGTGCCCTAGCCCAGAAAGCGTGCCGGGACGGCTTCTCGGTTCTGCACAAGAAAACGAGCGAGTTGTTTCGCGAACTGGCCATCGCCCACGCCGATGGCAGCCTGGGTCGGATGCTGTTCCGGCTGGCGCAGATCGATGTGCTGTTGCTCGACGATTTTGCCATGGCGCCGCTCAAAGACAGCGAGCGCCGTGATTTTCTTGAGGTCTGTGACGACCGTTATCAGCGCCGCTCCATGATGCTGACTTCGCAGATGCCGGTGGCTCATTGGCACGAGCAGATCGGCGATCCCACCATCGCCGACAGCATCCTCGACCGGCTGCTGCACAACGCCTACCGCGTGGAACTGAAAGGCGAGTCCATGCGCAAGCAGCTCGCCCGCAAGCCTGAACCCGAGGATGGCCAATGACCGAGAAAACTCGTTTTCCATTGAAACAGCCAACCGGTTGGTTTGCCGCGGGCCGGGAAGTTGCCTGCGCTCTGGAACTGCTTTCCGACGCGGCTTTCAAACTGTTCGTCTGGCTCTGCTTACATGCCGAGCGCAGCCGAGGGGCTCTGTCGGCTACTCGTGCCGAGTTGGCCCGAGCCCTCGGCAAGAAGGCAGGCGATGTGCACCTTGCCCTGGAAGAGCTCCAGCGGCAAGGTATCTGTATCCTCCAGGCAGAAGGTGTCATCCAGATTAGCGATCGCTTCTGGCCTTATCAACGCCAGGCCGATTCCCCCAGCAGCGCTGAATCCCGACGCTATGTGGAGAAAGTGAAATGTCGGTTTCTCGAGCGTCGCTGCGTGCAGAGTAGTTTTACCGTTGCCGATGAGAAACTGGCTCTGTCGCTTTATCATCGCGGTGTTTCCCTGGTCCACGTGGAACGTGCCATTTTGCTGGGCGCTTTGCGCAAGTACGCTGCGCTCCTCGAGAATGGACGCGGCACGCCCATCAGCAGCCTGCACTACTTCACCAACCTCTTCGATGAAGTGCAACAGCAAATATCGACTCAGTACTGGACCTATGTTGCTTACAAGGTGCACACATTCGAGCAGGAATGGGTTGGTTTCGCGTCAGGACAACTGGAGAACAAAACGATAACAAAAACGGAGACGAAACAATGATGAATCGTCCACCACCTTGATTTACCTCGACGCTCTCAGGCATGATTGCAATCCCAGCGTCGCTGCGCTCCGACTTTATCCACATCGCCGGAATGCCTATCCACATCGCGCTGGAATCGACCATTCACATCATTGGAATAAGCACAGATATCTCTGCGAAGTCCGGGCGGGGCAGTACTGGAGGCTGGAGAACCTGAAGTCGTTTGACGAGTTCCTAGAGCGGCGATTCCCGGAATCGAGGAGGAAGGCGTACTACCTGATGTCCATCCACGAGCACCTGCCGCCCCAGGCGAGGAAGAACCTGAAGGAAATCGGCTGGACGAAAGGGAGGGAGTTGGCGAAGCTGGCGCGGGCGGAGGGTCAGCGCTTCGATTGTGC
>DASPST010000092.1:0-23847 GCA_035623795.1 Terriglobales bacterium
CTACTCCAGCAACTTGGTCTCAGCCTCCCGGAGAGGTTCGAACTGAATCGAAAATGTAGTGTAGACTCGGCGATTGCCTGAGCTGATTCTGAACGACTTAGCTGTCTTTCTCCCTCAGTCGTGACGAACTTGGGCTAACCCCATCGGCATCGTGCCGCCATCCCGGACGGCCAAAAACGTAGCCCAGCTTGTGGCGCCATCCAGGAGTTTGCCGTACGTCGCGCCACATGTCAGCCCATTCGTGGAAGGCGATCCGTACCGGGTTGTAGGTGTGAATGTTCTTGGTCAAACCATAGCGCGGCAGATCGTCCGCATCCTCGCGCTCGAAGGTCCCGAACAGCCGGTCCCAGAGGATCAGGGTTCCGGCGTGGTTGCGGTCTATGTATTGCCGGTTGGAACCGTGGTGAACCCGGTGGTGGGAAGGGGTGTTCATCACCCATTCCAGCGGCCCCAACGACCCCACCAGTTGGGTGTGAATCCAGAACTGGTAGAGCAGGCTGATTGCCTGCATTGTGAGCACCATCATCGGCCGGAACCCCACTAGGGGCAACCACATCCAGAACACCCAGCTGATGAACGTCCCGGTCCAGCTCTGGCGCAGCGCCGTGGACAGGTTGTAGCGCTGCGAGGAGTGATGCACCACGTGTGACGCCCAGAACAGGCGGCACTCATGGCTGGCTCGGTGAAACCAGTAGTAGCTGATTTCATCTCCGAAGAACAGCAACCCCCAAACCCACCACTGGTATCCCAGCTGGCAGATCCGCCAACGGTAGATCAGTCCGAAGATCCCAAGCTGCATGGTCTTGGCAATCAGGTTCACGGCGACGTTGCCCAGCCCCATGGTGATGCTGGCGGCAGCGTCCGTGATCTCGTACAGGTCGCGCCGCAGCAGCGCGTCGGCCACGGCTTCCACCACCATCAACAAAATGAAAGCCGGGATGGCGAGATGCATCAAATCGGGCATGCCGCCTGGAGATTCTACCCCAGTCCCGGGCTCTCTCAGCTAACAGGCCTGTTATCAATAGCCTAGAAGAAGCCGCCATGCCGCACTAGGTCCATCACTACGGTCACTATGCCCGGTCACCTGCCATCCCCGATACTGCTCGCAACTGGGCTGCGGCGGGCGGGTTTACACGCGTGAAACGAGACCGCTTCGGGCGAGCTCGTTGAATACCGTTTCTCGCAGTCGGAGAGGAAGCGGGCCTTGGGGAGGGCCCAGGTTATGAAAACTCTCGAGCGATTTGCCCTGTTGCCAGTTCTACTCGTGACGCTGCTTTTTCCCGCGGCCTTGGCCAGGGCCGAGCAGGATCCGCCGAGCCGGGTGGTTCGGCTGAAATACATGTCGGGCGATGTCTCCATGCAGCCCGGCGGCGTCGACGACTGGGTAGCAGCTGTGTTGAACCGTCCGCTCACAAGTGCGGATCGCGTCTGGACCGACAAAGACGCGCGTGCCGAATTGCAGCTGGGCAGCGCTGCCCTCCGCATGAACGCCGAAACCAGTCTGACCCTGACCAACATCAGCGACGCTATCGTGCAGCTCGAACTCGACCAGGGCACACTCAATCTCCACATCCGCCATCTCTTGGACGGCGAGACCTACGAGGTCGACACGCCCAATACTGCCTTCACCGTACTCAAAGCCGGCGACTATCGCTTCGATGTTGATCCCAACGCCGACACGACCTACGTCACCGTGTGGCGCGGAGAAGGCGAGGCCAACGGCCAAGACCGCGGCGTGAGAGTGAAATCCGGCAGACAAGCGACGTTCACCAGCGGCACTTCGCTCGAGCATCACATCGACGACGCGCCCGGGTCCGATGGCTTTGATGACTGGTGCCGCGTCCGCGATGATCGCGAAGATCATGCCCAGTCCTACCGCTATGTTTCCGCCGATGTGATTGGCGCCGAAGACCTCGATGCATATGGGACGTGGCGCGTGGTGGGCTCCTACGGGCCGGTCTGGGTTCCGGCGGTTGCTCCTGGCTGGGCTCCGTATCGCTACGGGCATTGGGTTTGGCTGGAGCCCTGGGGATGGACCTGGGTAGACGATGCTCCCTGGGGCTTTGCACCCTGCCACTACGGCCGCTGGCTGTACACCGCAGGCTTCTGGGCGTGGGCGCCGGGCCCGATCATGGTGGCGCGCCCCGTCTATGCCCCTGCACTGGTCGCTTGGGTGGGTGGCCCCCACGTTGGGGTCAGCCTGTCGGTCGGGGGTGGAGTTGGCGTGGGTTGGTTCCCGCTGGGCTATGGTGAGCCTTATGTCCCCGCCTATGCCGTCAGCCGCGGTTACTTCTCGAACGTGAACGTCACCAACACACACATCACCAACATCACGACGGTTACCAACAACTACTACATCACCAACAACAACACGGCCGTCGTCCAGACGAATATCACCAACATCCGCTACGCAAACCAGACCGTCGTAGGCGCGGTGACGGCGGTTCCGCAGCGCGTGATGGTGAACGCAGAGCCGGTGGGCCGGGCAGCCGTAGTCCTGCCCGCACAAGAAGTGAAAACAACGACAGTTGCGATGGCCGCGCCCGTGGCTCCGCGGCGAACCAGCGTGTTGGGGGTGAACGCTGGCACGAGGACAGTGGCGCCCCGGGCTGTACCCGACAGGCCTGTCGTCTCCCGCCTGGCGCCTCCAGCCCGGCCAATCCCGTTTGAGGCAAAACAGGACGCTTTGGCGCGGAATCCGGGCCGCCCGTTGGACAGCCAGACCGAGTCGCAAATTCGAAGCACGCAAATCGCCACGCCCCGGCCCGCAGCCCAACCCGTCCAGGCAGAGCATCCGGCCCTATCGCCGACGACGAAGCCCGGAACGCCGCCGGCAAGGGTGGCGCACCCAGCCGCGCCAGCCATGCCAGCACATGAGGTTCCCCGCCCCCCGCTGCCAAACATGCCTTCGCAGCCCGCCAACGCTGAGCATACGATACCTCGGTCTTCCGAGCCCGGCGCATCGCGCGAGGTGGCTCCCGCCAATGCACAGGGCACCACGCCGGGTCCGACTGAAGCAGTTCGTCCCGCGAACACGGGGGCGCCGGATCCTCCCCAGCGCAATGTGCCCCGCCCTCCGCAAAGCCGCAACGCGGGAGAGAGCAGTGGTTCGCACCCGGGGAACGCAAATCCGCAACCAGGGCCGGAACCGCAGCCGCGGGTGGGAGAACCGTTGCCTCGTGCAGCGGAACCCGCGCCTCGATCGGCGGAGCCGTCGCCGCCAGCGCGGCCACAGTACCCGGACCCGCCTCAGATCCAGCCTCGGCAGGAGGGGAGATCCGCTTCCAGGACTGATACCCTCAAGCACGAAAACTCGAAACCTGCGCCCATCGAACCTCGGGCTGGGGCTGGGCAACCGTCACACGGAACGCAAAAGTCGAACGGCCATACGCAACACACGAATACCGAGAAGGAGGGCAAGAAAGCATCCTGATCGGACGCTATCCTCACCCAGTGGCGGCTCACTTTTGAGAGCCGCCACAATTCTTCTTGGTGAAACTCCGAAACCCCGCCAACAGCCCGCGGGAAAGCTCACGAAAACGCTGCCCGAAAGGCCGTCCTCGCCGGTCCCGCTTGGCGCTAAACTCGCGGCTTAGGGTTTTTCATGTTCTAGGAATTGCCCGGTACTAGCCGGTGGACTTGGCGCCAAACGCTGGTTTCCGGCGTGAGCGTGCCCAGGTTAGCCAGCCTGAAGGTCCCACGGATGTGGGTGTGACTTCTCGTAGGCCGCGATCTCAGCCTCATGCCGAAGCGTGAGTGCGATTTCGTCCAGGCCCTCCAGCAGGCAGTGCCGCGTGAAGTCATCGATGCCAAAACTGGTTTCGAACCCGTCATCGTCGTAAACCTTTTTCTGCTCCAGGTCGATGATGAGATGGTAGCCGTCCCTCTCCTGGGCACGGCGCATCAACTCGGCTACGTCTTGTTCGGGCAGCGTGACGTTCAGGAGGCCGTTCTTTGCGCTGTTGTTGGCGAAAATGTCGGCAAAGGAGGGAGCAATCACCACCCGGAATCCAAAATCGGCCAGCGCCCAGACCGCGTGTTCGCGCGAGGAACCGCATCCAAAGTTCCTGCCCGCAACCAGGACGCTGGCCTGCTGGTAGCGGGGGTGATGCAGCACAAACGCTTCGTCCTTCTGTCCGTCCGGCAGATGCCGCCAGTCGTGGAACAGGAATTCCCCGAAGCCGGTGCGCTCGATGCGCTTGAGGAACTGCTTGGGGATGATCTGGTCCGTGTCGACATTCATCCGGTCCAGCGGTGCCACGCGGCCTCGGTGAACGCGAAAGGGTTTCATGGTTGGTCCTGGCGCCGGCTAAATGAAGTTCCACTTCCGGATGTCGGTGAAATGTCCGGCGATCGCCGCCGCCGCCGCCATCATCGGACTCACCAAGTGGGTGCGGCCGCCACGCCCTTGGCGCCCTTCAAAGTTTCGGTTGCTGGTCGAGGCGCAGCGCTCGCCGGGTTGCAGGATGTCGGGGTTCATGCCCAGGCACATCGAACAACCGGACTCGCGCCATTCAAAGCCGGCTTCCTGAAACACCAGGTGCAGGCCTTCCTGCTCAGCCGCCAGCTTCACCGCCTGCGAACCCGGTACCACCATGGCGCGCACCCTGGGGTTCACCCGGTAGCCCTTCGCCACGCGCGCTGCGGCGCGCAAGTCCTCCAGGCGGGAATTGGTGCAGGAGCCGATGAAGACGCGGTCGATAGAAATGTCTTCGATGCTCGTTCCCGGTGCGAGACCCATGTAGGCCAGCGCATGTTCCGTCGCTCGCCGGTCGGCGTCGCTGGTCAAGCCATTCAACTCCGGCACGCGCCCGGTGACCTCGACCACCATGCCCGGATTGGTTCCCCAGGTGACGAACGGAGCTAGGCCCGCTGCGTCGATGCGCACGGTTTTGTCATAGCTCGCGCCCGGGTCGGAAGAAAGAGTACGCCAGCCAACCACGGCCTGTTCCCAGGCGTCGTCCCGGGGCGCGAATCTCCGCCCCTTGATGTAGGCGAACGTCGTCTCGTCCGGCGCTACCAGGGCCGCGCGGGCGCCCGCCTCGATGCTCATGTTGCACAGCGTCATTCGTCCTTCCATCGAAAGCGCCCGCACGACTTCGCCGCCGTATTCGATTACGTGGCCGGTGGCACCGTCGGTTCCGACCTGTCGGATCACGCCCAGGGCTAGATCTTTGGCCGTCACGCCCTCGGGCAGCGTGCCACGAACTTCGATCCGCATTGTCTTTGGTTTTCGCTGGGGCAGGCACTGCGTAGCCAGCACCTGCTCGACCTCAGAGGTGCCGATCCCGAATGCCAGAGATCCGAACGCGCCGTGGGTGCTGGTATGGCTGTCGCCGCACACGATGGTCATCCCCGGCAGGGTAAGCCCCAGTTCAGGGCCGATCACGTGCACGATGCCCTGGCTGGGAGAGTCGATGTCGAACAGGCGGATCCCGAACCCCGCACAATTCTTCCGCAGCGTCGCGATCTGCTTAGCGGCGATCGGGTCGGCGATGGGTGTGCCGCGAGGCTCGGTCGGAATGTTGTGGTCCACCGTCGCCACCGTGCGCCGGGGCTGTCGCACGGTTCTGCCTGCCTCCCGCAGACCGTCAAAAGCCTGCGGCGACGTTACCTCGTGGACGAGATGCAGGTCGATGTACAAGAGTGCCGTCCGACCTGCGGGCTCAGCCACCAGGTGCGCATCCCAGATCTTCTCGAACAGGGTTTGCTGGTGCATAGACTGGTTGGGCGGCGCGCCTGGGCGGAAACTCCGACCGGTTCGATCACCCGAGACTTTAGTTTATCAATCTGGCGCCGATTTCGGCGGCCTCGACCACGCGCCCAGTTCCACCACTCCATCTCCCCCGGTAGAGTCCCAACATGAGGATGCAACCTCCCAGCGGGACGAGCAGCCCCATCTTGAGACTGAAGAATCGGGTGGAGACAAACCCCACAAGCCAGGGAACGGTCGCTCCGCCCAGTCCTCCCATGGTGAACATGACGGCGCCCAGGCGCGTGGACGCATCACCAAACAGCTGGGCGAAGACGGCGATGGTGATAGGATACACAACCGAAAGACCCACTCCGGCCATGATAGAGCCTTCCATGACTCCCCCCGTCGTCCGGGACGAGACCAGCACAATCAGTCCGAACACGGCGGTCACCAAGCTCCAGCGAACCAACTGCGTCTCCTGCGCTCGCCGTAACGCCAGATGAGCAACTCCCCGCCCGAGCAGCAGGGCTCCATAAAAGAACGAGGGGATCGTTGCCCAGATGACTCCGCCGGCGGCGATCCTCCTGGCATAGGAAGCCAGCCATCCCCCGGTTGAGTTTTCTACGCCCACGTAGAGAAAAAACAGCAGGGCCAGGACTGCGGCCGGTGGCTGGGAGAGCAGTCGGACGATCGGTGCTTTGCTTTCGTCGAGGGCAGCGCGTTCCGCCGGGGCGGGCAGCACGGCCGGCCAAAGAGCGGCCGCCAGCACCAGTATGGCCCCTGCCAAACCCACAAGAAACGTTGCGGCAAGCGGGCGGCGCAGGAAGGGCGCCAGCAGGAATGGGCACAGCACAGCCCCGACGCTCCAGGAAAAATTGAGCCGGTTGAGGGCCGCCGCTCGGCGGGCGGGATTCACCTGCGCGACCAGCAGATTCGCCGTCGGGATGGTCAATCCCAGTCCTACGCCCCAGACGGTTGCTGCCCCCATCCCCAGCAACCGCGCCCCGAGCAGCAGTATGCCAAGCCCCAGCGCCATGAGAGTCAGTCCAAGCATCAGGACGTTGCGGTATCCCATTCGCAGTACGAACCGGCCGGAGAGGATGGTTCCCAGAGAGGAACCCAGAAACTGCGCAGCAAACAGGCCACCCGACTGGGTGTCGGTCAACGACCAGCGGGCGGCAAGCACCGGCAGCAAGGGAGCGAGGATGACATTCACAATTCCGGTGGGGATAAATGCGGCATTCGCCACGCCGGTTGGGGTCAGCCAAGGGGAACGTGCGGCCATTGAAGATTCCGGCATGAGGAGCCTGACTGCGACAGTATGCCTGCTGCCCAGCTTGCATGCCAGACCGAATTGGGGCATCCCGTACGGCTGGGCTGCGGCCCTTCCTGCCCTCGAGCAATGGGTTATTATGAACCTCGGTCGGCTCGTTCGTGCCAGCCGTTTCGCACCCCGGAAGGGCGCCTCACGCATGATCAATGGCAAGCGCATCGCCGTCGTTCTGCCGGCCTTCAACGCCGAAAAAACCCTCGAGGCGACCGTCCGCGAACTTCCCGACGTGGTGGATACCTGTATCCTGGTCGACGACGGTTCGACCGATGGCACCGTCCCGCTGGCCCGCCACCTGGGACTGCGGGTCTTCGTGCACGATCAGAACTATGGATATGGCCGCAACCAGCAGACTTGTTACCGCGAGGCCCTAAACTCCGGCGCGGATGTGGTGATCATGGTCCATCCGGATTACCAGTACACTCCCCTGCTCGCGACCGCGATGGCCAGCATGGTGGCCTACGACGTCTATGACGTTGTCCTGGGCTCGCGGATCATCGGAGGTTCGGCTCTGCGCGGCGGCATGCCGCGTTATAAGTACGTCTTCAACCGCCTGCTGACGGCATTTGAAAATGTCTTCCTCGGCATGAAACTGTCGGAGTACCACACCGGCTACCGCGCCTTCCGCAAGCAGGTGCTGGCCCAACTTCCCCTGCTGGAGAACTCTGACGATTTTGTCTTTGACAACCAGATGCTGGCGCAGTGCGTTCATTTCGGCTTTCGCATCGGAGAGGTCTCCTGCCCGACGAAGTATTTCGAAGAAGCCTCCTCCATCAATTTCCGGCGCAGCGTCGCTTACGGCCTGGGGGTGTTGGCGACGACCCTGCAATTCGCGCTGCAGAGATGGGGCGTCTGGCGTTTCCGGATTTTCGACCCCAAGGGGCGTAAACTCGAGACTGACGAGAGCCGCTACTACGTCCCCAGAACGGCCGAAGGCAGAACGGCGTAGAGCTGGTTCCAGATTTTGGCCCAGCAACCTGCCGGGAACCAGGCGGTTTGCAGTGCGCCTCGCAAGCATTTAGCATCCAATTCGGCATGGAGATCGCCACCTTTCAGGAGAGTAGCGCCCGGCCGCGCCTAGCCCTGGGCGAAATTCTGAGCTTCGCGTACGACACCTTCAGCAGCAATCCGGTGCGCTTCACCCTAACCGCGCTCGGCATGATGATCGGCACGGCTTCGCTGATCCTGGTGGTGACGGTGTCCATGACCGGCCGGCAGTATGTGCTGAACCTGATCCAGTCCATCGGGGCTAACGTGGTGTGGGCTGAATATGAGAGCGGAGCCCAGCACATCACGACGACCACCCTGGACCCGTTGACCATCGATGACATGAATGCAGCCCGGCTCCAGGTAGCCGGTATCATCGCCGCTTCTCCCGTGGTCACCCTCAGCGAACGAATCCCCATGGGATCCGGCACGGAGCGCGACATTCAGATCCTGGGGGTGGAGCCGGAATATCGTTTCGTGCGCAATATGATGACGGTGTCAGGCAGGTTCTTCGACGGCCAGGATGAACACGCCCACAACAAGGTGGGGGTCATCACCCAAAAGATGGCCGAAGAATTCTATCGATCACCGGACGAGGCGGTCGGCAAGGTGATCAAGCTGAGCGGCTTGCCCTTCACCGTGATCGGGACATTCCGCGAGCGCGTGGACACGTTCGGCCAGTCCGAAATAACGGACAACACCATGCTGATCCCCTACAGTGTGTCCCGCTACTTTACCGACACGCCCACCGTGAAGCAGCTCTACTTCTCGGTGGCGGACCCCTCGCTCGTCGCGCCGGTCACGACGCAAATTCGCAAAGTCATCCAGGCTCGACACCGCGCCGAATCCGTTTATAACGTTAGCAACCTTACCCAACTGGTCGAGGTCGCCAACAAGACGGCGACGGCTCTGACGATGGTACTGCTTTTGGTGGCGACGGTCGTACTGCTGGTCAGCGGCATCGGGATCATGAACATCATGCTGGCCACGGTGACGTCGCGCATCCGCGAGATCGGAATCCGCAAGGCCCTGGGAGCCACCAACCGCGAGATCCGCTTCCAGTTTCTGGCGGAGGCAATCCTGATCGCGCTGATTGGCGGGGTCATTGGCATCATGATCGGGCTGGCGATTCCATTTTCGGTCCGCTTCCTCACCGCCTACCGCATCCCGATTTCTGGCCTCTCGGCCATCATCGCCATCGTGGTGTCCTCGCTGGTCGGAATCCTGTTTGGAACGATCCCCGCAACGCGAGCAGCGCAGATGGATCCGGTGGAGTCCCTGCGGTACGAGTGATACAGCCGGCGAGGGTCGCGGAGAGCACGCAGCGGCTGAAGAGGCGGATCAGTTCGCGCCAGCCAAGAAGCTCAGAACTTCCAGCGGGTCGCCGTCGCGGCAAACCTCGGCTCGTATTGCGCGAAGACAACCCGCGGACGGACCAGGTAGATGGCCCCCATGGCGGGATCGAGTTTCCAGGGCTTGTATTTGCGAAAATATGGCTTACTCAAGGCCTTCCAGCGCGCCGGATCAGTGACCTCCTCGGCCGCCCCTTCGACGATGACGGCCTCCTCCGGTCGCTCGCTCAGGACCACGCAATTGGGATTGCGGGCCAGGTTCTTTGCCTTCCGGGTCTCGCGCCCGGTGCTGAAGTAGAAGGCCGAGTCGATCCAGATTCCCCACACTGGCATGGCGTGCGGCGTCCCGTCAGGTCGAGCGGTAATGACCCAGTAATTATGGGAACGCGCTAGCCGGCGTTCCGCCCATTTCCAGGCCAACATTCCCCTGGCAGAGGCGGGCACGCCGTAGCCGGGCATGTACGGCCGGCTGGCCTTCGGAACTGCGGGCAACCTGCTCGCCGGCATGCGGGGATGGTGCGCGTCCCGCCGCCAATTGTCAAGGTCGCAACCCGGGGGACAACCAGGTTGCCGCCGAGGCCAAAACCGGAAAAGCAACTGCTGCCTGTGACCTAAGGACAGCTGCGGAGAAACGCAAAGCCGGGCTGGTTGGCCCGGCTCGCTTACTTAAACCTGATCGGCACGGTTAATTCTCCGGCCCCGGTCAGATTGTCACCGTCTTGAACTCATTTTCCTGATCCACACCCCATCACCGGATACAGCCCGGCTATCACCGCCCTACATCACCAACGCGAGGTTCTCCAACTCCTCCTGCAGCACCGGCAAAGAGCAACCAGCCATCTCGACGCGTCCGGCCGCGTCCATTGCTGCCTGGGGAGAAACCCCGTACCCGCGGCCCATCAGAAACACCTGCAAAAGTTCGGCGGCCTCACGAGAGTCGATCATCCCACTCTGCAACAGATCGTTTCGTAGGGCCGTCAGTTCCGTCACCGTGAACCGTTCCTTCATGGTCGTCCTCACCTCCGACCTGCTTTCCACTACCCTGGCCTATTAGACTCATCGGCTGCCATAGACGTTGCTTGCAATTTTGCTGCCGCGGCTCGCCTCTGAATGCAGATACGGTCAGAGAGCCCATTCAGTTTCATTAACCCTCATGGGGCGGCCAAGTTGCGGTGAGTTGGGTGTCCGGTAACCGGGCCGATGATCACTTCGGTGACATCCACGAAGTGACACAACGTGTCGTTGTTCGGATTTCGAAGTTCAAAAAGGGGCAAGTGACCCGGATCTCAGGATGGCTCCAAGGTGGCTTCGTCCACCAACAGAATCGGGATGTTATCCCGCACCGGATAGACCCGGAAACACTGGTTGCACTTAAGCGCCTCCGGAGAGGTCTTTAGAACCAGGGGTTTCTTGCAGACGGGACAAACCAGGATCTCGAGCAAGTCCTGCGGAATCATGATTCAGGGATTGTAAGCCCGAAGGGCCGGCTGTGGCCAGAAACGTGAGTGGCTGAGTTTACGCTAAAATCTCGAAGCTGGTTCTTAATCCCTGACGGAAATGAGGTTCGATGGCAGCCAGGCTTCTCGACGGGAACCGGATCGCCAGTGAGATCCGGGCCGAAGTGGCGGCGGATGTCAAATCAATGGCAACCTTGGGCCGGCGCCCGGGACTGGCCGTGGTGCTCGTCGGCCACAATCCCGCCTCCGAGATTTATGTGCGGGGCAAGGTGAAGAACTCGGAGGAAATGGGTATCTACAGCGAGAAACACACGCCGCCCGAAACCGTGACCACGGAAGAACTGCTGGCGCTGGTCAATGATCTGAACCTGCGGGATGAAGTTGACGGCATCCTGGTGCAGTTGCCGCTGCCCCGGCAGGTGGACGCCAAGCGGGTGTTGATGGCTGTCGATCCCGCGAAGGACGTTGATGGTTTTCACCCCATGAATGTCGGCTTCCTCTCCACCCAGCGTCCCGGCCTGGTACCCTGCACCCCAGGGGGTGTGATGGAAATACTGAAGCGCTCGGAGATTCCGATCACCGGCCAGGAAGCGGTGGTCGTGGGCCGCAGCGACATTGTAGGCAAGCCGATGGCGATGCTGCTGCTAAACGCGAGCGCCACGGTGACGGTCTGCCACTCCAAGACGCACGATCTCCCCGCTGTGTGCCGGCGGGCTGACATCCTGGTGGCGGCAATCGGACGCGCAGGGATGATCACGCGGGAGTTTGTGCGGGCGGGCGCCACCGTGGTCGACGTTGGCATCAACCGGATCACCGACCGCACCGAGTTTGAGAGATTCTTCCGTGGCAATGAAAAGCGGGAGCAGGCGTTTGCCCGCAACGGCTCAACCCTGGTGGGAGACGTGCATCCCGAGGTGGCGGAAGTGGCGGGAGCGTTGACACCCGTACCCGGGGGCGTGGGGCCGCTCACCATTGCCATGCTGATGGCCAACACCGTACGCGCAGCCAAACTGCGCCGGGGGACAGCGGCGCCGGTGGCAGTCTCCTAGAGTCAGCGCTCCTGGCAGCCCTTGATGCGAATCATCAGTTTTCCGCGGCCGGTTGAGGCGAAGTCTGCTTGACCAATTCGAATCGAGAGTGCTGCGCTTGTTGAAGGTTGGACTGACCGGCGGGATCGCCAGCGGCAAATCCGTGGTAGGGGAGATGTTCGGCGCACTGGGCGTGCATCTGATCCGCGCTGACCAGGTCGCGCACGAACTCATGCAGGCGGGGCAACCGGTGTACGAAGAAGTGGTCCGCCAATTCGGTAGCACAATCCTCAATCCGGACGGTAGCGTAAACCGTCCCCGTCTCGCCGAAGCCGCCTTCGGCAGTCCGGACCGGGGAAAGTCATCGCGCATTGATGAACTGAACCGGATCGTGCATCCGGCAGTCATCGCCCGGCAGGAGGCATGGATGGCCGAGGTGGGCCGCCTCGACTCGCGGGCGATCGCCATGGTCGAAGCGGCCCTGATCCTGGAGGCCGGGGCGGCGCAGCGCTTCGACCGCATGGTTGTGGTCACCTGCCGGGATGAACAACGCGCGCGGCGCTTCGCCGAGCGAGCTGGAATAGATCTGGAAAGCGCCCAGCGGGAAGTGCAACGACGCATGGCTGCACAACTCCCGGACGAAGAGAAATGCAAAGCTGCAGATTACGTCATAGACAACTCAGGATCGCTGGATGCCACCGAGAAGCAGGTCAGGGAGGTGCATGCCCGGCTGCGCGCTGAGGCCGAAGGCAGGCAGTAGCGGTTTCCCTGCCCGGCAGCACCGTCCTCCCGGAAACCCGGCACACGCGACAATCCTTGATTAGAATGGAAGTGGATCTTCCGCACCCATCCCCGAAGGAACCTCCTATGAAGCTGCTAAGACCGGTTGTTTTGGCCCTTCTCTTAGCGGGGGCATTTTTCTATTTCACGACCTGGAAGTCCGGTGGCCTGCACCCGGCCAGCTGGGTCACCCGTCCCGCTAAGGTGGCCATCACCGAGGCGGCAAGCGGGGAAGCACTCGACCCGGAAGAAGAGAACAATATCCTCGTGTACCGCAAGAACATTCCTTCGGTAGTGAATATCACCTCTCGGACAGTGACCTTCGACTTCTTTTACGGCCTAGTGCCGCAGGATGGGCAGGGCTCAGGTTTCGTCATTGACAAGGATGGTCATATCCTGACGAACTACCACGTGATCGCCGACGCCCGCCAGGTGGAGGTGACCATGCACAACCGCAAGCGGTACAAGGCGACGGTGATCGGCACGGACCCGTCGCACGACCTTGCCGTGATCCAGGTCAGCGCTCCCAGCCTGACCCCAGCTGTATTGGGAGACTCCGGGAACTTGCAGGTCGGGCAGAAGGTTTACGCCATCGGGAACCCATTCGGGCTGGCGGGCACCATGACGCGGGGCATCGTGAGCTCCATCCGACCGGTCGAGGAGCCTAACGGAGCCAGGATCGACGAGGCGATCCAGACCGATGCGGCCATCAACCCGGGGAACTCGGGCGGGCCGCTGATGAACTGGCACGGTCAAGTGATCGGCATCAACACCATGATTCTGTCCAGCGTGGGCCAGAACGCGGGTATCGGCTTCGCGATTCCGATCAACACCGCGAAAGCGGTACTCAATGACCTGGTGACGTTGGGTCGGGTGCGGCGGCCTGCGCTGGGGGTCCAGACGATTCCCATCGAACCGGAGCTGGCGGATCAGATCGGGTTGCCTGTGGACTACGGACTTCTGATCATCAAAGTCACACCCGGCGGCGCAGCGGAGCGCGCCGGCCTACGTGGCGGTTCTGAGCGCGCCTACCTAGGAAACCTTCCCATTCTGCTGGGCGGGGACCTGATCGTCGGCATTGACGGCGAAAAAGTGGAGGACCAAAAGGATCTGGCCCAGATCATGAACGCCCACCGCGCCGGCGACGTGGTGAAGGTTACCGTGTATCGGGGGAGACAGAAGCTGGAACTCAGTGTGACCCTGGGAGAGGCGCGGGAGCAGGTGTAGATAAAGTCCTGGCGGTGCGACGGCTGAATTCGCGAAACGGTCAGCCATTCATCAATGTAGATTCCATCCGTAAGCATTGCCTGTCGTATCCCCGGGCCACCGAGAAGCTGCCATGGGGGACGATCTGTGATTCAAGGTGGGCGGTAAGATCTTTGCAATCCTCGATCTGGACGGCCTGCGCCTGTGCTTCAAGTTGCACACCCGAGATGTTCGCCGAACTGGTGGAACGGGAAGACATTCGTCCAGCACCCTATCTGGGCCGCTACAGGTGGGTGATGCTGGATCGGCCGGATGCGCCGGGCGAGGGGGAACTGCAGAACCTGATCGGGCAATCGTACCAGATGGTTGCCATCAAGGCGGGCAAGAGCAAGACGGCCAATCGCCAGAATCGGGCAAGAACTCCGAGGCGGGGATGGCTAGGGAAGGCCGCAGGGCAGAAGTAACAGGCCCGGTACTCAGCCGGTCCCGCGAGTGAGTTCGGCCCCATCGGCCCCCATCGACCCCAGTCGTGAGTTGACTCCGCTATCTTGCTACGCTAGCCTCAATATTCCGCTTCCAACCCAATTTCCGACCCATGCGATCTCAACGTAACCTGGTGCTCACGCTGCTGGTGGCGGCCCTGCCGGCAAAGACTGCAGCCGCGCCCATGCGTCCGGTGCACGCCCCCCACGCCATGGTGGCAAGCGTGCACCCGTTGGCGTCACAAGCCGGCGTCGAGATGATGCAGGCGGGAGGCAACGCCGTGGACGCGGCGGTCGCCACCGGGTTTGCGCTGGCGGTGGTGCATCCGCAGGCAGGAAATCTCGGAGGCGGCGGCTTCATGCTGATCCGCATGGCGGACGGCGAAATCCATTTCCTCGATTACCAGGACAAGGCGCCGGCGGCGGCTACCGCAGACATGTATCTCGATGCCACGGGTAACGTCATCGAAAACGCCAGCCTGGTGGGATACCGGGCGATCGCCGTGCCTGGCTCAGTGGCAGGGTTGGCGTACGCGCAGAAGAAGTACGGGAAGCTGCCGTTAGCCCAGGTGATGGCGCCGGCCATCAGGTTGGCACGAGACGGCTTCGCCCTCGCTTGGGAAGACAGCCAGGACCTGAAAGACCAGGACTTGGCCAAGTTTCCTGAGTCACGCCGCGTTTTTCAGCGGGAAGGGAAGAATTACCAGCCCGGCGAGATTCTGCGCCAGCCCGAACTGGCGCGCACGCTGGAGCGGATCGCGAAGGATCCCGACGATTTTTACCAGGGAGAGATGGCGCGCCACTTGGCGGCGGCGGTCCAGAAAGGCGGAGGGCTTATCACGGCGCAGGATCTCGCTGCATACGAGGTGAAGGAGCGAGAGCCGATCCGGGGGAGCTATCGCGGCTATGACATCATCAGTGCGCCTCCGCCGTCCTCAGGAGGCATCGCGCTGCTCGAGATCCTGAATATCCTGGAAGGGTACGACCTGGCCCAGTATGGAAACCGGTCGGCGGAGTCGATCCACCTCACGGTGGAGGCTTTTCGCCGAACCTTCTACGACCGGGCGGAGTTTCTGGGAGACCCCGACTTCTCGAAGATTCCCGTGGCGCAGCTGATCGACAAGAAATACGGCGTAGGCTGGCGCGAGACCATCGATATCGACCATGCCACCGCTAGCGAGCATCTGCGCCGCCCCGAGGTATTCAACCAACTGGAACGTTATGCGCAAGAGCATCCGCAGCTTCCGGGCGCGGCACGGGAACCTCAGAACACCACGCATTACTCGATTGTGGACCCGGCAGGCAACGCGGCCGCGGTCACGACCACTCTCAATGACTCGCTTGGTTCTCGAGTCACAGCGGAAGGTCTGGGTTTCCTGCTCAATGACGGGATGGACGATTTTGCCTCGAAGCAGGGGGTGCCCAACAGGTATGGCCTGATCCAGGGGCCGCCCAATACCATAGGCCCGGCGAAGCGGCCACTGTCGGCGATGACGCCGACGATGGTGGTGAAGGCGGGGAAGCTGTTTCTCGTCCTCGGTTCGCCGGGCGGGCCGAACATCATCACGACCGTAGCCAACATCCTGATCGGTGTGGTGGACTACGGGTTGGACATCCAGGAGGCAGTGAACGCGCCTCGCTTCCATCAGCAATGGCTGCCGGATGCGACCGTGGTCGAGGACCGGATCTCGCCGGACACGTTGCGCTTACTGCGGGCGAAGGGACACAGGCTGCAGGTGAAGCACCTCTGGGGTGACGGCGAGTGCATTGCGGTCGATGCCAAGACGGGGGAGCGGTTAGGCGCGAGCGACGGACGCAATAACGGCAAAGCAGTCGGATTCTGAGGCGAGAGAGTCGAAGATGCAAAGAGCCGTTTCCACCTACGTGTACGTCAAAGAGCGGCTGCACCCCGGCCTGCTCGACGGGCTGGTTCGCGGCGGCGCGCAGGCCATCGAGATTTTCGCTGCCCGGCAGCATCTCGACTACGCCAACCGCAAGCAGCATCTCCGGGAAATCGCCGACTGGTTCCGGTCGAGCGGAATTCCCCTGCATTCCGTGCATGCGCCTATGTTCGGCGACTACGAGTGGGGCAGGACGGGAGCCCCGCCGGTGAATGTGGCATCCCCCGATCGCGCGGGGCGGGTGGAGGCCATGGACGAGATCAAGCGCGCCCTGGAAATTGCCGAGCAGATTCCGTTCCGCTTCCTGATCCAGCACATGGGTACAGGCGGAGAAACGTTTGACGATCGCAAGTTCGAGGCGGCCATGACCTCGATTGAGCACTTGCGGGCATTCGCCAAGCCGCTGGGTGTGCGCGTCTTGCTGGAAAATATCCCCAACGAGCTTTCGACACCGGAAAAGCTGGTGGATTTCATCCGCACGTCGCACTTCGAAGACATGGGGGTGTGCTTCGACATCGGCCACGCCCACCTCATGGGCAGTATCGCGGAGGCGTTTGAGACCCTGAAGAGCCACATTCTCTCGACCCATTTGCACGACAATGCCAAGGATCGGGATGCGCACCTGTGGCCAGGCTATGGTTCCATTGATTGGAAGGAGGGGATGGCGCTGTTGCGCTCGGCGCCGCAGGTTCCGCCGCTGGTGCTGGAGATCGAGGGGGAGGAGAAAGTGAATCCGGTGGACAAAATCGGCCCCGCCTTCGACAAGCTGGAAACCGCATAAACAGACGATTCCCCATGGCCTCTCCCCTAGCGACCATCGCGGAAATCGGCAAGTACGACGGGCAGAGTGTCACCATCCGCGGCTGGCTGTACAACCTGCGCGAGAGCGGGAAGCTGCTTTTCCCCATCTTTCGGGACGGCAGCGGGCTCATCCAAGGTGTGGTCCCGAAAAACGCCGTTCCCGCAGAAGTGTTCGATGCCGTCAAGGGGCTGACGCAGGAATCGAGCGTCATCGTGGAAGGCAAGGTCCGCGCGGACAAGCGCGCGCCCGGGGGATACGAACTCGACGTCAGCAACCTGCAGGTGGTGCAGCGGGTTGCGGAATCTGATCCCTACCCCATCACGCCCAAGGAGCATGGCGTCGACTTCCTGATGGAGCACCGGCACCTCTGGCTGCGCTCTGCGCGGCAGGCGGCGATTCTGCGAGTGCGCGCCGAAATCATCAAGGCGGCTCGAGATTTCTTTGATGAGCGCGGATTCACGCTCACCGATCCGCCCATCATCACTCCGGCAGCCTGTGAAGGGACGACCACTCTGTTCCCCGTCGACTACTTCGAGGAGCAAGCCTACCTAACGCAATCCGGCCAGCTCTACATTGAAGCCAGTGCGATGGCCCTGGGCAAGGTGTACTCCTTCGGGCCGACGTTTCGTGCCGAGAAGTCCAAGACCCGCCGCCACCTCACCGAGTTCTGGATGGTGGAGCCCGAAGTCGCCTACGCCCAGCTCGACGACATCATGGAACTGGCCGAGGGGCTGATCAGCTTCCTCGTAAAGCGTTGCCTTGAGCGCCGCCGCACGGATCTGCACACCATCGGGCGCGATGTTAGGAAGCTGGAAAAGATCGAACCACCCTTCCCACGCATCACCTACGACGAAGCCGTGCAGAAGTTGCAGCAGGGATTTGCCCAGGGCGAGCTGGAGAGTAAGTTCGAGTGGGGCGGTGATCTCGGGTCACCGGACGAGACCTACCTCTCGGCGCAATACGAGAAGCCGGTCATGATTCACCGTTACCCGGCTTCGGTAAAGGCCTTCTACATGGAACCCGATCCAGAACGGCCCGAACTGGCGCTGTGCGTCGATGTGTTGGCGCCAGAAGGATACGGCGAGATCATCGGTGGATCGCAGCGCACGGCTTCGCATGCCTTGCTGCTGCAGCGCATCCGGCAGCACAATTTGCCGGAAGCGGCGTTCCAGTGGTACCTGGACCTGCGCAAGTACGGCAGTGTGCCCCACGCAGGGTTCGGAATGGGAATCGAGCGGGCCGTGGCCTGGATCTGCGGTCTGGAACATGTGCGCGAAACCATTCCCTTCCCGCGCATGCTGTACCGGCTATACCCCTAGGATATTTCCCATGGCCAATTTGGCAATTTGGAATGGTTGGTTGTGGATTCTTGATTGTCGATGGAAGGGGGATCTGGCCACCGACAGCGGCAATTGAAAATTGACGATTCCATGCCTCTAACCTCCAGCCCGGCAGCTATCGCCAGCATCGTCCCCAAGCAAATCCGGGTGATTGGCGTTCCGCTCGACCTTGGCCAGTCGCGCCGCGGAGTCGATATGGGGCCGTCCGCCGTGCGGGTGGCGGGACTCGAAGCTCGTCTCGAAGCCATTGGCCATACCGTAGAAGACGGCGGCAATGTGGCCGTGGCAATTCCTGAGCAGAAAAAAGAAGGTGCCGCCAACGCGAAATATCTGCGAGAGATCACAGCGACCTGCACCAAGACGGCTGAGCTGGTGCTCAAGACGCTGGAGGCGGGCAAGGTTCCGCTGGTCCTGGGCGGCGATCATTCCCTGGCCGCCGGGACCGTGGCCGGAGTGGCCGAGTACTACCGCCGGCGCACGCAGAGGATCGGCTTGCTGTGGATCGATGCCCACAGCGACATGAACACCCCCGACACCTCCCCCAGTGGAAACGTCCACGGGATGCCGCTGGCGGCCTTGATGGGCCTGGGGCCGGCGGAACTCGGCAGAATTTTCGACTTTTCTCCCAAGGTGCGTCGCGAGAACTGCGTGCTGGTCGGCATCCGCGACGTCGATGCCTACGAAAAAGAAAACATCCGCAAAGCCGGAATTGAAGTCTTCACCATGCGCGACATCGATGAACGCGGCATGCGCGCTGTCATGGAAGAGGCCCTGCGTATGGCCGGACGCGGCACTGCCGGCTACCACGTTTCCCTCGACATGGACTGGATCGATCCGGAAGATGCTCCGGGCGTGGGCACACCGGTCTGGGGTGGGGCGACCTACCGCGAAGCGCATCTGGCGATGGAAATCATCGCCGACCACGGCCGCATGCTAAGCCTGGAGATCGTAGAGGTGAATCCCGTCATCGACGAGCACAATCAGACCGCCGACCTGGCGGTAGAATTGGCTTTGTCGGCTTTCGGAAAAAAGATCCTCTGATGAGGCCGACAGCCGAATCGCCTGCATGACGAGAACCAGATTGATGCTCCTACTTCTGATCCTGGCCGGCTGGATGGGTGGCGTGCCGGGCGCTCCGGCACAGCCCGACCAACCAGCAGTCCCGGCTGCCTCTTCCCCTCTGCCCGCGCAAGCGGTTCCGGTCATCGACGGCGGCGCCGGCCCCTGCTCGGTGGAACTCACGGTGACGACTGAAGGAGCCAAGCCGGTCGAAGGGGCGGATGTCAAGGTGCACATCGCGTACGGCTTTGCGGGTATCCGCCGACTCGACCTGGAGGCCTACACCGGAACGCAGGGCAAAGTGAAGTTCACGGGTCTGCCGGGGCGCGTGCACCAGCCGCCCCTCGAGTTCCATGCGGTCAAGGGTCCGGCTACAGGGATGGCCACCTACGACCCCCAGATCGAGTGCCAGGCCAAACACGACATCACTCTCGACCAGCGAGCAGGACAGAATTAGTGCTTCTGGTCTCTCGGCTCGGGGTATCCAGGCACTGCGTTCCGGAAATCTAGGAAATCATCGGCCAGGTTTGACGCCACCCCGCCAGAGACTCCACACTGGAGACGTCATGGGAAAACTGCGTGTCGGAGTACTGTTCGGCGGGCGCAGCGGCGAGCACGAAGTGTCGCTGCTCTCGGCTGCCTCGGTGGTTAACGCCATCGACCCAAGCAAATATGAAGTGGTACCGATTGGCATCACCAAGGAGGGCCGCTGGCTGACCGCAGCCGATGCCGAACGCTTACTCGCCGGCCAGCCTCCCGAGCCAGCCCGGCACCTGCGCGCCGGGGATCCCGAAGCTACCCCGGGAGCCGCCGTGCTGGCTCGCGGCGAGGCAGTTGTCGTCCCTCCGGAACCGGCACACCGGGCGGCGGGCTCATTGACCCCTTTTCAGACCGACGCTGGGGTGCTGGCGCGCCGCGCCGCCGATCGCGCCATCAACGTGGATGTCATCTTCCCGGTGCTGCACGGCACGTTCGGCGAGGACGGCACTATCCAGGGCCTGCTCGAACTGGCTGACATCCCCTACGTCGGCGCGGGCGTACTCGGCTCCGCCGCCGGCATGGACAAGGAGGTGATGAAGGCCTTGTTCCGGGCAGCCGGTCTGCCCATCGTGAAGCACGTCACTATCCTGCGAGGTGACTGGGACCAGGATCCGAAGACGGCTGAGAAGGCGGTGAACCGCAAGCTCAAGTACCCGGTGTTCGTAAAGCCCGCCAATCTGGGATCTTCCGTGGGAATTTCGAAGGCTGGCAGCCAGAAGGAACTGGGGCCGGCGATCTACGAGGCTGCCAAATTCGACCGCAAGATCGTCATCGAGGAGGGCGTGGGCGGAGCAAAGCATAGAGCGCGTGAAATCGAGTGTTCGGTGCTGGGTAACGATCGCCCGCAGGCTTCGGTACCGGGGGAGATCGTGCCCGGCAGGGAGTTTTACGACTATGCCGCCAAATATCTGGAGGAAGGCTCGGAACTGATCATCCCCGCCAAGCTCAAGCAGGCCGAGACCAGGAAGGTGCAAGAGTTGGCGGTGCAGGCCTTTCGGGCGGTGGACTGCGCCGGCCTGGCGCGCGTCGACTTCCTGATGGATCCCAAGAGCCGCAAGCTGTACGTGAATGAGATCAACACCATGCCCGGCTTCACTTCGATCAGCATGTATCCCAAGCTGTGGGCGGCGACGGGCATATCGTATTCCGACTTGATTGACCGGCTCATTCAGCTGGGCATCGAGCGTCACCAGGACAAGAAGAAGAACCAGTACACCCGATAGCGAGTCGCCATGGGTGAAACCCAATCCGCCGGTGGTCTTGCCAACCCGTGAAGGCTCTCCCCCAACAGGCGACAGGATCGGGCATAGGGCGGCGGTCCGCCCTTTGGCCACACCCTCGACGTACCAGGCGGTCGGCGAAGCCGCAATCGGCATTCGGGAGCCGCTGCATCGTCGCTTCCCATCAAGCGATAACCGGGACAGCGGCAGCCCGGGAATGGTTAAATTGAGGAAACTTCCGTAAAGTGAAGACCCGCACCCTGGAGAACGAAACGATGTTTTGCGCAAAACCGCTTATCCATCTGGTGGTCGGCTTTTCCGTGCTCTGTGCCGTGCCCGCGTCCGCGTTGGATGACGGAATGCAAGCCCATCATCATGAAGCTAGCGAACAGCTGGGCAAGGTTTCCTTCCCCACTTCGTGCGCGCCCACTGCACAGAAACCTTTCGAGCGTGGCGTCGCTCTGCTCCACTCTTTCGGCTATGAAGAGGCCCAGGAGCAGTTTGTCCAGGTCGCCCAGATGGACCCGGCATGTGCCATGGCTCACTGGGGTATCGCGATGAGCCTATTCCACCAGATTTGGGAACGGCCACAGGACGCAGCGCTGAAGCGTGGGCATGAGGAAATTGAAACCGCGCAGAAGATCGGCGCGAAGACCGAGCGCGAACGGGGCTACATTTCGGCCCTGGCTGCGTTCTACCGTGATCCTGCTACGAATGACTACTTGCAGCGGGCCCGCGCATACTCGGACGCGATGGGCAGGCTCTACCTGCAATACCCCACGGATTTGGAGGCCGGGGCATTCTATGCGTTGTCTCTGCTGGCGGCCGCACCCCCGGGCGACACGTCTCGTGCCGCAGAGAGCAAGGCGGTCGCCGTATTGAACCCCCTATTCCAGCAGCAACCCGATCATCCCGGCCTGGCACACTACCTGATTCATTCCTGTGATTCACCTCAGATGGCGCCCATGGGACTTGACGCCGCCCGCCGCTATGCGGAAATTGCCCCGTCGTCAGCCCACGCGGTTCACATGCCCTCGCACATTTTTGCCCGGCTAGGGCTCTGGCAGGAGGACATCCAGGCGAACCTGAAGTCGGTCGCTCTCACCCAGCAGTCCGATGAGAAGTACATGCGTGGGCACGAATTGCATGCCATGCACTTTCTCCTGTATGCCTACCTGCAGACCGGCCAGGACCAGGCAGCCAAGCAGGTCGTGGAACAGTCGGAGCGCATCCTGGCGACAGCGCCCCCCAGTGGCGAGGATGCGGGAATGCTGGAATACTACGGCTTTGCTGCAGCCCATTTCCCGGCGCTCTATGAGTTAGAGATGCGGCACTGGGGGGAGGCGGCAGCGCTCCAGCCCGCGGCGAACGCATCGCCGCAGGTGCAGATGATCACCTATTGGGCGCGGACCATCGCATCCGCCCATGTGGGCGATGGGGAAGCGGCCCGCCGCAACGCACAGAAATTCGCTGAAGCGGAAGCGGCCACTCGCCAGTCCAAGTACGCTTACGTCCTCGACGGGCCGAATTCGTCGCACGGCGAGGTGCAGGCCTGGTTGGCTTTTGCCGAAAAGAACAACGACGAGGCGCTGCGGCAGATGCGCCAAGTCGCTGATACCCAAGACCAGGTGGGAAAAGCAGAAGTCGACGTGCCGGCGCGCGAGATGCTGGCCGATATGCTGCTCGAACTCAACCAACCGGAGAAAGCCTTAGCGGAATACGAAAAATCCATGCAAATTGACCCCAACCGCTTCAACGGTCTTGCCGGCGCGGCGCGCGCCGCCGAGTTGGCTCATCAACCGAGTAAGGCGAATTCTTACTACGCGCAACTATTGAAGAATTGCGACAACGGAAAGCACTCGGACCGCCCGGAATTGCGAAGTGCCAGGATGGTGCAGGCCAACGGCGGGCAGTAGGCCGGGACAAGGTTCATCATTGGTCGTTCGGTCCGATCAACCAAGACGCAGCGGGTCCAGCAAGATACCGCTGCATTGTGGTCGATTGGTTTTCGTCTCGCGGGCAACTCGCAGGAGGAGGAGTCCGTCGAGTCTCCGCCCCCGACATTCTTGCCGATTGTTGCAAGGCTCCGCGTTTCTGTTTCGTGCACGCTGATCACTCAGCATGCCTTCCTTCGGGCTCATCCTGCATTGGGTCAGCCTCATCATGCCTTGGAAAAGACTCTCACAGTGTTTTCCAATCCAAGAATGAGCCTGAAGGAAGAGAAAGGCAGGAAGCCGATGGGACTCCTTTCTGAAGATCTGTGAAGGTAAGTCTAGCAGGTGCAGGAAGTGAGTTGATTTTGGTGAGCGGGGAATGGAGCGCGAGGCAAGGGGGCGGCGTTGGAGCCTCCTTGCCTCGCTAGCCCCGTAGAAGGCTAAGCAGTCTTGCGCAATTGTTCAAAGAGCCGTTGCTTGGCTTGTTGCATGAGCCGTGCGGCTTCCGTATCGCTGCGGAGTTTGCTGATGCGTTTCAGAGTAGCCAGAGTGAGTCCGGGACGAAGGTATTGCTGGGGATTGGGCAGCGACCAAAGCGTTTCCAACGGGGTTTGATAACGGCGATAACGCCGGCGTTTTCGCCCTTTCGCATCGACCTCGACATCGGCCTGGGCACAAGGGCGGTGGTAATTCAAGTAGGGATTCAGGTAAGCGCTGTAGAACTGCTGGATGCG
>DASPST010000004.1:0-71138 GCA_035623795.1 Terriglobales bacterium
AGGACTAAACCCAGCTGGCTTCCTGGCACTCCCACGAGCGATCAGGCCTACCCTTCTCATCGACCAGTCAGACTTCACTCCGCAGATGCGTGGATTGCTGCGCGCCGCTAACGGGAGTGGAGCCTACGTGACGAGAGCGGGGCGGTTCTTTGATCCAGGGTCAGTGAAAGCGATCTTTTCTAACGACGTCGACTGCGGACCGACGCGTCGCTTCTGTTCGGTTCGGATGATGTGTGACGAGCGCGTTCGACTACCAAGGGCGACGGATAGCCGCTATGGATGATTACCAAACCACAGACTACGCGATGGTTTCCTATGTGCCAACTCGCAGCGTGCGGACGATCTACTCGTGGCTCGGGGACTGGTTTGCCTGGACATGTTTGGTGGGGCTGGTTCTGTTGCCGGTCCAGGCGCTGCGTGCAAAGCACGTCTGGGCGGATGGGACTCTTGCAAGATCGCGATGATAGCATTACCAATGAATGGCCCATGAAAGACTGCACCGCTTTGGTTGTAGAAGCGGCGATGGTAGTGACCGGAACAATTCGTTGCTGAATAGAGCAATGAAAAAGACTATTTTTTCTGCTCTCATCACTCTCGCCGCAATCTGCATGGGCGGTTCCTTCATGCCGGCTCAAAAGCAATCGAATCGGGCCGCAGGAGCCATCAGCCAAGGATGCCCGAACGACGACAGCCGTTTGACGCTACCCGCCGGCTTTTGCGCGACGGTCTTCGCCGACGCTGTCGGCCACGCTCGCCACATGGTAGCTGCGCCGAACGGCGTTCTCTATGTCAATACATGGTCGGGCCGGTACTACGGCAACGACACGCCCCCTCCGGGCGGTTTTCTGGTAGCCCTGCAAGACAGGAACGGTTCGGGCAAGGCCGACGTAATTGGACGCTTTGGTGAAACCTTCCAGAATGGCGGTAAGGGTGGTACGGGCATTGGATTTTACAAGGGTGCGATCTACGCCGAGAGCAATGATCGGATCGTGCGATATTCATTGTCTAAGAGCTCCATTGTGCCGAGTGGCCCTGCGGATACCATCGTTTCGGGATTGCCTCTCAGCGGTGATCATCCGATGCATCCCTTCATCATCGCGGGCGATGGAACGATGTATGTCGATATCGCCAGCGCGACCAATTCCTGCCAGGCGGAAAATCGTATGCTCAGGTCGCTTGGCCTGAATCCCTGTACCGAACTCGAAACTCGTGGCGGTATCTGGCGGTATGACGCGAATAAGACAAACCAAAGGTTCTCCACAGCCGAACGCTTCGCTACGGGAATCCGCAATGCCGAAGGGTATGCCATCGACGAAAACGGGCGAGTATTTGTGATCCAACACGGGCGGGACCAGCTGTACGCGAATTGGCCCGACCTGTTTACGCCCGACAAAGAGGCCACGCTCCCGGCTGAGGAGCTGCTGCTTTTGAAGCTGAAGGGAGACTATGGCTGGCCCGAGTGCTACTACGACGCATTCGTGCAAAAGCTAGTTCTGGCGCCGGAGTACGGTGGCAACGGCGGCAAAGCCATCGGTGTTTGCGCGAACAAACTCGGTCCGGTTGCGGTATTCCCTGCGCATTGGGCGCCAAATGCCATGGTGCGGTACGACAAGGAACAATTTCCGGTGCGCTACCGGAATGGCGTCTTCATCGCCTTCCACGGGTCATGGGATCGAGCTCCCTATGCACAAGGTGGCTACAACGTGGTCTTTCAGCCGCTCGATGGGGACCGCGCATCCGGCCAATGCGAAATCTTTGCGGATGGCTTCGCCGGAGCGGTGAAGTCGCCGGCGAAAGCCGAGCATCGTCCCAGCGGCTTGGCGGTCGGGCCGGATGGTTCGCTTTATATTTCCGACGACGTGCGCGGACGGATCTACCGAATTGTCTATCGTGGAGGTGCGGATTTCAATGCTGCGAATGTCACGCCGTGTCCGAGTCCAACCGCCCCGGCTGGCGACATCGTCGAAGCGGCGGCGGCCCAACCACCCGAGGGTACGCACGCAAATGCGGTCGCGACCGCGCTGCCCGTTCCCGAAGGTGCGACGCGAGAAATGGTTGAGCTCGGTGAACGCATTTATCGCGGGCGCGTGGGCGGAGCTCCATGCACAGGTTGCCACGGTGACAGCGGTCAGGGGACGCCATTAGGTCCCGCTCTAACGGGCAAGAAGTGGCTTTGGAGTGACGGGAGTTTCGCCGCCATCCAGAAAACGATAACGGAGGGCGTGTCGCAGCCAAAGGAATATCGCAGCCCAATGCCGCCGATGGGTGGCGCGAAACTTACCCCCGATCAGGTATCCGCGGTCGCAGCTTACGTTTGGAGCTTGAGCCATCACGCTTCGCCCGACCGCAATTAGTCGCCTGTATTCTCATCGGCACAAGGGGGCTGAAACGCTTTGCGGAGACCGGTTCTAAGGTGGAAATTCAGCCGAAACCTGCCGATCGCCTGCGGAGATTTCTCACTGCTCTCAACGTGGCCAGCGTGCCGCAGGACATGGATGCACCGGGCAACAAGTTGAAAAGGAGTTAGATTACGGACGTTTGAAGCCGGAAATCCGCAGGGCCCTCTCGTCGAATGTCAAGGTGCTTGAACAACCCGCTTTGGCACCGAGCGCTGCAATCATCGCGTCGGCGAATGAGCCTCGCCGTTCCTTAAGTGCAATCATGGCGGTGAAAACTTCCTGCTCGTTTTCCACAACGAGGACGTCGGTCTGAAGCATACGCTCGACAGCGGCAGCGATTTCATGCGTTGCCAGCCCATAGGCACGGTCGAGGACCCATACGGTCTCAACCATGGCCACGATGCTTACGAAGCCGGGGTGTTCCTCGGTCAGCTGCCGTTCGAGGATCTGCGTTGCCTTCGGCGACTGAACCGGATCATCTTGGGTAAGGTAGCGGACAAGAATGTTGGTGTCGAGTCCGATCATCGACGCCTGGTACGCGGCGTGCCCCCGGTGGCACCTTTAAAAGCAACGGCCTCCGTCATCTCCGCGACTGTGACCGGCCGCTGATGCCGAGACTTGACGATACCCCGTAATGCCGAGGCAGAAAGTTTTGGCAAGAGAACCACGGTGCCATCGGGATGCACGAAGAACTTGACCCGATCTCCCGGCTTTAACCGGAGATGTTCACGAATAGCCTTGGGAATTGTCGCTTGCCCTTTGACGGTGATTGCCGATTCCATCGTTTCTCCATTACATTTGTACAGATGTAATACTACATAGTTGACCGAACGTCAAGGACGTTTTCCACTTTTCTCGGATAAGCAGCACAGGTGGGCGTATCCTGCTGGGGGAATCACAAAGCATGTGTAGCACTTTGTCTGGAGTCTGGCTGGCGCTGTCTCAGGCTAACGGTTCTAGTTCGCCACGGTCACTGCCACGCCCGGAGAGATCGCGACGTTGTTGCTCGTGTCGGTCGCCCGAATCGTCAGGACGTGCGGCCCGTTGCTGAACTTCGTGGTCGACAGCGAGTAGCTGAAACCGACGTTCACCGGAGTGAGGTTCGGGTAGGCCTGAGCAACGTCGGGACGGGATTGCCCGTAGTCGGCGACGCCGTCCGCCACGCCGTCCATCAGAACTTCGACTTTGGCCACCATCACATCGTCGAAGGCCCAGCCACTCACGCTAACGACTCCGCTGAGCGTGGCGCCGGGCGCAGGCTGATCCAGGTTCTGGAAGGGCGCGGAGATGTCGGGCGCTGACACGCTCGGGTGCAACTGGTACACGATCGAGCGCGCCGCCTGATAGTCGCCGGCGATGAGGTAGATGTCGGCTTCCTGCACGAAGCCGGGGGTGATGGTCCAATTGGGCAGGGGCGCAAAGTAGTTGGTCGAATTGTCTTGCGGACCACCGCCGGGCTGATTCGGATCTTGGGCGACGAACCCAATATAGAGGGGACCCGACGATGGCGAAAAGACAGTGAGCCCCGCGTTGTTGGAGTCCACCAGCGCCCCCCAATGCTCAAGTACCGTCACCGGCGGATTGGGCTGACCGAGATTGGGGAATTGCGTCTTCTTCAGTACGCCGTTGGTCCACGGATTCGCGCCGTCGTAATACACGAAGTGAACATAATCGCGGTTGGTGTAGACCGCGGGGAATTCCTGGCCGCCGGTGCCGTGTGTGTCGTTGCCCAGGTGCGTGACCTTGTAGTGGACCTTGAAGGTGTTTGCACTTGTGGTGACCGCCGACACTCTCTGCTCGACCAGCATGTCGCCGGCAATCGGCTGCGTCTGGCCACCACCAAAGAAGTCGGGCAGCCACTGCAGCGGCTGCGCCATGACGTAGATCGAGTCGGCGGCGAGCGACTGGCTGATCAGCGGCGTGCCATGGTCATAGCCGTCGCCCGCCAGCGTGGGATTCCAGTTCACGTCATTGCCGGAGCGGAAGGCGGGCTGCACTTCTCGTCCCGTGTCATGGCGGTTCACGTATTCGGTTCCGTTGATGCTGAGTTCAACGATGCTGCCGCCCCACATCGTCTCTAGCCCGATCCGCGCGGTGTCTACGCTGTTGCCTGATTCCAGGTAGAGGCGAGTTCCACTCTGGTAGGTACGCACGATCGATGCGGCAGTCACCGTGATCTGTGCGCTATGCGAATGCCCGCCGCCGGTCGCAGAGACGGTAATCACGACTGGGCCGACCGCAGTGGAGGCAGGAAGGTCGAAGGTAACGGGCTGACCTGCTCCGGCAGCGACCGCAAACGAGGAAGAAGGTGACACTGTCACTCCCCGGGGAACTCCCTGCAGCGACACGCTGACCGAACCGCTGAAGCCGGGTTGCCCATTGACCGCGATCGACACCGGTGCGGTGGTCGTGCCCACCTGCGCGGAGACGGAAGCCGGCGAGAGAGTAAGTGAGAAGTCGGGCGCGGCCGATGCGGACGAAGAGCCGCCGCAGCCGGTGGTCATGCACAATGTCGCGGTTAGAGCCACCAGCACGCCTACCGCGTTGTACACTCCGACATAGCCCGTGACCGGCCATGGCTGGTGATCCATCAGGCCCCCTTGCGAGGCTCGGACGGCCCGCGATGCTATGCCAGATGGGACTGGATTTCAAGAGGAGGCCGAGGGGATCGGACTGAAGCCTAATCGAAGCAGCGGAGGGGCAATAACTCCGCTCGCGTAAACCGCGGCCCACGCCAGCCAGAGGCGAGCAACTGGAATAGTCGTACAGCGAGGTCGAGAAGTTTCTTGCTTTTCTGTGAGTTTCGCCAACTCGTGACGTTCTGGGGCATGTTGGGCAATCGGTCGAGGAAAATCTCCCCACGTTTGTCTCAACGAATGGCGAGCAGAACGGCAATGTACTGTCGCACTTTGCGGACCAAGCTGGCATCAGCCCTGGAGTGGAATTCCGTTTTGCGCGCGGCCCAATCCAAACTCTTCAACTGATCGACGAGCACAGCACCTTCGACCTGGTCAACCCTGACCGGCAACGCGAACGGGTAGGGCTTGCGTTTACTTGTCAAAGGGCAAACCACGGCTAGGCCGCTGGCCCGGTTGTATCTCTGATCGGTAAGCACTAGAGCAGGCCGTCGTTTGGCTTGCTCGTGACCCACCTGGGGATCGAAGTCCATCATCACAATGTCTCCGGCCTCCGGGACGTAGGGAATTACCATTCAACAACTTCCTTCTCAACCTCGGCGCCAGTCGAGATCTCGGCGTATCGGTTTTCCCGAGTGATTTGGGATACTAGCTGTGCCAGGGTAGGTACCCTGGCTGGGCGGCGCAGTTCTACAAGCCCTTCGGCAGCAGCTTCGACCTCCAGCGAATCACCCTCTTTGAGCCGGGCCTTCTCAACCACCGCCTTGGGAATACGAACGGCAAGGCTATTGCCCCATTTGACCATTTGCGCCTTCATGAACCGGTCTCCTCCCTAGCAATACATAGTATATCCCAGTGTATCTACCATGTATACACGAATCCACGCCCCGGTCGGCTTGTTGAAACGAAAGTCCTGCAGGACCTCTAGTAGCCGAGCCATTGCCAGGCCAGACACCGAGGAGGGGCGAAAGGAAACTTTCTAGGCAGCTTGAGTTCAGGCCTGCTTGGAGGTCTTCCAACACCCCCATTGCGCAACTTCACATCTCTTGAACCTGTTGGCCCTGATCCCGCGTTCGGTCAGATCGTTTCTGTGGCGCACGCAACAACAGCTTACGGAATACGACGCAGCTTATTTCTGAGCACGGGAGCCACGATTAGTTGGTCAGCTGACCAACCTGGCTTCCGTTTCCAGTCGGAGACACCACCCGACCCGAAAGCGAACCTCGTCTCTGGCCACGATTCTCGGCTTGCCCCTCTGCCAATCCGGAATCATGTCAAGGGTTGACAATGTAGCTTCATGAAGCTACATTATAGTCATGAAAAGTGTGGGACTTCGGGAACTGAAGAACCGCTTGAGTGAATACATTAGGGAAGTCCGGTCCGGTGAGGGAATGCTGGTGACCGACCGCGGTCAAGTGGTTGCCGAACTCCTCCCCTCGGGCCATGTGCTCGATGACAGCGGTGTTACGTTTGGGCTGATGGCACTGGCAAGGAGAGGACAGCTGACGCTGGGCGCCGCAAATGATGCGAAGCTATATCCGAAACTTTCACCTCTCTTGAGGCGGCATCGCGCCGTTGTACTCCTCGATGAGGAGCGCGGTCCCCGGTGAACCTCTATGCAGAGTCCAGCGCGGTGTTGGCATGGTTGCTCGGGGAAGCAGCCGGGCGGCGCGTCCGCGAGGCGCTCCGCCGTGCGGACCTTGTGCTGGCGTCCGATCTCGTGCTCATCGAGTGTGATCGCGTGCTAATTCGAGCGGTTACGCTGGGGGAAATCGATGAAGCCACGGCCGCCGACCGACGGGCCCGCCTGAGTGTAGCTGCAGCGCACTGGCACCTATGCCGCCTTAGTTTGGACATTGTTGACCGAGCAAGGCGTGCGTTTTCAGCAGAACCGGTGCGTACCCTTGACGCAATTCACTTGGCTTCTGCATTGGCCGTACGTTCCGCGGTCCCGAATGTGGAACTCCTAAGTCTTGACGATCGCATTCGTCGCTCCGGTGAACAGCTCGGATTCCAACTCCAACCAAGGTGACTCTGTCTCTGATTACCACGGGAAACAGTGGCAAAGATCATGATTGCAGTGGCGGAAAAATACGCGCTTGAAGTTAGCTCGCCAACAGCGATTACATCTGAGCGCTCGCCGGCAGACGAGGGCTGATGGCTGCCGTTCATTTCTGAGCGGAGGAGCTCTAAAGACGATACCCCGCTGTCGGATATAGTTGCCGCCTCGTTCTGCTCCTATCGAGGCAGACTCCCCACGGCAGCTAATGTTGAAATTATCACTGCCGGGTGTCGCCACGCTCGCACCTGCTTTTGTTTCGCTGGGGTGGAGTGCTGCCTTTCGGCGACTCCCGGCCTGATTCCCTTCTACCGCGGTTCGGCTTATCGTGTCAGTGATGGTTCTCACCCTGGTTTTGGCGAACTGGGAAAGGCGAGATTATGCTGCCGTGCCTTTTACAGCAGTGCCGGTAATCTCGGCCTCGGCACGGAGCCAGTCGTCGAGGTCGTGCCCGGCCTCGCGGCCCCGTCGCTCGTATAGTTCATAGGCACGGCGACGGATCTCTTCTTCGAGATTCGGGTGCGACGCTTTCGCGACCGGCGACCGACCATGTTGCGCGATTTGGTGCTTTTCCAGTTCCTTGATCACGCGTTGCTCGTCCGCGGTCAGTCTTTTCTCCGCGGCGTCCGTCAGCTCTCCCCTGCGCCAGAGATTTATGCGCCCCTCACGCAGGACTTTCAGACGCTTTTCGTATCGTTCACAGGATTTGCATCGCTCGGGCATGTTGATCCCCCTTCTGCTCCTCCTAGGGAACCTGTGGGATGGTTTACAGAAGTCTCCCTCTGTTGCGGCACCCCGTCAATGCCCGGAATGAAAGGTCAAGCAAGCGTCCCGGGCGTCTCCAGTCTCGGTCCTAGAATCCTCTGTATCATGTCTCGTCCCGCATGACCACCACTGCCCCCCTCGCCCCCGGCCGCCCGCGTTCCATCTGGCGCAGGGAAACCGCCATCCTCATTTACATCGCCGCCGCTACCGTCGTCATCCACTGGATCGCCGCTCTCCACTCCCCCGGCTTCCACCGCGACGAACTCGCTACCCTCGACGACGCCCGCCACCTCGCATGGGGATACGTCGCCTACCCGCCCGTCACGCCCTTCTTCGCCCGCATCTCGCTCACCCTCTTTGGCACATCGCTCGCCGGCTTCCGCTTCTTCGCCTCGCTCGCCAACGCGGTCGCGCTCGTGCTGATCGGCCTGATGGCGCGCGATCTGGGCGGCAGCCGCGGCGCGCAACTTCTTGCTTCCTTCGCCGCTCTCCCTGCCTGCCTCGCCATCGGCTCCATGATGCAGTACGTCTCCTTCGACTATCTCGCCTGGGTGCTGGTCGCCTTCTTCATCGTGCGCCTGCTCAAGACCGAAGACCCACGCTGGTGGCTTGGCGTCGGCGCCGCCATCGGCTTCGGCATGCTCTCGAAGTACGCCATGCCGTTCTACGTCGCTGGCGTCGTCGTGGGCCTACTTCTGACTCCCACCCGCCGCTACCTGCGCAGCCGGTGGCTCTGGTACGGCGTCGCCCTCTCCCTGCTCATCTTCCTGCCCAATCTCATCTGGCAAATCCGCAACGACTTCGTCTATCTCGACTTCGTGCGCCACATCCACGCGCGCGACGTGGCCATCGGCCGCACCAAAGGCTTCCTCCCCGACCAGCTCAAGTTCACGATGTTCGCTGCGCCGCTGTGGATCACCGGCCTGTGGTTCTCGTTCTTCTCCCCCGCCGGACACCGCTTCCGTCTGCTCGGCTGGATGTATCTCACCCCGCTCGTCATCTTCCTGATCGCCAAGGGCCGCGGCTACTACCTGGTTGGCGCCTACCCTATGCTCTACGCCGCGGGCGGCGTGTGTGGCGAGCAATGGCTCGCCCGCCTGCCCTCGGGATGGCGCACCACGCTCCACGCTTCCGCTTGGACCGCGCTCGCGCTTAACGTCGTGATCTTCAGCGCGCTCTTTCTGCCCGTGACCGGTCCAAACTCGCGCTGGTGGCGATGGGCGGCGTCGATCAACGGCGACCTGCGTGAAGAGGTTGGCTGGCCGGAACTGGTGCAGACCGTCGCCCAAATCCGCGATTCGCTATCGCCGCAACAGCGCGCTCGCCTCGGCATCCTTGCCGGCGATTACGGCGCCGCCGGCGCGATCGACCTCTACGGTTCTGTCTACGGACTGCCTCCGGCGATCAGCGGCATCAATTCCTTCTGGCAGCGCGGCTACGGTGACCCGCCGGCCGAGACGCTCATCGTCTTGGGCGCCTCGCAGCGCCGGGTGGACGCGCAATTCACCGGCTGTCGCATCGCCGCCCGCTCCTGGAACCGCTATGGCGTGATCAACGAGCAGACCGGCGACCGTCCCGACATCTTCCTCTGCGGTCCCCCGCGCCAGCCCTGGCCCGATTTCTGGAGGTCCTTCCGCTACTACGGCTGATCAGATCGCCAGATCACCCGAATCCCCGATCTCCCGTACGACAGACGACGGATGACGAATAATTCACATCAATATGCTTAGCGCGACTCATCATCGAAGTTGCCTGCTATGACGCTGTTTCACCAACAATGGTCGTCGATCTGTCTTGAGATTCGAAAAAAACACTGATACCACGAACACAGGGCCGCTAAAATAAAGCCGGCGCGAACGAGGCGACTTACGACGCTACCTCACGTTGACTCTCGGTGGAGCCGGAATCGGGGTGGGTGCCAGGCCGAGGGTGCAAGGTGCCAAATAGTTGCTGCCTGCTCACTGCAGCTGGCGGGCTAAACGATACGCATGCGATTTGATCTTGTCGCGAGACGCTGTCACATCGCCGGCAAGAACGGGAGACACATGAACGTTGAGGAACAGGTAGCTTCCTACTACACGCGTGGCGGATTGGAAGAGAAGATTCTTGCGGCGCTGGTCAGTGCAGGCAAGAATCTTGAACAGCTCTCCACACACGATCTTGCGCTGCTCGACAACTTTCATGTAGGCGGCCAGGAGTCGACCGAAGCTCTGGCCGGCTTCATGGAGCTACGCGCGGGCATGCATCTGCTCGATGTTGGATGCGGCGTCGGAGGCCCGGCGCGTTATTTCTCAAAGCGTGGATGCCGGGTTACTGGAATCGATTTGACGGAAGAATTTGTTCGCGTGGCGCAGAGCCTCACGCGCCTGCTGAAACTCGATGGCCGAGTGCAGTTTCGCCAATGCAGCGCGCTCGAGCTTCCCTTTCACGCCGCGACATTCGACGGTGCCTACATGATTCACGTGGGGATGAATATTGAGGATAAGGTGGGAGTGTTTCGGGAAGTGGCGCGCGTACTAAAATCCGGCGGTCACTTCGCGATATTCGACATTATGTGGAAGGAGAAGGGAGCCTTCGATTTTCCGCTGCCCTGGGCTTTAACCCCAGAAACCAGTTTTGTTGGCAGCGCGGAGGATTACCGACACGCGCTCGAAGCGGCGGGTTTTCGTATCGACCATCAGCGCGAGCGAAGGCAATTCGCTCTCGATTTCATGCAGAAAACGATGCCACGCGGTTCCTCTCCTGTCCTCGGCGTGCATCTATTGATGGGGGAGCAAGCGCCGATAATGTTAAAGAATGTCATGGCCACCATTGCATCCGGAGAAGCGGAACCCGTGGAACTGGTGGCAACGACGAGGTGAGGACCACAGCGTTTCTGCATAGAATTGAAAGCATTTCAGACGGCAACACGAGGCTGTTCGGGTACGAAGGAGCAAGCGCAGCTCCGCTGACGAAACCCTAGCCATTTAGCAACTCCTTGGGATGTTAAGATCTTCCCCCTCCTGCGCCCCCGGTCTGCAGGGTGAAACTAATCGTATCGCGCACAAGGCTATAGAAGAAGGCGCTCGAATCCCACTTCCCTAGCTGCTTTTCCACAGAATGGTGTCCTGCTCCCTGCCGTTGAGAAGACCAACTCATCCATCTCGAGGATAAGGTGCCAGTCGAAATACGGAAGGGAAACTGGGTCCGCATGGTGGCTAGCACGGGCTCCAGATAGACCTCCGAGATGCGCTCAACCGCCGCCGCAATCTCCCATTGCGTGATCTCATCGATGGCATTGATGTGATGTACTCCCTGGTACTCTCTGTGTCCCCCTGGTGCACGGTGTCGACCCGCAAATAGCCAGGTCGCCCGTTGGGACCGAGGCGACGCTCCAAATTCTCAACGGTCGGGAAGCAGCGCGAATCACCGGAGGAATTGGCAGACAAGGTCACGGAGTTAGTCATGACCCCCTCGGTGCCTCCCACTTGCGGGCTCGAGGACTCGAACGCTTGCAGGATTTCTCCTGGAGTCGCACACGGACGAACGGCGGAGCGTCCACAAACTTGACCTGCGCTTGACGTCCTTGATCCAGCCCAGGTCCAGGAACCCGTAGCGCACCGCCAGTCCCTCGCCGTCGCTAGGAGCCCTCACGCCAAGGAAGATCAGGACTTTATCGATGCTGTCTCGAATTGGGGCATCAGTTGAAAGCGCGGGGAAGTTTGGACGGTTGCCGGTGGTAAGGACTATGCGGGAAAACCGCGTCCCGCGGTGATTCTCCAAGACCACCGTTTCGACATGACAGATTCCATCACCGTGTGCGCATTCACCACTGACCCGACTGACGCTCCTGTGTTTTGACTGGACTCCGGAGCAGCATCCGGAACTGGCTAATTTCCCATCTATTTCTCGGAACCAATTTGCCGCACGCCACTAAAACGTCGCAGACTGTCAATCAGTGGGCTTAGATTCTTCCTGGTCCCCGCGCTGAACACGAGGTCAACGCGATCTAATTCTCCCGATTGTCGGGGCAAAATGACGATTTGGTCCAGTGGGTAGCCGTCCTGCTCAACGACTGACTCGATCTCCGACAGGGATGTTGTGCCCGGGTCAAACAGCAAGCTCAGCGAACGATTATGGTGAGTGCGAAACCAACGGTTTTCAACCGGTTTCAGACCCGCCAGCACTCCGAGTGTTAATGCGGTAGTGCTGGCAGCCAGCAGGTACATTCCACCCCCAACCGCTGCTCCGACCGCAGCAACAGCCCAGATACTTGCCGCTGTTGTCAGCCCCCTCACCATTTCACGCTGGAAAATAATTGTGCCTGCACCCAGAAAACCGATCCCAGTGACGATCTGGGCCGCAACACGGCTGGGATCGAGCACAACCGCCCGAGCACCGAGTATGTCTCTGAAACCGAAAGCGGAGATAATCATGAATACTGCCGCTCCAAGCCCGACCAGCGCATGAGTTCGCAGCCCCGCAGCACGCTCCGAACGCTCGCGTTCTATGCCAACGAGTCCGCCCAAAACGGTCGCTAGGCACACACGCAAAACCAAATCCCAAATCGGAATCACGATATCCTCCAGTGGGAGTTCTTGCCCCACAATTAAAGTGTATTCCCATGGAGTGCTTGGATTTCGTGACCACTAATTCTCGACGGTCGAGAACAGAGGGAGATGGACGATCAGAGAAGGGCGTCCGACGGGATTCTCAGCGCAGTGGCCGAGAGCCATATCAACCAGCACTCCCGGCGGAAAAGAGTGGCAAAAATTATGATTGCAGTAGCGGAAAAATACGCGCTTGAAGTTGGCTCGCCAACACCGATTACATCGGAGCGCCAACATGAGGAGTACATGTCGGTCCTGGACAAGCTGACCGACAAGTCGAATCCAACGAATGATGAACAGAAGTACGCTGCGGTCTTGCTGACCTTGATTGGAGCATACGAAGAAGAGCATCAATCCATCCCAGATGCTTCTCCGCTGGAAGTCCTTCGCGCGTTGATGGATGCCCATGATCTCCGGCCAAAGGACCTGGTCCCAATCTTTGGCTCGGAAAGCCTCGTATCCGAAGTCTTGCACAAGAAACGCGGCCTCAACAAAACTCACAAAGAGAGACTGAGCCAACGATTCCACGTTTCTCCAGCGGTGTTTTTCTAGATTTTGCCGCACCTTCATTCGGGCGCGACCGCCTCGGTTGCCTGCTGTCTGCGGGTTCGAGGACTCGAACGCTCGCAGGATTTGTCCTGGAGTCGCACACGGACGAACTGGTGAATCTCGCAACGCAGCTCGCCGATCCAGGGGTTGACGAGCTGCAACGAGAATTCAGGACCGAATGTCATTCTGCTGGGGATTGACGGACTAGACGTTATAATGTGGCGCACATGTCCCTTGCCTCTGGCACCAGACTTGGTCCCCACGAGATTATCGCGCCGCTGGGCGCGGGTGGAATGGGCGAAGTGTATCGAGCGCGCGACACCCGACTTGATCGCAGCGTCGCCATCAAAGTTCTTCCGGCGCACCTGTCATCCAATCCTGACCTGAAGGCGCGGCTCGAGCGGGAAGCGCGAGCCATCTCATCGCTTCAGCATCCTCATATCTGTGTGCTGCACGATATCGGCCACCAGGATGGGATCGACTACCTGGTCATGGAGTTTCTCGAAGGCGAGACCCTGGCCGACAGGCTGGGCAAAGGTCCCCTGGCGGTAGAGCAGGCGATCAAGATCGGGATCGAGATCGCCGACGCCCTCGACAAGGCACATCGCCGTGGAATCGTTCATCGCGACCTTAAGCCGGGCAACATCATGCTCACCAAGAGCGGCGCCAAGCTGATGGACTTCGGCTTGGCCAAGCCCGGTGGTCTGACTGCGGCCGCGAGCGTCGACGTAGATCGCGCCCTCACGCCCTCCAGTCCCACCAGCCCGCTCGCGATACCCACGGGCGGGGCAACGCCCCTTACCGTTGCGGGCACGATTCTCGGCACCTTCCAGTACATGGCGCCGGAGCAGATCGAGGGAAAAGAAGCTGACGCTCGTTCCGACATCTTCGCCTTCGGCGCCCTGCTCTATGAAATGTTGACCGGCAAGCGAGCATTCGAAGGCAAGTCGCAGATCAGCGTGGCCTCGGCAATTCTGGACAAAGATCCTGAGTCGATCTCAACCGTCCGCCAACAGATTTCGCCCACGCTGGAACACGTGATTTCACGTGCGCTCACCAAAGATCCGGACAAGCGTTGGCAGAGCGCGGGCGACATCCGTGCCGAGCTGGAATGGGCAGCCAGTTCCGGGCCCGCACTCGGCGCGGGTGCAGGTTCAGCCAGCGGCATTCCGCGCGGGTCGAGGGAGCGCGCGTTGCTGGGAATTGTGGCTGCCGCGGCGGTCTTAGCTCTGATGGCGCTCGCCATCGGGCTTTGGAAGAGACCTGCAGCAGGCACCCGTCTCGTTGCCTCCATCCTGCCACCAGAGGACACCCCGTTCCAACTCATCGGCGATGTCGGTGCTCCGCCCGTCATCTCTCCAGATGGCCTGAGTCTTGTCTTCGGGGCTGGTGATCGCATCTGGATTCGCTCTCTGGAATCCGGTGAGGCGCACGCGCTGGAAGGAACCGAGGACGGTACCTTTCCTTTCTGGTCGCCTGACAGTCGCAGGATCGGATTCTTCTCCGCTGGAAAGCTAAGAGTTATGGACACAGCTGGCGGTGCTCCTGTGCCTCTCTGCGATGCCTCGAACCCACGTGGGGGATCCTGGAGTACCAAGGGCGTACTGCTGTTCACGCCCAGAATTCGCGATGGCCTCTACCAGATCCCTGCCACCGGCGGGACACCAGTCGCCGTCACCAAGGTGGACACCTCTAAGCACAGCACACATCGCTGGCCGCAGTTCTTGCCCGATGGCGATCATTTCCTTTATCTGGCCACGAATCATGCGGGACAACGAGAGTACAGCGGCATCTATGTCGGTTCTCTGAGCGCAGCGGGATCGCCCGGCCGATTGTTGGTCCGCACTGATGCCAACGCGCTTTACGCATCGGGCTACATCTTGTTCTTGCGAAAGTCGGATTTGATGGCGCAGCGCTTCGATGTTGGACGTACGGAGTTGCAAGGCGATCCCGTGCGCGTTGCCGAAAGAGCACTGAATGACCAGGGTATTTGGCGAGGAGCGTTCAGCGTTTCCAGCAACGGACTGTTGACTTACGCGAGTGGGGCGAATTCCGCCGATGAGGGCCAATTGACATGGTTCGATGTCAACGGAAAGATTCTCGGGACCGTTGGAGAACGCGGCAACAATGATCCCCGCATTTCGCCGGACGGGCATAAAGTGGCGCTTGCAAAGTATGGCGGGCCGAACCCGGAGGTTTGGATTTTCGATACCGCCAACGGCCTTCGCACTCGCCTGAGCACTGATTCTGCCGGCACCACACCCGTGTGGTCACCAGGCGGCAAGAACATCGCATACATGGTCATCCCAGAGAATACCAGCAAAGCGCGTCTCGCAGTGCGAGCGGCGGACGGGAGCGGAAGCGATCGCCTGCTCTATCAGGAGGAACAGTGGCAGTCGCCCACCGATTGGTCTCCCGACGGCAGGTACATCCTCTACAACCGTGGCGAGCCCGGAGCCACTGACATTTACGTCATGCCCGCTGCCAACGGCGACAAGCCGTTTCCTTTTGTTGCGACACCGGACTGGGAACGTGACGCGGTGTTTTCACCTGATGGTCATTGGGTCGCGTATACGTCCCGCCAATCCGGCAGGGATGAAGTCTATGTTGCTCCCTTCCCCGGAGCAGGCCAGCGATCGCAGATCTCGTCAAGCGGAGCTGCTACTCCACGTTGGCGCCACGACGGTAAGGCTCTGTACGCGGTCAACGGAGACGATATCCTGGAGTTCCCGATTAACACCGAGCGCGGGACGATCCAGACCGGCGATCCGAAGGTCCTCTTCCGCACCGCCGTCGGACAGACGCTGTTGTTTAGCGTGGGGTACGACGTGGCACCCGACGGTCGGTTGCTCATCAACACCTTGGGACAGTCGCGAGTCGGAAACCATCCACTGACGCTGGTAGTGAATTGGCCCGCGGCAGCAACCCACTAAAGAAGGGCTCCCAATGACCGTCGCAATGGCATCTTCGCCCCAGTGATCGTGCAACGTGAGGTCAGTGATTTTGCCTTGTGGCGGCTCGAGGCCTCCTGGGAGTGTTGTTAAGGTCTCAGACGGGATGCCGAAACGGTACGAGGCTCCATCGGTGTTACAATAATTACAATAGTTACAAGGAGGGTTCTCCTGTGAAGCCAAGTCGTTCCCTGGTCCTGAGCATGCGTCTGTCCGTGGAAAGCGGAACACGTCTCAAGCGCATCGCGAAGCGGCATGGATGGACGCCGAGCGATGCGAGTGCACGCTTGGTGGAAGAAGGGCTCCGCCGGTCAGAATTTGCCTTCTTGGACTTTCGCGATTCCCCGGCAGGTCGGCAAGCCTATATTCAGGGAAGCACGCTGGCGGTGTGGGAGGTGATGTTCCTGCTCCGCAGCTACAAGGGAAACGTCCAGGCCGTCGCCAAACATCTGCGCTGGCCAGAAGCCAAGGTGCGAGCGGCGGTCCATTATGCCGAAGCCTTTCCTGAGGAGATTGCCGAGGCGACGGCGGAGAACCAATCCGTAGATTTCGGAACCCTGAAGCGCATGCTGCCTCAGACGGTCGACTCTGGCCCCGGGAGAACCCGGCGGGGCTGACGTGCTTAAGCTGCTCCTGGACGAGCACATCTCTACGACCGTAGCGGGAGGCTTGCGACGCCGCAATCGGGCGCTGGTCGTTCGTTGGATGGCAGAGTGGGAGGACGGAGGCTTTCTTGGTAAGGATGATGCTGCTTGCCTAGTGGAAGCTTGTCACCAAGGGTTGACTCTGGTCACGTATGATCGAAGGACGATTCCGCCACTGCTCAAGACCTGGGCAGAAGGAGGTCGGCGACACGGTGGTGTCATCTTCATCGATGAGAAGACCATTTCCCCGGCGAACATTGGCGGTCTTATCCGTGCGCTGACTTGGCTATCCAGAGAGACCGAAAAATGGGATTGGACCGACCGAGTGTACTTCTTACGACATCGACGTTGACCGTCGTTGCGGATCGAGCGGCAAGTTGTGTTTGACCGCCGAGCGTACTCATACCACCCCCTGTTATCGAATGCCCAGCTGGCCGGCCGGGAAGAGTTGTGATCCATACCCACGGCCTGCGTTCGTTGACTAGGGAATGCGGCATCCTTAAGATGGAGCGACCCGAAAGCCGGGAATCTTCGAATGGCTGACCGAATCATTTCGCATTACCGCATCTTGGAGAAGCTTGGTGGCGGCGGCATGGGCGTGGTTTACAAAGCCGAGGACACTCGACTGCGCCGTTTTGTCGCGCTCAAGTTTCTGCCCGATGATGTTGCCAAAGATCCTCAAATGCTCAGCCGGTTTCAACGTGAAGCACAAGCGGCCTCCGCCCTGAATCACCCGAATATCTGCACTATCTACGACATCGGGCAGGAGAACGGGCAAGCCTTCATCGCCATGGAGTATCTCGAAGGCTCGACCCTGAAGCACATGATCGAGGGCCGCCCCCTGAAGACTGCACAGTTGCTCGAACTGGGCATCCAGATCTCTGATGCTCTCGAGGCGGCGCACTCCAGCGGAATCGTGCACCGCGACATCAAGCCTGCGAATATCTTCGTGACGCGGCGAGGTCAAGCAAAGATCCTGGATTTCGGTTTAGCAAAACTCAACTCGCAAGTGCACCAGGTTGTTGATGGGTCAGCCCCAACGCTAGGGGCAGCGACGGCCCTCAGTGCCGATCAACTCACAACTCCGGGAACCGCGATGGGAACCATCGGCTATATGTCGCCCGAGCAGGCGCGCGGCGAACCCCTGGACCAGCGAAGCGATTTATTTTCCTTCGGTGTGGTGCTCTACGAAATGGCCACCGGCAAGCAGCCGTTTTCGGGAGCCACCTCGGCCGTTGTGTTTGAAGCAATCCTGAATAAAATCCCGGCACGACCGATGCAGCTAAATCCGGGGCTGCCGGCGCCCATCGAAATTACCCTGAATAAGGCGCTGGAAAAAGATCGCGATTTGCGCTGTCAGAGCGCGGCAGAGTTACGTGCCGACCTCAAGCGCCTGAAGCGCGACACCGATTCTTGGCGTGTTGCTTCAGTGGCCGCCGCCGACCTGAAAGAAGTACCTTTGGCGCCAGACAACCTGCGGAAACCTCGGCGCTTTTCGTCTATTTTGGTAGGCTGTGGTTTTCTTCTCGCTCTGGCAATCGGGTACGCTGCTGGCAAGCATCTCTGGCAATCTTCGGCACCCACCGCGCCGTTGTATCACGAGATCACATTCCGGCGCGGCGAAATTCGTTCCGCCCGATTCGCGCCGGATGGGCAAACCATCTTATACAGCGCCGCGTGGCAAGGAAATCCAGTGGAGACTTTTTCGGCGCGTCAAGGCATGGTCGAGTCGCGTTCTTTGGGATTGGGCCGCACCGAGCTTCTGGCCATCTCATCGAAGGGTGAGATGGCGCTATCCCTTGGCAGCCACCCCGTCGGCACATGGATCAACGTTGGTACCCTGGCTCGAGCGCCGCTGGCGGGCGGCGCCCCGCGACCAGTTCTTGAGGATGTGGAATGGGCCGATTGGTCTCCTGATGGAAATAACCTCGCTGTAGTGCGCAATGTGGCGGGCCGCGACCGGCTCGAGTATCCCATCGGCAAAGTACTCTATGAGACTGGCGGTGGCTGGATCAGTTATCCGCGGGTTTCCCCCAAAGGTGACTACGTAGCGTTCATGGACCACCCGAACCAAGGAGACGACGGCGGCTCGATTGCTCTGGTCGATACTTCGGGACACAAGACTGAGCTGACCCGCGAGTGGTACGGCACTCAGGGTCTGGCTTGGACGCCCGACGGCAAGGAGGTCTGGTTCACGGCCAGCGAATTGGGACTCTTCCACTACATCACCGCTGTCACTATCTCGGGAAAGCAGCGCTTGGTTGACCGCGTACCCGGTTCTCTAATCTTGTTCGATATCTGGCAGGACGGGCGTGTGCTTCTTGCTCGCTCCGACCGGCGCCGCGAGGTCATGGCCGAATATGAAGGGGCAACAAGAGAGCGAGATCTTTCCTGGCTCGACTACTCTTATCCCGCCGACCTCTCCGACGACGGTAAAATCCTTCTCTTTGATGAGGAGGGGATCGGCGGCGGGGTGCAGTATGGAGATACACGTGACCTGACCTACGCGGTTTACATTCGAAATACCGATGGCTCCCCAGCCATCCGGCTCGGCGAAGGCGCCGCCTGCGCGCTCTCTCCCGATCAGAAATGGGCGATTGTGCAAACTCCCCGCTCGCCCGAACAGCTTCGGCTCTTGCCCACCGGGGCAGGTGAAGCTCAGTCGCTGACCAACGATGCGATCAACCATCAGTGGGCCCGCTGGTTCTCGGACGGCAAGCACCTGGTTTTTTCAGGCAACGAACCGGAGCACGGTGTGCGCCTCTACGTGCAAGACGTTTCCGGAGGCAAACCGAAGCCGATTTCTCCTGAAGGAGTGGATGCGGTAGGCTTTGCCGTATCGCCCGACGGCCAATCTGTCGTGGCGATTGGCCCCGACCAAAAAGGCTATCTGTTTCCTTCATCAGGCGGCGACCCTCGGCCTGTCAATGGTATGGAATCCGGAGATATTCCCATCAGTTGGAGTCGAGACGGTCGCTCCGTTTACCTTTACCGCAGTGGGGAAGTACCTGCCAGGGTTTATCGCGTCGAGCTGGCTACAGGAAAGAAAACCGTCTGGAAGCAGATTGCTCCGCTCGATCCCACCGGTGTCTCTACCATCGGACCTATCCTGATGACACCAGATGGAAAGACATACCTCTACGGTTTCCATCGAACCCTCGGAGACCTGTACTTGGTGGAAGGCCTAAAATAGATTGCTTTTTTCGAGAGTATGGCAAATGCCTTGCCGAACTCGCTCACGGTGCGGCACCAATGGTTGCGATTGATTGCCATCGAGGACTCTGAAAAGTGGGCAAGCTTGGTCTTCGCCTCCCGTTTGTTGCATCCCCGCCGCGTTTAGCCCGCCGTACCTGGCGGCATCATGGGACTGCGTGCGTTTACGCCCGATAGAGAAGAAATCCTGCTGCTCGCCCGTTGTGGTATACAGTGTTCGGAGTTCAGGAGAATCTACATGCCTCGTTGGTTCTTCTGTAATCACTTCTTTGCCGCGGCTCTGGCAGCCTTTTGCATCGTTCAGACCAGCGCTATCTGCGCGCAGAATTCAACGGGTCCGCAACCCGTACCGCTGCCTCCGCTGGTCCCGGCGCCGGCCGATCAGCCTTACGTCGGCACAATTTCACTCAGCGTCGACCTGACGAACGTTAACGATCGCGTGCTGAATATGCGCGAAAGGATTCCTGTTAAGCCGGGCGAGATTACGCTGCTGTACCCGCTGTGGCTCCCCGGAACGCACTCGCCGTCGAATCCGGTCGCCAACCTGGCGGGGCTTGTCATCATGGCGAATGGCAAACGCGTTCCGTGGGTGCGCGACCGCGTGAACGTATGGGCGTTTCACGTCAACGTGCCTAAGGAAGCAAGCACGCTGGATCTTAATTTCCAATACCTGGCTCCGGTCAAGCCACAGCAGGGACGCATTTCGACCAAAATCGCCGACCTCACCTGGAATAGCGTGCTTCTCTATCCCGCGGGATATTTTGCGCGGCGGATTCAATTTTCTCCCGAACTGAAGTTGCCCGATGGCTGGAAATTCGCGACTTCGCTGGATGTCAAATCGCAGAACGGGGACGTGGTTCAGTTTAAGGACGTTCCGCTGAATACACTGATCGACGCGCCGGTGTATGCAGGGATCAACTTTAAGCGCGTGGACATTTCAACGGGGCTAGACAATCCGGTCTACCTCGATGTTTTCGCAGATAAGCCTGAGCAACTGGAGATCACGCCGGAAGAACTGCAGTACCACAAAAATCTGGTGATCCAGGCGCAAAAGCTTTTCAACTCTCGTCACTACGATCACTATGATTTCCTGTTTTCGCTTAGCGACGCAGTTGGCGGCAAGGGCCTGGAGCACCACCAGTCAAGTGAGGACGGCACCCTCGCCAACTACTTTACCGATTGGGCTGCGGGCGTTTCTGGTCGCGCTCTTCTGCCACACGAATACGTGCATTCTTGGAACGGCAAATTTCGCCGCCCGGCGGACCTCTGGACGCCGAACTTCAATGTGCCGATGCAGAACGATTTGCTGTGGGTCTATGAAGGCTTGACGGATTATTACGGCAATGTCCTGACGGCGCGTTCCGAAATGCGAACTCCCGAGCAAGCACGCGATGTGATCGCGCAGATCGCTGCGAATTTCGAAACCAGCCCGGGCCGCATGTGGCGTTCTTTGGAAGACACGACCAACCAGCCCATCATCTCGTCTCATGCCGCCACACCGGAGAATTGGCCCAGTTGGCAGCGTTCATATGACTACTATCCGGAATCAGATCTCATCTGGCTTGAGGCCGATACCAAAATCCGCGAGCTCAGCAACGGACAGAAATCCCTCGATGAGTTCGCCAAACTGTTTTTTGGAATCGACAACGGAAGCTACGTTACTGTCCCTTATACCTTTGAAGACCTTGTCAAGGCATTAAACACGGTGCAGCCGTACAATTGGACGGAATTCTTCCGCACCCGGGTGTACGAAGTTGAACGGCAGGTTCCTGAAAATGGCATTATCCAGGGCGGGTATCGCCTCGTCTACAACGACACTGAACCGGAGTGGATGAAGCACATGGACAAATCGCGTGCGACTAGCTTCGCTACCTCACTTGGGTTTTCGGTGAAGGGGGGCGGCAGCGAGGATACCGGCGACGGCGATCAGCCCGGCAGTATCACCGACGTGCGGTGGGATGGGCTGGTATTCAAATTGGGTATGACTCCCGGCATGCAACTGCAGGGCGTGAATGATCAGGCTTTCAGCGTTGCCAACCTGGGCGACGCCATCGTTGCCGCCGAGCACAGTACCGCGTCGATCAAGCTGCTGCTAAAGCGGGACAAGGAGTTTATTACTCTGATTGTGGATTACCACCGCGGGCTCCGCTACCCGCACCTCGAGCGAGTCGAGTCGACTCCCGATTATTTGGATACCCTACTCGCGCCGGTGAAATAGGGCCGAACGCCGCTTCCGATGCGCGGTAATCTGGCATCTCTACTTCTTCTGTTCGTCGCTCTGCGGCGGCAAGCGTCGTGCCACTAGGAAACTCCAAACCACCTCGTTCGCGTTGATATCCTGGCTCGTCTTCCCAACTGTGTTTTCGGCTTGAAATTGTGCTCCGCCAGGCCACGTGTTTCCTGCCCCCTTCACGCTATAGAGCACGACCTGTGCGTCCTGCTGGCAGCCGGTGTAAGTGTCGACTTTCGTCTCCATGCCGCCCTTTGCGTGCGCCGGCAATTTGCTGTGCTCGGGCTTGTCCGCACAATGATCAATCTTAGCCCACGCCTTGGCGCTATTTTCCGCGGACAGCGTCGCCAGGCTCAGGTTGTGCTCAGTGCCGCCGCCATAAGGCACCACCGGGTCCGAGGTACCATTGATCATCACCATCGGCACCGGACGCGAAGGCAGACAAACCATCGTCTTCGGCATGGCCGCTCCCACTGCGGCGACTGCCGCAATTCGGTCGCCTAAGGCGCACCCCAGGCGCAGGCTCATGAAGCCACCTTCGGATAAGCCGGTCACATAGATTCGCGACGCATCCACAGAAAACTTCGACCCGAGTTGATCCAGCATCTGGTTGAAGAAGGGAATATCATCTGTTGGCCTTTTCTCCTCGCTGGGCTGTCGCTGCTGTCCTCCGCCACTTGGATGGCCTCCGGCCCCTCCCGGATAGCCGCCTCCCGGATATCTTCCACCTCCTCCCGGATAACCGCCTCCCGGATATCCTCCACCGCCTGGATACCCACCACCGGACCGCCGATGTGTACCGGGCGCCGTAGTCATCACTCGCTCCTCTGGTTGAGTGCCCACATTCCACCTCCCATTCAGGGCAAAGGGATAAACCGCAACGATGCCTTCCCTGTCAGCAAGTTCGTCAAAGCGCGTGAGCACCTCCATGTTGTCGGCATCCTGATTCATGCCATGCAGCAGAATCACAACCGGATAGTGCCGCTGCGGGTCATAGCCTTTTGGCAACCGGACCAGGAACGTGCGTTCCACGTCGTCGACCGTAACATTTTGCTTTGTTTCTTGTTGCTCCGTCTCTTGCGCACAAAGCGCCTGTACGACAAAAATCATCGCTAGGCACCTCACCGCCATGCGTACGGGACGAATCCGGAAAGATTTTCCAAATTTCATCTGAAATCCCCTTCCTTGACCGCAAAAACCGGGGCGACCCCCACGCTCAGCTCGCTCGGATCCGGTCGTCGGGCGCAGTGGATCGCCATCATTTTGGATCGTTGCTCCACTTGCGAAACCCTAGAATCGGAGCGTGGGTTCTCCATTTGCGATTGTTTCCGACAATTCGCATCGGCCCGGGGTAGCCCTCATCCAATTTTAGCCATGCCGCAACCAAATTGCCCGTTGCGACGGACAGAAAAGCCGGGGCACCATGCCGAATGTGAAGCACGTCCACTGGCTTGCGCCTTTTGACCCGGTATAGCACCCGATAGAAGTAAGGCTTGTAGCCGTAGAACGGATGCCTGAGATTGGCATTCTCGGGGGTCACCGGGCACCGGTTCGGATGCTCTTCCAGGCTGAGGATGGCCTCTCTGAAGCCCCGGTACCATAGCACGCGGGGAGGCGCTTTATGCGGTAGCGGACGAGAGGTATCCTCATCCCGAAGAACGCGCCACCGCCCTAATCAAGTGGTGATCTGGTTTCCCGGTTCGTACGCGCCCGATCTCAACCGCAGCGCCGGCGACCTGCCATTCTCGTCCTACTTCGACGTCCTGCCGCGGAGCGGTCGCGCGCTCGTGTATCCGGTCTACAAGGGCACCTACGAACGGCAAGGACCCGACTCACGCTCCTCTGTTTCGACTGCACATCGAGCCTAGCCAAAGTGACGATCTGCGCGCCGTCTGCCGATTGATGGTGGATAGGATCGCGACCGTTCCAAAGACGAAGATCGGCGCGCGTGTCGGCCGCCTCACTGACGAGGATATGGTGCGGCTGAACCGCGCGATTTTGGTCTTCTTGGGCATTGCCGCGCCAGCCGGAGGCGAGCAACTGGAATAGTACAGCGAGGGCGGCTAGCCTGCAGGCTAACCACTTTGCATTCATAGCCAGCAGTGATAGCGTTGATAGCATGGCGACGTTAACCATTCGACAACTTGACGAGAAAACAAAAACCCGGTTGCGGGTGCGTGCCGCCCACCACGGACGTTCTATGGAGGAAGAGGCCAGGGAGATTTTGCGCTCAGCTCTAATTTCTTCCCCCCGGCCAAGATAGATTTTGCCGCACCTTAGTTCGGGCGCGACCGCCTCGGTTGCCTGCTGTCTGCGGGTTCGAGGACTCGAACGCTCGCAGGATTTGTCCTGGAGTCGCACACGGACGAACTGGTGAATCTTGCAACTCAGCTTGCCAGCATCTGAGGTCGAAGCACATGAAACCCTGCCGAGAATGCGGCCACAACATTTCGGAGCAAGCCGCCTTTTGCCCCGGCTGCGGTGCCCCGTACCCGGCCAAGGAGAAGTGGGATGGATGGGGATTCGAATACAAGTCCGAGGCCATGGTTCTCGGCTTGCCCCTCCTGCATGTCTCTTTCAAATACCGTTCCAACCGCAGGCCAGTGCCAGCGAAGGGATTTATCGCGATTGGGCAGTTCGCCTGCGGTGTGGTGACCATCTCTCAGTTTGGATTGGGAGTTTTCAGTGTCAGCCAGTTCACCCTTGCCGGATTCGCCCTTGCCCAGATCGGGATTGCCTATTCCTTGATTGCGCAAATCGGCATCTTCCTGCACCAGGGCCGAGGCCAACTGGTCTGGAGTCTTGCCGATCTTATCCGCCGGTTACTGTAACTAAAAGAGCTGGCGGCCAAATCGTTCGACCGCAAAATCGCCAGACATGATGTCTCCTCTGGAACGCGAACGACGGGAAAGAGTGGCAAGAATCATGATCGCAACATGAGGAGTACTTGTCGGCGCGGCGCCCGCCCTACAGTGGTAAACTCAACGCCCAGATTTAGCGCACATGCGTTTCGTGCTCAAACGCCTCTCCTTGGGATTTGTCCTGATCGTTGTGGCGTCTACGGTGCTGCTGTTGTCCGATCTCGAGCGCCGGACCGCGGGGGCCCGAAGTATGCTGCACATCGGACTCTTGCAGCATGCTTCGACGTTGCTGCTCGATGAAGGCACTCGCGGTGCCATCGACGGATTAGCCGACAATGGGTTCGTTGAAGGCAAGACGGTCATCATCCACAAGTTCAACGCGCAGGGCGATATTGCTGTCGGGAATTCCATCGCCAAGGAAATGGTCAACGCTCGTTATGACCTGCTGCTCACGATGAGCACCCTATCGCTACAGGCGGTCGCAAATGCCAATCGTGGCGCTAAGACTGTGCATGTTTTCGGCTTGGTTGCCGACCCGGCGGTGGCGGGAGTGGGAATCAGTCGCAGCAATCCCCTGAACCATCCGCGAAACTTGGTGGGCATCGGCAGTTTTCTGCCCGTGCAAGATGCATTCCGCATCGCGAGAGAAATGTTTCCGAGCTTGAAGAAGGTGGGCGTGGCGTGGAACCCCGCTGAAGCAAACTCGCGAGCATTCGTCGAAAAGGCCCGCGAAACCTGCAAGCAACTGGGAATCGAGCTACTCGAAGCCAATGTCGAGAATTCAAATGGGGTGGTTGAGGCTGAGGATTCGCTGGTCGCCCGGGGTGCCGAGGCTTTATGGATCGGAGGCGATGTGACGGTCAGTGTCGCCGTCGACTCTGTCCTCTCAGTCGGGCGGAAAGCGAGCATTCCGGTGTTCAGCATCACGCCCGGCAAACCTGACCGCGGGACGCTGTTCGATTACGGCGCTGACTTTTACCAGATTGGCAGGCAAACGGGAGAATTGGCCTCGCGAATTTTGCGTGGAGCTGATCCGGCCCAAATACCCATCACAAACGTAGTCCCCATCCAGTTTGTTGTGAATACGACCGTGACCATGGGTCTTAAGCAGCCCTGGTCGGTTCCGGATGACCTTCTTCGCCGCGCAACCGTGGTAGTTGATGAATCGGGAATTCACGACCGGTCGGCAGTGAACCAGGCCAAGCGGCACAGCGCCAGTGTGAAGTAAAAAGGGGAAGCAGATCACCAAACAACTTCGCGGCGAAACGGTCGAACTCAAGATCCAGGGAAGTGTGGACTCTAATGGGCTGATCCTCTTCGAGCGGCCTCGTCGGCTGAAATTAAGGGCAAAGCAAGACGCTGCCTCCCCCCAATCCCCACCTGAACGTCCACAAGCGAGCCGAGGCGTAGTCCGGGAAAGCACTGAGCGCCCGTTCCATAAACCCTCCAAATCGGCGGCGCGCAAGTGGCTCTGTCGCAAAGGTCAGAAACTGCGTGATACGCCCTGCCCAGCAGTTCACAATTTTTTACTTATTTTTACCTCTAATCAACAAATGTCTGGTCGGCTTCGACTATGTTGGTTTTCCGGGCTGGTCCGGGCAAAGGCCGGGTCAGGAGTCCACCATGAAGCCAAAATGGCTTAGGAACGAACGAACCCGACTGATTTTGACTCTAGAACTCGCCGTCGTATTGCCCGCCGCCGCCCTGGTCGTTCTGAGCGCCTGGCATCTGAGTCAGATCCAGCGCGACCGGGCGGTGGAGGCTGCCTTCCAGCGCGACTTTAGCCAGATGCTGGCGATTTCCGAGAAGGAAATCAACCACAAAGCATACGAACAGTTGGATGATGTTCGAGCTGAGTTTCCAGTTTCGGGCCCGACCCACGTGGAGACGCTCGACAGAATTCTTGCCGCACACCCGTACATCGCCCATGTTTTCGCTTATGACCCGGATCAAGGTATGGTCTTTCGTTCCCAGCCTCACCGCCTGGCGCATGATCCATCGTTCCGCGCGGAGGCGGATGATCTGTCCCAAATCGGCGATGGTTGGCTAAAGTTGGAGTTCAAGGAACTGGCGCAGAAGATCACGAAAATGGAGAAGAAGGGAACTCCGTACTACGCCTTTAGCAATTGGGTACCACGAGGTGAGAAACATCTGTATCAGTCCATAGTCTTGTTCGTCAAAACGGACGGAACCACTGGCCAAAAGTCGCTGGGGGGAATCGCGTTCGACGCCGAGTATCTGCGCGATCAGTTTTTCCCGGAGATGCTGGACACAGTAATGAGCCACAGCCTTGGTGAGGGACAGGGGGAAAAGAACCAATGTGCGATCATGCTGCACCCCAAGGGTGAATCGACTCCCTTGGCGGTTTCCGGCTGGGATGGCGGTGAGCCTGAGGTGGAACGCAACCTGGAAAGCCTATTCCCGGGTCTTACGCTGGCCATCAAACTGCGTGGAACGACCCTGGAAGCCCTCGGACATCGCTTTGTGCGAACCAGTTTCCTCATTCTCGGGGCCTTGTCTTTGGTGCTGGCCGCCGGCATTGTCATGACCTATCGCAACGTGAGCAAGGAAATGGCATTAGCCCGGCTGAAGTCCGACTTCGTCTCCAACGTCTCGCACGAGCTAAGAACCCCGCTCTCACTGATACGGTTATATGCCGAGACCTTGGAGATGGGACGGCTCACCAGCCCGTCAAAATACCAGGAGTACTACTGCATCATTCGCAAAGAGAGTGAGCGTCTGACTGCGCTCATCAACAACATTCTGGATTTTTCGCGAATCGAGGCCGGCAGGAAGGAATACGAATTCCGCGAGACCGACATGCGTGAACTGGTGCACAACACGCTGGATTCCTATCGCTACCAGATTGAGCAGCACGGCTTCACCTATGAAGAGAAGATCGATGACGTTCCGCCGTTGCGCGTGGACCGCGAGGCCATGGCTCGCTCGTTGTTGAACCTCGTCAACAACGCTCTCAAGTATTCGCAGGATAGAAAATATATCGGGGTCAACCTGTATCGCGACAACGGATCGGTAAAGCTGGAAGTGATTGACCACGGCATCGGCATACCGAGCCACGAACAACCTAAGATTTTCGAGAAATTCTATCGCGTGGGCGAACCCTTGGTGCACAACACGAAAGGCAGCGGCCTGGGCCTCTCCCTGGTGCGTCACATCGTGCAGGCGCATGGCGGCGAGGTCAGAGTAGACAGCACGCCTGGCCAGGGCAGCAAGTTTACGATCTCTCTGCCGGTAATGCCGGGAGCGAACGGACGCAAGCTGGCCTCGGCATAAAGGCCGCCGCGGGAGAAACTGGCTATGGTACCCATCAGATCAGCGGTCAAATTACCGGCCAAGACAAAGAGAAACCGCGGAGATCACGAGATGGCCAGAATTCTGATTGTCGAAGACGAGCCCAACATGGTTGCCGGGTTGCGCGACAACTTCGAGTATGAGGGGTACGAGGTCATTACCGCGCCGGACGGCATGGCTGGCCTCGAGCGCGCCCTCAACGAAGCTCCCGACCTCGTGATTCTCGACGTGATGATGCCCCGCATGAGTGGGCTGGACGTCTGCAAGCAGCTCAGGGCTAAGCGGCCCGCTCTCCCGGTCATCATGCTTACCGCACGCGGTCAAGAAGTGGATAAAGTGGTGGGTCTCGAGCTGGGAGCCGACGACTACATTACCAAGCCATTTTCTATTCGCGAACTGCTGGCTCGGGTGAAAGCGGTTTTGCGCCGCTCGCAGAACCTTCCCCAAGAGCAAGACCGCCACGTTTTTGGTGACATAGAGGTGAATCTCCGTAGCTGCCAAGTCTCGCGCGGCGGCAAGGCCTTGGACTTCTCCTCGAAGGAATTCGAATTGCTGAAGTACTTCCTCCACCATCGGGGGGAAGCCTTGACCCGCGATCGGCTGTTGGAAGAGGTCTGGGGCTATGATCGCTTTCCCAGTACCCGCACCGTGGATGCGCACATTGTCCGTTTGCGCCAGAAGATCGAGCCTAAGCCGGAAGAGCCTCGCTTCATCCTGACTGTACATGGCACGGGTTACAAATTTGTCGGCTGATCGGCATGCGAAGGAGAAGAAACTTGGAAAAGGCTTTACGAATTCGGGGCCGACACCGGTTAGGAAGATGGGCACGTCGGAAAGAGGTTTCGCTCAAAACGCGAGAGCTTTCGGTTTTTCGAGAGGTTGGCCGCAGTAAACGGGACCTAGAAGACCAACTTACGGTCTTGCGCGGCGACCTCGATGACTTGCGGCGCACCATGTATGAAGCCGTGCAGGTGCAGAGAAAGCTTTGCGGCCCGCGCCTCATTCGCCGCCCGCCCTTCGAAATCGCAGGCGAGATTTTTCCCGTGGGCCACCTCTCTGGGGATTTCCTCTGTGTATTTGAGTCAGATGGCAATGTGGTTTTTGCAATCGGCGATATCTGCGGGAAGGGACTGTCCGCCGGCATGTGGTTCACATACGTAGTGGGCATGGTTCGACTGCACATGGCGGCCTTGGGAAGCCCAGCCGAGGCGTTGGCTGCCATGAATCATGATCTGCTGCAAACCGGTTTGGCAGCCCCTCTGACCAGTCTGGTCCTGGCTCGAGTCGCGCTGAGCACGGGAGAGATTACCTACTGCAATGCGGGACATCCACCGGCTCTGCTTTTCGCCAGCCATGGCCCCGCCGAGAACCTGCAAGAAGGTGGGCCGCTGCTGGGGGCGCTGGCTGGAGCTTCCTTCGTTGACGGGCACACGACATTACGGCCAGGCGATACCTTGCTGGCCTATTCCGACGGTATCGTGGAGTGCCGCAACGAAAATGGCGTCGAGTTCGGGGCAGAACAGTTACTGGCGAGTGCACAGGGTTCGCGCACCTCTACCGCAAGCAGCGTGCTTTTTTCGCTGCTCGGAACCGTGGAGGACTACGCCGGTAACCTGCTACGTGAGGACGACATGGCATTGATCGTGGTTCGCCGGGCGGATGGGTGATACCCAACTCGTGATCGAAGAACTGACCGGGATGAAAAATGGTTGTGTCTGACACTGGCAAAACTCGTATCGCCCATATTCAGTCTGCTGGATTTGTGGCAGCCGGGCCACGAGCCAGTGCGGGCGGCCCGGTCGGTGGCGACGACAGCTCGCTCATCCGCCAGGCGCAACTGGGCAATGCTGCCGCCTTCGAGCAGCTCGTACGGCAATACGATCGTGCCGTCCTGCGTCTCGCCGTCCATCTCACTGGCTCGCAGGAGGACGGCCAGGATATCTACCAGGACGCGTTTCTCCGTGCCTACATAAACCTGCCACGCTTTCGCTTCGAGTGTTCGTTTTACACCTGGATTTACCGCATCGTGACCAATCTTTGCCTGGATCACTTGCGCAGCAAGAATCTCCGCCGACGGAACGTGTTCGCCGCGGTTTCTCGAGACGGCAGGCAGGAAGAAGTGCTGAACTACGTGCCCGACCAACGCCCGGGCGCCAACCCCGAGCACAGCCTGGTCGGCCGCGAATTGCGGCAATGCATTCTGCGGGCGCTGGCAAAACTCTCGCCCCGCGAGCGCGTGGTTTTCGAGTTGAAACACTACCACGGCCTGAAACTTCGAACTGTGGCCGGCATTCTGAATACGACGGAGGAGACGATCAAGAACACCCTGTTCCGAGCCACCCACAAATTGCGTACCGAGCTTGCTGAAATTCGGTAAATCGAGCTGTAGAGGCGGAAAGACATAAAATGGGCGCAGGCTCTTCGCGGTTTTTCGAAGGGTGGGCGCCAGGGTCTCCAGTACCTGGCATGTACTTGAGGGTATGCCAGTGCAACGCAAAGCGACAATCTTCATGAATAACCGCAGCCAGGCGGTGCGGTTGCCCAAAGACTTTCAATTCAAGACTCAGGAAGTCTTCATTAGGAAAGAGGGCAGCGACGTCGTCCTCTCGCCCCGCCCGACTGACTGGTTGTCCTATCTCGCCGATGCGCCTCGCCTCGGAGAGCTTCATGGAAGGCGTCGAAGACCTGCCGGTACAGGAGCGCAAGCCGTAATGCTGCGCTACATGCTGGACACCGACACCTGGTCCTACATCATTTGAAGCGTTCAAACCAGGCTGTCCTGAAACGACTGCACAAAGTCCCTGTCAGCGATATCTGCATTTCCGTGATCACGAAGTCGGAACTGCGGTTTGGCGTCGAACTGTGTCCCAGACGGCAGCAGGACGCTGCCTTGGACAGATTTCTGCGCTATCTAGAGGTTCTGGATTTCCCGGATGAAGCGTCGGCTCATTATGCCAAGATTCGAGCAGAGCTAAAGACGCGTGGTACGATGATCGGCGCCAACGATCTATTTGTTGCTGCTCAGGCGAGAAGCCTGGACTTGACGCTGAGTACGAACAGTACGCGAGATTTCGGACGAGTCCGTTGACCGAGCAAGGCGTGCGTTTCCCGCAGAACCTGTGCGTACCGTTGACGCAATTCATTTGACATCTGCATTGGCCGTGGTTCTGCGGTCCCGAATGTGGAACTCCTAAGTCTTGACGATTGCATTCGTCGCTCCGGTGAACAGCTCGTATTCCGACTCCAGCCGAGTGACTCTGTCCAACTTTCAAAAAGGTTTCCGACTGAGGTCGCAAATTTATCTTCCGTTTATGACGCCTCACGGAAGAATCCAAGCAAATGCACTCGGGCTTGGTCCGCAGCTGGAAGCCGACTGGCGACGTGCAGGTCCACACCAAGAGACCTCATGAGTTGGTCAAGACTGTCTTTCAGCTTGTGGCTGCGGACGCGGACTTCGGTGGGCAGTGCGTGGCTGGATTGAATCGCTTTGAGAAATACTCTAGACAGCGCATTTTCGCAGGGGACGCTCGAATCGGTGACCTCCGACGCGTACACCATCCCGGTGTCCGCATCGACGGCGACCGAGATCGATGCACACGACTTGCGCTCCTTCTTTTTGCCAATGGGGAGGCCGCTGAAGATATAGTCGAGCTCCATTTTTCCGCGAACGGGATAGTCCTTGGCGCGGCGTAGGGTCTCTTCATCCAGATAGACCGGTGAGCTGGGCGGATCGGGAAGAAGCGTCGACTTGACAAGATTGATCTGGTACCGCGGCTCACTGTCTTCCACCCACGTGACCAAAGGATAGGTCTCGGCCTTATTCCAGAACTTTGCTTTCTTCTGGCTCGCGACGGCTGTGCAAACCACGAGCACCGCGCGAATGCACTCGGCCAGCATGCGCGCCTCGTCCGCAGTGACAAACCAAGGGTGAAAGCCAGGGCGTATTGCGCGGAAGATAGGCGACGCAAGCCCACGCCCCTGCGGATGGCGGAGCGCAGCCAGTAGTTTGCGGTCCTGCGGTTCCAACTCTGCCCTCGGCACAAACTCCACGTACACGCTGCGGTTGATGGCGAAGAACTCGCCAGGATCAGCCATTGCTTCAGCTTCGAGCTTACGAAAGGTGCGAAGCCCTTCCGCTCCGATATACGCGTGCATGGAGTACACTTCGCCGAGCGCGCCCATCACCGAGCAGTAGCAGAGTTCGTCGCTCGCGCTGTCGCGGACCAGGATCAACTGGCTCTCGTCGAGAATCTGCCAGGGATGAAGGCCGAATAAATCGGAGGCCAATGCATAGAGCCGCTGCATCGCAGTGAAAGAGGGCGGGGTTTCGCCCGCAAGCTCTTCAACAAAGAGAAGGTCGGGAGGAACCTGAGGAGAAGCAGCGCGTTTCTTCGACATGTTGGTTCGACTACGCTTCTGTGCGCCCCAGTTGGGCGCGTCTGAGAATTCTTCGATGGTACCCGTGCTTGCCGTAGGCAGCGAAGCTCACCGGGCGTCTGCCGGGGCGATTCACTGGCGGACTTGCCTCGCCCACAATGTTCCCTCGCTGTAGCCTATTTCCCGTACTTTTGAGCTGCCTTCGAAATCGATGGCACGGCGGTGGCAAGATCTTGCGGGTTCATGACCGGCCGAAGAGAAATCTGAGCGTTGAATGCTAGGAACCACGGCTCAGCGATAGCCGGAATCTGCGATGTGTCCTTCATGTCAAAGACAATGGAGCACGACCTTTGGCCTTCGTCGTCGGCAAAGTAATACGCCGCTTCCGGCTTGAGATCGGCCACAATTTGCTCGACTGTTGGACCTAACGTTCCTGCTTTAGCAGCAGCATTTCCTGTTTCCACAGGAATCGATACTCTGAGCAACATGCGCATATCGTGTGCCTCCTGGAAGGTAAAGCGCCACGGATTATATACGAGGACCTATGTGCTGAAACCCTTTCGTTCGACGAGGTTCAAAGGGTAGTTCCCGGCGTTTCATTTCTGTGGAAGAGTCGGGCGTTTCTCGGAGTCCTTTCTAACGCGCAGAGATCGTCTGGGGTTGCGGTCCATCAGTCCGGGTGACTGCCGTCACTGATAAGCGCTGCGCACCAGTGGCTGAACACCAAAAGCCTTACGTCGTGAGTGGCTCACGCAAAACGGGTTTTGACGGATTGGAAATGAACCCAGCCAGAATTGTGGACCCACCGGTGCTGTTCGGCCAGACCCTCTGACAAGGGCGCATCGTGAACAGTTCGCGGGAAAGGTATGTCAACCAGTCCATTTGTGTGACTTCTGCGCTGCCGACCAAGAATTCCCGGCCCCCGAAGCAGTGTGGGTGAACCGATACATGCGGCCACGCACAGATCGTTTCTTCGACTCTCTTCAGGTACTTTATGATTTCTCCAGTCGCTTGCTTTTTTCGATGCCGGCCTCTCGATTCACGGAGCCGACGATTGGATTTCTACAGCGATCCGATGCGCTCCCACCCACCGGGGTAGGCAGTCACCAAACCAAGATCATCAACCACGATTTCAGCCGAGAATCCGGTATTGCTTTCGTAGCGATAGGTGTTGTTCCCAAGCCGTGTGTAGCGTTGTGACCGCGGTTGAACCGTAAGCTCGGGGAACTTGACCCAAGCGGCGATGATCGACTCGCTGCTCCCGACTTGGAGGTTCAGACGCCTGATCGCAACGGTGTTCGTCGCCGGCGTCACCGCCAGGTCAATGTCGTTACAACCATGAATGTCGCGTATCTCCTGACCTGAACTGCGCCATACACCTCGGCTCTCCACGCTCAAGCCAAGGCTTTTAACATCGCTTCCGATTGTGCGTTCTACTTGAACTCGATGAGTGAACCAATTCTCATCGCAATGGATTTCGTAGTTCGCCTGCATCGGCCGCTGATCTTTGAGGACTCCGACAATCATGCCTTGGAACAGCCAGCCTTCGGCAGAATGCCAGAGAGCGCAATAATCCGTGCCGTTCAGCAACAGGTTTTTCCAGACAACTACACGCTTGAGATCGTCTGCCACTGTGGAATTCTCTGATTGCAGATTGTACCGTTTACGGGTGCTGCCATCCCGGGTGTGAGCAAGGCGAGCCACCAATGTGGGATCGCTACATCAGGGTCGTGCCGAAACCTTTCGAGTGAATGCAAGAAGTTAAATTGCACCGACCTAGCACGCTGTGGAATCCCTTTGCGTGAAGGGCTCCTGGCTTCGGGGAGGTTGAACACGGCAACAGCAACCGGTAGCGAGAGGCACACGGCGGTGCATGGCCTTGGCGAGATTGCGCGATAGACGCCGAGACCTCGCGCATTGACCACATCGCCTTTGAGATACCCGTCGCGGATTTCGAATACGACAAGGAAAGGCTGGAGGCACTGGGGCTTGAGGTTGAAACCGCCGAGCACGCATGGGTGCATTGGCGCTCCCTTGATGTGACCGATCCTGAAGGCAATCGAGTAGAGCTAGTCTGCTACGATGCAACGTTTGAGAAACGCTCTGTCTGTCGCCGGTGAAGTTGCAAGAAAGGGTTTCGCGGGTACATTGATGTGGGGGGTGCGTGCGACAGTCGCTCGCCATTACGCTACTTCTGATAATCGTTGTGCCCCTGGTCTCAGCCGAAGGGATACGGGCTGGCGCGGCACAATCGCTGATCACTCCCGAACTTCTCAGCGAACACCCGGTCTACTTAGCGGGATTCGGACACAACCGCGTCGCCACCGGCGTCCACGACGATCTCTCTGCCCGCTGCCTAGCGCTCGGCGTTGCGAAGGAGACGCTAGTCATTTGTTCAGCCGATCTGATCGGTTTGTTTTACGATGACGTGCTTACCATCCGACGAGCATTTCAACAGAATGCTCCGGCGGCATCGTTTCTGGTGGTCTCCTCAACGCACACACACGCCGGACCCGACACGCTGGGACTCTACGGCCCCAAGCTGCTCGAAACGGGAATCGACAGGAAATATCTGGGCTGGGTGGACCAGCGCATCGCCTCGACCGCGGTTGACGCTGTGCGTGGCATGCAGCCGGCGCGTTTAGAGTTAGCGCGCGACGACCATCCGCTGCTTGCGATGTTACAAGGTGTGGATCGCCCTCCCACGGTGAAAGATCCGTTCCTCTTTGTGATGCGCTTGGTTGCGCTTACAACCGGCAAGACGATCACAACCTTGGTCAACTGGAGCGATCACCCAGAAGTGCTCGGTCGAGAGAACACCGAGATCACGGCGGATTATCCACATTGGGTGCGTGATTATCTCGAGAAGCAATTCGGCGGCATAGCCCTGTTTTTCTCCGGCTCGATCGGAAAGGTCTCACCACTTGGCGATCAGGTCGCGTTGTTCGATCCAGAAACCGGCAAGGCCGCCCAGGACGGGACTTGGTGCAAGGCTGAGCTCTTGGGAATAGAGATCGGAAGGCTTGCCGAACGGGCACTGAGGAGCGCAAAATCAGTGGACCTCGGCTTGCTCGCCATCAAGACCAATACCGTGTTTGTCCCCATGCATAACTCGTTTTTCCGAGCCGCCGAGGCTGCAGGCGTGTTCGCGGGACGGAAGCCTCTCTATACGAATGGCAAACTCGATCCCAGTACCGAACAGCACGACTTGCCGGACGTTGGACGCGTGGATTTTGCCATCGGGCACGACATTCAAACCGAAGTTGACTATGTTCAACTACGCTCCGCCGGCGCAACAGTGGCGGACATCGTAACCATTCCTGGAGAAATCTATCCCGAACTGGTCAACGGCGGCGTGACACGCTATGCCGGAGCCGACTATCCGGAAGCGCCACTGGAACCGGTTTTACGGGAGCAACTCAAGACGAAGTATCAATTCATCTTCGGTCTGGGAAATGACGAGATCGGCTATCTGATTCCCAAGGCAGAGTGGGACGAAGAACCTCCCTGGCTCAAGAATGCCGCGGAACCTTGGTATGGGGAAGTAAACTCCGTAGGGCCGGATGCCGCTAGCTCCGTCCTGAAAGCTTTGGTCGCGCTGATTCGTCGTTGACTGAAGTCGCGGGCAACAAACTGCAGCGCCTTTGGGGCGAAACCAACGGAATTCGACCCTGCCATTGTTCCCAAACTGTTCCCCAACTGAGGCCGGCAGGTTGCCGGAGCCGTCAAGCGTTTCGAGTTTCGGCGGGTTTACGGGCAGTAGTGCGATGCCGTGATTACCCATTGGAGGCAAGGACGTGATCCGGTGTTCGACCGAACGCTAGGCTGCGCGGCGGCCCTCGAGCGCAAATATGATGAGGCGGTGTGAAATTCGCAAAACATATCAGGTTCTTCACGCACTCGGCGCACGCGCGGTCATCCCGGACGTGCGTTCCCCGATCCCAACCGACGGATTCTTTCGAATTGAGCTGAGGCTGGGGGAGGATCTTGTTATGACAGGCACGGCTGATATGTAGGGCGATCTGCAGGCGGCTCGAAGCCGTTGACTCTTCTGCACTAGCCTTGGTCCGGCCGTTGGCGGGCGGCCACGGCCATCGACCGCCCACCAATCTCAATTGTCAAATAGCTCGCCGACAGTCTGAATCAGGCGGAAAGTTCTCCGCTGGGTACTCAGTGACCGCCGAACAGGTCCGACATTACGGCCACGCCCGGGTCGCATGCGTGGTTCAGGCAGGGAAGCCCGAATCCCGATTCTAGCGACTTCAATAGTGAGAAGCTGTTGTAGTATTCGCCGCTCTTCACACCATTTTTGTCGCGGCGGTTCAGTTCCACGGTGAGAACGACGGTGTTCTGGTTCTGCCGGGGGAACCGGCCATTCGGCGCGTTCAAGACACCACTATAGTCGTTCTCGTCCCAAACGATGACGATAGCGTTGCGGCCCTGATGCCAGCCCGGTGAAGCCTTGATCGCTTCTACCACGCGCTGGATGGTGACGTCGCCTTGCTGGATCAAACCGGGATTCAAACCCGCCTGCGTGCCCACCGTGACGTCGCCGGGTGGAAGGCCGGGGTCAAAAGCACAGAAGGCATCGCCGTTGCCGCGACCGTGTTGGTCATCGCATTGGTTGGGCACGATGAAAGAGAAAGATGGGACATTTCCCGACGCCAAGTCGGCATAGAGACCGCGGGGGCCATCGAAACCCACGACGTTATTCAGACTATTGTCCCGCGAAGAGTCGTCCTGGACGTTCGCGAAGTATGCGAACGGATTGTGCTTCACGGCATACGCCTGCACATAACTGGACGAGGTTAGCGGCGCAAGGTCCGTGAAATCCGTCAGGTTGCTTACTGTGCCGTTGCTGGAATTCACACCCAGAGGGGAACCGAGCGGCAGGCTTTCCTGATAGGTCTTCCAGCCTAGGCCGATGTGCACGAGCTGGTCGCCAATGGTCATGCCCAGCACCGGCTCGGCAGGCACTGACTTCACGCCGTCGATGTCGGCGAGGTAATTGAAAACCCCAGGAGTTGTTTCGTTCCAGTCATCAACAGCCGGCGTTTCGGCGTCTGTACCGGTTCCCGAAATCGGGCAGACACTGGTAGTTTCGATGGGAATGGGAGCAGTGCCGAGGTCGTTATCAGCATTCACGATGCCCGAGGCAATGTTGGGTGTGCACGTGGTGCTACCCCAATTAGGGGCATTGTCGCTGCGGATACCGAAATTCGAACCGCCGACAATCTCTAGATAGTTGGTCAGACTGGGATGTCCAACAGCGAAATAGTTTGTCGCGAGATTGACTTTTCGCTTCGCGATCAGACTGTTCAGGTACGGCTCGTTGGGATTGTTAAAGATCTGCTGGAAGCCGTGATTCTCCATCATAATGAGGAAGACGTGGTCCAGATGCCTAACGCCTTTGGGTACATCACGCTCTTGCGCCATTGCGCTTCCTGCCAACGCTGCTACCAATAGACCCAACCCTGCAATTTTCTGTGTCATCTCAGCAACCCTTCTTGTTTTGGTTTAGAAAAAGACCAGCAAACACTCTCCAGGGCGGGAATGCTAAGAGAGGATTGTTACGGCTCGATAAAAGTCATGTTACAGCAAGATGAATTTCGCAATACAGGCGGGTAGCGAAATACAGCGAAGAAGAAAAACCCCTGCACCCGCGTTCGAGGTGCAGGGGTAGAAGCTCAGCTCACAGTTCTGCCAACAACAGATTGGGCTTGTGTTGCTAAAATGCTGTTTCTTTGGCGGACACCGTCAAATATGGCCCGCAACCTTTACCGAAGACTGAAGTTCTGTGGCACGAATTTCGAGCCGCCAAGGTCAGCGTCGGTGAAGCCGAAAAGGAAGAATTGGTTGGGATTTACGATCGGATTTCCATTCACATCGTTACCCTCTTCCACGAAGTCGTTGTCATTGGCGATCCAGAGGGTGTGAAGAGTCGTCTTCCCCTCCGGGACATCCGGACCGAACGCGACGCCCTTGATCTTGGATGGAATTTCGTCAGGGGCGAAAGCATTCGCCCCGAGAGACGGTGCCGTAAGGGATTGAACGATATCCAGAAACAACGTCTTCGGGACCGCATCGCCACGGCATTGGTGCTATCTCCGGGCGGTACGTTGGCTTCGCGTCCGGTGCCATCACGCTCATCGACCAGGAATTCATGGTGTTGAGTGCGCAGCCGCTGGCGGATACTATCAACCGGCTTCCCGCGGACCAGGATCCCCTCGTCGGTCAGGCCCTTTTGTATTACAAAATTCTCCACTGTGCGCTGGCGTCGGGGCAAGAGATTCCATTTGTCCCGCCTCACAACACACCCGAGGCCTTGAACTTCCGCCGGGCACCATGCCGGATGTGAAGCACATCCACTTGCTTGCGCCTTTCCCGGACACGGTATATCACCCGATAGAAGTGAGGCTTGCGGCCGTAGAACAGATGCCTGAGATTGGCATTCTCCGGGGTTACCGGGCACCGGTTCGGATGCTCTTCCAGGCTGAGGATGGCCTCGCTGAGGCCCCGGTACCATTTCAGGGCGGCGTCGGAGTGCTCGGCGTTGATTTCGGCAAAGAGAAAGGCAAGGTCGCGCTCCGCTCGGGCAGTGAGGTTAACGACGTATACCATGCCGGGTTTCGAATTCGTCGAAAAATTCCCTTGCCGGCCGGTGCCTGCCCTTCCTGATGTCCTCCAGACCCTGCCGGATGCCCTCTGCCGCATCAGCCTGAGCAGCAACGTCGAGCAGGCGCTGATAGGCTTCCGCGTCCTGCACAATGGCGGCGGCCTTCCCCTTCACCGTGAGCACGACAGGGCGTTTGCTTTTCTTCAACTGTTTCAGAAAATCGCCCGAGCGGCGTCGGAATGTCGTCAGCGACTGAATATCCTTGGTGATGTCAAGCATCGGCCTGTTCCGTTAGAGCACCTTTTTAGGTGCTACCAGCATACCGCATGACCGCAAGGGCGGTAAAGACCAAAAACACGAGGACTTGTTGCCTCAGCGATCTTAAGGCCCGCATCCGCCGCGTCTGCGGCTTCCTTTTGACGACCTTTTCGAACACGAGGCCCCACGCCTTCTTTGCGCCCCAAGCCCTCATCCCGGCGTCGCGTCCGAACAAGCACTAGCGTGACTCGGGAAAAACTCCGAAAACAGACATTATCGATTGCGGATGAGGTCACTCGTGGAGTGCAGTGTAGCAGGAGGCACGCTGAGCACAGTCGTGCCTGCCGAGGAGAAGCCCACGAGTACGTCTACGATCTGAACGACGCGGTTCCCACGTATTGGCGGTCCCCTGTGCTGCGGACCGCTGCCCACAGGCAATGCTCAAAAGCGGAGGCGTACCCATGAAGATCCCGATCCACGCAATCAGCCGCGAAGAGTTCAGGGGGCCGCACCGGCTTCCTTGACTGGCATTTCCTCTTGCGGGTACTATCAACCCCTTCCATGGACCAGGATTCCCTCGTCGGTCAGTCGCTTTTGCATTACAAAGTTCTCCGCCAACTGGGATCGGGTGGCATGGGCGTGGTGTACGAAGCCCAGGATTCCCAGCTCGGCCGCCGCGTGGCCTTGAAGTTTCTTCCGTCTGAAATGGCGCAGGATAGCCAGTTGCTGGAACGCTTCCAGCGCGAGGCGCGCGCCGCTTCTTCACTGAATCACCCAAACATCTGCACCATCCATGCGATTGAGCAGTACGAGCGCCGGCACTTCATCGTAATGGAGCTGCTCGAAGGCGAAACCCTGGCCCAGAAGACGAACCGGAAGCCCATGGAAATGGACACGCTGCTGCCGCTTGGCATCCAGATCGCCGACGCACTCGAATCGGCCCATGCCAAGGGGATCGTGCACCGCGATATCAAGCCGGCAAACATATTTCTTACCGGCCGTGGGCAGGTGAAGATTCTGGACTTCGGCTTGGCGAAGATAAGCGGTAGCGAGGCCGCGCAGGGAACCTCCATCGAGCAGGGCGAAACTCTGGTTTCCCAACTGACTTCACCCGGCTCGGCCGTGGGTACGGTTTCCTACATGTCTCCGGAGCAGGCTCGCGGGCAACTGGTCGATGCTCGGACAGATATCTTTTCCACTGGCACAGTGCTCTATCAAATGGCCACTGGAACCCTCCCTTTTCACGGCGACACCTCGGCTCTAATCTTTGACGCTATCCTCAATCGCGATCCCAGGCCGGCCTCGGAGTTGAACCCCGCGCTGCCCGCAGATTTCGTCCGAATCTTGGAGAAGACACTGGAAAAGGATCGAAATCTACGCTGCCAAACGGCCACTGAGCTGAAAACCGACCTCAGCCGCCTGAAGCGCGACCTCGAATCCAGCGCCCGTCGTGCTAGGGAGAGGACCGAGTCCGACCCTGGCATTGCGAAGCCAGGGAGAAAATCGGTCGCCGTTCTCTATTTTGAAAACATAAGCGGCGCCAAGGAAGATGAGTACCTGCGTGACGGCATCACCGAGGATGTGATCACCGAACTTTCCAAGATTCGGGGGCTGAACATCTTTTCGCGCCCCACCGTTCTTACATTTCGCGACAAAGCCGTAACCCCGGCGCAGATCGGCCAGCAATTGGGCGCGGCCTACGTCTTGACTGGCACTTTGCGCCGCGCTGGTGCCCGCCTTCGTATCAACGCCCAGCTGGTGGATACGCACACCGATTTTCCGCTCTGGTCAGATCGCTTCGACCGCGAGATGAAAGACGTTTTCGAGGTTCAGGACGAAATGGCCCGCAGGATCGCTGAGGCTTTGCGCGTCACCCTTTCTCCCGAGGAACTTGAGGCCTTGGCCGTCAAGCCCACGGAAAACCTGCAGGCCTACGACCTGTATCTGCGCGGTAAGCGCTACGCTCGGCGCCAAACCCGCCAGGACCTCGAGTTCGCCCTGCAGATGTTCGAGAATGCGGTGGCCATTGACCCCAGCTTCGCCCTTGCCTATGCCGCCTGTGCCAATGCCTGCGCCATGTTTTACTGCAACTACAGCCGCGATCAGACGTGGGTAGAACGCGCTCGGGAAGCCTCGGGGAAGGCCGTGGCTCTACGCTGGGACCTGCCCGAAGTGCAAGTCAGTCAGGCTTGGGTTCTGTACGCAGCCGATCTACATGGCGAAGCCGTGCGCATGGTCAAGAAAGCCATCGAACGCAAGCGCGATTGCGAGGGCGCCTACTACCTCCTCTGCCGTGCGCTGTTCGCCGCGGGACGCTACCAGGAGGCTCTGGACATTGCCGAAGCCGCCATCGAAGCCAGTGGTGAGGACTACAACGTTTATGTGCCCGTGCTGAACTGCCTCGGCGCCATGGGCAAAGAGGAGGCCGCACGCAACATGCGCCAGCGAAGGATGGCAGCGCTCGAAAACCACTTGAAGCAGGTGCCCGAAGACGCGCGAGCACGAATCCTGCTGGGCTCCGACTACGCTTTCTTAGAGCGTCCCGACGACGCATTGCGCGAGCTCAACCTGGCTGTCACTTTACGTGCGAATGAGGCCTCAATTCTCTACAACGCGGCGTGTCTCTATTGCAAACTGAATAGGAAGTCCGATGCTTTGGACGCCCTGCGCAAATCATGGGAAGCGGGTTTCAAGGACTCGGAGTGGGCCCGCCGCGATCCGGACCTCGTCCTGCTGCACGACGACCCGGAGTTTGACCGTTTGTACCCGGGGAAACCTGCTTCACCGCCCGCCTCTGGTTCCCACTAGGGCCTGGTCCTTTGGCAATCCGTGCCTCGGCGATCCGCTAGCGAATGAATCGACCCACGGGTTGAATTTGCTCGTGCCCGGATTCCTCGGAGCAGACGGTTCTTCGATGGCGGCAAATCGTTCGACCGCAAAATCGCCCGATCCTGCAGATGATGTCTTCTGGACAAGTAGACGGAGCGGCCGCCCAACGCTCACACCGTTCGTATTGGTCCGGGGTAGCTCGCGACCACAGAATCCGTGGTAAGGAGTGTAATGCCCTCCACCGTGGCCTGTGCAATCAGAACGCGATCGAACGGATCGTTGTGAATCGTCGGCAAGCTCTCGATGGCGACCACATGGTCGCTCACTATCGGCAACTCGCTATAGCCGTTGTCGAGCAATCCGCGGCGCAGGACCCGTGCGTCCACCTTGAAGTCGTCGCGGCCCAAGCCACGCTTAATAACGACTTCCCATAAACTCGCGGCGCTGAACAGGAGTTCATTGCCAGGACTATCGATTAATTTGCGAGCTTCCACGGACAGCCGATCGGGATGGCCTGCGGCCCAGAGGAGAAGATGGGTATCCAGCAGCAATTTCATACCCCGCCACCGAAGAGCCCCGCAATCTCGGCCTGCCCCATTCGGTCGAAGTCGTCAGGTACGGAAATCTGCCCTGCCATAAAGCCCAGTCGGCGTACCTGGGAGCGGGTTGGGGCGTCAAGCGGCATGACCTTCACCACGGGTTTTCCCGCCTTCGCTATGATGAAAGACTCGCCCTTGGACGCTTCTTCCACAAGCCTTGAGAGGTGGGTTTTAGCTTCGTGAATATTCACTGTCTTCATTAGTCCTCACGACCTAAGTCTACTTGACTTAGTTTAACACGGCTGCTTTCACAATGGAGCAGCTCTGCTCACGTGACCCTTATGCTTACTAATTTAAATTCAATTATATACGCGCTTTTTTCACCCGCTCTCCTACCATCGGATCGACGGAATCGGAGCCGCATCAGCAAGCTACTGCAGCCAACCGAACACTGGGCGTCCGTGCAGAAAACGCTGAACTACCGCCGCGACTGTTCGAAACCGTGAACATAATATTGATAGCGCTCGTTGGCCTGGTCGAGTTCGTCCGGCAGCAGGACATGGATGCACCGAGGGGCACAAGTTGTATTTACTCGAGGGAGATGTTGTCCGTCATTGGGCTGTAAGCGTTAATGGCAATTGGCGACTTGCCTTTGCGTTCGATGGCGAGGACTTGATCTTTTTGGTCGATTACCGGGACTATCACTAGAGGTGAAGAACATGATTTTCAATCCGGCACATCCAGGCGAAGTTCTGAAGGATTACTTGGGCAAGATGACCGTGGCGGAGGCCTCCAGCCGCCTAGGGGTGACCAGGGCACGTCTTTCGCGGATTCTGAACGGCAGTGCGGCCATCTCTGCGTCTATGTCTCTGCGTCTTTCAGCGGCGCAGATACAGCACGACCTGTGGCAGGCGCAACAAAAGAAGCAGCCTAAGATACAGCCATTTCGAAGCGGTTTGGGAGATTCCCCGTCCTGAAGGCAAATTTCCTGTGGGCGGGGCGGAGTGTACGCGAGTGGGGCGCTGAGCGAGTCGCCCGGTGGTCCAGCTGCAGCCGGAAACGGCACGGGCAGATTCGGGAAGGCAGTGAAGGTGTTACAGCAAACCAGCGTGTCACGTGGCTTCAGGCGACTCGCAAACTCAGAAGAGAGGCTCGAGCGGTCCTGTTCTGCTTATCTGGCTCGATGGTCAAATCAAGCAGCGTAACGTTCGAGAGTTCAACCGCATAGTTCTCTGTTTCTCGCGTGGCGTCCGGTGAACTGAAATTCCACTGCTGCCGGACGATTTCCTGGAAAGAATCTCCTCGATCTGGCGACCATCTCAGGGTAAATTCTTGAGTGCGTGGGATCGCACTTTCCACGAACACTAACGCGATGTGTCTGAGCTTTTGCGGCTGGTCAAAAACCACTCGAATTGTTTGTGCCCCCGGCTCGGCTGCCCGCCAACCTTGCCCACCTTCCAGCGACAGAGCAGATTCAATCGGGAAGGCCTTGTCCTCGGACGTCATCTCAATGGATGCGATCTTCTCCAGATCCAACCATTCTTGCTCCGTGACTGCACTATTGGGCTTTTGGCTGATGATCCGTTTCCGCATTTTTGGTTCGCTGTTCCCCAGCGTTTTGAAGTTTGCCAGTGTCGGAAGTAGAGGCCAAGCAGATAATAGAGCGTAATCCGGCAGCCCTACGGCAAATCAGGCAGGGGAGGTTCCGTGGCCAACCTGACACCGTTGCGCTTCAGTTGGACCCAAGACAGAGGAAACGATAAAAACCCTGTGCCGTCCTCACCCTACCCGTGACTTCAAAGCATAGCTTGGGTGGTGGTTGTGCGCAACCCAGGGAAAAAGTCAGTGAAATACGCGTCGGGTGAGTTGCGGGTAGGCGAGTGAGCCCTCCCGGGTTCGGCCTAATCGCGCTGCAGTAAATTGGGGTCTGGAAGTGGTCTGACCGGGCTATTGTCGCTCCAGGCTTGCGCTACTTCCGCCTTTGGTGTGCAGTGCCTACAGATGAACTATGAAGCGCGGGCCGATCTGTGTTGCACCAGGGAGTTCAACTCACGGCACCTTGGGCAGGTACACTTGAAGGCAGCATCGGCTGGCTTGGCCATGTGGCCGCACTTCCTGCAGATGAAGCGGCCGTCGAGGTGCGACACCATTTCCCGGAAGTTGTACATCACCACGCAATAGGGGCATCGAACTGTCTTCTCCGCCATTTAACACCTTCCTTGATTAAGTACGTCAAGCCTGGCGCTGAGGCGACGAGACTGCGAACGCAGAAACCTTGTTCTCGATGGTTAGCAGCGAAATCTAGTCGCAAGGAGAGCTGTTCGCAATAGCCTGTCAGTGGATCGAGATGGCACGTTCGGGCTGTGCACTGCCGGCTCGGTTCTGACGGTGAGAACAGTTCCTGCAGGACTACGGTGCCTGTCTGCATGCAGAAGGATCCCAAAACCCTCAAGCAGCGCAATCTGGGGACACTCGGAACGCGGAAAGGAGCAGAGGTGCATGAGCGAGCGGTCTAGTACTTCAAGTGTCGGATGAGACGGCTTGGGAAGCCTAAACCTGCGGCAGGACGTCCGCGCAGAGCTGCTCCATCTGCGCTTGCTCGTCAAATACAGGATTTAGCAGGACATAGTTCACACCGGCATCTTTGAGGCGCCTTATTTCGTCAGCGATCTGCTGGGGCGATCCCCACACAGCCACTTGGTCCGCCATTTCCGGTTTGCCATAGAACCCTCCAAACCATTCTCGCAGCCGTGGCAAGTTGTCCCCAAGTGCCAAAAAGAGGCGCTTGGCTTTCGGAAAGCCCGGTGGCAACTGCTTGATGCTCTCTAGAAACGCCTTCATGGGAGTCGAGCCAGCACCAATGAAGGCGTCTCCGAGTTCCACAGCACGGCGCAGCGCTGCCTCGGCGTGACCGCCAAACCAAATCGGTGGGTGCGGTTTTTGTATGGGCTTTGGCTCCATGGCTATGTCCCGGAGTCGATAAAAACGGCCATCCAGGGTGACCCTCGGTTCAGTCCAGAGTCGCTTCATGACGGCGAGATTCTCGCGAAAGCGAGCGACACGGCCTTCCGATGCCAGTCCGTAAGCGGGATAGTAATTCGCGCTGGCACCCAGACCCACGCCGACCATGAGCCTGCCCTTCGACAACACGTCCAGTGAGGAAAGGGATTTCGCCAGATCAACCGGATTCCGCTGATTGATGATCAGAACAGCGATGCCCAGGCGCAACCGTTTCGTGACCGCGGCCGCATATGCCAGGGTAGTGACGGATTCCAAGACGGGTGCCTTTCCGATGACCTGTTCAATGCACCACGCCGCCACAAACGGCAACTCTTCCGCCCGTTTTAGAAAGCGCTCCAGACGAACACAATCAGAGTCGGTTTGGGGAATAGCAATGGCAAACTCCACAAGGACCTCCGCTGAGCTAGGGTTCTGGATCTGCTCCTCTGATGCCTCGGCACCACTCGGCGATGCACGTGTGGCTGACCGCCAGCGAATTAGCATCTTGAAGGCACATCCCAATCAGGCGCATTCTTTCTACGGTAGAATTGCATTGAAACTTCTGGTTACGCTCAAACTCCCGGAAATGTCATCTTCAGAACGAAACCTGCTGCAACCTGCGGTTCATCCAGCGAATCGCGCCAGCAGTTGTGCCAAGGGAAATTCTGTTGCGGGATCCGAAACGCGCAGGATTTTCCTGCTTTCGCCTGCCAGCGTCGCCGGGATTCGCGCCCGGCTGGTGACGCAAGAGAGCGCCGATTCGGACATGGCGCGACGCCTGCGGCGGGGCGGCGTGTCGCTCGGTGAACTCTTCAGTTTCATAAGCGGCCTGTATTTTCGCGGCAAACTGGCGTACGCCCGCGCCTTTTCCGACGCACCCCCCGACGTCGGCGGAGCATTCATCATCACTTCGAGTGGAGGTCTTGTATCCCCGGACACTCTCATCACGTTGGAACGCTTGCGTGAAATTTCTTCAGGCAATCTGGATCCTGCGGACGCCCGTTACAGAACTCCCCTGGATCGTGACGCACAAAGCCTCGCGGAAATCTCCGGTACGTGCTGTCAGATCGTTCTTCTGGGCAGTATTGCTACCGCGAAATACGTGGATCCCCTGGTGGCTGTCTTCGGCAGACGGCTGGTATTTCCCGCTGAATTTGTCGGCCGGGGAGACATGAGCCGAGGTGGGCTCATGTTGCGTTGCGTTCAGTCTGGCGAGCAACTAACGTACGTGCCCGTGCTGGGCGCGACGCGGCACGGCCGCAAGCCTCCCAAGCTCGCTCCGCATGCTCGTAAGGTTCCTTCAGGCGTAGCCTGCGCGCTATCCGGCTTGCCCGAGAAGACAAGCAGGTAAACCTGTCAGGGTTCCTATCTCAAGTCGCCCGGCGGTTGACCATCGTCCAAATATCCGTGACCGCCGACCCCTTGCTTCACGACGCTGCTTCAGCGGGCAAGGCTGGAGGAGATACATGCCGAGTGAAATCAACGAGCAGCGTGCATCGGCTCGGTGGAAATCCCATCAATCAACGGTCGGCCGCCCCTTGCCCTAGCAAGACTGCACGACACTCCTGCTGGAGCAAGCGAAACAGCTCCTCCATGTGTTTTTCGCGAGTCCGAAAGTTCACCGGGTTAATGCGAAACCAGACCTTGCCTTTGAGTTCCGTTGTCGACACCCAGAAGCGCCCGCTCTGCTCCACTCGCCGGGCAACTTCCGCATGCAATTCCTTCGATGTCCGTTCATCCCTAGCACACTTGAAACGGATGCAGATGGCCGACATCGGGGGGTTGCTCGCTGGCTCGAACTCGGGGTCCTTGTCGGCGAGAGTCCACAGATGTTTCGCCTGGCTTACGTTGTTGTCGATCCACTCGCCAATCTGGCACGTACCGTACCGCTTAAAACTCATCCAAACTTTGAGGCTGCGAAAGCGCCGCGACTGCTCGAAGCCGTGAACATAATATTGATAACGCTCGTTGGCCTGATCGAGTTCGTCCGTCAAGTACGAAGGCTTGATTCCAAAGGACGCGGTGAGCCGCGCCTCGTTTCGAACCAGCACGGCACCGGCATCGAGCGGAGCATAGAACCACTTGTGAGGATCGATGGTGATCGAGTCGGCTAGTTCGAGCCCGCGATCTCGCATGGGCCACCGGTGCGAGAGCAACATGCCGCCGCCATACGCTGCATCGACATGCAGCCACATGCCTTCGCGGTCCGCGATGCGCCGCAGTTCACGGATGTCATCGACGGCTCCAGTGTTCGTGGTGCCAAACACGCCCACAATGCACATCGGGCGAATACCGCTTTTCTTATCCCGTGCAATAGCCTCTTCCAGCGCGTCGAGCTGCACCTGAAAATTCGTGTCCGTCGGCAGCGCACGCAGCGCGTTTCGCCCGAGACCGACGCAATCGACTGCCTTATCGACGGAAACGTGTCGCTCCTCCGAGGCGTACACCGCCCAGTGATCGTGGATGCCGTTGTGTTGCGCGACGTCGCGCGTTACCGCGTCACGCCCGACCTTCAGTCCGATAAAGTTGGCCATCATCCCGCCGCTTGTGAGATTGCCTCCTGCGTGGGCATCGTAGCCACAAAGATCCGTGAGCCAGCGTACGACCCGGCGCTCCATCGCCACCGCGGATGGTCCGATGGAATAGGCTCCCACGTTCTGATTAATGGCCGAGCAGATGAAGTCAGCGATGACGCCAATTGGGTTGGGCGACGGCGTAATTAACCCCATGTACCCAGGATGACCTACATGTGTGCAGTAAGGGAGCAGTTTGTTTTCGAGTTCGTTCAGAACACTCCAGGATGAGCTCGGAGACTGAGGCAGGGGCTCCGCGAAGAGCTCATTCACAGTGTGCGGCTCCACCTGGGGAAAAACACGATTTTCCTCGATATGATCGAGATACTCAGCTAGGAAGTCCACAACCCTGTGTCCCACTTCTCGAAATTCTCTGGCGTCCATGGCTCATCTCCCCAGGCTAGTTTAGACACTATCCTGAAAGTCGGCGCTCTGGTTCTTGTCCGCAAATTCCCTTTGACAAGGGTTCTTGCTCCGCGTTCAGGTCGATAGTGGCCGCAAGACCCCGGTCACCATGGTGGGGGAAAAAAGTACTTTCCTCTCTATGCGTGGTTTGAAGGCCGAACTTCAGAGCGGTCCAAACGCCGGGCAGGTAGGTCATGGGAAGCCAGTCAGATCTCTTCAACATCTTTGCTGCTCAACACGAGCGCATCAGAACCTGCGCTAAGAACACGAAGTCGAGTGATCGGATCGGTCACAATCTTCCCCTTTCGACGGCGCTTCTTACTGGGCGCCAGTACAATACGCCCTGCCTCGATGCTGGCATCGAACAGGTCGCCGGCGCGAATGCCGAGGCGACGGCGAAGAGGCCCGGGAAGAACCACCTGCCCCTTGGTAGAAACTTGGTTTGCATGGTAAGACGATCTTACCTCTCATGGCGACGTACTACATCACGCAGACTCAACCTCAGCCCAATGCGCAACCAGGTTGCTCAACAGCGGCGGACCGCACCGACTTCTTGAATGGAGCTCACGCTCAGACTCGCGTCTTGGTAAAAGATAACCAAGAACGCAGATGGGAAAAACCTTGCCGTGGGGCCGCCGGGGCGGATCGTTGCTGATCGCTGGAAGGAGGGGCCTTGTTCACCGAGCGGAGGAGATTCGCCCCGACCGGGCGTCTCACTTGCCACGCTCGCCCCAGCTTGTCCGCTCCACCTTCGCGGCGATACACTGGCTAACTCAATCCAACTACCCAAATGGCTTGGTATTTTGTTTTCTTTTTTGTCTCTGGCTTCTGCAGCATCCTTTACGAACTGATCTGGCTCCGCTCGGCTATGGCGCATTTTGGCGTGACCACCGCCATGGTTTCGCTCGTGCTCTCGGCCTTCATGACCGGCCTGGGCTTGGGCTGCTGGGGTTCGGGGTCCCTGGTCCGCAAATACGAAGCCCGCATCCATTTTCCTCCGTTGCGCTTGTACGCCCTGACCGAACTGTTGATTGGTATCGCCGCCGTCACCGTGCCCTTGGAGCTGGCGGGGGCCAGGGAGCTGCTTCAACGAACCAACAGCCAGATCGCAACCTCGTCTTCGGGCTACTACTTGGCTGCGGGTGTCCTGGGTGCCCTGATCCTGGTGCCCTGGTGTGCCTGCATGGGAGCCACGTTCCCCTTCGCGATGTTCGCCATCCGGAGGACACTCGGGTCGGATTCGAGCCGCTCCTTCAGCTACCTTTATCTGGCGAACGTGCTGGGAGGGGTGGCCGGAGCCAGCATCCCGCTGGCGTTGATCGAGTGGCTGGGTTTTCACCGCACCCTCTATGTCGGCGCCACCCTGAACTTCCTGCTGGCTTCAGCGGCCTTCGCGCTGACACTCGGCAGAGCGCGTCCGAGTCAGGACCAACCCGTTGCGGAACCCGCACCCCGGAGCCTGTCCGTGAACGGGGGCAGCCGGCAAAGAATCCTCTGGGTCCTGTTTGGCACTGGGTTCACCAGCATGGGCGCTGAGGTCGTCTGGATCAGGCTGTACACGCCTTGGTTGGGCACCGTGGTTTACGCCTTTGCCGCCATCCTGGTCCTGTATCTCCTGGCTACTTACACCGGTTCCTGGCTGTATCGCCGCAGGGGCCCCGGCCGCGAAACAGACCGCTGGCTGTGGTGGTTGGGCTTGGCTTTCTCAGCAGTCCTACCGCTGGTGAGTTCCGATCCCGAACTGCAACTGCCGGTGCTGTTCCGCGTCATAGTCGGAGTTGCACCGCTCTCGTGCCTCGTCGGCTTCGTGACCCCGATGTTGGTAGACCACTACTCCTGGGGTGATCCGGACCGGGCCGGAGGTGCCTATGCGATCAATATTATCGGCTGCGTTCTGGGCCCTCTGATTTCCGGTTTCCTGCTGCTTCCCAGCTTCGGAGAAAAACTCTCGCTCTGCCTGTTTGGCATTCCTTGGTTCCTTGCCGGAGGCGTGGCAGGACTGCCCCGGTTTCGCCAGGCCTCATTTGGCCTCCGGGCTGCGACCGCCGTCCTGGTCGTCGGTTCGGTCGGGGTTGCTGTGTTCGCGGGCACCTTCGAAGAGCAGTTTCCGGGTGGCAAGGTTCTGCGCGACAGCACCGCCACCGTGATCGCTTCTGGTTCGGGCTTTGACAGACAACTGCTGGTGAATGGCGTGGGCATGACTGGCCTGACCCCCATCACAAAGATGATGGCTCACCTGCCGTTGGCCTTCCTGTCGCGCCCCCCTGAAAACGTCCTTGTCATTTGCTTCGGCATGGGCACGAGCCATCGCTCGGCCCTCTCCTGGCATGTGCACTCTTCGGCCGTGGAGTTGGTTCCCAGCGTCCCGAGACTGTTCTCCTACTATCACTCCGACGCGCCCAAGCTGGAAGCTTCTCCCCTCTCCCGCATCATCATCGATGACGGGCGTTCCTACCTGAAACGCTCTCCCGAACACTATGACGTGATTCTTCTCGATCCTCCGCCTCCGCCCGAGGCCGCCGGCTCGAGCCTGCTCTACTCCACGGAATTCTACGCTCTGGCTAAGCCGCATCTTCGCCCGGGGGGCATTCTGCAACAATGGTTCCCGGGTGGCGATTCTGCGACCACTGCCGCGGTGGCGCGTGCGCTGCAGCGCTCATTTCCGCACGTGCGCGTTTTCCGGTCCTTTGAACACTTTGGATATCACTTCCTGGCTAGTATGAGCGCCATTCCAGATACCTCGGCCCCTCAGTTGGCGGCTCGCCTGCCCGCGGATGCTGTCCGCGATCTGATGGAGTGGGGACCGGAATCCACGCCGGAACGGCAGTTTCAGTTCATTCTGGACAGTGAGGTTCCACTCGCCAACATCATCCAGATGGACCCCGAAGCGCCAGCCCTTCAGGATGACCGTCCCATTAACGAATACTTCCTTGCCCGCCGCTGGGGTCAACAAGGGTTTCTGGCTGGTATGATCCAAGACCTACTTGGGCCCTCCGCGCCCGATTGAGCCGCTCCGACGCTGCCCGCCTCTATTTTCGGGTCCGACAAGGATTGCCAGAAAGGGCTTAGCCTTTTGCAATGCCTCCCTCAAATCTGCCACACTCTTAGGCAAGGAACCTCGTCCGTTGAGTGAATCGAACGACCGCTCTGCGCCGGGCAGCCCAGGCATTCCTCCGCGGTGGACCTCGAGCGCCAAATCGGGTGTCGGAACCGCCCTCAATCCCCACAGCCGGGTCTGGTACACCCTGAGCCACGGAATCCTGAATGAGGTGTATTTCCCGCGCGTCGATCAGGCCTGCACCCGCGATCTCGGCCTCATCATCACCGATGGCGTCGGCTATTTCTCGGAGGAAAAACGACACTGCTCCTTTGACAATGTGCCATTGGAAAGAGGCGTCCCTTGCTATCTCCTGACCAACACCAGCCTTGACGGCCGCTACCGGATTCGCAAGGAAGTCTTCAGCGATCCGTACCGCAACGTGGTGCTGCAGCGCATCCGTTTTGAGGCCCTTCGCGGGAAGCTCGCCGATTACCGCTGCTACGCACTGCTGGCGCCGCACCTCGCCAACTTCGGAGACGGCAACACTGGCTGGGCCGGTGACTACAAGAGCCATCCCATGCTGTTTGCGCAGCGGGAACACGTCACTTTGGCATTCGCCTGCTCTCCTCGATGGCGCGCTCGTGCGGTGGGTTATGTGGGCTATTCCGATGGCTGGCAGGATCTGTCGAGGAACTTCCGCATTACGTGGAATTACACACGCGCGGAAAACGGCAACGTTGCGCTAACCGGAGAAATCGATCTGGAAGCCTGTGGCGGCGAGTTTCTCCTTGCCCTCGGGTTCGGGCGCAACAGCTGGGAGGCTGGCCAACAAGTACGCTCCACGCTGCTCGAAGATTCCGACCAGGTTCGCGAGCATTTTGTCCGTCAATGGAAGAACTGGCAGGAAACCTTGCTTCCCCTGGACCAACCCACCCGCAAGGTTGACCTCTATCGCACCAGCATGGCCGTTCTTCGCGCCCATGAGTCCAAGGACTTCGTCGGCGGCATTATCGCCAGCCTCTCCATTCCTTGGGGATTCAACAAAGGAGACGAGGATCTGGGCGGGTATCACCTGGTTTGGCCGCGTGACCTGGTCGAAACTGCAGGCGCTTTGGTCGCTGGGGGAGCGATCGTGGACGCACTACGCGTTCTCCGCTATCTGGAATCCACCCAAGAGAGTGACGGTCATTGGGCACAGAACTTGTGGTTGGATGGACGCCCCTATTGGAGTGGTATCCAAATGGACGAAACCGCCTTTCCCATCCTTTTGCTTGACCTGTTGCGTCGCGAGGCTGGCGACGACCTCGGTGATCTGCAGCGGTGGTGGCCCATGGTGCGTGACGCCGCGAGCTTCATCCTGCGCAACGGCCCGGTTACTCAGCAGGATCGCTGGGAAGAGGACGGTGGCTATTCGCCCTTCACGCTCGCCGTGGAAATCTCTGCGCTGCTGGCCGCTGCTGACATCGCCGAGGTGGTGGGCGAGCCGGCTGCGGCCGCCTACCTGCGGGAAATCGCAGATTCGTGGAACGACAACATCGAGCGTTGGGCTTACGCCATGGATGGCGATCTGGCCCGCCAGGTCGGGGTGGAAGGCTACTACGTGCGCATTGCCCCTGAAGCTGATGGCGCCGCATCGCCCCTGCAGGGTTTTGTGCCCATTAAGAACCGCTTGCCGGAGCAGAGTTCCGAACCGGCTTCCCACGTGATCAGCCCTGATTGCCTCGCTCTCGTTCGCTTTGGTTTACGGGCGGCGGATGATCCCCGTATTGTCAATACCGTGAAGGTGATCGACGCTTTATTGTGCAGCCAGCTGCCGCAGGGCCCCTGTTGGTATCGCTACAACGGAGACGGCTACGGCGAGCACGAAGATGGCAGCCCCTATGACGGCACTGGGGTTGGGCGCCCCTGGCCGTTGCTTGCCGGAGAACGCGCGCACTACGAGATCGCGGCCGGCCGTCGCCAACTTGCCGAGGCGCTCCTCGATGTGATGGAAAGCTCACCTGCGGGCGCAAGCCGCCTCCTTCCGGAACAGGTCTGGGATGGTCCGGATATTCCGGACCGTGAACTCTTCGCGGGCAAGCCTAGCGGCTCGGCCTGCCCCCTCGTTTGGGCGCACGCGGAATACATCAAGCTGCGCCGCTCTCTGCGCGATGGCCGCATCTTCGATCAGCCTCCCCAAACGGTCAAGCGCTACCTGATCGACAAGGTCCGGTGCCAGCACTTCCTTTGGATTCTCCATAACAAAGTTCATTCTCTGCCTTGCGGCAAAACCCTGCGCATCGCGCTGCCATCCCCTGCCGTTGTTCACTGGAGCACGGACGAGTGGAAAACTTCCTTCGATACACATACTCGTGACACGGGTTTGGGTATGCACTTCGTAGATCTACCTACCGACAGGATGCCGGTCGCTCAACCCGTGGTCTTCACGTTTCGTTGGGATGCTGACGGGCGCTGGGAGGAAGTCAACTACACGGTCACGGTGGAATGAGAGCTCCGCTTGGCCACGGCGCATTGTGCCGTGCCGAACTCAGGCTGGTGTGAGAGCGTGGGCTGCCCCGATCGCCCTCACTGCCTGCGGCCGGTCTCCTTCTCACGCGGCGGCTCGTCGCGTCTTTTCATCACCCGGCGTTCCGAGATCGGACAACTCCGGCTTCCGCTCCACGAACACGTATGCCGCCAACACGGTCAACATCAGCAACCCAAGAATCATCACAAAAAGCGCGAAATGTGCCATGTTGAGAATTGGACCTAGAGCCTCCCGCTCCTCTTGGGTAGCCACTACGATCCAGCCAAGATTCGGATACGACTGCTTCAGTCCTGTGTCTGCGAAGCCGATGACGTAGGTCTCGCCGTCGGGTAACCTGGCGTCCAAGTAGCCTGCCTCGCGTCCCTGCAAGGTGCCCAGCGCATCGCTGATAGCGGCATATTCGGTTGACTTTACTCTCAGGGAGGGGCTGACCCCGGGAGAGTTGACAACCGTGCCGTCGTCCCTGACCAGAAAAACTCGCCCGGTACGGGCGATCTGTTGCTGGTTCAGGTATGCGAACAGCGGTGCTACATCGATCAGGACCGTAACCGCACCGATGAAGCGGCCCGAGCCTTCTTGCAGTACTGGGAACGCAACGCTGATGTAGTTAGAGCGGCTCAGTTCGTCGTAGCGCAAGTCTGAGAGGTAGACCGAGCCCTGGCCGCGGGAAGAGATAGCCTGCCAATAGTCTGCTTCGGGCTGAAAATAGCGCACGGGCTTGTCGGTCGCCGCCACCGTCGCCCCGGTTTCATCTGCCACTGTGATCTTCAGCAGCCGTGGGTTCAGCTCTCGGCAACGACGCAGCCAGCGAGACAAATCCGAGGTCAGGATGCGGGTCAACAGCGGATCGGATTCCGGGCTATTCCAGTTGCTGTTGATTCGTTCCGCCTTGGTTCGAATCTCAGACTCGCTCATGTGTTCGTAGGGACGATTTGCCTCGGCAACGGCGTGAATGAGGCTGGGGTCATTCGCGACAGCACTTACCTCCCTCACGCGCTGACCGACAAACTCAACGGCGGTTGCCGCTGCGGAACGGGTAATGGTCCGAAGATAGGCACCGTTCATCTGGCGAGCCTGCCTTTCCGCCTGCAGTCCAAGATAGAAACCAAAAACGCAGAGCGAAACCAGGATCACGATGAGCGCTGCCAACAATCGCTGAAGGGGTTGCCGGAATTCCAGAGAGTCGAGGGGCATGATGATCCTCCTCGTGGTAACGGGCGCAAGACAACATAGGGAAAAACCGTTGTTTGCGCCGGGATGGACCCGGTGAACTCATTTCCATTATCGCAGAAAACGCACCTCCGTTCCTTGATGAAGACTCACGGGATGGGACTGTCACACCCAACGGTGACGGACCTCACGGATCGAAGAGCGCGACCGGCGAAAAATTCAGGTTGAAGTGGGCCAAAGATCGAGAGCGGTCTGCGCCCCAGGGTGCGGGAGGTTGAAGATGAAGGGCTGGGTACATTTCCGGAAATCGGGCCACAGCCACCTCGGTGAACATGACCTCTACCCTCTGCTCTCCTTCGTGGCAAGCTTTGTTCTGGCAGTCCTGGCCGTATTGATACTCACGGTTTCTACAAAGTAGGGAAGAGCCAGTCGGACACTACCTTTCGAAGGATGACCGAGAGGAGAGGAATTGTTCTGGGGATAGGTGCGTCTGACGGACACCGTCATGCTTCCGCAAAACCATCTTCATTGAGAAAGTGTATGGGCCTCGAAATACCCAGCTCGGCGCTACGGTCGCACCGCATGCGTTGACGCGCCCCGTCATTGCTCCCGCTACTGACAGGTTTTGGGGCTCATGCTCTGTCTGATCCCAGGAGGGCTGAGCAGGGCGAGTGCCCAAAACAGACATGACTATGACAGCCGTTTCCGGCTGACCAGCACGACCTTCGAGAACGGATCAACTCTGCCTCTGACGATGATTGGCAACCGTCCTTCACCTTCCAATCCCAACCTCAATGCCTGCACCCTCGATGGCAGCCCCGGGGGAAACCAATCCCCTGAGCTGTCCTGGTCGCATGCCCCGCGTCGCACCCGCAGTTTCGTCGTGATCGCCTACGATGTCACCGCTGCTTTTACCCACTGGGGGATGTACAACATCGCTCCCGAGACAACCCGCCACATGTCCCGCCACTTCCCGACGGATCACTCCCTGCTGAAGGCGGGAAGGGAGGGACATATTCTGGCCAGCGCAAGCATTTCTGGCTTTTACTCGGCTGCCGCTCTTCCGCCAGGCCCCACCGAATAAGGCTAGTGCTGAATGCGCTCGGCTAGCACTCAGGCATCGGAACGAGCGTCCACCAGTTCAGCCAGCGCCTCCAACGCCGTGGAATGGGGGCGACGTCGGCGGAGGTGCGAGCTTTCAAGGCTACAGTTCGGCCGGCACACGCTGCAGCCATTGTCGACGTGGAGAGATCCCCCGGTTCTCGCCGAAAGTACTGGATGACGAGGACCAAGCAAACGAAGGGGGCAGCACGGCGACGGGGTCCGGGCGCTATCCCGCGGCTCGCTTGGACAACCGCCATTAACCCGACAGCTAACGCCAGAAGCCGATTGGATACTAATCTCTGCGGAGATCTGTCACCCAGCCGTCTTCCGCGCAGCCTTACGCGGTGACTCTAATTCCTTTCCCGGCAGGGACTTTCAGGAATCTAGCGCTCTTAGCATGAAAAATCTGCCTGGCTGGCACAGTGTTTGCTTTTGGAAATAGCAAGAGCGCATGGCCCCCGCGACCAGGTCCTCCATTTCGAGGGGGCGACGCCCAGGTCAGAATTCAAGGAGGATTCCCATGTTCAGAAAATACTTGCTCGCCACGATGTTCGCCACGGTGCTGACTGCGCTGGGGGTTGCGCAGAACGGACCCAAACCGCTGACCAACGATGATGTGGTGGCCATGTTTAAGGGAGGCCTGGGCGAAAGCACCGTCATAAGCGCCATTCAGTCCCAGGACACCAATTTTGACATCTCCGCAACCGGGTTACTGCAGCTGAAAAAGAGTGGCGTCTCCCCCAAGATCATGGATGCAGTGATTAACGCTGCCGGCAAGCACAAGGCGGCCGAAGATGCCGCGGCCGCCGCCAAGGCGGCGGCTCCGCCCGCACCTATCACCACGCCGCAAGTCACCGCCGGCCAGCCCTCGATCCTGATCGTCGAAGGCCCGCAGAAGCAGGCGCTGCCTGCCGCCCGTACCCAGATCGTGCAGACCAAAGCCAAGGTTTCCACCCTGGGTGCCTTGGCCTCCGACGGCAGCCTCAGCCAGGCAATGAGCGGAATCACCCAGAGTCTGGCCTCGGCCGGAATGATGAAAGGCGGCGCCAAACTGGCAAGCACGGCCATGATGGCCAATCCGATGCTCAGCGGAGCCATGATGGCGGGCAACCTGTTTGCTTCGCATCACAAGCAGACGGTCACCGATGTCTGGGCCATCCCCGGCCAGAAATCTGAAACGGTGATTCATGTGGTTCAGCCCATCTTCGAGGTGCACTACGAGGGTATTCCCGGGATCAACGCCGACGAATACGAACCGGTACTGCTGAAACTGGAGGCTACCTCGAGCAACTTCCGTCTGGTCGGCGCTACCGAGGCCAGGCAGGACGCCCTGCAAGCCACGACTGCCGACTGGGGGATGTATTCCTCCTTCGTGGAAGAACGTGTGTCCGCCCAGGCGACCAAGGTGTCCGCAGGTAGTTATCAGTTGCAGGCCGGTTCGGCCCTGGCCCCCGGCGAGTACGGCGTGGCCTTGCGTCCGGTCAACAAGGACAAAAAGTTCGCCGGCAGCAGTATCAGTCAGAACACGGGAGACGGCCTGGTGTTCAACTCAATCTGGTCCTTTGAGGTGGCGCAATAAGACGCACATTGAGGCGAGGGGAACCTATCTTCACTTTCTGTCGGGATTTCTTGGTGAGTCCGTAGAGCGTTGGCGGGGTCGGTCCCAGGGAGTTGCAATGAGGAGGTAGGTATGGCGCTGCAAAGGAAAATTTTGATCGCGTTCCTCGTGGTGGGCATGGCAAGTCTCGACGCGCAAGACAAACCCAAGACCCTGCTCACCAACGATGATGTGGTGGCTATGGTGAATGGCGGTCTCGACCAAAGCCTGGTCTTAAGCGCCATCGATGCCAACGACGTTAACTTTGACGTATCCGCCAGCAGCTTGCTGGCGCTGAAGAAGGCCGGTGTAGCGGACGAGATCATCCAGGCCATGCTGGCGGCGAAAACCAGGAAACACAATCCCCCGCCTACTGCGCCGGCTCCATCCTCACCTGAGCGCGGGCTGCCACCCCAGACCCCGGCGCCGTCGCAGTCCCCCCTTCCGCAAGGAGCGGCCATGAGTCCCATGGCGATGAATCCCTTGGCAGGGCAGCCGATGGCTGCACAAGCCATGGCCATGCAGATGATAACCGCAGGCGCCATGTCCCCGCAGGTCCTAGCGCGGCTGGCGGCCGCGCCACGGGGCGGAGCTATGGGAAGCATGGGTCTACTTCCCGGCGCTGGCCTCCACCCTCCCACACCTACGCCTCCACCGAGCCTGGATCCCGGTCAATTGCCAAAGGTCACGCTGGTTCTGGGTGAGAAGAAGGAACTGGTGAAGCCCTCCATGGCCCAGATTGCCAAGTCAGAAACCAAGGGCGGAACTGGCGGGTATGGCATGGGGATGGGCCCGAGCATGGGTTCGATGGCATCGGTGGCCAGCATGGCCATGCGCGGGACCATGGGTGGAATGGGCGGTATTGGTGGCTTAGGCGGGCTGTCCAGTCTCGCCATGCTCGGCGGCCTTGGAGGCGGAGCCCTGCGCTTCGCACCAATGCTGGCTGGCCCGGGTGCGATGTTTGCCGGGCCCGCCATGTCCCTTGCCACTGGACTGATCAGTGGGAGCCTATCTCACCACTCCAGTAGTCCCACAACGACTTATGTGTGGGCGCTTCCTGGGACGCACTCGGCATTTGCCATGGCCCCGACTACGCCCAAGTTCGAAATTGAATTCGGTGACATCGTTGGTCTCGACCCGGACGCCTACGAGCCCGCCTTGGTGAAGTTAACCCAGACCAAGGACAATTGGCGTCTGGTTGGCGCTACCAAGGAAAAAATCGACAAGCGCGGCAACGAAAAGCGGTCCGCCATCACCGAGGACAGGACGGAAATCAAGACCACTTCCCTCGGACGCGGGCATGTCCTGGTTGAAGCGGCAGGGCCGCTCGCCCCTGGCGAGTATGGCGTTGTTCTGCATCCTGTCAAATCGCAAAAGACTGCAGCATCCGCCGGCGCCGGCCTCACCGCCGAGCAGACGATCTTCTATTCGGTGTGGGATTTCTCGGTTCCACGGTCTGAGAGCCGCGCTGCAACCGCCCACTCACAGCAGTAGGAGGAATGAGTGGTCACGTATGGCTACTGTTTGTCCAGGAGTCTCTGGAGGCGCTCTGCTGCCTTCCTGCGAGCCGGCAGTCGGTCGCTCGGTAGCCGGTCGCACTGGTCCGGCAGCCATCTGCCGATGATTCCCCCGGCCTCCCTCGCACCCCATCTCGCCGAGGCATGGCCTATGCTCTCGGTCTTCTCAGCGGCACAGCCTTTCTTGTTCTCGAGCCTTTGCTACCAGGCTGCATCGCCCGAGGTATACGGTGGGTCTGCGCGAGCGTGTGTCCCTTCGACTGCCATCTGCAGCGAAACCAATCGTAACGCTACATCAACCCATCTCCTGACATTCCCCGGCTTAATGCCTGGCGTGCCGCAGCGCTTTTTTCGCGATCCCGGCGTATCCCGAAAGACGCGACGAGGGCATCGCGACGGAGTCCCTTCACGCCCGATTCGCTGAGATTGAAAATCTGGGCGAGTTTATCAGCAGTCTGACCGGGTCACGCATTGGCTCTTGCTGCTCGTGTTCCGAGAGGTGACAATGTGAAACCGTGTGACCGTGCGACCTGCAACAAGGGTGTAAATACGGAGATCATGGAAAGGATCACGCTGCGGCGAGCCACTCTGGAGGATGCCAAGACGATCGCCGGACATCGCCGCTCGATGTTTCGCGAGATGGGCTATGAAGATGAAGTAGCTTTGGACTCCATGACGGAAAAGTTCCTACCCTGGGTCAAGGCGAAGCTCGAATCAGGCGACTATGTGGGGTGGCTGGCCGTGACCGAGAGCGACTTCGTCGTTGCCGGGGCCGGGCTTTGGCTGATGGACTGGCCAGCACACATGCTGGGCTCCAGTACACCTCGCGGCAACAATCTGAATGTTCATACCGAGCCTCCATTTCGGCGGCGCGGCTTGGCTCGCTGGCTCATCGAAGCCGCGCTCTATTGATGCAAAGTCAGTGAAATCGGTTTGGTGATCCTGCATGCTAGCGCGGAGGGCCGAAGGCTCTATGAGTCTTTGGGCTTCCAGTGAAGAAAGGGCAAAGCCAGAGCCCGCACGGGCTAGAGCTGTTGGGAATCGTGCGATTTCGACGGACTGGAGTGCCGTCCGAGATCTTGTGGCCCGGCGATCCATTACACGGAGAGCTATGAGTGATGAAACGCTGCACCACAGAGGATCAATTCTTGTTCGGCGCCAGGTTCTCGCTCCGGGAGAAGCCACCAAATGGCATCGCGATCCTTTCCATCGGGTATCCGTTGTTCTAAGCGGAAAGCTTCTCTCGATTGAATTTCGTAACCCGCGCTCGGCTAAGCAGGTAAGGGTCGAAACCGGGCAAGTCGATTGGAGCGAGCCGAGCGATCCGGTTCACCGAGCGGTCAATATTGGTGATGTGCCATACGAGGAGATTACGGTCTTCTTTCTTTCCGGACCGGACGATGATCCTCAGCCGGAGGCCACGTAGTGGAGGCTTCGCGGATAGAGAAATAGCAGCGATTCTAGTAAGTACACCCGAGGATTCGAGAGGCGTTGTGCATTCCGATTTCCGTTCAGACCACTCCATGGCTTGCCGTTTGGAGCGTGCCGAGGCGACCGCCAACGCTCGTTTCGTCGGAAGCGCGCGCACAATTGGAACCTGAACTGGGGGCAGGGCGGATTGAAGTTGCCGGAGCCTACGCGATGTACGACGGGAGTCGGTCGCCGTGTACCCAGACCTTCGGTTAACCAGATTTGGGACTTACACCTAAATTGCTATTGCCGGAGTCATCCGCTGGTGCTCTGGGAGAAGCTAAGCGGCGGCACCCTTTAATTCTAGGATGGCCACCGCGTTCGAACCTGACCAGAACCAATCTACACTTGTGACAAATGTTCTCTACCAATCAGTGTCCGGGAGGGCTCTCGAAAAAAAGAAATGCAGTTGTCGAGTGGCCAGGTCTTTGCTGGTCGCTATTTCCACGTGTTGCTGCGCAGATACTGGGCTTGACTCCGAGCACACAATTGCGTGGCGCGGCCGATCGCTAGCGTAGGGACCTTCTTGGACTCGAGGGCGTGGGTAAACACAGGTAGACAATACAGGTTCAAATTCGCCGCACGGAATGGGTTTATGATTGCGGACCGTGGTGTGTTCAAAGGCCCTGATTCTAGACCCAAGTGAATGAATACCGCTGAAAAAGCTCGGGGCATTTTCGGCACGCTTTTGGCTGGCCTGTTGTTGACGTTGATGGCCGTGCTGGCAGGCGGCGCGGCGCTCGATGAGTCCGTCACGGTTGACGAAGTGGCGCACATCGGCGCAGGGGTTAGCTATCTGCAAAAGCTGGATCTGCGGATGAATCCCGAGCACCCGCCCCTTGCCAAGGTACTGGCAGCACTTCCCTTGGTTTTGCACGGAGTTCGCGCCGACTACCAGCACATTTCGTGGACGTTCAGCGAAGAATTTTTCCCAGCGTTCATCGGGCAGTGGGTATTCGGAGAATGGCTGCTGGAGAAGTGGAATGAGCCTAAGACTACGCTCGCCTGGGCTAGGTTGCCTATGCTGCTGCTGACGTTGGTTCTGGGAGGCGTGATGTACGGATATGCACGGCGCCTGGGAGGCGTGTGGAGCGGCCTGCTCTGCCTAAGCGTTTACGTCAGCACGCCTACGTTCCTCACCTTTGGTCCACTTGTGCACACCGACCTGGCGGTGACGCTGTTTTCTCTGCTTGTGCTGTGGACATTTGCCGACGTGTGGCAAGAACCAAACCGGAAGCATGCCGTGATGTTTGGCCTGAGCCTGGCCGGGGCGTTGCTATCGAAGTTCACAGCAGGCGTTCTCTTTGTTGCCTTCGTGGCGTTCCGACTGAGCCTGCGCTGGCGTGGCGTTGCCGAGCAGCCTAGGAATGAGCCCGAGCTGCGGGAGTGGCTGGGGGCGCGTTGGCGGGCAACGCTCAAAGGCGTTCTGTACGCGGCGGCAGCGGTGTATGCCTTTTACTTCGTCTTCTCCTGGCATCAGCCGACCAACGCGCTCTACCGGATCGGGGATGGTTCCCTGGCTCTCCTCCTGCGTCGCCTTCTCATGCCTCCTTTGCTGTACCTGCGCGGAGTGGTCTTCGTCGTGCTCTTAGGAAGACGCCCCACGTTCATCCTTGGTCGTTCGTATCCACACTCTGTTTGGTTCTACTTCCCGATTGTGTTTGCTCTGAAATCGTCCTTGGGGTATCTGTGCTTGCTGCTCCTGGCAGGGGCGGCAGGCATAACTAGGAAAGCGCGGGGTGAAACCAGCGTAGCCGTGATCCCCGCACAGCTGGCAGTGCATTGGCGTGTTCTCTGGGTCAGCTTCCTGGTGTTTATTGGCGTATGCTTGCTGAGCCCACTCGATATCAGCATCCGCCACTTCTCAGTGCCGTTGGTACTGTTGATCCTGATGCTCGCGCCGCTGCCTCGCGTGTTAAGGCAACTATGTGGTCGGACGTCCTTCGGGGTCAGGCTGGAAGGAGCGACGATTGCCGCACTGGCGGCCCTTTGTCTATTCACGGCGGTGCGCGCCTATCCCTACTATTTTCCGTACGTTAACGCTTTGAGCCTGAGACGTCCAGCCTACACCCTGGTCAACGATTCGAATGTGGATTGGAACCAGTCGCTCCCGGAAGTGAAGCGCTTTGCAGAGCAAAATCGCCTACAGCGAATTGGGCTGGACGAGTATGGGTTTTCCGATCCTACTGTGGCGGTGCCACAGGCGCGACCCTGGAATTGCCAGAAGCCTGCACCAGAGGATGAAGGACAGTGGGTCGCACTCTCGGCTAACAATATCCTGGACGGGCATAACTGCGCCTGGCTGATGCAGTATCAGCACCAGCCCCTAGCCGGTGGGAGCATGTATGCGGTGCACCTGCCCGCGCATATCGCTGTGGCCGGTAGCGCAGACGGGCCACCCCTTCCTTCTGCTTATCGCGAATTTGGCGGCTTGCCCTTTGACAGCCGAAGCTTCTTTACGTATGTGTTCCAGCATCCGGACGACCTCCGGCGAGCCTGGGAATGGACGATCACGGCTTTTAGCAAGCCAACCGGGAAGGCTCTCAAGCCTCCCTGGGAACCCTAACCAGAAGCAAGAGTTGCCCAGTTCCGCGGGTGGTGATCTCGGACCTACTCGACAGCAGCCGCCGTGCCGTTAAAGCTGAAGCGGTGGCCCCCGTCAGACTGGTGATCGAGCTGATTCAGAAGCTCAACTTGAACGAAACTGAATCAAGCGCGGATTGTTCAACGTCGCCGTGATTTTCCCAAAGTCGGGCGAATCCACCTTTTGGCCGCGCTGGAAGATCTGCGGATGGTAAAGATTCGTGCGTGCCTTGAGCTCCGCACAGACGCTGCGTTCCAGCAGAGGGCGACTACCCTGATGGTCGGTGCCGGGCTGCCCTCTGCTAATCTTGGGGCAAGCCCAGCAAAGCAGATCACCCTTCAAAGCATGGCACCCGTCTTGACTCCCAGGATGTTGAGCGCCACCTCCAGCTTATGAATGACCTGCCCAAGCTCTGGGTGCTCTCCGATCTTCTTCTCTAGAACCTTCAGCAGGGCATGCGCTCCTTCCACCTGCTTGGCCGCTTCTCCCAGGTCAGGGTCCGGTTTGGATTCCATTGGCTCCGGCATGACACGTATACCTCAATCGAATTGTAAGCCAGCCAGGAAAAGCAAGTCATGGCACCGAAGAGTAGCGGGTATCCCTTGCTGAATGAACAACTACTCCTGCCTCGCAGTCCGCCTCATGCGATGCCCAGCAGCAATGCACCCTTCGTCTCATTCATGGACAGTGCCCCAGATTGCTGGCGTTCGGCTCGGATAGCGGTGCCGCGATAGAGCGGAGCCGATAGGGCGTTGCATGCGGCCGACACGCTCTCGGCACTGCTGCTCAATGGCGTGCCTGATCCGGTTCGGTTTTTCAAACTCCTCGGCGGTGGCATCGTGACCGCCGCGGAGGCTGTGAAGGGCAAACAAGGCCGCGTTGCAATTTTCGGAGAATGTGTGCAGCTGCTGTGGACGAGGTAACGTAGAGGCCGCGATTCAATTGGAAAAACTTGGGAATCAGCTAGCCAAGACATACGACGCGGACATTCTGTGCGGATATTCTAGCTTTCGGGGCGGGATGAATAAATCCAACGGATCTGTGCAGAACACTCCGCCGTTCGTTCCCAGTGAGGACTTATTGGTGGCGGCCGCGCGGGAGCCAGATTACCCCGCCGCCCGTTCCGAAACACCATCTGACCTGAGGGGCACGCGCACATGGATCGTGGTTCCACCCCTCGGCTTGGTTTGAATCATGATGGCTCCGTTCACCAGCCGAACTCGCTCCCGCATACTGGTCAGGCCAAGACCCTGACCTTGCATGGCCGCTTCCATGTCGAAGCCCTTGCCGAAATCCGTGACGATGAGATAAATCTCGCCTGAGGCCTGTCCTAGTTGCACTTGAACCTGCCTCGTCCCGCTGTGCTTGGCGGCATTGTGCACGGCTTCTTGGAGAACTCGAAAGAAGCACAACGAGATTTCCGGGGGAGGAGAGCCGGGCACATTGTGACTCCGGAAGTCGATTTCCATGCCTTGCCGGTGGCTGAAGGCTTGGCACCAACTTCGCATGCCCCTCTCCAGACCCAGATATTCCAGTTTGGAAGAGTGCAACTCATGCGATAAAGATTGGACATCGGTCGATATCTCACCGATCTGCTGCTGGAGGTCATCCATCCGGCCCCGGGCCTCTGGGGACAGCTCGGGAAGATCTCGTTGGACTTGATCGAGTGCCACGGACAATAGCGATAATCGTTGACCGATATCGTCGTGAAGCTCTCGTGCAATCCGGACGCGTTCTTGCTCTTGCGCTTCAATCAACTTTCGACTTATGCCGGAGAGCGCCTCTTCTACCCGCTTGCGGTCGGTGATGTCCTGAAAAATGCAAGCGACGCGATCAATACCGTTGTCGCCTTCGATCGGAAAGTACGAAATCAGAACGTCCCGCTCACCCAGCTCAGGATACGAGTATTTCATCTCGAACCGGACGATCTTGCCTTGGAAACACTCATCCAGTTTTTCCTTGACGACGGCCTCAAACACCCCCCTGTTCAACACTTCATTCGCGAAACGCCCCTCAACTTGCTCCCGCGTCATCTTCCGCGCATTCAGGAACCTACGATTCGCGATTAAATAGCGGTATTCCCGGTCAACGACCACGATCATCTCTTCCAAACCTTCCACGGCCTTCTCGTATTCTCGAAGCTTCTCCTCCGCTAACTTGCGCTCCGTAACATCCAGGGCGATGCCGATATAACCTGCAAAAGAACCATCTTGATTGAGTCGGGGCACCCCAATGTCAAAAATCCAGCGGTACTCTCCGTCGTAACGACGGAGTCGATATTCCATTTGGAACTGTTCGCGCCGATCAAAGGCTTGTGTGTAGGTATTCATGCAGCGCTGCCAGTCCTCGCGGTGTACCCCCTCCGCCCAGCCGTTGCCCAGCTCGGACTCCAGGGATCGTCCCGTGAACTCCAGCCAAGGCTTGTTGAAGTACGTGCAAAGTTTGTCAGTATCGGACATCCAGAGCAGCACCGGCGCGGTGTCGGCGACCAAGCGGAAACGCTGCTCGCTTTCGCGCACTGCTTCCTCGCCCCGCTGACGCTCGGTGACGTCCCGAATAGCTACCGCAAGAAACTTCTTCCCGCGAGCTTCGATGGGGGATACGGAAGCCTCCATAGGAAATTCTTCGCCCGTGGTTCGAAGGCCCCACATCTGGCGACGGACGTGCGCGCTGCTTTTGACAGGGAGGCGTTGCGGGATGAAGCGTTTGATCGAACTCCCGATGGCCTCGTGTGTTGGACAGCCGAACATTTTCTCGGCAGCGGTATTGAACCGTACGATCCGATGTGACTCATCCAGAGCGATGATCGCATCCATGGTCGATCCAATGATGCCCGCCAGCACCTCGGGACTGTCACGCAACTTCTGCTTTCTGTGCTTACGCTTGGCAATGTCCATAACCGCGCCTACTCTGGTGCAGCGTCATACTTCTTTGCCCAGTAGATCCACTCGCGGCCGTCTACCGAGAAATGGCTCCCTCAAGCAAGGTCAATCAGTGGTTCAGTGCTTTAGGCTCGTGTGGTGCCGATCGCTTTGCGACAACCTCAAAAATGCGGGGCTCACGATTCTGGCCAGACTGGCCCAGATGGTCTCTGGCAGCGAATGGCAGCCAGAAGTTGGTAGGTTTCGTATGGCACAGTGGTCAGCACTGTCTGCACCGACCAGTGTTCTCGAAAAAATCGGCGACATAACCGCGATAAAAGAGCACACCCTTAACAATTTTGTGCGGCCAGTATAAACGAAATATGTTCTACCGCACATGTTATACCGCATTTGTCCGGTGGGCCAGAGGGCGCCTGACCACGGCTGGCCACGGTTTCGGTGTCGGCCGGGGCGACAACTGCGAGCCGCGATCGCTTCGTTGATGGGCACAGCCGTACCATCCTATGTATCTATATCGGAGTCTAATCAAAAGATCCCAGAGAGGAAGCAGGATTTAAGCCACGTCATTCGTCCAGTGCGGGCCTGTGCGGCGAGCAGGCCCCGAGGCTTCCTTGGCAAATGCCATTGACTTTCGCCTTATATTCGCCTAGGATAGATCTGTGTGCAAATGCTTCCCATACGCAGTTGCGCTCGGTCTGGGCGCGGTCCTGGCTGCTGTCAGCGTGCCATCATCGGCGTTGGTGCTTGAGGGGGTAGGGTACTGACGCCAAGATTTGTGCAACCTGGTTGCACAGCAAAGTTTGTGCACCCGGAGTGCACAAGCAACTTAGGGCGAATTTTCGCGGCCTGGACCGCTGGTTGGTAGCGGGCGGAATCGACTGAATCAGCGCGGCCGTGAAGGTACCGACCGGTCTTGATTCAAGTAAATTTGATCGTCCTTCTTCATCGGTGATGCCTGGAGGAACGCGTTCCATGGAGTTGACCAAGTTCGTAACCAAGCATTAGCTACATGCGGCACTGAACCGAGGGAAGCTTGAAGAACCCATTGAGGTTCCCTCGGCCCTGACAAATTTGTCCCAAAACTGGCAACTGGCTCGGAAACTTCCTGGGACCCAGCCGTCCGCGCGGAACGCCGAGGTAAGCGGTGAACGTTGAAAAGATTTCGGCGGTGACGTTTCGCGTTCGCAACATGAGGACCTCAGTACAGTTCTATCGGGATGTGCTCGGTATGGAGGTCCTCTACGGCGGGGAAGGGGCGGAGTTCTCGTCGCTTCGCGCAGCGGATGCGAATTCTGCCATTCTGAACTTAGAGCAGGGTGCGACGGTGACACAGTGGGGAAGGCTCATCTTCCACGTGGCAGACGTTGATGCATTGTGGAAGCATTTGACCCACTTGGGTTTTGAACCAGAACGGCCCCGAAACGCTTCGTGGGGCGAACGGTATTTCCATATGCTCGATCCGGATGGTCACGAGCTGTCGTTTGCGCGCCCCCTGAGGTAGTTCTTATTGGGCTGCCAAAACACGGAGTGAAGTCCTCGAGTTCCTATTCCAGCAGCGAAACCTGTTCCTCTTGAGGAGGCGTTTTGTGACTGTCATCAACGTGATGGGCTGGCCGAAGTCATGTGACAGCGGTGTTACCCATCCGGTAGAGGAGAAGGTGTGCACCACAAGGCGAAGGGGAAACCTGGCTGACGTCATTCACCGACGATTCGCGGACTCGAACTTGCGCTGCCCCGACCGGATTCATGCCCAAAATCTACGATGTGATGCGGCATGAATCCGGTCACTACCTGGACGGTACCACTTGGCGACGAAGACGTACGGTGAGCGACAACCCACCCGCAATCGTCAGCGCCACCGCCAGAACCCCAAAGCCGGACCGAAACGAGTGGGTCCGCGCGGCCTGATAGCCGACCAGAGCCGGCCCCAGAAACCCCCCGAGCCCGGCCGCGAGGCAGTTAATCGTGCCGGTAGCCAGCGCGGCTGCAGAATCACAAAGGAACGCGGAGGGCATGGCCCAGAAACTGGGTAAAAAGGCCAGCAGGCCTGCGGCGGCAATGGAGAATAGGAGAAGGGAAGGCAGGGTTCCCCAATCCGCCGCGCTTAACACCAGTAACGCAGCGGCCGTCACCCAGAGCGGAATTGCCGTGTGCCAGCGCCGTTCGGCCGTACGGTCGGAATGCCAACCGTTCACCTGCATGGCAACAAAACCCAGCAGGTTAGGCAGGGCCACCAGTAGCGTCACCCTGAAGTCGCCCAGTCCCGACACACGTTTGAGCATGGTGGGCAACCAAAAAGCCAACGCGTACGCCGAGCCATTCTGTACGAAGTGCAACGCAGTCAGGATGAGAACGTCCGGATGCCGGATCGCCTGCCAAGGGGTATAGGTGCGGACGGATTGTTTGGCTCGCTTCTCGCTCTCCAGTTGCTGGATAACCCACGCTCGCTCCTCGGCGGCCAACCATTTCGCCTGATACGGCCAATCGGTCAGGTAAAACCAGGTCACAGCACCGAAGAACAGCGCGGGTAGCCCTTCCAGAATGAACAACCACTGCCAGCCTCGCAGTCCGCCCCAGTGGATACCCAGCAGCAATCCCGAGATTGGGGAACCGACCGCATACGATAGGGGAATGGCGGCCATGAAACCGGCCACGGCCTTGGCGCGATCTTCGTAGATGAACCAATGAGTGAGATATACGATGATCCCGGGGAAAAATCCCGCCTCCGCCAATCCCAGCACAAACCGCACTGTGTAGAACTGATGCGGAGTCCGGACCAGCGCCATCCCCATCGTGACCAGCCCCCAGGAGATCATGATGCGCGTCAGCCAGCGTCGCGCACTCCAACGCTCCACGATGATGGTGCCGGGAATTTCTAGAATGACATAGCCAAGAGAGAAAATGCCCGCCCCGAAACCAATGACGCGATCGTCGAAGCCGAGATCGCGTGGCATTTGCAGAGCCGCAGTAGCAAGATTGGTGCGATCAAGGTAAGCAATGATGTAAAGCAGGAACACGTACGGAAGCAGACGCGAAGTAATCCGGTAGCGGGTGCGGCGAGCAAGGTCATCGGCGACAGTCGCTGGGGTAGACAATTTTGGTTGCTGCCGAATCGGATTGGTTGAGCAGACCGAGCCGTCCCAAAAATCACGCGATTATACACTCCGGACCCGGCGGATCGGATGAGGGTGAAGTGACCTCGCGGCCACTAGGGTTGGCTTGTGCTGGCGGGGCACGAAACGCAAGATTAGGCGTTCGACGGGAACGAGATTCCCCAGAAATTCTTTGCTGTATCGTCCGGTTCGACGAACTCGATTCCGTAAGTGGGAACCCCCTGCAGGCGGGGCAATTGTGCGACGACGCGGGCAGAAATCCGAGCGCCGGGCTGATTTTGCACGACCACGATAGAACCAATCAGCAACTCGCGATTCAGCTGGATGGCCGCTCCATTCCTATTCAGGTTGGTGGCCCGGGCGGGGATGGTAAAGGAACGCTTTTGGCGATCCTCACCCGACAACCCTATGCGAATGTTGATGGCGATCCGACTGCTTCGGCGCTTTGCGGTTTGACTACGACTGACGCGTGTCGTAACCATTACGTCTGGACGATGGGGTTTCGGGCTGTGTCCAAAAGGTTTTGGGTTCATGCTGAGGTGAGACGTTAGACTGAGCGGATCGAGGCTGCAATGTACCTCAGTCACCACGATCAGGTTACCCAGAGAACTCCTGTGGTTTCAGGTAAATCGAGCATCGCGGCACGGTTGAGCCCTACTCGGCAGGCTTGATGCCCACGGCGACGTAAACATCGGCACTCTTGAAGAGTACCCCGTTCTTCATCACGAGACGGCAGCGGCGAATGTCCCCGATTTGGTCAGACGGATTGCCTTCCACCAGCACAAAATCGGCCCGCATGTACGATGCTGGCATTCCCATCCTCGCCGATTCGACGGCTGGCATCATGCCGCATCGTGAATTGGAGCTCGAAGTCCGAGCTGGAATCCCAACCGCCAAGGCTCTACAGATCGCAACTTTCAATGCTGCCCGATTGCTTAAACAGCAGGGTCATTCCATCCGCGCCCAGCACGTAGTGTGCTGTAATCTTGGCACCGTGGCCACGATCGTTATACTGAAAGCGGAGTCGACCTGCCCACCCTGCCCATACGAGTCCAGTTCACTTCCTGCTGTCCTGCCATTGCTCAGGATCGTGTACCGTGGTGTTGCTTGCGCAGCGCTACTAGGCGCCCACAGCTGCAGCGCGACAAGTGCAAGAATCGCTCAGGCGGCACAAGTGGCGGGTGGCCCAGTGTTTTCCAATCCAAGAATGAGCCTGAAGGGAGGGAAAGGCAGGAAGCCGATGGGACTCCTTTCTGAAGGTCTGTGAAGGTAAGTCTAGCAGGTGCAGGAAGTGAATTGATTTTGCTGAGCGGGGGAATGGAGCGCGAG
>DASPST010000014.1:0-21111 GCA_035623795.1 Terriglobales bacterium
GTGGCTGCGGGTCATTGTCGAGAACCGCCGCACAATCCGGAGGCTGCTCAAAGAGGGATGGTCCCGATGGATGCGCCCAGGGAATTCTGCCAACCGGGATCCCTTTGACGTCGCAACCGCCGACGTCGCCTTCTCTCCACATTCACGCTGCGTCGCCGCGGAGGACCTAGAGCGGTCCGTGCTTTGAATCCACTTCGATACTCCACACCTCGAGCAGCCATTCCGGTATATAGCAACGGTTCTTGTTGCTCTCACACCAAAGTCGCAGGTCCGAAGAACTGGCGCAAGTGTCAGTTGTCAGTCCCAACCTTCGAACTTCCTTTTCGAACTCAGTGGCGACGGCTCGAATGGGCTCAGGCGGCCCCTCCTGTGCCCAGTCCGGATTTCCGCGTTTGCGAGGCATAGTAGGGAACCGCCCGCTTCAAGAAAAAATTAGGGCAAGGCGTCGAAGCCGCCCTGAGGAGCGTTTAGGGGGAAACAAACAGCAGTTTCAACCTTAGCATGACCCGGATGTGGGGCATGATCGAAGGCGGAGCGTGGGGTTACGTTGGTAAGGCTCCATGGGGTGCGCTCCCCGGCCTCTACCAGGCGCACCAGCATGGGCAACGGAACGCCATGGCACCCAGACCAGCCGATACAGTGTTTCGACCCTCGGCGGGCTCCGCATTCCAGATTCGTAATCTGTGCCTTGAACGGCCAGTTGCCGGATTTACTCTCGCAGGAATTTCGTGCTTGCATCCGTAAGGTTGCTCTGGTCGAGGATATGCTGCCGAACCGGCTGCGACGTAGTCGGGGGCGACTGCTTCTGGGTCTCTTCCACAGCATTCCCACGACCAAGAAGAGCACTTTTGACCTATGACCTATCGACGGGGCCAACTACAGCTAAATCTGAAATCAATGTGGGGGGCACCGAAACTCTTGACGCGTGTCTGAGTGTGTGACAAGGCCCTCCAGAAAAGAGAACAATTCGAATGACCACATTTTCGGAACTGCCCCGGAAGCTTATTGACTTGCGATAGGTAAGAATGCTAGTGCTCGACGAAGCTGACCGGATGTTCTCCGCAGCACCTTTCATGTGGGCGAGAATTGTAAAGATTGAGAAAGGCAAAGTAATAGCCAAATGCCCGACGCCATGTCTGCGCTCTCGCTGAAGCCTAGGCTCTCTTCCTAAACATACGAACCGCGACGTAGATCACCACCACGATGATCGCGGCTTCAATCAATAGCCTCATTATGCGGCCTTCTTCTGTGCTTGCTGTTGGGCCTTCGCCTTCGCCCACCGGAGTCGTTGCCCTGCCGCGATCTTATTCCGGGCGGTTTGGCTCAAATTGCGCTTTGGCTTGGACACCTTGGCCTGCTTGAACCTTGCCCACCTCGCCCGTTGCGCAGCCGCGATCCTAGCGCGTCCAGCGGCTGATATCCTGCGTTTCTTCCGAGTCGCTCTCTTTAACTGCCGTGCTAGCCGTCCGGTCGAATTGACACGTTCTAGGGCTGCAATTACACGCTCGATGCGGTCGCGCTCCCCACGAAGTTCGGCAAGAATCCTGTTGGTGTCCATGATGGCTCCTCGGCTGGCATCTTAACAGGCCGAAAGGAAGGCTCACAAGGCGAGTTATGTCATGGCCGTCAGGCTGGTCCGGCCACGACACTTCGCTCTTACCACAGTTGGGTCGCCATACCTGCATTGTCCTTCTTCTGCTCATTCCCACGCTGACCACCCGCGGCACCGGAATGAGAAACAAGACATCGACGTACTTGGGAGAAGTAGGCCAGCGTATCGTAGCCCAGAGCCCGGCATAGTAGCTGATATCCCACAAAGCAATATCCACAGGAAAACGGCACAACGTTCTTTGGCTCTGGCAGCGGCCAGCAAGGCAATACTGACCAGCATTATCATCGTGGCCCCCTCGCGCAACATTTCCACGGTCATCAAGCTTTGGGGAATCTGGCTGATAGTTGGCGACTCCGGGTGTGCTCCTCCCGCCAGGGGCTGAACCTCTGACAATGTTCCTGCGTACCCCGGCTTAACAGCCCCACAGCCGGCGCAAGCAAGTCATCCAGTGCTCATGGCGTCGAATCCACACTAAGGCATGAGTCTCGGTTTCTAAGGCTACAAGTCAGCGCTTGAGGGCTGCACGGAATTGTGCTCGGCTAAACGGACTGATGAATTTCACAACACTCAAGCATCATTGCTTTGTGCTGCGAGCCTGTTTGCACCATGCGAAGTGTGCCGTGAGGTCCTGCGTCGACTCCTCGAATTTTTCCGTCATTACCAATACGACTTAAGCACCCAACCATCGGTGCAGGAAAAACACACATGGCACTACGAACAGGTCGCTTCCCCGCGTGGCATCTGCACCGCTTATCCGAGGCTTTTGAGTCGAGTTGCTGAAACTCTTCGCTCGATGGCCGCAAACGGTTTTGAAAACTCGGGCATAGGCCAGAGATTCACCAGCCACTCATGCCCGGCGTGCAAAGTGCGCGGAGACGCGGAAGAGACACTCATCCAGACCATTGCCCAGAGACTGCAAGGGAGCCCTGATTCCGCGGGCACGGTGGCACTGTGCCTTCTACACCTTGAACTGCTGCTCAGACACATTCGCGATGCGACCGTCCGCCAGCGCCTGCTGCTGCGGGAAGCAGCCGTGATGGAGCGAACTGCGGAGGACATGCAGCGCTACGCCATCAAGCATGACGCTCTGCGCCGACATCTCGTGAGCAAGGAGGAAAACGACGCTCCTCTTCTTGCTTTACAGCTCTTGACGGGTCACAGAAACGTAAATGCTTCGTTCACGGTAAGAGACATTCTGTGAGAGTTCCTATTCGACAAATGCCGAGTCAAGCAACGGGCCACTTTCAGAGCTGCTTTCGTACGTTTAGGAACAGTGGAATGGCAACCATTTGCGCAACCACCGAGAAGATAATCAATGCGGGAACTGAAATGTCGTAGAGTCTCCCGATGATCACGCTCCCGATAAACCAGAACACTCCGTAACCCGCAGTGAAGATTCCGTAAGCCGAAGGACGACGTTGTTGCGGCACCATCGTGGCGACCGCCGCCGGGATAATCGATTCATGAACTCCCATCCCAAGTCCCCAAAGAGCTGAACCAAACAGGGCCAACCAGAAGCCACCCAGGAAAACCAAGGGAGCCGATGCGGCGGAGATGATGGTCAGAGGAACCAGGATCCAGAATCCGACTCGATCGAACAGTCGCCCGAAAAGTAGTGAACCGACCCCGCTCACGGCCATGGCGACCGAGTAGAAGACTGGGACCCAGGTGTCAGGAACCACGGAAGCCTTTTCGAAGTGATAGGCGATCAGTGTGAAATCAGCAAATCCTGCGGCGACCAACGCTGCCCCTGAGAGATAGATCCAAAATACTCGGGGCAGGCCCTCAGCGTGTACGTTCGGGACGGTGACGTCCAAGTCTTCCGGTCGGGGATACAACAGCCGAGCGACGACAAGAAAAACAAGTGTGATGGCCGCAGGGACCAACAGGACAGCAAACGCGGTGCGGTAGTTTCTGCGTCCGGCGAGCACTGCGGCTACGACAAGCGGGCCAAAAAGTGCACCGCACTGGTCGAGAGCCTCATGCAGCCCGAATCCCCAGCCGTACCCGATCTGCTTCGCAGCATGCGAGAGCATGACATCGCGCGGTGGATTGCGAATAGCTTTGCCGATGCGCTCCACTACCATCAGCAATCCAGCCACCTGCCAATTGGGCGACAGGGCGAGCAAGGGCACCGCACTCATTTGGACGACGTACCCGAACAGCGTGATGGGCCAGAACTCACCGGTGCGCTCGCTGAGGCGACCTGACACGAGGCGCAGCCCATAACCCAGCAGTTCTCCGAGCCCGGCGATAACCCCGACCAAAGTTGCGCTGGTTCCCAGGATTGCGAGAAACGGGCCATTGATGCTTCTAGCACCTTCATAGGTGAAGTCCGCAAAGAAACTCACGACGCCAATCAAAAGGACGAATTTGAGCGCCTTGCTTTTCATTCGTTCCCTGCCGATTGAGATCAGATCTGCCATAAGCGTGCCCTTCGTTACCAAGGCCGTTTGAGTTCAGGACTATTCTGAAGGGGCACTCGCCGGGTCAACAACTCCCGAGGCAAGAATACCCTCTTGTCAGGAGTCATCAGCCGCCCCGGCATGAGGAATGGGACAGCGGTTAACGGTGAACACCTTCACCGGCACTATCGACCAACCTAGTTTACTCTCACAGCTTTGTTCTGTCCCACCGACAAATTGCGGGACATACCATCGAAAGAGAAACCCGTATCTAAGTACTTGGTCTGGAGTACGGAACCGGTGTCCACCTTGACAACTGGACCTGTCTGCTCAAGACTAAGATAGTTGTTAAGCGGTGAAGGAGTTCCACCGTTAACCGCTGTCCTTGCTGATGGATGGCTGATGACTCCTGACGGAGAGCAATGTGTCAGGATCACGGAATCTATCACGGATCGCGGATGCCACCCAGCAGGACCGCCTAAGGGCCTCCCGCAAGCCAAGCTCAGAAATCGAGAGAGCGGCCTTTCGCAGCATCCTCTTCGATCATGCCGATCCCGGGCTTGATATTGACGGGCAGCACATGCCCGAGTTCTTCAGGGACCTGAATCTCGATCAAGTTGTCGGCGCAATCACTGAGGCCTCGAAGGAGTACAACCTCTCGCCATTCTTTTATGCCCGATTGAATGATCTCGACGCTATTACTTATCGCCAGGCGATCATGCGGGACCTCGAAGAAGACAAGCGTCTTATGCAGGTCGTCAATTCGTTCTCCGAACAGATGCGCGCCATGCGCAAGCGCCTTAAGCAGGCTAAAGATCTCTATTACAAGTATGCGATGGAGCGAGCTTTTCTGGGTGCTGTTGAGATCTACTGCCAGGCGATTCAGCGCCTACATGGGGAACTCGGAGCGTTCGACCTCCAATCACCTGGCTTCCGCGCCTTCCGCCGATACTTGGCCGAGTATGTCGCTTCCGACTCCTTCAAAGCTCTAGCGAACGCAGCTGACACACTCATCGCGGATCTCGCGAACATTAGATACACCCTCCTACTGAAAGAGGGGTCCGTCACTGTGCGCCAGTATGAGGGAGAGATTGACTACAGCGAGATCGTGGAGGAGACATTCGCCAAGTTCTGGCGGGAGAGTGGCAGGTCCTATCGTGTCCGGGTTCCGATCAGGGACGGCATGAATCACATTCAGGCCAATATCCTGGATGGTATCGCGCAACTCTATCCGGACACGTTCCGTGCTTTCGATGAGTTCAGTGCCGTTCACGCGGCCTATCTCGATGCTACGATTGCGCGCTTCGACCGCGAAGTCCAATTCTACATTGCTTATCTGACGTATATCGAGAAATTCAAGGCCACGGGCCTGAGCTTCTGCCTCCCGCAGATCTCGCAAGTCTCGAAGGAGGTGTGCGTCAGAAATGCCTTCGACATCGCTCTGGCGGGCAAGCTGACTCATGAAAAAGCGAAGGTGGTTTGCAATGATTTCTATCTGCGCGACCACGAGCGTGTGTTCGTCGTCTCCGGCCCGAACCAGGGAGGGAAGACCACGTTCGCCCGTATGTTCGGCCAATTGCATTACTTGGCCAGTCTCGGCTGTCCAGTGCCGGGCACTGAAGCTCGCTTGTTCCTTTACGACCGGCTATTTGCACATTTCGAACGCGAAGAAAACATCACCAATCTTCGCGGGAAGCTACACGACGATCTGGTCCGGATTCGCCAGATACTCAGCCAGGCAACACCGAGCAGCATTGTGGTCATGAACGAGATCTTCTCCTCGACCACGCTCCAGGATGCGGCGTGCTTGAGCAAGAAGGTCATGGCGAGAATAGCCGAGATGGATCTGCTAGGACTGTGGGTGACCTTTCTGGACGAGCTGGCCTCATTCAATGAAAAGACCGTCAGCGTGGTGAGCACGGTCGATCCGCAGAACCCGGCAGTGCGCACATACAAACTGGAGCGTCGACCTGCTGACGGCCTGGCGTATGCCCATGCTATCGCGGAGAAGTACCGGGTGACGTACCAGTTGCTCAAGGAGCGGATTGGGGCATGAAAGCACACCTGATGCATCGCGACAAGGACTTTGACCTCTACGAGCCTTCAAAGCCAGGGAGGTTTATCCGGAAACAAGATATGAACCAGGACACGCTGCTGCGACATCTTCTGTGGAATGCGCCTGCTCTAGTTCAGGATTTGGAACTTGATGTCCTACTGCGCTCCATTGCTGCTGGTGATGAGTTTATCTTCAACGTGGCGCGGCAAGCGTTGCTCTTGGGGCTGAACACCGATCTGGACACGGTTCTGTACCGGCAGGCGATCTTGAAAGACTGCCTGAAAAACCCAACCGTAGTCCGAGGATTGTACGAGCTCATGACGGACATAGAAGAGAGGACCAGAAGGCAGTGGTGGAACATTTCCAGCGAATACCCCGGCTCGATGCTATACAGCTCGATTGAGCTGCTCGAGATGTTTGTCGGCGTGCTTCGCAAAATACGGACAGTGGCCGAAGAAGCCGACAGTGGCTTTGAGTCTGAAGGCTTCACGGCTCTCTTTGACACGATCAGGAAAGAACTGAACGAGGAATACCTGGGCACGATCAAGCAGCATCTGACGGAATTGAAATTCCGCAAGGGCCTCCTTCTCAGCGCTGAACTCGGCCCCATTAACGACGGCATCAACTACATGCTGCGCAAGGGCGACAGAAAAGAGCCAAACTGGCTCAACCGGCTGCTCGGGAAGCGCCTGCCCGGCTACACCTTCCATCTCGATCCCCATGATGAGTCAGGCGGAAGAATCCTGACGGACATTCGGAATGTCGGAATTGCCCGCGTTGCGTTTGCGCTTTCGCAATCCGCAGCTCACGTCCTGGGTTTCTTCAAGGCACTGCGCACAGAGTCGGCCTTCTATGTCGGTTGCCTCAACCTTCATGCAGGGCTTGAATCCAGGGCAATGCCCATTGCTTTTCCGGACCCCAAACCCACAGGCGTACGCTCGCATGCATTCACCGGGCTATACGACGTGTGCCTCGCGTTCACCATGGATGGCAGGGTTGTCAGGAACAGCGTGAATGCGGGCGGAAAGGCCCTGGTGATAATCACCGGTGCGAACCAGGGCGGCAAATCCACTTTCCTGCGGAGCATTGGCTTGGCACAGTTAATGATGCAGTGCGGGATGTTCGTCGGGGCGGAGGCATTCACCGGCGAGATCTGCCCTGCCCTGTTCACCCATTACAAGCGCGAAGAGGATAAGACGATGGAGAGCGGCAAGTTCGACGAGGAACTTGCGAGAATGAGCGACATTGCTGACCACGTCATTCCGAATTCCATCCTGCTTTTCAACGAGTCATTTGCCGCGACGAACGAGCGCGAAGGATCAGACATCGCGGGGCAGATTGTCCGCGCCTTGCTGGAAAGGGGCACAAAAGTCTTCTACGTGACGCATCTATACGAATTCGCACGGGGTTTCTTCGCCGAGAGGAAAGATGGCGCCATATTTCTGCACGCCGAAAGGAAGACTGACGGAACACGAACGTTCAGGCTTGTCGAAGGCGGACCTTTAGAGACCAGCTACGGCGAGGACTTGTACCGAGAGGTCTTCGGAACCGCGGCTTCCGATGCTACTGCGCCAGTACCCAATTCATCATGAGGCCGGCAGATCTGGACGACACCCTAACATGCGTGCCCCATTTCGGTCCGGCATCACTTACCCAGGAATCCCTTCACGCTCGGGACGCAGGCTGTGCTTCTACTCCGCCCAGTTCGTGGACTTCGCGTTCCAAGATTTCTAAGCGCTCGAGCGCCGCCCGAACTGCCGGCTCTCCTTCCTCTTTCACCTTGCGCGCACGAGCCACGGCGTGCTCGGCAACGCGGCTCACTTCGTGCAGCAGCTTGCGAATCTCTGTCTCCAGCTGCCCTCGACTCTCCTGTACCCGGTTGAGGATATCGCTCTGCACTCGCGTGCTGTTGGTTTCGAGCAGACGAGTCAGAAACTCACGGGCCCCATTCGCTATGATCTTATGCGCTCCCACTAGGCCGAGAATAACGTCACCCAGCCAGCGAAGTGGTGAAGCAGGCTGAGCAAGTCCGATGAAGCCCTCGAATCTGAATTCCGAACGAACGCGAAAACCCCGCTCCGCATCCAGAGCATGGGGCATGCGGGCGAGTTCAGCAATACCAGCATCGCCGAGCCTCTGCAGAAACTCGTTAGCCATCTCCACAAAACGAAAGGCCACCCGGCGATACTGTTTCTCGGCTTCGTCCTGCTCGGGCCTCAACCAGGGCACGACGTAACGTCGGGCAATCTCCTGCGCTTCGTGGAACACATGTCGGCGGTATGACGGGCCGAACCAGCGGGGACCAGATTTCAAAACGCCCTCGAATTCCTCGTTTGCCCGCGGCATCACGCGCGCCAGAAATGTTCTGTGCCGGTCCACGAACATATCGGAAAGGTGCCGTTGTTCAGCCATGAAGAGATAGCCCAGCTCCCGCATGGAGCGCTCGGCGTCGGCGATGGTCTGCCGCATTGCCCCGATACGTCTCTCCGACTCATCGATCGGACGCTGCAGAGCCTCGCGCTCTTCCGCGACAATCGCCAGAAGCTGCTCGCTGACGCGCTGAAGGCCGCGTTCGCAGGCTGCCCGGATCAGCCGCCGGCCCGAATCCTCGACCAGCTGGTCGAGCGCTGCCGTTAGTTTTCCCCAGTCCCTACCTGTGCCTCGACGTTCGAGCTGCTCGGCCGCGCTGATCTCAAACAGTGGTCCTACAGGACGTCGGAGTCGCTTCTCGAGCTGCCGACGCGCGAAGGCAACCGCTGCTGCCCGCTCCGCGTCCGTCGTCCGGTCCGCCTTGTTCACGGCGATGATGAAATCCTGAACGTTCTTGGCAACCGCCTCAACCAGCGCCAACTCCTCTCCGGCGAGCGGCGGGTCTGCTCCGATCACGACGAGCGCGGCGTCAATATGAGGAATGAAGGCGTGGGTCGCCGCGGTGTTGTCGGTGAACACAGAACCTAGTCCGGGCGTATCCACGAAACACATGCCAGCCCCAAGTAGTAGACTGGGCATAAAGACCTCTAGTGCGGCAACGTGCTTGGCATTCTCGGGGTTCCTTTCTTCCGAGACATACTCCACGACCGTTTCCACGGGAATGTCCGTCCATCCCCCAGCCTGGAAACGAACACGAGCCGCCAATCGAGCACCGTAACGGACAATGGTGGGAACGGTCGTGACTGGCACGACTCCTGTTGGGAGAACGTTTTGGCCCACCAGCGCGTTCAGCACGGTAGACTTGCCACGCTTGAACTGGCCGATACAGGCGACGTAGAAGCGTCCCTCGGATACCCGCTCCGCCACCGAGCGTGCATCTGCAGCAACTTGCTCGGCATCAAACTCGTCCGCCAATTCCGCAAGGCGTAAGATCGCCGACTCGCCATGAGAATTTTCGACAGCGGAGGCCGACGCTGCCGTGATTGCCGTTTTCACGACTGGCTTTTCTTTGAAAGCTGCAGTCATGTGGGTCCTCAATTCGCGCCCGATTCGTGCGTCGGCTGCGACGCCGGAGAGCGCACTCCTTCCTGATGTACGTAACGGATGACTTCCACTTCCGACATCGCGATCAGACCTTCATCCACCATCTCATCCAGAACTGGAAGTAGCTTTCGAATGTTTTCTTCCGTGTCCACCACCGAAACCATGATCGGTCGGTCAGAAGAGCGGAGCAGATGGCGTTTATGTATCAACGTGCTCGCGCCATAACCTTCAATGCCACGGAATACGGTGGCGCCGGCAATATCGAGCTCCCGACACTTGGTCACAATCGCCTCGTACAACGGCTTGTTGTGCCACTTGTCGTCTTCGCCAAAGTGGATCCGCAACATCTTGGCCTTGCCTTCGAGCTTCATGCTCTTGCCTCCTGCCGCCGGTCACCCTTCTGGTAATTATGGGTGTACTTGATGACGTCCACGTCGGAGAGAACCACCAGCCCCTGCCGCACCATCTGTTCTAGGACAGGCATGAAAGCCTTGAGCTTTTCCTCTGTGTCCACGATCGAAAGCAGGATGGGGCGATCGTGGGAAAGGCTCAGGGTTGCGTCCTTATGAATTCGTCGATTGGCGCCATAACCGAGGATGCCCCGGTAGACGGTTACGCCAGCGATGTCATGAGCCCGCAATCCTTTAACGATGGCGTCGTATAAGGAGTGGCCGTTCCACTTGTCGTTCTCTCCGATGTAGATGCGCATCATCTTGGCTTTGCCTTCGCGCTTCAATGGAGGCCCTTCAGCAGCCGGGTGGGCTTGTTTTTTGTCGGCGGGCTTCACGATGGTGGTGTCGTGCATTTCGATCAGGCCTGTCCCGACCATTGCGTGCAGTTTGGCGAGCAGCTCCTCGACTTTCTCCGCGGTCTCGATGAACTCCACTTTCACGGGAAATTTTGTCGCGAGGTCCACCAGGCGATTCGTATGAAGGTGATGGTCCGCCCCAAAACCGGCGATACCGCGCGTCACCGTGGCGCCGGAGACTCCGTGAAAGAAGAGAAAATCCAGGATGGCGGCGTAAGCGGACGTGCCGTGGTACTGCTGATCTTCTGCCACATAGATTCCAACTTTCTTGCCGGGTCCTGCTGTGAGCACCTTTCCCTCCTGAGGTCAGAGTCCTCGCTGACCCACCAAAAATTCCGCGACGCGGCCCAGCAACCGGCCGGCTTCATGAACCCCGTGTTTGAGTTGCTCAAGGAAGGCTTCGAGCTCCTGGAGAAGCTCCGCTCGATTTCTCTCCACGATTTCATCAATCAACTTCCGCAGCCGCAAGGGGACAAGCTCTTTCAGTTTCTGGGCATGATCCAGGCAGAGGGTTCCCTGAATCCTCATCCACTGCACAAACATCGCCCCCTGTAATTTCTGCGCCAGCTCGCGCAGGCGGGTCACCTCTTCCTCGAGGACGCGATGGCACAAGGAGCACTCGTCAGCGCCCACTTTTCCGCCCACGGGCCGCTGCAACAGTTCCAGGAATACGTTCGTGACACTCTCGCCTGGAGTGGAGCGCGATAGCTTGCCACGGGAGCGGGCCAGCGCCCAGCCGTGAAAGTTACACAATCGCAGATCCGCCTGCGGCTGGGTGGTTTCAGCGAGCGTCCACTGGAAGTCCTTGAGGATCCCGCAAATTGGACAGATACCCTTGCTGAGTGTCTGGCTTACGCTGGTCGCTGGTGTAGATGCCTCGGCTCTCATGAGATCGCCCTCCCGGCCATGACGCCTCCCCACACCGCTGCGAAACCAAGCAAAACACTGAGCACGACATTGAGCGAAGCGATCCAGAATTGGCCATCCTGGACCCCTCGCAGTGTTTCATATTCGAACGCGGAGAACGTCGTATACGCTCCGATGAAGCCAATCGGAATCAAGTACCTCCAGTTGGGGCTCAGGTGTGTCCGCTCGGACAGCACCGTCAGAATCAGGCCGATGAGAAACGACCCGGAGATATTGATCACGAAGGTTCCGTACGGGAAACGGGTCCCCATCCTTTCCCCGATATGGCTGCCTAGCCAGAAGCGCGCAATTGCGCCGATAAACCCTCCCACTCCAACCATCAGGTATTTCAGCAAGTCGTCCTGTTCCTTTCCCTTTCATGTTTTGCCCTAGGCAGCCCGAATGCACATTTAGGGTGTCACGATTTGTTCTGGTCGGCTCTCCAAGCTTTCCAGGTCACGCTGAATGATTCCTTCTTGCTCGGCAGACGACGCATGATCACCCACCAGCCTCTCCACCTGTGCGCGGTAGCTGTTGGCGTAAGCGTCAAATCTGCGCTGGATCTGGCCTAATGTGCGATCTGACCAGTCATACAGCAAAGCATGGTAGGCGAATAGAGCCCTCGTGACCTGGTCCCCTATCAGGCCCGCCAGTTGCTTCGTCACCAAGGACCTAAGAGCCTTTCTGCCGAGAAGGCTGAGAACGACCGGTCGCCCGAGACAAATTCTGATTTGGCCGGGGTCAAATGCCGGCATCTCCCGCATCACGCTGGAGAATTCCTGCTGCGCAGGCACATCCTCGATCTCCAGCACCTTGGCAGCGGCACGAAGAGTTTCATGAAGTTTGAGGGCAAGGGTGTCCATGCGCTGGCGGAGTGTCTCTGTCTGTTCCTCCACAGCTCGGGTGACTGCATTGCCGACTATTTCGCCCGCCGCCCCTTCGCCAGCACCCTGCACAGACCAGGCTTCGACCAGAGCCGCGGCCGCAATCCGGACGAACTGGGGCCCCGCGTATTCCAAATTGTTCGCCACGCCCCGAGCAATCTTCTTCATTTCTTCCAGGCGGCCAATAGCCTGACGCAATTCGGCTTCAACGACCCGCAGTTGCTCCACTTTCTTCGGGGAGACTTGGTCCTTGCGGCGAAGGCGTACGCGCAGGGCCATCTCCACCGACTGACGCAGCGCCCCAAGCTTGCGTCGGATGGAACGAATCTTCAATTCCTGTCTCTGGCTGTACAGAGGGGAGATGTCTTCCTCAAACCACCGAGTGAGGAGGTCCCGGCTCCCGGGCATCACACTCACCGCGTGAACCGCAAGATTCACATTCAGCTCTTGCCGAATGTGGCTCTTCACATACTGGATGACACGGCAGCGATCTTCGGCGGTCAGCAGATCGGCCTTGCTCAGCAGTACCGTGGCCGGAATCGCCGCGTTGTACAGAATCTGAATGGTTTGAAGATCGTCCGGCGTGAGTGTGGACGCTGCATCAATCAAGAACATCCCGAGGTCACAGCGTGGCAAGTAGGCCAGTGTCTCTGCCGCTCCTCGAGTGGCCAGGGAACCGAGTCCAGGCGTATCCACAAACGCAATCCCGTCCTGAAGGCCAGAAGACGGAAGCTGAACCACGATTCTGGTTACGTGCTTCTCGTTCCCAGGGTTGAGCTGCTCGGCCACAAATTCAGGCAATCGTGAAATCTCAAAGCATTCTGGCGTGCGGTTGGCAAACCAGACATGGACGGCCGGTGACTCCCCGTAAAGCAACCGTGTCGGCACGGTGGTAATTGGCGTGACCCCCACTGGAAGTATGTCCGTTTCTAAGATCGCATTCAACAGAGATGATTTGCCGGAGCTCACACGCCCGAAGGTAGCGATCTCAAAGCTCTTATCCTCCAGCCGATCGAGAATCATCGACAAGGTGGATCGGAATTCCACCAATCCATGCTCTGTGATGATCGACTCCAGCTTCTTGAGAAGCGGCACCTCGTCTCCGTTTTGCTCCAGCCTTTCGAGACGCTCTTGCAGGTTTTCTCGGGATCCGCGCGTCAGGTACTGGTCGAGCTGCCTCACCAGACCTAGCAGTTCTCCCGCGATGCCATTCAGTTCAACCGCCGCGGCCGCAGGAACTTCTCCGTAGCCTCGCATGTACTCCGGCTTCAACTCTTCGGCGGCGATGTCGATAAACGTAAGGGTCGCATGCAGTGAGCGTGAAACGGGGATATCCGACGCGGGCCGCTCAATGCCTTGCCCATCGAGCACACGCACCAGTTGAGCGCGAATGCGGCCGATGTAGTCTTCGATCACACGTCTCTGCGCTGGGCTGAGATCCAGAGCATACTGCGGAAAAGCCAGCTTGCTGGCCGAGACGTTGAGGGCGCTCTCCATCTCGGCGAGAAGCTTGTCAATGTGGCGACAGGTTACGCTGAGCCGCCGCTCATGATTCGAATTGAGCAAGTTTGCCGAGGGGTCGGACATCAGTGTTCCTCCCGTGCGTCATTCCAGTTCATACGGAAGTCGATGTATAGCGGCGTAGTCTTAATGCGGTTATTGGAGCGGTACTTCGGGTAACTCGCCATCTCAATCAGTTCAACGATCGCTCCCGGGTTGCCGTTGCTGAATTCCAACACTTTTTCAAGGAACTCACTCAGGTTAGGCGCGGACAGGCCAGTCCGCTCCGCGACCTCCCGCGCAAATTGTTCGGCAACTGGATCTTCAAAGTTTCGGATCTCGCACTTCTGCGATCGATCACCATAAAAGGGTTGGAGAAAGCCAGTGTGTTCCATGTGGCTGGAGAGGGCCACCGCGCTCACCGGCGTCGAGCCCCATCCCATGATTTCGCGAACAGCCGCCGCGAAGGAATATGAGGGACGCTTCAGGTGATCGAGGATGATCGAGTACTCGCCCTCCCGCAGCGCATCCATGACGATCCCCTTCAGCGAGATGGCGGATTTGGCTTTGATACCGTCCTCGCCCCGGAACGCTGACTGTGCCCGTTCACTGCCTTTCCAAAAAAGACCCAGAGCAAGGCTGCGGAAGACCGCGTTCGTTGTGGCTGAGTCTTTGCAGTAGAGGACTGCTCGGAAGTTCGGCAGCACACTGCGGAGCAAAAGCGTTTTACCAACTCCTGATGACCCGAAAATGAGGAACGGACGCCTCTTTACCACGAACTGGTCGATTCGCTGCCGTTCTTCAGTGCGATCAAAAATGAATTCTGCCATGACGAATTCGGTTCACTGTTCCTCGAGGGCTCCAGCGCCACATGCGTGCCCAGAAGCTATCCAGCAGTGCTCGAAGGAGCGTGGCTTTTGTTTATTACCGCAAGCAGCAACCGGAGCACATTGTCCTTGCGCTGTGCGCCGACGGGTTTCGCCTGCCGACGCTTGATCTCCTTCTGCACCTGCGGGAACGCCATATTCAGGTGCGCTGCTAGCCAACTTTGGATATCGCCCTGCAGGAGCCAATCTGCCTTCGGCAAAACTTCGATCAACCGTCTGATCGCAAGGTTCTTGTCGCGTTCCTCGGCAACCGCCAGTGCGAGAGCGCCGGCCCTGGCTGCAATTTCAGGATCGCTGTCGTGAACAAGAGCGGCGACCCGCTGCCAGTCATCAATTGACAACTGCAATTGTCCAAGAAGGCGCAAGGCAGTTCTGCGCCGACTCCGGCTTGGTGGCTGTTCATTCGCGCCTGAGGGATCTGGCGTCCTGGCCGCCTCGACTAAGGCTTCATGAGCAAGCTCCCCCAGCTTTCGCAGCGATTCCTCGGCTGTGCTGCGGCAGAAGTCGTCCTCCATGGCTGCCACGAGCTCCGGCACGGCCTCCGGCCGACGAAATTCGCCGAGCGTTTCAATCGCGCTGAGCAAATGTCCAGAGCGCAAAGCCCACCGCAGGGCTGCATAGACATCATCGGTCCGCCAGGCTGCGAGCGCGCGTGCTGCCGTGTTCTTCACCGCCTCTTCAGCGTGTGCAACCACCGGGTCGGCGATGTGCTGCTCGGAAACCAGATAGTCCAGCAAGATGTCCTTGGCACCGAGTTCCGCGAGCGCCCGGACCGCGCGCTGGCGTGGAACAAAAATCCCACTGGGTTTGCCATGCAAAAGCAAACGGCGCAACGGTTGCAGCGCCTTTTCACCGCACGCTACCAGCATGTCAATTCCCAACTCTCCCTCATGGAGCGAACTCAAGCTCCCGACGAGAACCTCGATTTCTTCGTCGGAGAGATCACGAAACGCGGCCGCTCCTTCTCGCCACAAAGCGAACTCCTTCTTCGTCACTTGCCCCATCGGGCATAAACCGAGCGGCCCGCGTACTTCGCGTTGTGCCCCAACTCTTTTTCGATTTCGAGCAAACGGTTGTACTTCGCGATGCGCTCTCCGCGACAGGCAGACCCCGTCTTCAACTGGCCAGCTCCGATGGCGACTGTGAAATCTGCAATTGTGGTGTCGTCGGTCTCGCCGGAACGATGCGAAACGACGCACGTGTAATTGTTCTTCTGCGCCATCTGGATACACCGCAAGGTTTCGGTCACGGTGCCAATCTGGTTGAGCTTGATCAGGATAGAATTGGCCACGCCCTCCTTAATTCCTTTGGCGAAGATCTGAGGATTAGTCACAAAGATGTCGTCTCCAACCAGTTGCGCCTGGCCGCCGAGCTGAGAGGTGAGTTTCTTCCAACCCGTCCAATCGTCTTCCGCCAGCCCATCTTCCAGGGAGAAAATTGGGTACTTCTTGATCCAGTCCGCCCAGATGGCAATCATTTCATCCGAACTCTTCCGCGTCTTGTCCGACTTGTGAAACACATACTGGCCGTTGTCGTAGAACTCACTGGCCGCCGGGTCGAGGTTCACTCCAATGTCCTTACCAGGCTGATACCCCGACTTTTGGATGGCCGACAAGATCAGTTCCATCGGTTCTTCATTGGAGCGCAGGCGTGGAGCAAAGCCTCCTTCATCTCCCACACTGGTTTCATAGCCCTTTTCGTGCAGCACTTGCTTGAGGGTCTGAAAGGTCTCCGCCGCGGCGCGCAGTGCTTCGCTGAAGCTCGGGGCTCCCACCGGAACGATCATGAATTCCTGAAAATCCACGTTGTTATCAGCGTGTCTTCCGCCATTGAGTACGTTCAATTGGGGAACGGGTAGTACGTATTCATCACGCGCGGCGAATTGCCGGTAGAGGGGAATCTTCTTTTCCCCTGCTGCGGCCTTTGCGGCTGCAATCGAGACCCCGAGAATGGCATTGGCCCCGAGCTTGGATTTGTTCGGCGTTCCGTCCAGGGCGATGATCTCATCGTCGAGAGCCTTCTGGTGGCTGGGATCCATTCCCTTCACTGTGCCTTGAATGAGTCTGGTGACATTGTGGACTGCTTTCAACACGCCCTTCCCTTTGTAGCGCGCCATGTCTCCGTCCCGAAGCTCAACCGCCTCATGTTTACCAGTGGAAGCTCCGGAGGGAATTTTCGCGACACCCATGGCGCCACTTTCTAATGTGACACTCACCTGAATGGTGGGATTTCCCCTTGAGTCCAAGATTTCCAGCGCATCGACACTCTTTATTCTTGACATGAATTCTCCTTGCCATAGTTGCTACCACCTAGACAGAACCCGTTTGAAGCACCGTGACAAGATCCTTTTCCACGTCGTGCGGAAAGGCCAGAGCTTTCAGTCGACTAACGGTTTGATCGACGGGGTAAGAAAACGACTTCAGCTGAAACGAGCTATCCTCCCAGATCGCATAACACGCATCGGGTTTGCCGGTTTTTGGCTGGCCGAGACTTCCGGGATTCACCACCACCCTATTGCCAATCTGGCGCACAAACGGGGTGTGCGTATGGCCGACGAGCAAAACACCCGTCTTCACCTGATCCAATTCGTTCACCCACTGATCGAACTGCTCGGGACAATAGCCGTAGAGAGGATCTGACGGCTTGGCATGGCACAAGTAGAAGCTGGTATCGTCCCGTTTAAGTTGCAGGTTGAGCGGCAGCTGACGAAGGAATTCTTTTTGTTCTTTCTTTAGAACTGATGCTGTGTATCGGCACGTGAGTTCCGCCATTTTCTGGTAGCGAGCAGCACAGCGTGGGTCCACGTCGTATCCGATCGAGTGGTCATGACTGCCGCGCACGATGACCGTCCCATTTGTCTTAACAAAATCAACGACCGCTCCCGGCTCCGGACGGTAGTTCACAAGGTCTCCGAGTACCCAGAGCTCGTCGTATTTCTCCGGAAGGGACCGCAAGGCTTCGTAGTTCCCGTGCAGATCCGAGATGATGACGAGCTTCATGAAGTTCCTTGGATTCCAGGCCCGCTGGGATTTGGACGAATTCCCACAGGTCGACTACAGCTCGCCCATCTCGCAGGGGCTAGTGAACCACCATCACCGGACAGTGCGCGTATCGTAATGTTCGTTCGGAGACCGAACCCAACATCATCCTCGAGATCATCGATCGCCCTCGCCGCCCCAAGATGATGAGGTCAATTCCGTCTGCTTCCGCCCGGTGGATTATCTGTTCCGCTGGGTGGCCGATTGCAGTCGCAGTCTGCACGGCGATGTCGTGCCCCTTCGCCCTTTCCATGATCTTCTTGAAGCCTTCTTCGAAGTGCTCCTTCGCATCGTCCAGGACGGCTTGCAGTTCAACAGAAGTCGATGGCTCCGGCGGCCGGGCAACCGCGAAAATTAGCACGCTTGCGTCAACACATTCCGCCAATGACAATGCCACGTCGACCGCTTTTTCTGACTCCTTGGAGCCGTCATAACCGACCAACAACTTGCGGAAATGAGGATTATGTCGCTTTCCCGTCATGCTTCCTCCTCGACCTGAGTTGTACGCATCGTCTGAGCCAATGCAGCTGTGTCATCTTCCTTTGGAGCAAGCAGGTGTCTCGGCATGAACAGCGCATTGGCAATGACGGTTGGTATAACTGCGCTGCCGATCACGGTGGCGACCAGATGAGAATATTGTGCCTGGTCAATCACGCCATGATTCAGGCCAAAAAGCGCAGAAATGGTCCCAAACGTTAACCCTGTCGACATCATGAGCGTAAAGTACAGACCTTCCTCCCGTTGATACTTGAACGTCTTCACGGTGGGGAATAAGGGAATCACTTTCGACAGCATCTTGGCGAAGAACAATGCCACGAACACCAGCGGAGCGGCAATCAAGGCGGGTACCGACACGAATGAGCCGGCTCGAATGAAGTAAAACGGCGTGAGGAGGCCGAAGGTTAATGTACGCAATCGCCGAATCAGAACATGGTCTTTGCCCACCGTGCCCGCTAATACCATCCCGATGATATAGGCGGGCAACACCGCTTCGCTCCCGGACCAGACCGCCAGTCCTCCCATGGCGAATAAAAGGAACAGCAAATACTTGGCCTCAAGCTCGGAAACCCTGCCACCATATCGCTTGAAGAATCGTGGAGTCAGGAAGGGCAGGATGGCAAAGACGACTACGCTAACGGCAACAAAGATCAGTGTCTTGATCGTGAACGGAGAGAAGATCAGCCCCAGGGCGATTACGGTGCCTAAGTCATTGACAAAGCACGCAGCAAGCACCGCCTTGCCGAAATCGGTGACGTTGAAACCGAGCTCCAGCATCACCGCGTAGACGACGGCTACGGAGGTAGTCGAAAGCGCAACTCCAGCCAGCCAACTTGATCGGACGGTCCAGTGCAGAATGTAGTGCGCGATTGCCGTGCAGCCCAGAAATGGTCCGAAGAAACCGACAAGTCCCACCACCGTGGCTTCTTTCCACTTGGCACGGAACATCACAGGATCGAGTTCCGCCCCGGCAAGAAACGTGAGGACGATCGCGCCTGTCCCAGCGAGAAAGGTTATCCAGCCGGTTTTGGCGCCCAACTCCCCGTGCACGACGAAGGCACCGATCACCAACTGCGCCACCGTACCGACAACAATTTCGCTGAGCGCTGTTGAGACCCTGAACCAGATGGCAGCCAGGGTCGCGATCAGAGCCAAGCCGACCCACACGGAGGCCAGGACCCACACGTTCTCCATGAAGATACCTCTATTCAGTTTTGCGGAATCTCTACCGGGAGATGGCTCCGCGACAAGAATCCGCTTGTCAGGAGTCATCAGCTGTGCCCGGCTTAAGGAGTGGGACAGCGGTTTCGGTGAACTCCTTCACCGTGAATAACGTCTTTAGTACAGCAAAGATAGGTGGTGAAGTCAAACGGCATTCCCCAAATCGGCACACCGATCGGGATTGGACTTGCGACTTTCCACTCGAAGGACGGCAGTTCATCTCAGCAGCCAAGACGAGGATCAAGGCGCTACCTACCGTGTCACTAATACCGGGCACGGAGCATAGGTCAACACGCGCTCGGACACAGAACCTAAGATCAAGTTCTCAAATTTCGAGATGCCGCGGCGGCCAACCACGATGAGGTCGGCGTGGCTTTGCTCGGCGCGCTGAATGATCTGCTCTGCGGGATGGCCCACCACGATACTGGTCTCCACATGGATTCCGTTGCCTTTTGCCGCGTCAGCAATTTTGCGCAGCGCTCTCTCATAGTGCTGCCGTCCCTCGTCAATCACCGCATGCAGTTCAACCGACGTAGAGGGCTCCGGCGGCTGCACCACCGCCAAGACTTCCACGTTCGAGTCCCGGATGCTCGCAATCGTCAGCCCCATTTCAAGGGCTCTTTGCGATGGCTGAGAGCCGTCGTAGCCGATAAGAATCCTTTGAAAATGTCCGTTTGTCTTGCTTCCAGTCATGACTCCTCCTAGTCTCCCTCAGCGGTCGTGGCCCTCGGTTCCGTTCCGCCCAGTTGCTCCTCCAGCCGCTTCAGATAAAGCAAGTGTCTCGGCAGGAAGAACTCGTTGGCCACCATGGTCGGTATAACTGCGCTGGCGATTACAGTCGCGACCAAGTATGAGTATTGGGCGTCGGTGATGATTCCGCGATTCAGCCCGAACAATGCCGAAATCGTCCCAAACGTCAGAGACGAGCTGGGCCACGGTGCCGACCACAATTTCAGTGAGTGCAGTCGAAATCTTCAGCCAGATGGCGAGCAACGTCGCAATCAGCGCCAGACCGACCCAGATAGCAGCCAAGACCCACACATTCTCCATGGCAAACCTCGTTCGTGGATTTGTGCGGATACTTGTCGGGAGACTTACAGCTCTGACCGCCTGCGGCTAACTCCCGAGACAAGGACCCTTGTCAGGAGTCATCAGCGGCCATCCCGGTCAAAACTACGGGAGGACAGCGGTTAGCGGTGGTACTCCTTCACCGGTAACAACTGCATTCAGTCTATTCAGATGCTTGTCGATGTCAAGAGGTTCGGAAAAGTTTCGATGTCACCGGTGGTGCATGCACGAGCGCTCAACACGCGTAAGAGGACAAAGGTTGAAGTGGCTGTTTTGGCCTATCTGAACGGAGGTCCGAATGATGGCGCCGAGTATAACGCTATCGCGGCTCGGAACCAGTCGCTAGCATGGCCTTGCGTGGTGCCACCATGCCAGAAGCGGTGCTGCAGGGCATTGCAAACCTAGTCGCAATCGGACTAGACCGAGCACGAGCGCAAGATCTGGCCCAGGAAGTCGTAGCGGCGCGGCAGAGTGAGCAACTCAGGACAACGCTGATCGATGCTATGAGCCCACGAGTTCAAGACTCCACTGACGCTAATTAAAGTCGCAACCACGTCCTTGCTGGCAAACCCAGACATACCTGTCGAAAGCCGGACGGAGCAGCTTACGATTATGCAGTTAGTTGGGCTGTCACAGGCGTGAGCTGGGCAACTGTGGAGCGTAACGCACTGAGGATAGCCACGATGATCCTGCGACCGCTGGCGGTTAGCTGGTAACGGTGTGTGCCAACGATTTTGGTGATCAGGGCGTGAGC
>DASPST010000021.1:0-202040 GCA_035623795.1 Terriglobales bacterium
CGACATCGCACCCGACGAGGAGAGAACGTGAAGGTTCGCACCGAGTACCTGACATTTCATACCCGCACCCATCGCGCCTATGTCCACATCACACCGCAAGTCGAGCAGATTGTTCGGAACAGCGGCGTGAGGGAAGGCATGGTGCTGGTCTCCGCCATGCACATCACGGCGGGAGTCTACGTCAATGACAACGAAGCCGGGCTCATCGAAGACATCGATGGGTGGCTGGAGAGCCTGGCGCCGTTCCGCCAGGACTACCGGCACCACCAGACGGGCGAAGACAACGGAGACTCACACCTGAAAGCGCTGCTGATCCATCACGAAGTAATCGTGCCCATCACTGCCGGCAAGCTGGATTTCGGCCCGTGGCAGAGGATCTTCTACGCCGAATTCGACGGGCAGCGGGACAAAAGGGTAATCGTCAAGGTGATGGGAGAATAGAGCCCGTTGGGTCGGAGGTGTCCAAGGGTCATTCCCACGCCCGGACGCTCAAGTACCTCCGGTAGTGCCGGCACCCGGGACATCGCCCCCCCGCATCCAAGTCATCCCTGAGTTGCAAGCTGACCATGGAGTCGGCAGGTGTGAAGTTTTCGACCCCCAGGATGCCTTCCGCGTACCTGGGTCACGTCCGACCGTGACTCCCATCACGGCGACGGCAGCCCTGGAAGCCGAAACTTGAACCAGCAGAAAGCAGGCCGTTGAGTTCTGTTACAGCAGTTTCTGCCAGTGGTTAGTTTCGCAACAGCAGGCAGGGAAGTTTGAAACGATCCACTGCTTTTCATCAGGCGGTCATGGAAAGATCAGGAAAGAGGAACGCAATCATGAAGATGACGAAGATCGCAATACTGGTTCTGACGATGGCAGTGGCCTTGTTCGTACTGATTCCGAACCTGTCTTGGGCGGAAGATGGTGCCACCCTCTACAAAGCCAAGTGTGCGGCCTGCCACGGAGCGGATGCCGCGGGCAAGCCGGCAGCGAAGATTCCCAGCCTGATCGGCGACGAGGCCAAGAAGGCTTCGGATGCAGAGCTCACGCAGGCGATCACCGAAAAGCCCAAGCATGCAGGGGTGGCCAAGACGCTGACGCCGGACCAGGTCAAGATGGTGGTGTCCTACATCCGCCAGTTGCAGAAGTAGTCGAACCGGCTGCTCCTTCCTGCGCCACCGCCGGCCGTGCCAACTTGCCGGCCGCTGGAGAAAGCGTGAAGGTGCCTCGTGAGCGCATGCTGTGAAGCCCGGCTGACCCAATGGGGAATCCACCAGATGGGACCGGCCGATGACGAGGCGGCCGCGGGCGCACTCATCACAGGAACAGCCAAGCCGGGTCCAGGCGGCGGTTGGTCTGGACCCGGCTTTTGTCTGGCTGGCCGGACGGCGCCGGCGACCGGCCCAGACTCCTCCCCAGACCCGCACTCATCCCTGCCCGGCACGCGGGAGCGGCCGACAGGGCGCCGGTGCGCACCAGAGAACCTTCCATGAGCAAAGCACTCTTATACGACGCCACCATTTGCATTGGCTGCAAGCAGTGTGAAAAGGCGTGTGCGGAACACAACCAGCTGCCTTACGACGATGCCACCGCGGCAGAGGAAGCCCAATCCGACCACAAGTTTACCGTCGTCCTCACCCAAAGCGACCATTTCATGCGTCGCCTCTGCATGAATTGCGAGGACCCGGCGTGCGCTTCGGTGTGCCCGGTGGGCGCCTTGCACAAGACGGCCGCCGGCCCCGTCCTCTACCAGGAGAGCCGGTGCATGGGCTGCCGCTACTGCATGGTGGCGTGTCCGTTTAGCGTGCCCAAGTACGAATGGGGCAAGCTGGCGCCGCGGGTGCGGAAATGTACGATGTGCGCCGACCGGGTGCTGGCCGGCAAGCCCACAGCCTGCGCCGAGGTCTGTCCCACCGGTGCTACCAAGTTCGGGGAGCGCGAGGAGTTGATCGCCGAGGCGCAGCAACGCATTCGGGACAATCCCGGTCAGTACATAAATCACATCTACGGGGTGAGCGAAGTGGGCGGGACCTCAGTCCTGCTGCTGTCCGGAGTGCCCTTTGCACAGTTCGGATACAAGGCCGACCTGACCCGCGACCCCCTGCCCCTGTACACCTACCGCGTGCTCGCGCGGATTCCGGATTTCATCCCCCTGGGCGGAATGCTGCTGGGAGGAATCTGGTGGATCACGCACCGCCGCGAGGAAGTGGCTGAGGCGGAAGGCAAGCCAAGCGCGGCAGCCGGCCGCGACACGAGGAAAGCATGAAGATCAGACTGACGTTCTGGAAGCTGGTGTTCCTGGCCCTGATGGCGGCCGGCTTCTATGCCACGGTGGTTCGCTTCACCCAGGGTCTGGGCCGCTCGACCAATCTGAGCGACCACTTCCCCTGGGGAATCTGGATCGGGTTCGATGTGCTCTGCGGCGTGATGCTGGCGGCGGGCGGGTTCACTTTGACCGCAGCGGTGCATATCTTCAACATCAAGCGCTTGCGGCCCATCGTCCGGCCGACCATCCTGACCGCATTTCTGGGATATGTGCTGGTATGCGTCGCCCTGCTCTACGACCTCGGCAAACCGTACAACATCTGGCATCCACTGATCATGCGCAATCCCCACTCGGTGATGTTCGAGGTGGCCTATTGCGTGATGTTGTACACGGCGGTGTTGGCGCTGGAATTCTCGCCTATCGTGCTGGAGCGTTTCAACCTCGAGAAGCCCTTAAAAGTTGTTCGCGCGGCCTTGATCCCGCTGGTGATCTGCGGCGTAATTCTCTCCATTCTGCACCAGTCGTCGCTGGGCACGCTCTACCTGATCGTGCCGGAAAAGCTGCACCCGTTCTGGTACTCGAGCCTGCTGCCGGTGTTCTTCTTCATCTCGGCGATCGCGGTGGGGCTGGCGATGACGATTTTCGAGTCCTCGCTGAGCGCGAAGCACTTCGGGAGGCAGCTGGAGCTGCCCCTCCTCCAGGAACTGGGGCGTGTGCTGCTGGTGGTGCTGAGCGTGTACGCCATTCTGAGGTTCGAGGACCTGGTGCATCGCGGTGTCCTCGACCGGCTGACAGAGCCGAGCTACGAGACGTACCTGTTCTGGCTGGAGCTGGGGTTGAGTCTGATCCTGCCGCTCCTGCTGCTTTCGCAAAAGCGGGTTCGGACCAGTCCTCAGGGACTGTACCTGGCAGCGGTGCTGGTCGTGCTCGGGTTCATCACCAACCGGCTCAATGTGAGTATCACCGGTCTCGAGTCTTCGGCGGGGATGCATTACTTCCCGAAGTGGACCGAGCTGGCGGTGACCGGAGAGATCCTGGCCGCCGGTTTCGCACTGTTTGGGCTGGCAGTCAAGTACTTGCCGATTTTCCCAAGCGAAGCAGTGCACGCCGTGGCATCCCGGCCGCAGACGCTGGGCGTGGCACCGGTGCTGGAGCATGCTGGAGACTGAACCAACTCGGGGACGTTGGTCCCGCAGTCTGAGTGCCAAGCTGATCAGTCTGCTGCTGGCGGTGATGGTAGCCACCTTCGCCCTCCTGGGATATCTCAGCATCCGCTTGCACCGCGAAGACCTGGAGGCCGCCACGCTCGCCAGCGCAGAGCGGGTCAGCGACGTCATTCGACGCACCACCTCCTATTACATGTTGCACAACGACCGGGAGGGGCTGTACCACGCCATGGCCACGATGGCGGATGAGCCCGGCATGGTCAAGGTGAGGATCTTCGACCAGGAGGGCCGGATCAGCTACTCGAGCAGTCCGCTGGAGATCAGCCGGGTGGTGGACAAGGACGCCGAGGACTGCTATGGCTGCCATGTCCAGGCTCAACCTCTCACCCGGCTCAACCGGCAGGACCGCTTTCGGATCTTCCGCGATGACAAAGGCCAACGCGTCTTGGCGGTTATCACGCCGATTGAGAATCAAGCGTCCTGCTCGAATGCGGCCTGCCATGCACATCCGAAAGACCAGCAGATCCTCGGAGTGCTGGACACCCACCTTTCTCTGGCGCGGGCAGACGCCCAGCTGGCCGAGGGGAGCCAGCATTTGCTGGCATACACCCTGGTAGCGTTACTGGCGATTGCCTGCCTCAGCTGGCTGTTTGTTTGGCGAGTCGTGGGGAAACCGCTGCAGACGCTCAAGACGGGAACACGGGAGCTGGCCGACGGGCACCTCGGCTACCAGATCGAAGTGCGATCGCAGGATGAGGTGGGCGAGCTGGCGAGTTCTTTCAACCGCATGAGCCTCCAACTGCGTTCTGCCAACGAGCAGATCGTGGCCTGGGCGAAGACGCTCGAGGACCGGGTGGAACAAAAGACCCGGGAGCTGAAGCGGGCACACGATCATGTGCTGCAGGTCGAGAAGATGGCTTCGATGGGAAAACTGGCCGCGGTGGTGGCGCACGAAATCAACAACCCTCTATCCGGCATTCTGACGTACGCCAAGCTGCTGCGGAAGTGGATCCAAAAGGGTGAGGCCGAGACCTCCAAGCGGGATGAGGCCGAGCAGTGCCTGGACCTGATTGCCGGGGAAAGCCGGCGCTGTGGCGAACTGGTCAAGAACCTGCTGACTTTTTCCCGCACGCCTCCCATGAATGTTGAGACCACAGACATCGGTACCGTCATCGACCGGTCGGTCCGACTGGTGCGGCACCAGCTCGAACTGACAGGAATTCGACTGGAGCTTGAGCTTGGCCAGGGGCTGCCTCGAATTCCATGCGACCCCGCCCAGATGGAACAGGTGTTCGTGGCTCTGTTCATGAACGCGATCGATGCCATGCCGCGCGGCGGAAACCTGTGGGTCCGCACCTCAGTGACAAAGGACGGGCAGGGCCTGGTCATCGAGGTGCGGGACGACGGCTCCGGTATTCCTCCGGAGATTCTGCCCCAGCTGTTTGAACCCTTCATGACGACAAAGGAAACCGGCAAAGGCGTCGGACTGGGGCTGGCGGTGAGCAAGAGCATTGTGGAACGCCACCGGGGGCAGATCGAGGTGCGGTCGGAGTTGGGCAAGGGAACAATGTTTACGGTGACTCTGCCGGTTGATGGCATTCCCCTGTCGGCCAGTGCGAACCCGGCGGAGGCGCATGAGGTCAAAGTGAGGTGATGGCAGTGACCACTCCGGGAAGATTGCTGATCGTAGACGATGAACTCAGTGTGCGGGACTCACTGGGCAAGTGGTTTCGGGAAGAAGGCTATGAGGTGACCACCGCCGAGGACGCCAACCGCGCCCTCACCCTGCTGGCCGAGAAACCCTTTGACGTGGCCCTCTTGGACATCAAGATGCGGGGGACGGATGGCATCGAGTTGCAGCGCCGCATCCATGAGAACCAGCCGCAACTGATCGTGATCATGATGACCGGGTACGCTTCGGTCGAGACCGCGGTGGCCGCGCTGAAGAATGGCGCGTATGACTATGTGACCAAGCCGCTCGATCCCGATGAGATCTCCCACCTGGTGAAAAAGGCTCTGGCCCACCAGCAAACCGAGCAGGAAAACCTGCGGCTGCGGGAGACGGTGGCGGAAGTGGCCCGTCCCGAGGACCTGGTGGGGCAGAGCGCGGCCATGAACCGGGTCCTCGAGGCGGTGGAGACCGTGGGACCCACCGACGCCACGGTGCTGATTACCGGCGAGAGCGGCACGGGGAAAGAACTGGTGGCCCGGGCCATTCACCACGCCAGCCCGCGAAAATTTCATCCCATGGTGGTGATTCACTGCGGGGCGCTCACCGAGAGTCTGCTGGAGAGCGAGTTGTTTGGGCATGAGAAGGGCGCCTTCACCGGTGCACAATACCGGAAAAAGGGGAAATTCGAGATCGCCGAGGGCGGCACGGTGTTCCTCGACGAGATCGGGGACATCAGCCTCAAGACCCAGACCGACCTGTTGCGTGTGCTGCAGGAGCGCGAGATCGTGCGGGTGGGCAGCAACCAGCCTATCAAGGTGGACTTCCGCTGTATCGCGGCGACCAACCGGAACCTGGAGCAACTGATCGAAGAAGGCAAGTTTCGGCCCGACCTGTTCTACCGCCTGAACGTGTTCCGTATCGAACTGCCACCGCTGCGGGAACGCCGCGATGACATTCCTCTTCTGGTGAATCACTTCGTGCACAAGTTCTCGCAGCAGATGAACAAGAAAATCACGCGCGTGGCGCCGGCGGCGATGAACTTGTTGCAGCAACAGCCCTGGACGGGCAACGTGCGCGAACTGGAGAATGCCGTCGAACGGGCGATGGTGGTGGCGCAGGAACCGGAGATCCAGGAAGCGGATTTCGTGTTCAAGGTGAACCTGGTGCCCAACGGCGGTCCCAAGAGCCTGGATGAGGTCGAGAAAGTGCACATCCTCCGTACCCTGGAGGCGTGTAGCTGGAACCAGACACGGGCGGCGGAGGTGCTGGGGATCGACCGCGTCACCCTGCATCACAAGCTGAAGCGGTACGGCTGGACACGCCCTGCCGTTGAGACCCGATGAAACTTCTCGAGTTGCTGCCGGTCGGAGATGTGGATGGCGGCCTGTTGACGGAACTGGGTCCGGGCCTAGCCGACCTCTTTGGTGTTCCCTGCGAGGTGCGCCACCCCGGGCTGAACCCCGAGTTCGCCTTCCACGGCGAACGGCAGCAGTACCACTCCTCGGAGATTCTCGAGGCGCTGCAGGGTTATGTGGGGCAAGCTTCGTGGCGCGTGCTGGGCATTGCCGCCGTGGATCTCTACATCCCGATCCTGACCTTTGTCTTCGGGGAAGCGCAGATCGGCGGCCCGTGCGGGGTGGTCTCGTCTTACCGGTTGCGCCAGGAATTCTACGGGCTGCCTCCGGACCGGGAGATTCTGGGACAGCGACTGCTCAAAGAAGCGGTCCACGAGATCGGACACACGCTGGCTCTGGTCCACTGTGAGGACTACCAGTGCGCCATGGCGCCGTCCCACGCCGTGGAGTGGATCGATCTGAAGGACAGCTCGCTTTGTCCCGCCTGCAGGGCCCGTCTGTTCGGCGAGTAGGGCGGCGGCTCAGTCCAGGAAGGTCTTCAGGCAGAAGACGCTGCCTCCTGATTTTTCGAATTCCGAGGTATCCACCCTTACCGGCCTCAGGCCTTCTTGCCCGAGAATCCTCTCGAGGTTCGCGGTTAAACCGGACACAATGTAGCGGCCATTGGCGACCGCGCCATTCGCCAGAAACGCCAGTGCCTCGGCACGCGTCAATTCGTGGATACGGGACCAACTGCTGCGCAGGGTTTCGAGCGCATCCGCTGTGAATGCCGCGGGATAGAGCAACACCGCTTCCCGATTAAGCGGACAGAAGCAGGTATCGAGGTGGTAGAAGTGCTCGTCCGCGAGGTGAAGGGGAATTACGGCAAAGCCCAGTTCCCGCATGGCGGCGGAAAGCATCTTGAGCGCATTGGCGGTGGAGCGGAAGCCGTATCCGGCCCAGATCTTCGCGCCGCCGGGATGCCAGATGAGGTCGCCATGACCTTCGAGGCACTCACCCCTCAGATTGAGCGGAATCACCCGGTAGTTGCGGGAGCAAAACCATTCCACGTAGAACGGCACCTCTTTCTGCCGCGAGGGATGGCGCATTTCGCTGGGAACGATGAAGCGGCCAAGCTTGGGGTGGGATCCGACAAACACTTGATTGGCGGCGAACACCATGTCTTCCAGGCCGGGCACCGGCTCGACCGTGTGCAGGGTTAGCCCGGCCGCCCGGAAGGCGTCCCCGACGGCTAGCCACTGTTGCTCCGCTTTCTGGCGGTCGATGCGGGAGCCTTGCATGTGCGGATTCTTGACTTCGCCAATGTCGTAGTAGGTGGGCGGGCACATGAGGACGGACTGAGGCATGCTGAAACTGATGATAGCGTCTCAGGCTCCAGGGTTCCAAGCCGACGACCGAGGGGTCGCAAAGGATGCACTGCGGGGGAGTCCGCCCGGAAGGTGGTATGGGGTGAGCTAGGTGGTTTCGAGGGCCTTTCGAATCCGCTCCAAGGCCCAATCGATTTCCTCTCGGCTGATCACCAGTGGAGGTGCAATGCGGATGACGTGATCATGCGTCTCCTTGCACAGCAAGCCCAGCTCTTTGAGCGCTTCGCAATAGGGGCGGGCAGCTTGCTCGAGTTCAATGCCGATCCACAGACCGCGGCCCCGAATTTCCTTCACGGCGGAGCTGCGCAACGTCTGCAGTCGTCCGAGAAAATAGCTGCCCAGCGCAGCGGACCGCTCGACCAATCCCTCCTCGATCAAGACTCGCAGAGCTGTCCGGGCAACGGCGCAGCCTAAGGGGTTGCCCCCGAAGGTACTGCCATGATCGCCCGGTTGGTAAACTCCCAGGATTTCCTTTGAGGCCAGCACGGCCGACACCGGGTAGAAGCCTCCAGCCAGTGCTTTGCCCACGATGAGCACGTCGGGCGCGATGCTGTCATGCATGTAGGCAAAGAGTCTGCCAGTGCGGCCCAGGCCGGACTGGATCTCATCGACCATGAGCAAGACGCGGTTCTGCCGGCAGATCTCAGCCGCCTGAGGGAGGAAGCCGGGTGGCGGAATCACGATCCCGGCTTCGCCCTGGATGGGCTCAACCAGAAAGGCGCAGGTGTTCGCGGTGATCGCGCTACGCAGGGCCGACGCGTCACCAAAGGGAATGATCCTGAATCCCGGGGTGAAGGGGCCAAAGCCGTTACGATATTGTTCGTCGGTCGAGAAGCTGACAATGGAAATCGTCCGACCATGGAAGTTTCCGGCGCAAACGATGATCTCGGCTTTGCTCTCGGGAATGCCTTTCACTCTGTATCCCCACTTCCGCGCGGTCTTGAGGGCGGTTTCGACCGCTTCCGCCCCGGTGTTCATAGGCAAGACCATATCCATGCCGGTCAGCTGGTGAAGTTCCTGGCAGAGAAGGGGGAGTTGATCGTTGCGGAAAGCTCGCGACGTGAGTGTGACCTTGTGAGCCTGTTCCATCAGGGTCTCGAGGATCTTGGGGTGACAGTGGCCCTGGTTCACAGCCGAGTAGGCAGCCAGACAATCCAGGTAGCGTTTTCCGTCGACGTCGTAGACCCAAACGCCCTCGGCGCGATCGATCACCACGTCGAGCGGATGGTAGTTACGCGCCCCATAGGTCGTTTCCAGGTCGATGAAGTCCTGGGTGTGAAGCTTGGGTTCGAGGGTAAGCATGAGATCCTCATTCAGCGGAGTCGGGAGCCGGCACGATTGATTCCTCTCCTCAGTCCCTACACCCTAATGTTCATCCATGGTCATCCAACAGCATGGTTAGCAGGGCCATCCGGACGTAGAGGCCGTTGGCGGCCTGGCGGAAATACATGGCCCTGGGATCGTCGTCAATGGTTTTGTCCAGTTCCACCGTGCGGGGCAGGGGGTGGAGAATGATGGCATCCGGGCGCATCTGCCGGAGCGTCGAGGCGTTCATGGCATAACCCCGCACCCCTGGACCATCTGTGATTCGCTCCGGACGGATCCGCGTCAGGTAGACGACATCGACTTGGCTCACCACCCGATCGAGGTCGGATTCCATCTCGTAACGAACGCCGTGGCGGTCCAGGTATTCGAGAATGTCGGGTTTCATCTGAAGTTGGGGCGGGCTGACGAAGTAAATCTTGACTCGCTCGAACTTGGCTAGCAGGTAAGCCAGGGAGCGGGCGGTACGGCCTCTGTCGAGTTCGCCAATGATGGCAACACTGAGGCCGTCGAGGGGGCGCACCCGGTAGATGGTATAGAGATCGAGCAGGGCCTGCGTCGGATGCTGTCCGCCATCGCCATCGCCCGCATTGATCACCGGCACGGGAGAGACTTGCGCCGCCCGCCGGGCCCCACCTTCTTCGTGGTGACGAATGACGATCACATCGGAGTAACTGCCGATGATGCGGATGGTGTCTTCGACTTGTTCTCCCTCGATCTCGGAGGAGAACGCCCGGGCGTGTTCGGTGGAGAGGACGCGGCCGCCCAGACGATGCATGGCAGCTTCGAAGGAGAGCCGGGTGCGGGTTGAGGGCTCATAGAACACCGTCGCCAGGATGCGGTTCTGGTAGTCGAGGGAACCTCCCCGGGCGACCACCCGCTCCATCCCCCGGGAGCGATCAAACAACTCCATGAGCAGTGGAACGGTCAGCTGTTGCGATTCGACGAGATGCTGAAGCCTCGGAGCGCGGGCGCGGGCTGCCGAGTTTCGATCGTGCGTAGGGTCATGAGCGAGCGACGGATGGAACATGATTACCTCGAAAGCAGGGACTCCACTCGGTGCATGTCTCGCGCACCAGGGGGCTCGGCGGACATAATGTGCGTGCCTTCCGAACCCTGCACGGCTGAAACCAGGTGGTCATAGGAAGTGATGATTACCTCCTGGCCTCCGGCCCGCAGGAAGCGCAGCGCGGATTCAATCTTGGGGCCCATGTTGCCGGGGGGAAACTGTCCGGCATCGTAATAGGCTTGCGTTTGAGGAACCGTCACACGCATCAGTGGCCTCTGGGAAGGCTGCTTGTAGTCCAGGTAGACGTAGTCGGTATCGGTCGAAATTACAAAAAGGTCGACCCTGAGCCGCGAGGCAAGCAGAGCTGAGGCTCGATCTTTGTCAATCACGGCCTCGACCCCGCGCAACACTCCGTTTTCACAAATCACCGGTATGCCCCCGCCACCGCAGGCCACGACCAGGACGCCACTGTCCATAAGCCTGCGCACCACGTCGAATTCGACAATCTCTACCGGTTCCGGGGACGGAACGATACGCCGATAGCCACGGGCCGCGTCTTCGACAATCTCCCATCCGAATTGCCGCTTGCGCTGTTCGGCATCAGCCCGTGAATAGAAGGGGCCGATCGGCTTGGTGGGATGGAGAAAGGCCGGGTCGGTGCGATTCACCAGGGTCTGTGTGACCAGGCTGACCACGGGCGTGTCGAGACCGGCGGCTCCGAGTTCGTCGATCAGAGCCTGCGCCAGCAGGTACCCAATCTCGCCCTGGCTGGCGGCACCACACACGTCGAGGGTCTGGCCGGGCACCTGGTCCGACGCTCTCTCGGAGCGCAGCAGCTGCACCCCCACTTGCGGGCCGTTGCCGTGGGTAATGACCAGATGATAACCGAGTCGGATCAGGCCGATGATGGCCCCAGCGGTCCGGCGGGCATTGGCCAGCTGTTCGACGACAGTTCCTTTCTCCCCTGCGCGAATGAGGGAGTTGCCGCCGACGGCGATCAGCATGCTTTTCATGGCAGGAGCCGGGAGTCAGGGGCGGCTTGCGACCAATGGCGCCATCGGCGGGGCACGATCCCGCCCGGCAGCAGCTCCGCCACCTTGGACAGAGAATCCGGGCTGCGGGCCATAGCGCCGAGCGTCTCCCCGACCAACCAGAGACTGCTCCATTCGTCCCTGGGAAAGGCCGAGATACCCGTGATCTGCATCATCGATTTCGCCCACACAAGGCGGTCCCGCTGTCCCTTCGCCGTCCCTTGTGTTTGGGTCCGATTTGGCATGGGCTGACTCCCGACTCCTGCTTCACGTGCGCACCAGATCCTGGAACAGGACCGGAGCTTCGACCGCCGCGTGCTCCATCAACTCGAGCATAATGGCCTTCTGGGCATGCAGGCGGTTCTCGGCTTCCTGAAAAACGACCGAGCGCGGGCTATCGATCACCTCGTCGGTCACCTCGTCACCGCGGTGGGCGGGCAGGCAGTGCATGAAGATGGCGTCCGGTTTGGCGCGTTGAAACAGTGCAGCGTTGACCTGGTAGGGCGGGAATACTTCGCGGCGCTCGTCTGCTTCCGCTTCATACCCCATGCTGGTCCAGATGTCGGTGTAAATCACGTCGGCATCGCGGGCTGCTTCTTGGGGATCGTTTGTGACGCTGCAACCGCCCCCGGTCTGGGCGCATCTTTCCCGGGACCAATGGATGACCTCCGCCTTCGGCTCGAAACCCGGAGGAGTGGCAATCCAGACATTGGCGCCCAGCTGCGCTCCCGCAAACATGAGAGAGTGAGCCACGTTGTTGCCGTCGCCGATGAAGGCGAGCTTCAGGCCGGCGATTCTTCCCTTCACTTCAAAGATGGTGAGGTAGTCGGCCATCGCCTGGCAGGGATGACTGTAGTCGGTGAGGCCGTTGATCACCGGAATATTGGCATATTCCGCCAGGCGCTCGACGATCTCGTGCGCGAAGGTACGGATCACGATGCCCTGCACCATGCGTTCGAGATTCTTCGCCACGTCAAACACCGACTCTCGCTTGCCCAGATTGATTTCCGCCGGCGACAGGTAGAGCGCGAATCCGCCCAACTGGTGAATGCCCACATCGAAGGTAACGCGGGTGCGCAGTGAGGGCTTCTCGAAGATCATTGCCAGCGTCTTGCCCCGCAGTGCGCTGGCATAGGCGGCCGGCATGGCCTTCATCTCGAGGCCCAAGTCGAGGAAGTGCCGGATCTGCTGCGGGGTGAAGTCGCGGATGGAGAGGAAATCAGTAGCCTTCATGGCCGCACCGCCTCGGAGAGGGATGGTTTGTGTTCGCGGGTGAACTGCGCCAGGATGTCTTTCAGACCCGGGCGGGTTACCTCTTCTGCCTCGTACGAGACACGGACACAGGGCTTGTTGAGCTTGAGAATGCGCGCCAGGTCGACCGGAGTGGCAACCAGAACCAGATCGCAGGGGGTGCGATTGACGGTTTCTTCCAGTTCGTTGCGCTGGACGGCACTGTAGCCCATCGCGGGGATGAGATGACCGAGGTGAGGAAAGTGCTCGAAGGTAGTACGGATTGAGCCCACGGCGTAGGGGTGCGGATCGACCAACTCGGCTGCCTCGAACTGGCGGGCAGCCACCACGCCTGCACCGTACGGCATTTCCCCGTGAGTAAGCGTGGGGCCATCCTCCACGACCAGGACGCGCTGCCCGCGGATCAGTTCCGGGGTTGCCACCGCAAGCTTGCTGGCGGTCTCCACGATGGTTGCTCCCGGATTGTTCTGATGAATGTTCTCGCGAACCAGCGCGATGTTCGCCGGAACCGCGGTGTCAACCTTGTTGATGACCACGACCCGGGCCCGCCGCAGATTCACCTCGCCCGGGTAATAGCTCAATTCATGGCCGGGCCGATGCGGGTCTGCTACGACAATCTCCAGGTCGGACTTGTAAAAGGGTGTGTCGTTGTTGCCGCCATCCCAGAGGATGATGTCGGCTTCTCTCTCCGCCTGGCGCAGGATACGCTCGTAGTCCACGCCTGCGTAGACGACCGTACCCGCACGCAGATGGGGCTCGTATTCTTCCCGCTCTTCGATCGTGCATTTCTGGAGCGCCAGATCTTCAAAGGTGGCGAAGCGCTGGACCGCCTGAGCCGCCAGGTCTCCGTAGGGCATGGGATGGCGGATGACGACCGGCCGCCACCCCGTACACCGCAACTCGGCTGCGATGAGACGGGAGATGGGGCTTTTGCCGCAGCCGGTGCGAACGGCGCAAACGGAAATGACCGGGAGCTGGGATTTCAGCTGGGTGTGTTCGGTCGCCAGCAGCCAGAAGTCGGCTCCGGCCGCTACCGCGCGCGACGCCAGGTGCATCAGGCTCAGGTGAGATACGTCACTGTAGGAGAACACCGCCACATCCACGGTCTGTTCCCGAATGAGCTTCTCAAGCTCCCGCTCCTCCACGATCGGGATACCCGCCGGGTATAGATCCCCTGCCAAATCAGCAGGATAGAACCGGTTTGCGATGTCGGGGATCTGGCTTGCAGTGAAGGCAACGACCTGAAACTCTCGATTGTTGCGAAACGCAACATTGAAATTGTGAAAGTCACGCCCGGCTGCCCCCAGAATGAGGATCCTTCGCATGGCAATTTTCTCCTCCCCGCGTGTGCATGTTCGCTCCGCACCCTGCAGATGGCAGTGAGGGTTGTCACACGCCGGGGTGAGGGATGGACAACAAACCTGGGAGGGCTAACGGCGCCTCCGGGCAGACATCCGGCCAGATTTACGCCGCTTTGCCACTACGTTTTTCCGGGCGCGCTGGCCGAGCGCTAGTACCGCCGGTCGAGATCAGTTTGAAAAGAAGGCTGCGTTCTTCTCTATGAAACCCTTCTGATCCTCTGGCAGATCGTCGATCGCGTGGATGGAGTCGGACGTGCAAACCGGGACGCAAGCGCCACAATCGATACAGCCATTGGGGTCAACATACAGTTGGGTAGCGGTCTCGAATGCGGGCTCGTCTTGCTTGGGGTGGATGCAGTCGGTCGGGCAGACATCGACGCATAGCAGATCCTTGATGCAGGAAGCAGTAATAACGTATGCCATTGCGGCCTCTCCAATGAAACTAGGCTGGCTCCGGACCCTAGGTTAGAAGGATCCGTCCGGCCCTGCCGTGATGCCGGTCACGCCGGGCCGGGTGCAGTTGATCACAAAGATGTGTGACGCCGATCACAGCAAAGACCGAGAAGAGAGGGTAGAAAGTTACTCATTAGACGCCAATAACCCCAGAAGATTGCCCGGCCTATTCTCCAAGACCCCACAAGCCGCACCCAGCGGCGGGCCGGGCACTTTTTCTCCATTGACTCCGCCACACAGATCGATTGGTGTGCCTCTTTGGGGAGAATCGGCGCTCATGTGTCAGCCCCGACACACTGACTCTCAGGGACCACAGCTACGCTTTTTCTATCTTAGGTAACTCATTCTGCATCAGTCAGTTCCTTTTGGTCTACCGCCTGCACTTCGGCTCGACGGAATCAGGCGGAGGCCGTGATGAAGCCAGCATGCGGCGAAGCGCAATGGGCGGGAGCGGTTGCCGTGGTCCTAGTTCTCGGAAGCTTGGCTTGCGGTCAGAACGGTGCCCATGGGCAGACCGGTCGTCGCGAGCTGTTCGTCAGCATCCCGGACCGTAAGCTGGCGGTGCTGGAGAACGGGACGGTGCTCCGGATCTTCCCGGTGGCCGTGGGCGCCGAGGACAGCCCCAGTCCAAGCGGGGTATTTAAAATCGTCCACCGACTGACCCATCCCACCTACTACCACCCTGGCCGCGTGATTCCTCCAGGCAAGGACAATCCCCTGGGCCCGCGCTGGCTGGGCCTGAACCGGAAAGGCTTTGGCATTCACGGCACGAATGCGCCCAGGTCGGTCGGTAAGGCCGCTTCTCACGGCTGCCTTCGCCTGCGAAACCGCGACGTGGTGGAACTCTACACGATGGTGAGTGCTGGTGACGTGGTCACGATTCGCGCTGAGCGCGATGGCGAGACCTCTCGCATCTTCAGGACCGGGAGCGACCCGGAGAGTTTTGTAGCCCAGGCGAGCCCGGAAGCGGTGGCCGACAGCGCTGGGCAGTAAGAACGAATAGGGAAAGTCAGGGAGAAATCATCATGCAACTGGCAATCACGCTAATGGCAGTCGTCGGAGGGCTGGTCTTCTCACTGGCGGTCGCCCTCCTGGCGGAGGAACTGATTTTCGGAGAAGTATGCCGCCTGTTCTTTGCGCGGCAGGCGGTACGGGCCAAGTCAGAGCACAAGCGCTGAGCGCGGAAGGAGAAGGCCATGGTGTTGCTGAAGTATGTGCTGATGAGCGTCGGCGTCGCGATGATCCTGGTCGCCGCAGGAATCCTCACCTACGACATGTCGCTGGCGGCTACGTATCGAAGGGCGGTGTTCGGGCCTGGGCAGGTTCCGCCCGAACCACACATCCGCTGGCGGAAAGTTTTGGCCTTTGCCCTGCTCGCCTGGGCGCCGATCCTGCTGGCTCTGAGCATTGTGGTGGTCCCCAGCGGTTCGGCGGGAATCCGGGTGAGCCAGACCCAGGGGACGTTGCCCGGAACCCTCTACCCTGGGGTTCACTTCGTGATGCCTCTGGTGGAGAGCGTGGTCCTGTTCGACACGCGCGAGCAACTGTTTACGACTGGAGCGCTGGAGGACGGAAAGGGGGTGTACACCTCCGCGGCCAAAGCACAGCCTCTCGATGTGCAGTCCAAAGAAGGGTTAAGTCTCGGCCTGGCCATCACGGTGCGCTATCGTATCGACGCCAAGCGGCTCGACTATGTGGAGGCGAACCTGCCCCAGCCGTTGGAACGGGAGATGGTGCCCCCTATCGTGGCTAGCGCATGGCGGGAAGTGGTCCCCAACTACACGGTGCGCGACGTATTCGCGGCCAAGCGTGAAGAAGTGCGCCGGCGGGCAGCCGACATCATCACGCAGAAACTGGGCGGTGATGGCATGCTGGTGAAGGAAGTGATGCTGCGGGACATCCAGCTGCCTCCCGAGTACGCCAAAGGGCTGGAAACGCTTCTGCTAAGAGAACAGGAGAACGACCGCATGGGCGTGGAGACAGAGATCCAGCAGAAGCAGGTGAAGATCCGAGAACTCGAGGCAGAGGCGACCAAGGCCCAGCAGGTCAAGCAGGCGGAGGGCCAGGCGCAGGTACGGGTTCTTCAGGCCAAGGGGGAGTCCGACGCCATGCAGTACACCTTGCCGCTGAAGGAAAAGCAGATCCAGCAATCCAAACTGGAAGCCGAGGCGCGCAAGGAGTCCACCATCAAGAATGCCGAGGCAGCGGCGGAAGCCAAGGTCATCGACAGCAAGGCCGAGATGGAGCGTCGCAAGCTCCTGGCGGCGGCCGAGGCGGAGCGCATCCGCGTCACCGCGGCCGCCGACAGCGAACGCATGCAGAGCGAGGGGGCAATTCTGAAGCAGAATCCCCTGCTGATCAACAAGATCGTGGCCGAGCGCTTGTCCGACAAACTGCAGATCATGATGGTACCGGCCGACGGCAAGTTCTTCTTCGCGAATGACGTGCTGCGCAGCATGAACATGGCGGACCATGCCAGCCAGGCGGCTCCCCCGGACGATCCCCAGGACAAATAGTTCGTCGGTCCGCGACCGTGGGCGTCACTTCTCGATGCGCAAGCACGAGGCCAGTCCGCCAGGTGTGCGAGGTTAGCACAGGGGAACCGCTCCATGACTAGCATCCCGGGGTGCCCGGTTTATAATTCGCTTGTCCTCGAGATGTCGACTCTTTCATCACGCCTCCTGCCAGGCTCTTGCCTACTGCTACTTCTTTTCCTTCTGTTGCCCGCGACGGGATTTGCTGCCGACTGGACTACTCCCGAGCAGGAACTGGCGAGGAGGATTGCCGCTGTGACCGGGCCGGGAGCGGTAGCGGTGGATGTCATGAACCGCTCCTCGCTGGGCAAAAAGGACGTCGATGAGATCGGCGGCGGCCTGAGGTCGCGGCTGGAAACCTTGGGGCTGCGTTCGGTGAAGCCGGAACAGGCAGCCGCCGCCATCAAGGTGACTTTGTCGGAAAACCTCGAAAGCTACCTCTGGGTGGCGGAGATCCAGCAGGGAGCGGGAGAGTTTTCCGTGGTGATGGTGTCTACACCTCGCGTGGAGAACGGGACGTTGGTTGGGGAACCTGCGCCGCTGGTGATCCGCAAGGTTCCGCTCTGGGAGCAGCCGCAGCGCATTCTGGACGTGGCCGTGCTGGAAGAGGCCTCAGGTCCCTCGCATATCGCCGTCCTCGATCCCGATAAGGTCCTTGTGTACCGGTTCGTAGAGGGCCGCTGGCAACCGGAGCAGGCGCTTGCCATCTCGCCTGCGCCTCCCTGGCCGCGAGACCTGCGGGGCCGCCTGGTATCCCGACCGGACCATCTGTTCGACGCCTACTTGCCAGGAGTTTTCTGCCAGAGTTCCAGCCGCGCGCCGTTGAGTCTCGCCTGCCACGCAAGCGATGACCCGTGGCCTCTCGCTTCTGGTTCAACGCTAAGCAGCTTCTTCGCTCCGACCCGGAACTTCTTCACGGGAGTTCTGGCGCCGGGGATCGGCAAGCAGAAGTCGGTGGCGAAGTTCTATTCGGCGGCCGCGGTTCCACGGCCAAGCTACACGTTTTGGTTGTTCGCAGGGGTTGACGGGCAGGTCCATCTCCTGGATGGCATCACCGACCAAACCGCACGCTGGAGCTGGGGAAGCGACATCGTCGGCCTGAAGAGTGCCTGCGGTTCGGGTTGGCAAGTCCTGGCGACGCCTGCGGGAAATGGCTCGGGGGATTCCATTCGCGCGTATGAGTTTCCCGACCGGGACCCCGTCCCGGTTAGCCAGCCTGTAGAGTTCGCCGGCGGAGTGACCGCACTTTGGAGTGAAGCCCAGGGTACCTCTGCGGTGGTCGTGTCGCACAACCCAGTGACAGGGATTTATGAGGCTTTCCGGCTTTCCATTGCTTGTGGCCAGTAGCCTGGTACTGGCCGTAGCCGCAGGTGCGGACACCCGCCCGGCCTACGGAGGAACTCTGCACGTCAGCGTGGGGATTGCGCCGCGCTCGCTGGACCCGGCCGACACTTCAGAACCGGACTCGATTGGCCGTCGGAACCTGATGCAACTCATGTTTGACACGCTCCTCACCGTGAACAGCCAGGGGCGTTTGCAACCGGCCCTGGCCACGGCTTGGCAGGCCGAACCCGGCAACCAGCGCTGGCATTTCTCGCTGCGCAACCATGTGCATTTCCATGACGGCTCTTTGCTCACGCCGGAGGCGGTCGCGGCCTCCCTGCGCACGGCGAATCCGGGATGGAAAGTGTTGGCCGCGGCGGACTCAGTGGTGGTCGAGTGCGACGCGCCGGCTCCCGATGTTGCCGCGCAGCTGGCGCGCACCCGCAACGGGATCGCGAAGCGGAGCACCGCTAGGAACCCCATCGGATCAGGACCCTTTTACATCACGGACTTTCAGGCCGGAAAGAAGCTCGCCTTAGCCGCACTGGAGAACTATTGGGGCGGCCGAGCCTATGTGGATGCGATCGAGATCGAACTGGGACGAAACGGACGCGATCAACTCATCGCTCTGGACCTGGGCAAAGCCGACATCGCGGAGGTCCCGCCCGAGCAGGCACAGCGAGCGGCAGGGGAAGGACGGCGGCTGGTGACCTCGGCGCCGGTGGAATTGATGGCGCTGGTATTCGCTCATGACCCTCAATCGCAGGACGAAAGCAAGCTGCGCCAGGTGCTGGCGCTGAGCATCGACCGCGCTTCCATCGAGAACGTGGTTCTCGAGGGGGAGGGCGAACCTTCGGGCGCCATTCTTCCCAACTGGGTCAGTGGGTATGCCTTCGTCTTCCCCGAGGAACAGAATCTGCTACGGGCCCGTCAGCTGCGCAGCGAAGTGCGCCAGGCTCCGGCGTGGGATCTCGCCTATGATGGAAGCGATTCTCTGGCCCGGGTGATCGCGGAACGGATCGCACTAAACGCGCGGGATGCCGGCATCCTCCTGCAGCCTGGGGTGGCTCCTGGCGCTGCGCTGAGACTGCTGCGAATCCCCTTGGCATCCGTCGACCCGCGGATTGCGCTGGCCTCCGTGGCCGGTTTTGCCGGGCTGCCGGCTCCCCGTTTTGGGGTTGGCTCAGGCGATGAGATCTACCAGGCCGAAAACGCGATGCTCGAGACGCACAGGGTCATTCCCCTGTTTCAACTGCCTGCCTGCTACGTGCTGAGCCCCAGCGTGCAGGGCGCGAGCCAGGGCCGTGCTGCAGATTGGCATCTCGAGGATGTCTGGCTGAAGAGCAAACTGCCATGAACTTTCGTCGCAAACTTCTAGCCACGTTCGCCTTGACGGTATTTCTGTCGGTGGCAGCAGTGGCCTGGATTGTTTCCCTGGTCACCCGGCGAGCCTTTGAACGATCGGATGAGGAGCGGACCCGGGCGCTGGTGTCCGAGTTCCAACGGGAATTTGACCGGCACGCTGAGGAGGTTGTCCGCCGCCTGGAAGCAATTGCAGGCGGCGAAGCTGCGACCCGTATGGCGCTGGCGCTCGGCGTTTCCCGAGGTTTCCTGAATGACGCGGCGCGGATCGCGGAAAGCCAGCAACTGGATTTCCTGGAGTTCGTGGATGGGGCGGGCACCATCATCTCCTCTGCGCAGTCCCCGGCGAAGTTCGGCTACCAGGACACATCCCTGACCGACTTGGCGAGTCTGGTGCGGAAACCGGCTTTTCTCAAGCGGGAAGAACTTGCGGATGGGACGGTCCTCGGCTTGTTTGCCGTGCGTGAGGCAAAAGTGGGGGAGGAGCACCTCTACGTCATCGGCGGCCAACGGCTGGATAAGAAGTTCCTGGCATCTCTCGATCTGCCACCTGGAATGCGTGCCCTTCTTTATCCGGATGCCGCTTCCGGTTTTTCGCCACAGCTGCTGGTTGATCCCGCAGGAACCGTCACGCAACCGGAAAAGCTCGCACCCCTGATTCGGGAAGTGGAGAAAACAGGACAGCCCAGCATCGCCTTGCTCGACTGGTCCTCCGACCCTGCCGATGACGAAACCATGCATGCGATCCCACTCCCGGGCCAGGACAACCGCGAGCTGGGTATCCTCCTGATCGGGAGTTCGCGCCGCACCTACGTGAATCTCAAACGACATATCCAGTCCGCTGCCTTGCTGGTGGGTGGGGCAGGGATCCTCGTGGCCATCCTGCTGAGCAGCTGGGCCGCAACCCGGGTCACCCGTCCGGTGGAGCAACTGGCCGCCGCGGCGCGCGCGGTTGCCGCAGGTAACCTGAAGACGCAGGTGGAAGTAAGCTCGAGCGATGAAGTCGGCGAACTCGCGGCAGCATTCAATCGCATGACCGGGGAACTGCTGGAACAGAAAGATCGACTGGTGCAGGCGGAGCGAGTCGCGGCCTGGCGGGAGCTAGCCCGGCGGCTGGCCCACGAACTCAAAAACCCCCTCTTCCCCCTGCAGCTGACCGTGGAAAATCTGCTGCGAGCCCGAGAGCAAGAGCCCGAGATGTTTGAAGAGATCTTCCGGGAAAGCTCCGCCACACTGCTGACCGAGATCAACAACCTGAAGGCGATTATTGCGCGCTTCAGTGAGTTTTCCCAGATGCCACGCCCGCACTGGCAACCCGTCCAGGTCAATGATGTCATGCGCGGCGTGGCCAGACTGTTCCAGGCGCAGTTTGGGGCGCGCGGCCACGCGGCCATTGACTGCCGCTTGGAACTCGCAGAGGGCATCGCACCCATTGCCGCCGATGCGGAACTGCTGCATCGAGCCGTTTCCAACCTGCTGCTGAATGCCCTGGACGCCATGCCGGAAGGCGGGACTCTGACCTTGCGCACCGGCACCCAGGACGACCGGGTGCGCCTCGAGATTCGAGACACCGGGACAGGCCTCACGGCGGAAGAGTGCCAGCGGCTTTTTACTCCCTACTTCACCAGCAAACAGCATGGCACCGGGCTGGGGCTGGCCATTGTTCAGTCCGTGATCAGCGACCATGGGGGCAAAATCAGCGTCCGCAGCCAGGCGGGCGCGGGCACAACATTTATTCTCGAACTGCCGCGGAACCTGGATAAACTCGAGGCTCGAGCCGCCGAAGATTCCGAGCGAGCGACCTCCGCTCGATGAGGGAGAGGGTTTGCCACCAAGGGCGCAGTTGCTGATTGTCGACGACGAAGCCAACACCCTGGCTTCCCTCGCGCGCGCGTTTCGCCTCGCTGGCCATGAGGCCGTCGTCTGCGACAATGCTCCCCGCGCGCTCGAACTGGCGAAATCGCAGCGTTTCGATCTGATCCTCTCTGACGTCGTGATGCCGGGCAAGGACGGCCTGGCCCTGCTGGAAGAGCTGAAGGCACAGGGGGTAACGTCCCCCGTGGTCATGATGTCCGGCCAGGCTCACATCGACATGGCGGTGCGAGCGACTCGGCTGGGAGCGCTGGATTTTCTGGAGAAGCCCATCTCGACCGAGAAACTGCTGTTGGCCGTCGAAAACGCGCTGCGGCTGGAGCGGCTGGAGAACGAAAACCGGCAACTACGGCAGCGGCTGGGGAAGCACGAGATTATCTGGAAAGGCGAGGCCATGCGCCGAGTCATGGCGCAGGTGGAGCGGGTAGCGGCTACGGAAACCCGCGTCTGCATTCTGGGAGAGACCGGATCCGGAAAGGAACTGGTCGCTCGCACCATCCACGACCACAGTGCCCGGGCGGGAGGGCCGTTCGTCACGCTCAATTGCGCGGCCGTTCCCAGCGAACTGATTGAATCCGAGTTGTTCGGCCATGAAAAGGGGGCTTTCACGGGCGCGGCCGGACGCCATCTGGGCAAGTTCGAACAGGCGCAGCACGGTACCATCTTCCTGGATGAGATTGGGGACATGCCGTTACCCATGCAGGCCAAGCTGCTGCGGGTTCTGGAAGAGAATGAGGTGGAACGCGTGGGAGCGGAGAAGCCTACGGCGGTGGACGTGCGGGTCCTGGTGGCCACACACCGCGATCTGGAGGCACAGGTCAGCGAAGGCAAGTTTCGTCAGGACCTCTTCCACCGGATTTACGTCTTTCCCCTAAGGCTTCCGCCCTTGCGGGAGCGGCGGGAGGATATCCCCGGGCTGGTAGAGTATTTCGCCTCCCAGGTGAGCGCACAAAACGGGTGGAAGCCGGTGTCGTTCACCCCGGGAGTGATCCGAGCCCTCGAAGCTCATCCCTGGCCGGGGAACGTTCGCGAATTGCGCAACGTGGTGGAACGGCTGATGCTCCTGGCTTCCGAGGACACAGTAGACTCGGAGACCGTGCCGCTTGCCTTGCCCCAGACCTCCTCCAGCGTGGGAATCTCCGGTCCCTCTACCGGCTCCCTGGCCGAACGCGTGCAAGGATTCGAGCGCCAAACCATTCTGTCCGAACTCCGGCTGCACCACTACAACGTCAGCAATGCGGCCAAGGCACTCGATCTCGAACGCAGCCATCTTTACAAGAAAGCGGAACAGCTGGGAATCGACTTGCGAGCGGTGCGCAGGCAGCAGGATTCCTAGCGGCTACCCCGCTCCAGAGGTCAATCTGCGGCGGCAGCGGTTCGATCCAGGCAACGCCTGAGATCGGCAGCCAGCAGGCGGTGAAAAAGCTGCTCGCCGGCTTCGCGCCGGACCGAAAGCCGGCCCGCCCCGTAAGCCCGTGACTTGAGGCCACGCTGCACGTCTTCGCAGATGCCCAGATCTTCCTCCTGCACACGATTGCCGACGGCAACGCTTTGCCGGTTGTACTCGAGACGTGCCTCGCTGACATCGCTGAAGTAGAAATCGAAGAGCACGCGGCAATGGTCGACATCCAGAGGAATCACCAGGTTGGTGTCCATGTAGCCCTGGTAGCAATTGATCATGAAGTTGGGATACTGCCAGAAGTACCAGGCCCGGTCTCCCTGGCGGGTGGCGCCGGTGGCGGCGTCCTCATCGGAGGCGACCATCGGGCTGGTCTGCAGGCAATATCGATCTTCGGTCTCGATGGTGTATTGCTTGTAGTCGAGGACGCTATTCAGTCCCTTGTGCAGATGGGGCACGTGGTAGCCGCCATCGAGGTAGTTGTCCACGAATACCTTCCAGTTGCAGTGAATGTCGTAGACCCGGCGGTCAAAGTAGTCGAGCCTGCTCATGCCGAGAGGAGCAACCCGTCTCGCCAGCCCCCCGAGAAAATTGGCCAGCGGCTCGGCCCCGGGATCCAGGTTGACCCAGACAAAGGCCTCCCAGATTTCCGCCTTCACCGGGACGAGACCATTCTTCTGGCGGTCAAAGCCCTGGACGCCCTCGAATTCCGGCATCCCTTTCAGGGATCCGTCCAAGCCGTAGTTCCAGCCATGATACGGACAGTGCAGAAGGGAGGCGCTGCCGCACGGTTCCGTCACCACCTTGGCGGCGTGGTGTCGGCATACGTTATAGAAGGCTCGGAGTTCGCTGTCCGCACCTCGTACGATCACGATGGGCTCTCCCGCCAGCTGCGCCGTAACAAACCGCCCGGGCTGGGCCACCTGCTCCGCCCGACCAACCACCTGCCAGGCCCGGCTGAATACGGCCTGGTTCTCCAACGCAGCGATGCGTGAGTCGACGTACCACGGGGCGGGAATGGTAAAAGCCCGCGACAACGGCGCCTGGTCGTCGTACGCGGCCAGGATCTCCGCAACAGAACTCTGCCGGATCATTCGCGCTACTCCCTCGAAAAAACAGGCAGCTTAGGTGCCGATTGCCCTTCGCAGAATCTCCAGAAACTGGCTGATACGGGCCTCTTTCCTTTCCAGGCCCTGTCCCTGGCGTCGAAACAGTCCCGGATCCAGTTCTTCGGTCAACAAGGCATCCTGAAAGCGCTCCATCATCCAGTCGAGAATCGAGACGATCATCTCCACATCGAGATCGTCCCGCAGCTCCCCGCGCTCGAGGCCGAAGCGCACGAAGGCGACCGCACCGTAAGGGTCCTCGGTCATCAGAAAGCGGTTGATCTCCCGTTTCAGGGTCAAGTCCGTCCCGTAATTGCCCAGCAGGGACACGCGATACGGTATCCAATCCTCCCGCAGCAGGTGCTCGGTCGAGACCAGCCAATAGCGCAAGACCTCGAAGAAGCCCTGCGCCCGCACTTCGGCCGGAGCGTCGAGGTAGGCCGGGAGCGAGCACACGGCTTTCTTGTAGACCTCGAAGAACAAGCCGTCTTTGGTGGTGAAGTGCTGAAAGATCGAGCCCTTGGCGATCCCCAGTTCGGCAGCGATGTCACTCACCCGGGCAGCATGGTAGCCGTGCTCCGCGAAGTGCCTCATCGCGGCTTCGACAATGCGCGACCGCTTGGCTTCCGACCGGGGACGGGGTGGCTCCTGGCTCCGATAGTGTGGCGGCATCGAGAGGTTGCTTCCGATCCCAGTCATAAGTGACCTCGAGTCAACAGACGATACCAAAGCGTTCGTCCCCGTATCAATTGTTAATTTGCAGCTTGATGCGGTAATGTAAAGACCACTCTTCGCCGGGGATTTGACTAAGGGTCAAAGCAAGCATGGGGGACGATAAAGCCTATGACGCGATCGTCGTGGGCGGCGGCCACAACGGACTCACGGCGGCGGCGTACCTGGCTCAGGCTGGGCTGAGGCTGCTGGTTCTGGAACGCCGAGAGATCGTGGGTGGCTCTTGTGTCACGGAAGAGATTGCTCCCGGCTGTCGCGCTTCAACCACATCGTACATCGCCAGCATGCTGCGCCCGGAGATCATCCGTGATCTCCGGCTGGCCGAGCACGGGTTGCGTATGGTGCCTTGCGATCCCGCCATCCAGGTGGCCTTCCCGGACGGGCGGGTGGTTCCCTGGTGGGCGGAGCGCGACCGCGCCGTCGGGGAGTTTCGCCAATATTCGGGGAAGGATGCGGAGACCTTTGTGCGGGTCGACGAGCAGCTCAAGAAGCTCGCACGGTACCTTCAGCCGTTTTTCCTCGAGCCTCCTCCTGAAGTTGATACCGCTTCGATGACAGGGTGGAGTGAACTCTTCCGCCTGGGCAGACGCTTCCAGGGCATTGGCACCAGGGAAATAGCGCAGCTGGTTTCCTTTCTCACTGGGAGTCTGGGTGAATTTCTCGACCGCAACTACGAGTCCGAGACCATCAAGACCCTATTCCTGGCCAACAACCTGTACGGCAAGCACGGAGGACCCTACCAACCGGGTACTGCCATCGGCCTCCTGTTTCATCTGCTGAGCGGTGGTGAGCATGAGCGGCAGGGTTTCTACGGCCACGTTCTGGGAGGCATGGGGGCCATCACCCAGGCCCTGGCGGCGGCGGGCAGGCGGCTGGGCGTCGAGATACGAACCTCGGCAGCGGTGGCCAGGATCGACACGCGCGCCGGCCGGACCCGGGGCATTGTCCTGGAGGATGGCACGGAGATTCGCAGCCGGATTGTGCTCTCCAATGCCGACCCCAAGCGCACCTTCCTGCGCCTGCTGTCCGAAGCGGAATTGCCGGGAGAATTCGTCGACGCCATACGCGGCATCAAGATGGCTGGCCCTTGCGCCAAGGTCAACCTTGCCCTCTCCGAGGAGCCGCGCTTCACCGGGACGCCCGCGAGTCATACACCCCTGGAACGCACCTTCTACACGCTGGTGCCGTCGCTTGCCTTCGCGGAACGCTGTTATGACCTCTGCAAATTTGGCGAGATTCCCCAGGAGCTATGGGTGGACTGCGTAGTCGCTTCGAACGCAGACGACTCCCTGGCGCCGGCCGGCACCCACATCATGACCTGCTTCGTGCAGTACGTACCCTATAAGCTTCGCGAGGGAACCTGGGACGACAAGCGCGCGCTGCTGGGGGAACGGGTTATCCGCAAGATCGGCGAGCACGCTCCCAATGTGCCGGCCTCGATCGTGGCCTGCCAGGTTCTGACACCGCTCGACCTGGAACGCACGTACGGGTTAACCGAGGGAAACATTTTTCACGGTGACCTAACCCTGGAACAACTCTTCTTCATGCGACCGGTACCGGGCTGGTCGCGCTACCGGACTCCGATCGAGGGTCTTTACCTCTGCGGGGCGGGGGCTCATCCGGGCGGCGGGGTTACCGGCGCTCCCGGTCGCAACGCGGCACAGCAGGTTCTGCGCGATTGGAGGAAACGGCGCTTCAAGGAGGCTGCCGCCTGAGCAAGGAGTGACTATGAAGAAAGGCATTCTCGAACGCTTGAAACACGGACCGGTTCTTGGCGACGGCGGTTACCTGCTGGAGCTGGAAAAACGAGGCTGGGTGCGTCCCGGCCCGTTCACCCCGGAGGTAGCCGTTGTCTATCCCGAAGCGCTGCGAGAATTACACGTAGAGTTCCGTGAAGCCGGGGCTGAGGTGCTGCAGGCGCTCACCTTTTACGCCAGCCGCGACAAGCTTGCCACCGTGGGATTGGAAGATCGCGTTGAAGACATCAATCGAGCGGCGGTTCGCATCGCGAAGCAGGTCGCGGGTGAGCATTGCCTGGTCGCCGGCAATCTGAGTCTGACCTGGATGTACGAGCCCGGCAGCCCTTCGGCTGCGGACCGGGTGCGCCGGACCTTCGACGAGCAACTCCGAGTACAGGTTGAGGAGGGAGTGGACTTTATCATCGGTGAAACCTTCTCTTATCTCGGAGAAGCTTTGCTCGCCGTGGAACGGGCGCGCAAGACGGGACTCCCCGTGATGGTCACCATCTGCTTCGAGAACAAGGATCAGACCAACGAGGGAGCGAACGCCGCAGAGGCGGCCAGGACGCTCTTCGATGCGGGCGCAGACATTGTGGGCATGAATTGCCTGCGGCCGCCGGAGCACATGCTCGGTCCCATGGAGCAGATGCGGAGGGCGGTGCCGGGATATCTGGCGTGCCAGCCCGTGGCTTTCCGGACTCCCCGGAATCAGCCGGATTTCACCAGCCTGCCGCAATTTCCCTACGAGCTTGATCCGCTGCAACTCAGTCGCAAGCAGATGGGCGAGTACGCCGCCCGGGCACGCGAGATCGGTATCAACTACATCGGTTCCTGCTGCGGGTCCGTAGCGGCGCACGTGCGCGAAATGGCAAAGGCCCTGGGAAAGCTGCCGAGCGATACCCGGATCTGGAAGAAGGGGGGAGCCAAACCCATGTCGGCTTACGAGTACTACGATCACGACCAACTGGAAGTCAAGAAATAGACTCCGCAGCGAACACGAGCCCGAAGGTTCCGGATTCGGGCTCGTCCTCGGCCTGGGTTGGGTTACGCAACCCGCTCCGATTCCGGTGGCTCGGCCTCCACCAACGGCATATTGACCAGGTGCTCACTCAGGAACCACACCTCGAGCTCATTCGTACGGAGAACATCGCTGACCACCAGATCGTTGGTGCCGTCATCGCCCAGTTTCGCGGCGCGGCTGGCCAGAGCCCGACATTGCCGAATGATGACCTGGTGTGCATCCAACAGTCTGGACAGCTGCACCGGAACCTCTTCCCGGCCCCGGGGTGGACGCTCAATCTGGGTGGTCTCCGCCACATCGGCCGCCATTGCCAGGCTGATGCCGCCGAGAAGCTGGATGCGCTCGGCAATGCTATCGACCAGTTCGACTTGCTCGTCAAAATGCTTGTCGAACAATAGGTGCAGTTGGTAGAAGGTGGGTCCGGCCACCTGCCAGTGGCATTTCTTGTACAAATCGCGGAGCGTGATCGTGTCCGCGAGCAATTGGTTGAGTTGTTCGGTCATTTCCAGACGCACTGGTTCGTCCAATTCCAGCGGAACCATGAGCGAAACCGTGCCATAGGCCTGTATCTCACGAGCTTTCTGATGAAAACGTGGCTGGGCGCTCACTTTCCCGTGATTACTTGCGACACCCTTTTTGGCCATCGGAACTTCCTCCTTGGAAGATTGGCATGCGGGCATGTTCGGGGCTGAAAAACTCGGGTTTCAGCGCTTTTGGGGTTGGATGACGAGGTCGACGACTTCGATTCCCTGAAAAGAAAATCGCTTTACTTTTGCGTTAACTCTTTCTGGCATCCAGTTTACGGCGCGCCTCTTCATAGGCAGCGCGCGGGTCGCGGCCGGTCACCTGCTTGTACCAGGCCGGGTGAAACGTCCACGCCCAGGCTTCGCTCACTGCCCCACCCATCATGGCGCTCACCGTTCCTGGCTCCCCGAGCGTGCTCAGGTAAATGTGGACGAAAATTCCGCCCAGCATGATCAACGCGGAGATGTCGTGAATGACATAGCTCGCGGCAACCGCCGTCCTCCCGAAAGTCCTCGCACCCGCCCATAGGATGACACCCGTAATCAGGTAGGCGATGCAGCCGATCACGATCTCCCAGAACTGCACTTTTTGCCCGGCGTTGAAGAAACCCGTGTCCGCTGGGTCAAACTTCTCACTGCCCGCGACCACACCTCGGATTCCCTTCATCCAGTTCGTATCCCCCTGGGTCCACCTCATGTCCTTCAACCAGTTCAGGGTTTGCAGTCCGAAGAAAAAGCAGAACCCCAGGCCAAACCAGGGATGCATAGCACGACTTAGCGGACCCCCTCCGAAGATCGGAGTGAACCAGCGGAACAGCCAGGGCATGTAAATCCCGAAGCCGGAGAAGAGCGCCAGGAAAAAGAAGAGCCCATACATCCAATGGAGCACCCGCGTGTACACGGGATGACGCAGCAGTTCGCCGGGGCGAACCTGGTTACGCCCCAGCCGGTCGAAGGCCTGCCGAGCCCTGTTGTCGAAGCGTTCTACCGCAGTGCCCATCAACCCTCCTTCCTCGCCGGCTCCTCCGGTTGCGGGCGCCGCGGACCAACCGTCACGTAGTGGAATAGGACGCCAACCAAACCCAGCAGAGAAAACGTACCCAGTACCGGCTTGAAGAACCACTTCCACAGCGTGAAGGTCCAGGGAATCTGCGGGTTCTTCGGCAGGCCCCCGTAGCGTTCCGGTTGGGTGGCGTCGTGCAGGACGTAGATTACGTGAGTACCACCGACCGACTGCGGATCGTACACCCCGGCATTTGCGAAGCCGAAGTGCTCCCGCAATTGGTGCGACCGTTCCTCGGCGATGAATTTCATGTCTTCCTTGGAGCCGAACTTCAGACATCCTGTGGGACAAGCTTTAATGCACGCTGGTTCCAGTCCTTGACCCACTCGATCCGAGCAAAGCGTGCACTTATAGACCTTCTTGGTTGCCGGGTTGAAGCGGGGAATCTCGAACGGACAACCCGACACGCAGAATTCACAACCGATGCAATTTTCCTGCTGGAAATCCACGATCCCGTTGGCATATTTCACAATGGCGCCGTCGGCCGGACAAGCCCGCAGGCAGCCCGGATCGGCGCAGTGCATGCATTGGTCCTTGCGCATGAGCCACTGGACCGTGCCGTCTTCCCGGACGTGCTCGTTAAACTTGATGAGGTTCCAGTAGTTCCAGCGGGTTTCCGGCATGGTCTGATAGGTGTTGTCGAAGGTGGTGGAGCTGAAGGGCATGTCGTTCCACTCGACACACGCGACCTCACAGGCCTTGCAGCCAATGCAGATGGTGGTGTCAATCAGCTTGCACACCGGCAAATCCCGCTGCATGCCCCGGCCGGGACTCGGACCCGGGTGCGCCGAAATCATCTCCGTCTGCAGCGTCTTGCGGTCGCTCATCCTCTCCCGCCTCTCCTAGACCTTCTCGATCTTCACCAGGAAGCCCTTGAACTCCGGGGTAAAAGCATTGGGATCGATCACGGTTGGGGTGAGCTGATTGGCCAAGGTCTTCGAAGTCTTGTCTTCGTCTTCAGCAATCCCGCGGAAGCCCCAATGAATGGGAATTCCAATCTGGAACATTTCTTTCCCGTCTACCTGCATCGGCCGGATCCGCCTGGTCACCATGGCCTTGGCAATGTAGAAGCTTCGAATGCTGCTCACCTTGACCTTCTCCCCTCCACGAATGCCCATGCGGTCAGCCAGTTCAGCCGGAACCTCGACGAACGGCTCAGGCACCAGTTCCACATTCATGGGATTGTTCTTGGTCCAGTAGTGATAGTGCTCGGTCAGGCGGTAGGTCGTACAAATGACGTTGTACTCCTGTCCGGGCGCAGCGTACTTGTCCCTGTCAGTCTTGTATTTCTTGACCACCGGGTTGGTGGACTGGTTGGGGTGAAGCGGATTGACGATCGGGCTTTCCAGCGGCTCGTAGTACTCCGGAAACGGGCCGTCGTTGAGCCAGACCAGCAGCCGACCCAAACCCTCCTGATTCATGATGAACGGACCCATGTGATCCTTCGGTGGGGAGTCCACCTTGAAATCGGGCACGTCGTTGCCCACCCAAAGTTGCTTGCCCTCGTCCCACCATACCTGCCGCCGGGACGGATCCCAGGGCTTGCCTTCCGGATCGCAAGAGGCGCGGTTGTACATGCTGCGCCGGTTCGCAGGCCAGGACCAGGCCCAGTTGGGATAAATGCCGAGGCCGGACGGATCCTCGGTCCCGCGCCGTTGCGTCATCGCGCCCGCTTCGGTCCAGGATCCGCAGTAGAGCCAGTTTCCGGAGAGAGTGGTGCCATCATCCTTTAACCAGGCGAAGCCCGGCAGTTGCTGGCCGGCTTTGATGACTTGTCCCGTCTTCGGATCGGTCAGATCGGCCAAAGCCTTGCCGTTGATCTCCTTGGCCACCTCGGCCAGGGACGGGTTCCGGGGATCGGTGTATGGCCACCAGGCATTAAGAATGGCGTCCGGGAACTTGCCGCCCTCCTTCTGGTATAGTTCGCGCACCCTGAGAAAGAGGGTTGCCAGTATTTCCTGGTCGAGCTTCGCCTGCCCGGGCGGAGGGAGCGCGACATTCTTCCACTGCAGCCAGCGCGCCGAATTGACAAAGGTGCCGTCTTTCTCCGCGAACCCCGCACCCGGGAGCCGGTACACCGTGGTGTTGATCTTTTTCATCTCCTCGGCAGTGATTCCCGGCGCCCGCCAGAACTCGCTGGTCTCATCGGGATAGATCTCGCACACCACCAGCCAGTCCGCCTTCTTCAGGGCATCAATGTTTTTCTGCGAGTCCGGCCCGATCATCACGCCGTTCATGCCGAAGGCGAAAAGTCCCTTGACCTTGCCGTTGTACATATCGTTCCAGATATTGGTCCAGGAATAGTTGCGATCCACCTTCGGCAGGTAATGAAATGCCCAGTCGTTCTCTTTCTTCGCAGCGGGCCCATACATCCCCTTCAGGAAGGAGACGGCAAACTTGGGAGTATTGGAGTAATAGTTGAACGAATCCCAACCTGCCGGCTTAACCGTGAGCGGCGTAATGCGCTCCAGGTAGGTCTTGAAATCCGCGTCCGTAGGAACCGGCACCTTCAGGTAGCCCGGCAGGCTGTCGAAAACTCCCGCCATGTCGGTTGCACCTTGAATATTGGAGTGCCCGCGCAGCGCATTCACTCCACCCCCGGTGCGCCCCACGTTTCCCAGAAGCAGCTGCAATAGGGCGGCCGCCCGAATGATCTGCGTCCCGAAACTGTGCTGCGTCCACCCCACTGCATAAATGATGGTGGCTACCTTTTTCGTGTCCCCGTCTTTGCGGACCGAAGTGAACAGGTCGGCAGCTTTCAAGAACTGGTCTTTTGGAATACCAGTGATGCGCTCCACCATCTCCGGGGTGTAACGCGAGTACTGCCGCTTGACGAGCTGATAGACGCAACGCGGATGCTCCAGCGTCAGGTCGTAAGCGACCTTTTCCGGCATCAGCGGCACCGGAAAAGGCGGCTTGGCCGGCCCGGCATTTTTTCCCGGCTGGACTTCGCCCTGGTGAGTCGGACCACCCGGCCCGGAGACTTTGCCGGGGGCGCCCCCTTCGACCGCATAGTTCCAGGTGGTCCGATCGTAGCTCTGACTGTCCGCATCAAATCCGGAGTAGAGTCCGTCCTCCGGCAGCTTGAACCCGTCATTGACCAGCAGGGCCGCGCTGGTGTAGTTGAGCAGGTATTCCTTAGCTACGCGATTGTTCTGGATGGCATAGTTGATCAGCCCGCCGAGGAAGGCAATATCGGTTCCGGCCCGAATCTGGAGGAAGAGATCGGCGGTCGCCGCAGTCCGGGTCAGCCGCGGATCCACCACCATCAGCTTGGCATTGCGGCGCAGCTTGGCTTCCAGCGCCCACTTGAAGCCGCATGGGTGGTTCTCGGCGGGATTGCCACCCATGATCAGCATCAGGTCGGTGTTCTTGATGTCGATCCAGCCATTGGTCATCGCCCCGCGTCCGAAGGTTGGCCCCAAACTGGAGACCGTGGGGCCGTGTCAAACCCGGGCCTGGTTTTCCAGGTAGCAGACCCCCAGGCTGCGCATGGTCTTGACGACCAGATAGTTAAACTCGTTGGTGTCGGTGCACCCCCCGGTGAAAGCGATGCCTTCGCAGCGGTTCACGGTTCGTCCCTGACCGTCTTTCTCCACAAAGGTTTCATCCCGGGTTTTTTTCACCCATTGAGCCATCTCCCGATACGCATCGTCCCACGCAATATCTTCCCAATGGTCGGATCCGGGACGGCGAACCTGTGGCTTCAGCAAGCGGCGGTCGTTCAGTATGTCCTGTTCCAGGGAAGACCCCTTGGGGCACAGGGTGCCGCGGTTGATGGGGTGGTCAGGGTCACCCTCAACGTGGACGACTTGTGGAATCGCATTCTTGGCTTTGTCGCCTAAGGTATAGATGATGACGCCGCAACTGACCGAGCAATACGGACACGTGCTGCGGGTCTCCGAAGCGCGGGAGATCTTCAGGCTCTGGGTTTGCGCATACACGGGAGCGAGATCAAATCCCAGGGCGGAGAAACCCGCACCACCCAACAAAGAGCCTTTGAGGAAAGTCCGGCGGGAGAATTCCATGTTTCCAGCCTCCGAAGGAATCTCGAAGAAAAACAATGGAACATCCGAACGGCAGTCAGCCACAACAGAAACCGCGCCTTACCCGGGTTGGCCCCACAGACGCCGAAAGCGAGACGGAATGGCTGGTACTCTAATCCCTGGCGGTCTCCGATGTCAACCTGCAGGCCATGGTTGCCCGCCGGCTCGCCGACTTCCTGGTCATCAGTTGCGGAATCCTTCCTTCGACTTCATAATCCTTGAAACCGAAGGCCTGAGACAGTCGTCCGGCTCCGACTGATGACCAGATCTCCGTGGCAACGACGGGTCGAGCGGGCGCGGGAACTTGCCGGGAAGCACCCGTTTGCCGGTGAGATTCTGCGCCTCTACGTCGAGATCGCGCTTTTCCAGGAAAAGCTCTATGGGGAGCTCGAGGACACGAACGGCCGCGGAGAGTCCCTCAACGTCAGCGCACCGGTCCAGAGTCCATCCCGCATGGTCCATCTGCGACGCTTTCGTTCATTCCTGGAAATGATCGAGAAGGCGGGGCTGCCCCAAGTCGCCGGCGTCGCCAACCAGCTCGCGGTTCGGGGGGAAGAAAACTGGACGGATCTGCTGAACCAATGCTGGCAGCAGGCCGGGTCCAGCCAGCAAGACGCTGCCCTGCTCCTTGCCCGCGCATTTCTCCAACCATTCGCCGAGCTGGTACGGGAACGCTCCAGTCTACCGGGGAGTGGAGCTGCTCCATCGCATTGCCCGTTATGCCGCCGAAAACCGGGAGTGGCAGTTCTACGACCACAGGGCGACGGTGGGCGGCGTTCTCTGGTTTGTTCCTTCTGTCTGGCAGAGTGGGACTTTCGCAGAATCGTGTGCGCCGCCTGCGGCGAGGAGAACCACAGCAAATTGCCGGTGTACGTGGCCGAGGACTTCGATTACATCCGGGTGGAAGCTTGCGACACCTGCAACCAATACATCAAGACGATCGACATGACCAAAAATGGCCTGGCGGAACCAGTCGTCGATGAGATCGCCTCCTGTCCTCTGGACCTGTGGGCGCAACAACACGGTTATGCGAAGATCGCGGTGAACCTCATGGGCCTGTGAGGCACCAGCATCCGGAGCGCCCATCTTCCTTCCTATTTGCCATCCAGCGCCAGATTCAGCTCCAGGACGTTGACTCGCGGTTCCCCCAGCAGACCCCATTGACGATGGGTGGTATGTTGGCGCACCAGACGACGCACCTGGTCGGGCGACAGACCACGTTCACGGGCCACACGAGGAACCTGGAACTCGGCCGCGGCCGGAGTGATATCCGGATCGAGCCCCGAACCCGATGCGGTCACCAGATCGACGGGCACCGGGACACCCGGATTTTCTGCCCGAAGCGGCAGCAGGTCGGCTTCCACCCGAGCGATCAACTTCCGATTGGTGGGGCCCAGTTGCGACCCGTTGGAGTTATCGGCCTGGTAGCCGTAGCCGGCAGCGGAGGGCCGGGAATGAAAATAACGCGGATCGGAAAAAGCCTGGCCGATAAGGCGGGAGCCAACGATTCTCCCCTCCCTCACCAGTAATTGCCCATTCGCTTTGTCGGGAAACAGGATCTGCGCCATTCCGGTAACCAGCAGCGGATAAGCGATCCCGAGTAACAGCGTCGTGGCCAGCGTCATCAGCAAGGATGTGATCAGGTGTTTCTTCATGAGTCTCCCTCGTCACGCCAACCCTATGCGGGTAATTACCAGGTCAATCAACTTGATTCCGATGAAAGGCACGATTAGGCCGCCTGCCCCGTACAGAAGAAGGTTGCGACGCAACAGCGCTTCCGCGCTCATGGGCTTGTATTTCACTCCCCGTAGCGCCAGCGGTATCAGAGCGATGATGATCAGCGCGTTGAAAATCACCGCGGAGAGCACCGCGGATTGCGGCGTCTTCAGGCGCATGATGTTCAGCGCCTGGAGCACCGGGAAGGTGCCGGCAAACATCGCCGGAATGATGGCGAAATACTTGGCCACGTCGTTGGCGATGGAAAACGTGGTCAGCGCTCCCCGGGTCATCAGCAACTGCTTGCCAATGCCCACGACCTCGATCAGCTTCGTAGGGTTCGAGTCCAGATCCACCATGTTCCCCGCCTCTTTGGCGGCCTGGGTTCCGGTGTTCATCGCCACTCCCACGTCGGCTTGGGCCAAGGCTGGCGCGTCGTTGGTACCGTCGCCGGTCATGGCGACCAGTTTTCCCTCTCCCTGTTCGCGGCGGATCAAGTCCATTTTTTCCTTCGGAGTCGCCTCCGCCAGGAAGTCGTCGACACCTGCCTCGCGGGCTATGGCGGCCGCGGTCAGCGGGTTGTCGCCGGTAATCATGATGGTCTTGATGCCCATGGCGCGCAGGTGATCGAAGCGCTCCCGGATCCCGCCCTTGACGATGTCTTTGAGGTGAATCGCGCCCAGTGCCCGGGCGTTCTCCGCCACAACTAGCGGTGTTCCTCCCGAGCGGGCGATTTGCTCGACTGTCTTCTGCAACTCCTTGGGCAGGACGGTGCCGCTCTGGTTCAAGTACTTGGCAATCGCATCGACGGCGCCCTTGCGTATTTCCCTTCCGTCGAGGTTCACCCCCGACATGCGGGTCTGCGCCGTGAAGGGAACGAACACGGCTTCATGGGCGGCCAGTTCCCTGCCGCGCAAACCGTATCGGTCCTTGGCCAGGATCACGATGGAGCGCCCCTCGGGAGTCTCGTCGGCCAGGGAGGAGAGCTGCGCGGCATCGGCCAGATCGGCTTCGGTGATGCCCGGAGCCGGAATGAACTCGGCCGCCTGCCGGTTGCCCAGCGTGATGGTTCCGGTTTTGTCCAGCAGCAAGGTGTTCACGTCACCTGAGGCTTCTACGGCGCGACCCGACATGGCCAGCACGTTGTGCTGGACCAGCCGGTCCATGCCGGCGATTCCAATGGCGGACAAGAGACCACCGATGGTTGTCGGGATCAAACAAACCAGCAGCGACACCAGGACAAAGACGGTCTGGGGCGAGCCCGAATAGATGGCGAACGGTTGCAGGGTCACCACCGCCAGCAAGAAGATAATGGTCAATCCGGCCAGCAAGATGTTGAGCGCAATTTCGTTGGGCGTCTTCTGCCGTTCGGCGCCCTCAACCAGGGCGATCATCCGATCCAGGAAGGTTTCGCCCGGATTGGAGGTAATCTTGACCTTGATCTGATCGGAGAGCACGCGTGTTCCGCCGGTGACGGCGGAACGGTCGCCGCCGGCTTCGCGAATGACCGGAGCCGATTCCCCGGTGATCGCCGATTCGTCCACCGAGGCCACGCCTTCAAGGATCTCCCCGTCCGAGGGGATGTACTCTCCCGCCGACACCACCACCAGATCGCCCGCCCGGAGCTTGGAGCTGGGAACCTGCTCCAGCTTGCCGCCGGCGGTCAGCCGATTCGCCATGGTTTCCGAACGGGCTTTGCGCAGCGTGTCGGCCTGGGCTTTGCCCCGTCCCTCCGCCATGGCTTCCGCGAAGTTGGCGAAGAGCACGGTGAACCAGAGCCACAAGGTGATCTGCAGGTTGAATCCAAACGAACTCCCGCCTCGAAAGAGCAGGATGGTAGTAATCACGCTCCCAATCTCCACCACGAACATCACGGGATTGGCGGCCATCGCTCGCGGGTTCAGCTTCACGACGGCATCCCAGACGGCCCGCCGAACAATCTTCCATTCCCAAACCGCTTTCTTTTTTGTCGCCATCGAATCCTCAGAATGTCTTCCCCGCCGCCATCAGCAAGTGCTCCAGTATCGGGCCCAGGCTCAGGGCAGGGAAAAATGTGAGCGCGCCCACGATGAGAATCACGCTGATCAGCAAGATCGTGAACAGCGGCGTGGTGACGGGAAACGTACCCAGGGAGGGCGGCACATATTTCTTGCCGGCCAGATTGCCGGCTACGGCCAGCATCGGAATGATCATCAAGAACCGGCCGGCCAGCATGGTCAGGGCTCCAGCAATGTTGTACCAGTCGGTATTGCCATTGAGTCCGCCGAACGCGGAACCGTTGTTGCCCGCTTGCGAGGTGAAGGCGTACAGGATCTGGGTCAAACCATGAGGGCCGGGATTGCTGATGCTCGCCGTGCCGAATCCCTGGACGGACGAGACGGCCGTCAGCGTGAGGATCACAAGCGGAAAGACCAGGACCACCAGCATCGCCAGTTTGACGTCATACGCTTCGATTTTCTTCCCCAGGTATTCCGGCGTGCGGCCGACCATAAGGCCCGCAATGAACACGGCGAGGACCACGTAGATCAGCATGCCGTACATCCCCGCTCCTACCCCGCCGAACACGACTTCGCTCAGCATGATATTGACCAGCGGAACCATTCCGCCCAGGGGAGTGTAGGAGTCGTGCCAGCCGTTAATGGCACCGCAGCTGGCATCGGTGGTCACGGTGGCAAACAGAGCCGAGCCGGTGATGCCGAAGCGGACTTCCTTGCCTTCCATGTTCCCGCCTGCCTGCTGCGCTCTGACCTGCTGGTCCACGCCCTGCAGCAGGGGATTGCCTCGGGCTTCCGCCCAATAGGCTGCGGTGACTCCCGCCAGGAAGAGAATGGCCATCGCCGCCCACACCGCCCAGCCGTGGGATTGCGACCCGGTCATGCGCCCCAGGGTATACGTCAAGCCGGCCGAGACGGCGAAGATCGAGAAGAGCTCGATGAGATTCGACAAAGGGGTGGGATTTTCGAAGGGATGCGCACTATTGGCATTGAAGAAACCACCGCCGTTGGTGCCCCACTCCTTGATGATTTCCTGGGAAGCTACCGGCCCCTGCGCAATGGTCTGTTCGCGGACCGTGTCCATCACCGGCTTTCCATCCGGGCCCATCACCGGATTTCCATCGGCGGCCAGCTTCGGAACCACCTGCGCCTCGACCAGCGTCGCCTGGTCATAGGGGCGAAGATTCTGCACCACTCCCTGAGACACCAGAAGCAGCGCGCCCACCAGGCAGAAAGGCAACAGAACCCACAGACAACTGCGTACCAGGTCGACCCAGAAATTGCCGATGGTTGCCATCTGGCGGCGGGCAATGCCGCGAATGAACGCAATCGCGAGCGAGATCCCGACGGCGGCCGACACGAAATTGTGGTAGGCCAGGCCCGCCATCTGGGTGAAATAGCTCATCGTGCCCTCGCCCGCATAATTCTGCCAGTTGGTATTGGTGGTGAAAGAGGCGGCGGTATTGAAGGCCAGGGCAGCCGGATTGACGGCGCCCAGTCTCTGCGGGTTGAAAGGCAGGACACCCTGTACGCGCTCCAGCAGATACAGCAGCAACATCGAGAACAGGCTGAAGAGCAGCATGGTGATCGCGTATTCGGTCCAGCGCATTTCGTGATTTTCATCGACGCCGGTGACACGGTACAGGAGTCGCTCCACAGGCCGCAGGATCGGGTCCAAAAACGTGTGCTCGCGACTGAACACGCGCGCCATGAAGACACCCAGGGGCTTGGTGACGACAAAGATCAACGCCAGAAACAGCAGAATTTGCAGCCAGCCGTTAACCGTCATGGTTAGAACTTCTCCGGTCGCAGCAACGCGTAAACCAGGTACGCCATGGTCAGAATACTCACTGCGAGCATGATCATCGATTCCAGGCTCATATCCCGCCTCACTTCATGCGATCACAAAAATGGACATAACCGATCGACAGAGAAAAAAATGCGAGCGTAAGCAGGATGTAGATCAAATCTTGCATGGTCCCTCTCCTGAGTCGTGGTTGTGAAGCCGTGCTACCATGCGCCTTCCTTTCGTCCCCACCACCAAATGAGTCCCATTGTGGCCGTGTTCTGTTCTTTGCTCAAAACGCCCTGCACGTCGGTGAGGAAGGAGGGCTGATTGGAAAAGTCGCGCCGCCACTCGTAGCGCATGAGAAATCCGTCTGCCAGCTGGTAGTCGAGAGTCACGGTATTTTCCTTCAGCGCCTGCGTCAGTCCGCTGAACAGGCCCCCGTGATCAGACATATACTCTGCCCTGGTGGCCAGGGCAAGCTTACGAGTGAACTGGTAGCGGAGGTAAGCGGCACCGCCATCGACATGGGACGGAGCCGAGGAGTGGCCGGGCGCGGCCTCTCTCCACAAGCGCTGCAGGAAGTAATCCCCTTCGATAGCCAGGGTCAGCTTCGGCGTCGCCTGCCAGGTAACGTAGCTATCGAAAATGTGCGTTCGTCCATCAGGGGCAGGACGGATGGCTTGAAAACTGAGCCCCGGCTGAACCGGAATGGGGCTGGTCGGAGGCACGACCACTCGATCGGGATGCTCCTGACCCAGGTAGTAGTTCGTCGTCCAGGTAACGGTTCGCCAGGGCTTGGCCACAAACCCAAACAGCTGATCCTTGAAGCCGTTGGTCGCTTCCACCTGATTGGTGCCATTCACGACCCAATAGTTGACCGCCAGCCGGGCGGTGAAGGGAAAACTGGCGCGCAACCCCATGTGATAAAAGGGCAGGAAATCGAACCAATAGGAGCGCGAATAGTTCATCTGGTCCTTGGTGTAGTTGCCCTCGATCCCCAGAGAACTCCCCCATTTGCCGAAGTCGATGCCGAGGCCCTTGCCGACGGGAACAATGTAGGTGCCATAAGCCTGGAAGATGTTGCGATAGATATCCGGACGTGGTTCATTGGACGGGTTTCCCTGCAACGTGTCCGTGGCCTGGCCGAACTGCAGATCCAGGCGTCCACCCCAGCGGCGCCCAGCCGGTAAGTCAGGCGGGTGATCGAACACCACACTCGCCTGATTCAAACTGAATTCATTGCTGAGGACATCGTAGGCGCGCAGCAGATTTACCCGTCCCACCGGGTGGTTGAAATTGTAGGCATAGTAAGTGTCGAGCCCGAGATTCACGGTCGTCTCGCGCAGAAAGTCCAGATTTTTCCGATCATCCAACTGGGGAGACTGCCCCGCGGGGTCGGTTACGGCCTCAGCGCCCGCTGGCGGTGCCGACGCCGGAGGAGAGGATCGTAGCTGTTGGAGCAATGCTTTCAGCTGGGAAACCTCGGCTTCGAGCCGCGCAATGCGCTCCTCGGTGGATGGCGGGCTCACAGCGGTTGTTCCTCCTTGGGAGCTCGATCCCAGGGACTGGGCATGGAGAGTTGTAGCGCATAGGACGGTCGCGATAACCGCGATCCACTTGCTCGCCACGTTTCTTCGTGGGAGCCGATCGCCAACCTCGTGTGGTGCTTTGAAAGCGTCCAAGGTTTCCTCCTGGCCGGTCGACTGGTACTGTACAGAATTCCCAGAGCACGGTGTCCACCTCCTTGTATGGACTCAGCACCGTCAGGAACCACAGGACAAGGTCCTGGTCCCATTCGCCGACCACCACGCGAGTTGGGCTCGAGTTTTGCCAGGGTTGACATAGCCGCAGCAAGCGTCCATTCAAAACTTGACCAGGATGGCCCAGTTGAGCCGGTCCTCGGCCTTGCGCAGGTCAGGCGCCCAACCCGGTACCTCCGAACCCGGGGGCCCGGTGTTCCCCCCCGGAGGCGTTACCCCACCGGGTCCCGAGAAATACGGGACACTTGCGGCGCGATGGTTGTACTCCCAGCGGAAGGTGATGTACTGACTCGGCATATAGTCAATCGTCGCGGAAGCATCCCAAGCCTTGTACGGATCGCCCGGATTCTCCGTAAAGTAGGGCGTGCCCGAGGCGGCGGTCGCGCCGTTGATGGGTGGCAGCAGCACCAGATAGCGGCCCGGGTTGTTGATCTTGCCTCCACCCACGGTAAACCCGAACAGATCTCGGTGAAGCCACAGCCGGTTGTAGATCATGAATCCCAGGAAGCTCTGCTTTGGCCATACCACCGACTGTCCGTTGACGACATGAACCGAATTGCTGTCGCAGCTGACTCCCCCGCCGTGTTCACAGCCCATATCCCCCGTCAGCGAGAAGGCCGCTTTGTCGATGAATTTCTCCGGCCGGTCGTAGTACTTCACCTGGATGCTGTCGTCGGTGTGATACCGCACCCGTCCCGGAGTTGCCAGCGCGTCTTCACCCAGGAAGTACTGATTCCCCAGAATCGACAGCCAGCCATTCGGCCGCCACAGGATTTGCGCACCAAAACCGGGCCGATTGTTGAAGCGACCGTAGGATTGCCAGCCATTGATGAACCAGGGCTCGATCTTCAGGTGCTCGGTAGGAAAGATCTGAACTCGGACCCCGTTGAAGAACCAGGGGGTATTCGAGGAAACGTAGGATGGCTGATAGGCCCAGTTGTCGAAGTTGTAGTAACTGAACAGGCCGACGTAGGACATGAAGATTCCGGCGTCAACATTGATCCCATGCAACGCATGGAAGTGGTATCCGCCGTAGGCTTCGGAGAGATAACGATAGGCATCGGCCAAGTTCCATTGGCCCCGGGCCGGACTGGCGTCGTTGCGCGGGGTGGTCTCGGAATACATACCGAATTGGGTCATCAGCCGGGCACGCACGTTGTCATAGTGGAAGTCGCCGCCGACCCCGAGTTGCGTCAGTTGTACTTCGTTGGAGCGAAAAACCTCGCTGGACCCGCTGATGGTGTCGTCCTGCGGGTGATTGAAATCATAGATGTAATCAACATCCGCCCGAATCTCGGGAGTGAAGAACTTGGTGTCCAGCGGGACTTCCTTGGTTCTCGGGTTGCCGTTCAACCAGGTCCAGTCGGCGAAGGCAAACGGCTCAGCCTTCGGCGTCTTCTCCGGCTGCCCCTCGGGTGTTTCCAGAGCCCTGTCCGCGGGACTGGTGAAGGGCTCGGTGGCGATGTATCGGTTCGCGCTCGGAGCCAGGGGCCCTCCGGCCTCTGCCGCGTCGGTTTCCGCCCGGGAGGAAGAGAATCCGGTCGTCGCCGAAGAGGCCTGCTGGGCTTTTTCCAATTGTTCCACTTTGCTCTCGAGTTGCTTCACCAGGTCGCGCAGTTCGCGGACCTCCTGGGCGCTGGCAGGAGTATCCGCCAGTTTCTCTTGTCCGTATGACGGCTGTACGACGATGGACGCCATGACGGTCGCAGCAATTAGCGCAACAAGGGTTCGCATTCACTCTCTCCTCCGGCTTCCCGTTTCGCCCAGACCGAATCTCGCGTATCCAGTCGGTCGATGCGGACGATCGACTGGCCCGAGGGTCTACTCCGCCCGAGCGTAAGGCGCAGCACCGTGCCATGAAGCGACGGCTTCGGCTCGCTGATCAGCGCGAAGAGAAAGCGCAGGAAGAAGGGAACGGCGACCAGACAAATAAGTGCCAACAGAATTTTCATCCTGTGCTTACCCAGATTCCGCTGTACGAGCTGTTGTCACTATTCCATCGCCCGGCCCATAAGAACGGGGTAAGCGTTTCATAAAAAACTCATAAACGGAACGGAGCGGGCGACCGAGGATAGAGCGGGCCTTCCCGCAGGGATCCGAGACCGGAGTCGCCCGCCTGCAAGGCGCTATGGGGAGGTCTCGCCGGTCTCGAAGCGATAGCCCACCCAGGGCTCGGTGACAAGGTAGCGGGGCGAGGAGGGGTTGGGCTCGATTTTCTTGCGCAGTTGGCCGACGAAGACCCGCAGGTATTCCACCTGTTCGGTGCTCTGACCGCCCCAGATGGCGCCCAACAAAACCCGGTGTGTGAGCACCTTGCCCGCGTGCCGCGCCAGATAGACAAGGAGATCAAATTCCTTCGGCGTAAGATGCGTTTCCCGTCCTTTGACGACGACCTTGCGTGCGGCCAGGTCGATGCGGAAATCGCCGCTCTCAATCAGGCTGGATTCCGTCTCCTCGCCCGGCGGAAGACGGCGCAGGTTGGCGCGGACGCGCGCCAGAAGCTCCTGCATCCCGAAGGGCTTGGTTACGTAGTCGTCGGCGCCGGCATCCAGGGCCTGCACCTTGGTCCGCTCTTCTCCCCGAACCGAAAGCACGATAATGGGCACGGTGCTCGAAGTGCGCAAGCGCCGTGCCAGTTCCAGTCCATCCATGTTGGGCATGGAGAGATCGGTGATGACCAGGTCGGGAGACCAGTCCTTCATGATTTCCAGGGCAGTCAGGCCGTCGTTGGCAACCCGCACGTCATAGGCGTGACTGGACAAACTGGTGCGCAGCACCCGCGTGATTTGCGGTTCGTCGTCCACCACCAGAATTTTGCGATGCTCGCTGAGCACTTCTACGCCGGCTCCTGCGTGACAATGTGAACGTCGATGGGCGGTGCATCCCGCAAGAAACGATGAATCGCCGAGAAATACATGTAGCGTCTCCATCCCCGGGTTGCCGACCTGCCGAAGACGATCTGGGTAATGTGTTTCTCGCGCACCACCTCGGCCACGGCTTCGGCTACGGTCTTGCCTTTCGCCCGAATGATGGTGGCGCCAACATTCTCCGCGAACTCGACGTTGGCGTGAAGGGTACGCTGGTCGCGTTCGTTCTCGTCCTGTCCCATATCGACGTAGATCACGTACAAGTCGCCATCGAGCGCCTGGGCCATGCGGGCGCCGCGCGCCACCAGGTACTTGGCGGCCGGATTGGAGCTGATACAGACCCCGATTTTCTCGCGGACCGCGACATTCTTGCGGGCCTGGTCGAGATAGGTTTCGACATTGCGATCGACGGCATGGGCAACCTGCCGTAAGGCAAGTTCCCGCAGCGCATTCAGGTTGCCGAAGCGGAAGAAGTTTCCCAAGGCGCGCTCCACCCGCTCCAGGGGATACACGTCTCCGCGCCGCATCCGATTCTGCAGGGCCTCCGGCGTCAGATCCGACATGACGACTTCGTCCACCCGCTGCAGGACCCAGTCCGGCACCGTCTCCCGCACCGTGATTCCCGTGATGCTCTGCACCATCGGAGTCACGCTCTCCAGATGCTGAATGTTCATCGTGGACAGAATGTCGATCCCGGCGTCGAGCAGTTCCAGAATGTCTTCGTAGCGTTTGCGATGTTTGCTACCCTCGATGTTGGTGTGGGCCAGTTCATCCACGATGGCCACCTGCGGCTTGCGGGCGAGCACCGCGTCTACATCCATCTCCTCAAAGACCGCGCCCTTATATTCGATCCGCTTCCGGGGGACCGTCTCCAACTGCGCGGCCAGATCGGCCGTGGCCTTGCGGCCATGCGTCTCCACCACGCCTACAACCACGTCCTCCCCCCGGCTGTGACGGCGGATCGCCTCGCTTACCATGCTGTACGTCTTCCCCACGCCGGGGGCGTATCCCAGAAACAGCTTGAACACTCCTCCCCGGCGCGGGGGGGAAGCTTCCTCCAGCCACTGGTCGGGCGTCTTGGTCATCGCAGCTATTTTGCGCGACCCACACACAATTGTCGAACGTCGGCTACAATCGCCACGTGAGCTCGTCCCTCACCAAGTTGGTTCTGCGCTGCCTGGCGGCTTCGGTGGCCGTGGCCGTGGTGGTTTTTGTATATCGCGAGATCCGGGTGAACCCCACCACGGTCGCCCTGACTTTTCTGCTTACCGTCTTGATCGTCTCCACCCTGTGGGGGCTGCGCGAGGCGGTGTTCACCGCGCTGGTCGCCACCCTGGCCTTCAATTATTACTTTCTGCCGCCGGTGGGCACTTTCACCATCGCGGATCCGCAGAACTGGGTTGCGCTGTTTGCCTTCCTGGTTACCGCGGTGGTGGCGAGCGAACTATCGCAGCGGGCGCAGCGCGAGGCCAGAAACGCCAACGAGCGGCGGCGGGACGTAGAGCGGCTCTACGGCTTCAGCCAGCAATTACTCTCCAGCGACAATGTCGTCGAGCTGTTGAACGCCATGCCCCGCTATATCGTCGATAACTTCAGCGTGCGGTCCGCAGCCATTTCCCTCCCCAACCGTCCCGACGTCTACCGGTCAGGACCGGAAATGGACGGCCTTGATGCCACCGACCTTCAGCTGGTCTGCGCCCGCGGCGAACCGCGCCTGGAACCCCAGCGGCGCCTCGCCTTCATGCCCCTGCGCATGGGAGTACGAACCGTGGGAAGTATGGGCATTGCCGGCGGACCTTTGTCCCGCGAGACTCTGGAGGCAATGAGCAGCCTGATCGCGATCGCGATCGAGCGCGCCCGCGCGGTGGAGAATCTGGGCCGCACCGAAGCGGCACGGGAGAGCGAGCAGTTGCGCTCGGTTCTGCTGGACGCGGTGACGCACGAATTCCGGACACCCCTGACCGCCATCAAAGCCTCGGTAACTTCCCTGCTTTCCAGTCAACCACTCGACGGTCAGCAGCGCTCTGAACTTCTCACGGTGATCGATGAGGAGAGCGATCGCCTGAACCGGTTGGTGGGCGAGGCCGCGGAAATGGCACAACTCGACGCCAATAAGGTCGAATTACACCGCGAGCCTCACTCCATGCGGGAGGCGGTCGAGGCAGCCGTCGAGGCATCCCGGCAGGTCTTGGGCAAGCATCCGGTGGAGATACGTCTTCCCGACAATCTGCCTCCGGTCCGCATGGACGTGGTGCGCATCCGGGAGGTGCTGGTCCAGTTGCTGGAGAATGCCGCCAAATATTCGCCGCCCGATTCACCCATTCACCTCACCGGAGAGGTGCGGAACCGCCAGGTCATGACCAGCGTCGCAGATCGGGGACCGGGCATTGATGACTTCGAACAGGCCCTGATCTTCGACAAGTTTTATCGCGGCAGGAATCATCGACTTCAGGTGCAAGGGACCGGAATGGGGCTGGCGATCGCCAAGGCAATCGTCGAAGCCCATGGTGGGACCATCGGCGTCACCAGCCAGCTTGGCCATGGGTCCGTGTTCTACTTCACCTTGCCGGTGGTGTGAGTCAAGCAAATGATCCGGCCATGCTGTAGAGCAGAATCAAGAAGACGAGTGCGGTGATTCCGACGTAGAGCCAATCCTTCTCCATGGCGAAGGCGAAGGCGGAGAAGGCTACACGCGCCACCGGCGTGGCCATCAGCAACAGCAGACCCAACTGGATGATGCCCCGGCCATGCAGACCGAACGCTGCCTGGACGATCCCGCTCCATGCCCGCAGATTGGACGGCTCCCCACTAAAGTTGCGGTAGTTTGCCGGCGCGAACCCATAGCGCGCCAGAAACCGCAAGCCTCCTACCAGCACAACGGTTGCGGCCAGGGTCACGCCCGCGCGCAGCAGGTTGCCGATGACGATTTCAATCCTCAGATCCGTCCAATCGCTCTTGCGAAACACGTCAGATTCTGCCTGTCACTGCGTGATAGAGCATCTCAATCCCCAACAGCGCGATCACGGCCGCAAACAGCTTGCGCAAAAGCGCGGTCTTGGTTTTCGTCAGCACGCGTGCCCCGGCCAAGGACCCCGCCAACACGCCCAGCATGACCGGCATCGAGATCCCAGGGTCGATGTAACCGCGACTTAGATACACGCCGGCACTGGCAGCAGCGGTTACGCCGATCATGAAGTTGCTGGTCGTGGTGGAGACCTTAAAGGGAATGCCCATTACCCGATCCATGGCCAAAACCTTCACTGCTCCCGAGCCGATACCCAGGAGTCCGGAAAGAGTACCGGCGCCGAGCATCAGGCCGAATCCTGCGGGAACGCGATGCACGAAGTAGGACCGCGGCCCGCGGAGCGAGGGATAGGAACCGTTCATGCCGAGGCGCGTGGCCAGAGGATCCGGTCGGGTCTCGGTGGCCACGTCGGTCGGGGGGTGAAGCGACAGGAATGCTGAGTAAAGCAACACCAGGCCGAAGACCAGGCCGATGGCCCCGGTGGAAACGCTGGCCGCCAGATAAGCACCCAGCAGCGCTCCCAGGGTCGTGGCGATTTCGAGAAACATCCCAATACGGATGTTGGAAAAACCTTCCTTCACGTACGCGGCCGCGGCTCCCGAAGAGGTCGCAATCACCGATACCAGCGACGCTCCCACGGCGTAGCGGATGTCCACCTTGAAAATCAGGGTGAGCAGGGGCACCAGCACGACCCCGCCTCCCAGACCGGTCAGCGCTCCTAAGAATCCTGCGAGGAACGAGCCGGCAGCGATCAAGACGGTGAACTCAAGAAGGTTCATCCAGCCTCCGCTGCAAGTTTGCCACAAGCGAATGACGCGAGTCGTGTGGAAGGGAGGAAACTCAGGGAACCAGAGCCAGCAGAGGGAAGGGCGGAGGGTTACGCCTTACCAAACTAGATGCCAGCTACGGGCCTCCGCCGGCAGCCAACTGGACGAGAAAGCGTTCTGGCGACTCGGCGACCTCGAGGCCGCGCTCGGCCTTGTGGAATCCGGCCTGCGGATCTTCGAGCCTTTCGGGAACAGAAGCAGATCTAACTGCGCTCCCCGCCACTTCGCCAACGATCAGCAAGGTCGGTGCCGGGAGCCGAGGCGCTAACCGCAGCCTTTCGATCGTCGTACGATGAATTCGCTGGTTCGGCGAACTCACCTGGGAAACGATGGCGCAGGCCGTCTGGCCGGGAAGGCCACCGGCAAGCAGTCGCTCGCTGGTCTCCGCGTAGTCAGAACCGGGCATGTAAATCACCAGGGTTGTCCGGGCCGATAGGTGGGCCGGCAGGTCACTCTTCCGGCTGGCTTTGGTGTGGCCGGAGAGGAACAGAACCGCGGACGCCTTCTCCCGGTGCGTCAAGGACACCTGGGCTGCGGCGGCGGCGCCCAGCGCGGCGGTCACTCCGGGAACGATCTCCAGTTCGATGTTCGCCTGGCCGACGGCTTCGATTTCTTCGCCCGCCCGCCCAAAAATCAGGGGATCGCCGCTCTTCAGGCGGACCACCTGCAAGCCAGAAGAAGCGTAGGCCACCAGAAGGGCATTGATCTCTTGCTGGCTGACCGACTTGGTTCCGCATCGCTTCCCGACGTTGCGAACCAGTGTGGTCGGGGGGATCAGCCGAAGCACTCCGCCGGGGACAAGGTCATCGTGCAAGACAACGTCGGCGGATTCGAGAAGCCGGTACGCCTTGACGGTGAGCAGTTCCGGATCCCCGGGTCCGGCGCCGACCAGAAACACTTTACCGGCCATGGCGGATCTCCACCGTATCATCCGGAATCGCCCCGCTTGCCATTTGGTGCAGTCGTCGGCGTCGAAACTCCGGATCCAGATTTTGTCTCAGGAGAATTTCCCGTTCTCTGCCCAGTGCGCTGACCCAACCCGCATAGCGCGCCGGGAACTGCCGTTCGAAATGGCGGCGCAATCTCTGCGCCAAGGCAGGACTACGCCCGGCGGTAGAGATCGCAATCTGCAGGTCGCCCCGCCGAACTACCGCCGGGGAATAGAAGTCGCAGCGCGCTGGATCATCCACGACGTTGCACAGAATTCCTCGCTGCCGTGCTTCCCGAAAAATGACATCGTTGACCACGGGAGACGAGGTTGCCGCCACGACCAGAAACGCCCCCTCAAGGTCCGCGCTTTGAAAGGCCCGTCCCTCCCAGGCGAGCACCCCCAGGCGGTCCCAGGCGGCGACCGCTGGGGTCGCCACCGGAGCCACGGTTCGGACCTTGGCTCCCGCTGCCAGCAGGCTGCGAATTTTGGACTCCCCTACTCTGCCTGCTCCCACCACCAGGCAAACCCGTTCTTCGAGCTTTAAGAACATCGGGAATAGACTCATCGTTTCATCCCCCCGCCTAGGCCTCCACGCCGTGGGGAATCTGTCCCGAAGGTAGATCCCGGGGCTCTGGGGATACGGACTCGCCCGCCAGGAATTCGCGCAGCTCCGCATCGCTGTGGCGGGCGAAAAACTGCCGCAGGTTTTCGTTCGCGTGCCCTTCTTCAAGGTAGCGGCGCAACAGCCGCTCGATAGCACCGGGTACATCCTCGGCAAGGCAGCGATATCCGACGGGGCGCGCAATGGACTGGTGCAGCCCGACAGCCCCGCCGACACAGAAGTAATAGGCGTCGCGCATGCGTCCGCTGACCTTGATCTTCTTGCCCTCCAGCCCAATGTCGGCAATCCAGTGCTGTCCGCAGCTGTTCGGACAACCGGTCACGTGCAGCTTCAGGTGCTGCTCAAATCCGGGAAGTCGCTCCTCCAGTTCTTCCACCAGCCAGCGGGAAAAGGTCTTGGTCTCGGTTATGGCCAGCTTGCAGAATTCCGAGCCGCTGCAGGCAACCGCTCCCCGCCAGAAAGAGGAACCGTGGACGGGCAGGCCAGCCGCCTCCAGCCCATCAACTAAAGCTTTAATATTACTGAGCGGCACATTGACGATAAGCAAGTTCTGCATGTTGGTCACCCGCAACTCCCCGCTGGCGAAGCGCTCCGCCAGAGTGGCGGCGGCCGCCATTTGCTGCGCGCTGAGTCGTCCGCGCAACACCGCTGCGCCTACGTAGAACAAGTCAGGCTGTCTCTGCCGGTGAATGCCGACATGGTCGCGGTACACATCGGCAGGCGGCTGTTCTTCGACCGCAGGCTCCAGGGGGAAACCCAGGCGTTTCTCCAGTTCCTCGAGAAAGCTTCGAGCGCTCCATCCGTGACGCAGGAACAGGAACTTCAGCCGGGCGCGTTCCCGGTTCTCCCGCAGAACCTCGCTGTCCCGAAAAATCTCCGCCACCTCCTTGAGCACAGGCAGGACCTGCTCGGGTCGCACGAATGCATTCAGCCGTAACCCCAGGTGCGGATCGGTAGATAGTCCGCCGCCGATACGCAGGGAATACCCGATCTCGCCGTCGAGGCTCCGACAGATGGCGGTGAGACCTACATCATTGATCTCGGGGTAACTACACCAGCTCCGGCAACCGGTGATCGAGATCTTGAATTTCCGGGGCAGGTTATAGAAATCCGCATTGCCTAGGAAGAAGCGGTTGGCCTCGACGACCAGGGGAGAGGCGTCGATGATCTCCTCGGCATCGACACCCGCAAGCGGACAGCCGGTAATATTCCGGGTGTCGTCGCCGCAAGACCCCAGGGTGGTCAGTCCCGCGCGCCAGAGCCTGTCCAATACCTCCGGAAGTGCCTCGATCGTGACCCAGTGAAGTTGCACATTTTGCCGAACCGTCAAGTCCGCCGTGCCCCGGGCGTATCTCTCCGTCACCTCCGCGATGGTTCGCAGCTGCGCCGTGCGCAGGAATCCGTTCGGAACGCGTATCCGCACCATGAAATAAGGGAGCGCCTTCCCTTCCCCGCCCTTGCCGCCAACCACGCCCGCTCCGTCGCCCTGGGTATAGACGCCCCACCAGCGGAAGTAGGTGCCGAGCCACTCCGGCGGGATGGAGGTGAATCCACCCCGCGCGAACTGGCGGATCTCGTCGAGGCCCTCCCAGGGGTTCTTCTCTCGCTTCAAGCGTTCGACGCGTTGCGCTTTGGTCTCCGGAACCGGCATAAAAAAACCCACCGCCAGCGAGTTCAACTGGCGGTGGGTGATAAGTGCTGGAATCGAAACGATTTCTAGCTCAGCAGCCTCCCGGCGCCAGAAGATGCAGCCGCGCAACAACAACACCGGGAGCACGTCTGGTGCGACGCCGAGATCATCCAGGAATCCTAGAGATCCAAGTTGGATATGTCAATCCAAATTCCGCGAGGCCCGATCCAAGTTTCAAATCGGAGGAATCATAAAAACGGCGCTCGCGGGGTCGAATTTGATTTGACCCGGTTCGGCAACAACGGTACTGTGTAGCCCGGATGTTTTCTCCTCGCCATCACCGCCATCACCCTCACGCGCACGGCGCGCGGGCGGCGGTGCCTCTCTGAGATAGCCGGCACTCCTATAGAGTTCGAGCCCGCTGACGCCAACCGGCCCAGCGGGTTTTTTTTTGGCTCGACGAAAGCGAACTGCAATGCCATGGCAAATGGACTTCGACAAGATGCAGGGCCTGGTACCGGCCATCGTTCAGGATTCGGACTCTGGTGCCGTCCTTATGCTCGGGTTCATGAACGCGGAGGCCGTCACCATCACCTTGCGATCCGGATACGTCACCTTCTTCAGCCGCACCCGCCGGCGAATGTGGACCAAAGGAGAGAGGTCCGGGAACCGTCTAAAGGTCGTCTCCATCTTCGCGGATTGTGACCGCGATACCTTGCTGGTGCGCGCCAAAGTCGAGGGTGCCGGTCTGGTCTGCCACCTGGGGGCCCCGACCTGTTTCACCGAGGCCGTCGCTCTCATCCCCGAGCACGACCAAGTGAACCCCCCGGAGACCCAGTTATGAAAATCCGCCTCGGCATCCCCAAAGGCAGTCTCGAGGAAGCCACTCTCCAGTTGTTCGCACGGGCGGGACTCGAGGTTTATACCAACGGTCGCTCCTACCTCGCGTCCACCACCGACCCGGAAATCGACTGCCTGCTGATAAGGGCCCAGGAAATGGCTCGGTACGTCGCGCACGGCGCGCTTGACGCCGGGCTCACCGGCCTGGACTGGGTAGTCGAGAGCGGACTCGAGGTGATCACGGTTTCCGATCTCATCTATGCCAAACGAAGCCGCGGGAAAGTCCGCTGGGTACTTGCCTGTCCGGAGGACTCCGCCTACCAGCGAGCCGAGGACTTCTCGGGATGCACCGTTGCCACCGAGCTCGTCAACGTGACCCGCGAGTATTTTCGACGAAGGGGGGTTGAGCTACGAGTTGATTTCTCCTGGGGTGCCACCGAAATCAAACCGCCCATGCTGGCCGACGCGATCGTCGAAGTCACGGAAACCGGCAGTTCCCTCAAGGCCAACCGATTGCGGATCCTCGAAACGGTCCTGGAATCCAATACCCAGCTCATCGCCAACCAGTCCTCCTGGGCCACCTGCGAGAAACGCCGGAAAATTGAGAATCTTGCTCTCATGCTGCGCGGCGCGATGGCGGCTCAGGATCGGGTTGGCCTGATGCTGAATGTCCGCAAGCAAGATCTCGAGCGCGTGCTGACCGTGCTCCCCGCGCTGAAGAAGCCCACGATTGCCACCTTGAGTGATGCTGACTGGGTAGCGGTGAATACGGTGATCGAAGAATCCGAAGCCTGGCAGGTCATTCCACGTCTGAAAGAAGCTTGTGCACAAGGCATCGTGGAATATCCGCTGAACAAAGTGGTGATGTGATGCGCATGCTCTCCGGAAGGGCAGCCGAAGCCAGGGTCGACGAGCTCGCCGAGCGCAGATCCCATCTGTCGGCCGTCGAGCCCGTCGTCACCCCTATCGTGGAGGCTGTGCGGCGGCGTGGCGACCCGGCCCTCCGTCACTATGCCGCCAAGTGGGACGGTCTGGCACCCCGACAGTCGATGCGCGTCCCTCAGTCTGAAATCGATGGAGCCTGGAACACGGTTACACCCGCTCTCCGCGCTTCCCTGCGCGAGACGGTTACGAACATTCAGCGCTACTGCAAATGGCAAGCCCCGCGCGAGTGGCGACGGGACCGTGGAGGCATGTCGCTCGGACAACTGGTGCGCCCTCTCGATTCGGTCGGATGCTATGTTCCCGGTGGCCGTCACCCGCTTCTCTCCACGCTGCTGATGACGGTCATTCCCGCTCAAGTGGCGGGGGTGCGGCAGATTCGTGTCGTCTCCCCCCATCCCCGAGCCGAAGTTCTGGCCGCGGCGGCCCTGCTGGGCGTGGCTGAGTTTTACCGCGTAGGTGGCGCGCACGCCATCGCCGCTCTCGCTTACGGCACCAGCAGTATCTCGCGTGTCGACAAGATTGTCGGGCCTGGGAACCGCTACGTCACCGCCGCAAAGAAACTTGTTTCCTTCGACTGCTCCATCGACTTCCTCGCCGGGCCAACCGAAGCGGTCATCTGCAGCAGCCGGGGGCGAGCTGAATTTATCGCCGCCGATCTTCTGGCCCAGGCCGAGCACGATCCGGATGCTTTGTCCGTCTTCATCACGACTTCACAACCGCTGATGCAGGCGGTTCGTTCCCGGGTCAATCGGCTGGTCCACCACCACCCGACCGCCGGGCAATCGCTGGGCCGCAATGGCGCTATCCTGCTGGCGCCTTCTCGCGAGCGCGCTCTGGCATGGGTGAATCAGATTGCTCCCGAACATGTCACGGTAGACCGAGAGGACGTGCCCTTCATCCGCAGCGCCGGCTCGGTTTTTGTGGGCAACTACTCAGCTCAGGCTGCAGGGGACTATGCCTCGGGCGCCAACCACGTTCTGCCGACGGCGGGCATGGCACGCTTTCGCGGCGGCCTCCACGTCCTGGACTTCGTTAAGCTCATCGCGGTACAGGAACTCTCTTCCCAGGCCCTCGAACGCATCGGCCCTACCGTGGTATGCCTGGCCAACGCCGAGGGTCTTCGGGCGCACGCCGAATCCGTCCGCGCCAGGTGCAAACGTGCTTAACCCCCGGCTGGCTGTGCGCAACCTGCCTGTCTACCGCCCGCCGCTGGGCGACCGCACCGGCCTGCGCCTCGACTTCAACGAGAACACGATCGGTTGCTCGCCCCAAGTCCTGCGCAAACTCCGCAGCCTCGACATGGAGCATCTCAGCCGTTATCCCGACCGTGAACCCGTGGAAGCCGTAGCCGCCACCCACCTCGCCGTGAGTCCCCAAGAACTATTGCTTACCAACGGCGTCGACGAGGCCATCCACCTGCTGTGCCAGACCTATCTCGAAGTGGGTGATGAGGCTCTCATCGTCGTGCCCACCTTTTCGATGTATGAGATCTGCGCCGCGGCCACGGGAGCGCGGGTTATTCCCGTCCTGGCAGAGCGGAACTTCAACTTCCCCACCCATGCGGTCCTGAGTCGCATCACCGCGAAGACCCGGCTCATCGTGGTGGCGAATCCCAACAACCCCACCGGTACACTTGCGCCCCAGGATGACCTGCTGCGGATCGCGGCCTGCGCACCCGCGGCGGCCCTGCTGGTGGATGAAGCGTATTTCGAGTTCTGTGGACAAACCCTGGTCGGCCAATGGCACGACTCGCCCAACGTTTTCGTGGCGCGGACCTTTTCCAAGGCATACGGGCTCGCCGGACTTCGGGTAGGCGTCCTGATGGGCGACCCAGGGCAAATGGCCGCGGTGCGCCGCGTGGCCTCTCCCTACAACGTGAACCGCATCGCGCTCGACTGTCTGCCCGAGGCCCTGGCCGACCAGCGCTTCGTGAGCCGGTACGTGGCGGAGGTGTGCGAGGGCCGCCGGCGGTTCGAGGCAGAACTCGCCGCGCTGGAAATCCGATTCTGGCCGAGTCGGGCGAATTTTGTGCTGCTTTACCTGGGGGAGGCCCTGTCGCCCTTCCTTCGCGCCATGCGCGAGCGCGGCATACTCGTCCGCGATCGTTCGCGAGACCCCGGTTGCGCGGGCTGTGTCCGTATCACCATCGGCTCCCTCACCCAAACGGATCAGCTTCTGATCGCTCTGCGTGAGGTGCTCGAACAACTCCCGGCCCGGGAAGGAAGGTTCCGGTGAGAACCGCGCGCATCCATCGCCTCACGAAGGAGACCGACGTTCTGGTCGTCCTGAACGTCGACGGTCGCGGCCGCTACCAGGTTTCGACCGGCATCCGTTTCCTCGACCATATGCTGGAGCTGTTGGCGCATCACGGCGGTTTTGACCTTACCGTTCAAGCGGCTGGGGATCTGGACGTGGATCAGCATCATACCGTCGAGGACATCGGCATCGTCCTCGGCCAGGCGTTTGAAAAAGCCCTCGGCAGCAAGCGCGGCATCCTTCGCGCCGGATACTTCCTCATGCCCATGGACGAGACGCTCGGGCTGGCGGCGGTCGACTTTTGTGGCCGGACATCGTCCTGTGTGGACACCAAGGTTCGCGTGCGTTGGGTCGGCGACCTCGAGGCTGAACTTGTGCCCGACTTCTTTGAAGGGTTCGCCCGAGGGGCACGAGCCAACGTCCACATGCGCGTGTTGTACGGCCGTTCCAGCCATCACAAGATCGAGTCCCTGTTCAAAGCCTTCGCCCGTGCCGTACGGGCCGCTTGCTGGCGCGACCGCCGTCTCGCCCGACTTCTTCCCAGCACCAAGGGGGTTCTATGACGATCACAGCGGTCGTCGACTATTCTGCGGGCAATCTGGCTTCGGTAAAAAAGGCCTTGGACTGGCTTGGCGTGCCGTCTATCGTCGCTTCCGATCCCGCCCAGGTGGCAAAGGCCGGCAGGATTATCATTCCGGGCGTGGGCAATTTTGCCGTGACCCAGAGGCTGGCCGACACCGGACTGCGGGATGCGATAACCGATGCCATCGGCGCGGGTAGGCCTCTCCTGGGAATCTGCCTCGGCATGCAGTGGTTGTTTCAGTCCAGCCGCGAGGCTCCCGGAGTCCGGGGTCTTGGCATTTTCTCCGGCGATTGCGACCGTTTTCCTGCCGGAATCAAGTCGCCTCATGTGGGCTGGAACGCGCTCGAGTCACGCTGCCGCTCGCGGCTCCTCGAGAATGTCCCCGCGAGCGCCTTCGTCTACTTCAGTCACTCTTATCGCGCTCCCGTGGTGGAGCATACGGTGGCAACCTGCGAGTATGCCGGGGAATTTTCTGCGGTCGTAGAGTACGGCAGGATTTTCGGCGTCCAGTTCCATCCCGAAAAATCAGGTCCGGCGGGCCTCGGGCTGCTGTCCAACTTCTGCCACCTGCCATGCTGACCAAACGCATCATCGCCTGCCTCGACGTACACGGCGGCCGTGTGGTCAAGGGCGTCCAGTTCACCCACCTTCGTGATGCCGGCGACCCGGCCGAGCTGGCCCGGGCCCACAGTGAAGCCGGGGCCGACGAAATCGTGTTCCTGGACATCTCGGCCACCCCCGAGCAGCGCCGCACTCTCCTCGACGCCGTGCGCCGCACGGCCCGGCAATTGTTCATCCCGTTCACGGTGGGCGGAGGCATTCGCTCCCTGGCCGACGCCAGCGACGTCTTCCAGGCCGGGGCCGACAAGGTCAGCATCAATTCGGCTGCCTTGGCCAACCCTGTTCTCATCTCCGAAATCGCTGGCCGATTTGGCTCGCAGGCCGTTTTGGTTGCCATCGACGCCAGGCGGCGAGACGGTTCTTGGGAAGCATTCGCGGGTGGCGGACGAAGCCCCACGGGCCGCAACGCCATCGCCTGGGCGCGGGAAGCGGAGTCCCGCGGTGCTGGCGAAATCCTTCTCACTTCTATGGATCGCGACGGCACCGGTGCCGGCTTCGATTGCGACCTCACCCAGGCCGCGGCGGACGCCCTCCAGATCCCGGTCATCGCCTCGGGTGGCGCGGGCGCCCAGCAACACTTTGTGGAAGTCTTCCAACGCGGCCACGCCGATGCCGCCCTGGCGGCCTCGATCCTGCATTATGGGCGGACACGTCTCGCCGATTTCAAGCGCAGCCTGCTCTCCGCTGGCATTGCTGTGAGGTGGCCGTGCTGATTCCGTCGATCGACCTCATGGGCGGCAAGATCGTGCAACTGGTGCAGGGCGAGCGTAAGGCCCTGGAATTCGCCGACCTTGAAGAGTGGGCACGGCGGTTTGCTCCCTATCCTCTGGTGCAACTCGTCGATCTCGACCGAGCCCTGGGCCACGGCAATAACCGCACCTTAGTTGAGAATCTCGTACGTCGTCTTCCCTGCCAGGTGGGCGGCGGTTTGCGATCCCTCGAAGCAGCCCGTCACTTGCTCGAACTCGGGGCACGCCGGGTCATTCTCGGGTCGGTGCTGATCAAGAACGGACAAGTCGACCGCGCTGCCGCCGCGCATTTCGCGGAATGTCTCGGCCCCGAGAAGCTTACGTTCGCGCTCGATGCCAAGCAGGGGCAGGTTGCCATCAAGGGATGGCGGGAGCAGACCCAGATCCTGCCCGAAGAGATGATGCGTGCGCTCGAGCCTTATTGCCGGGCCTTCCTCTACACCCACATCGACGGGGAAGGGCTGCTCGAGGGTATCCCGTTCGAGGTGGTGCTCCGGCTGCGCCAGGCTACGTCCCGCCAACTCATCGTGGCGGGTGGAATCGCAACCCGGGCGGAAGTCGACCGGCTGGAGGCGATCGGTGCCGATGCGGTTGTCGGGATGGCTCTCTACCTGGGACGGATCGAGCTTGCGTCCCAGAAAGCGGAGGAACGCTAAGCGCTCTGCGCTCGCCCCGGCGCCCGGTACCGGGCCAGCGCCAGATCCACAATCTCCCCGATCAGCTGGGTATAGGTGCGGCCCGCCGCCTTCGCCGCCATGGCAAATTCCTGCTGGCTGGCCAGCCAGGGATTGGGGTTGGCTTCGATGACGTACACTTCCCCGTCTTTGGACAGGCGCATGTCGATGCGCCCGTAGTCGCGCAGTTTTACCGCCCGGTAGGCCGCAAGCGCAGTCTCCATCAGGCGGTCCGTAGTCTCCTCGTCGAGGTCCGTGGCCACGCTGGACTTGGTCAGCCGGTATCCTTCGGTTCCCTTTTCGAACTTCACGTCGTAGCTCGCAATCTTCGGGGTACCCTTGGGCAGACGAGACAAATCCAGCTCCACCAGCGGCAGAGCCTGCGCACTTTCATAGCTGCCTAAAATGGCGGCATAGATTTCGCGCCCTTCAATGTATTCCTCGATCAGGGCCGGCGAATCGAATTCCTCCTGAATGTACTGGACCCGCTGCATGAGTTCTTTGACGCTGCCCACCACCGCGTCGGAGTCGATCCCGATCGAGCCGTCTTCAGCCAGGGGCTTGACGATGAGTGGGAAGGAGACGTCGTGGGCGTGGTCGATTCTGCCCCGGTACGAAGTGGCAAAATAAGGAGTGCGGATTCCATGAAAGGCGAACATCTTCTTGGCCACCGCTTTGTCCTGGGCCAGAAAGTGAGCGTGCGGACCGCCCCCCGTGTATTTCAGGCCAAGCAGGTCGAGATAAGCCACGATGTTCATGTCCTTGGTATCGTCGCCGGCAAAGGACTCGGTAAGATTGAAGACCAGATCCGCTCCACACTTGGCTAACGATTGCAGACTCTGCGGACTACCATCCAGCACCTGGTAGAAGGGTTCGTGTCCAAGTTTCTCGAGAGCTTCAAAGATCTCGTGGCGGTCCTCCTTCTCCCGCCGCCTTTTCTTGCGTGCTTTGGACCTGCGGGCAGCGGGCTTCGGCTCCTCGGGCTCAGCCGTGGAGGCCTCGTCTTCCCATACGTCATACAGCACGGCAACCTTCATTTTGTCTCCGGCCATTAGGGTTCCTTACTGCTGCGACGACACGAGCCGTCCGCGCAATCAGGGCTGCACAAATTTTCCCCGTGTCATATAGTTTAGCGCCAGGGTGGTCGCGTAGGCAGTAAGTTCTGCGAGATGCTCTGCCTCGCGACGGGTGTCCGCGCGCAACCCGAGCTCACCGATTCGCTCTTCGATCACCTGGGCCAGCTTCCGCACCAGCGGCCGCCGCACCCCGGTCCAGTATGCGATCTTGTCTACGACTGCCTTGCGGTGTTGCTGGAGGAGTTCTTGGGCCGGCCGTGCCGTCTTCATCCGTTTCGACACGTTGAAAATGTCCGCCAAGTCAGCGTCCAATGCCAGATCCTGAATGGGGATCTCTTCGCCACTGCCGTGCCGGTAAAACTCGCCGACCGTTGCCTCCATCTCATCCACGGTGACGTCGGGCGAGCCCCGCCGGCGTATGGGCTCGACGTTGCCCAGTTCCCGGGCGATCTTGTCCATGTAGCGCAATTTCGCCATCGCGCCCCAGCCCCGGTATCGCTTACGCCAACCCGAACGCGGCGTGAGCCACACCGCAAAGGTTTCCGCAAAGTCCTCGTCCGGATGTTTCTGCGCGTACCAGCCCGCCAGATGACGAACATAGTTCCGCGAGAATGGAACCGGCCGGTAGTTTTCCCGGTACGGACGCCGAAACGGCCCAAACAGAGACTTCCACTCTGGCGCCCGATGTAACCTGTAGGCGTAATTGAAGGCGTGGCCCGCCTCGTGCCTCAGGTACATCATGATTTCCCGCTCATCTTCCAGGTCGTTCATCTCCTTTTCCAGCTGGGCAAGTTCCGGATTGGCCAGATAAAAAGGGATGCCGATCGTAGGTTCCCCGGAAGGACAGCCCCATTCATCGGTGAGATAACACGAGGGTCGGAACTTCGTAAGTCGCTTGCTTCCCAGTTCGCGGTACAAACGCTCGACCAAACGCTCCAGGGGCGTTCCCTCGAGCTTCAGGCCGAGGTCACGGATCGGCTTGTTGAGAATCTCCTGGAAATTCGAACCCGCTTGTTCTATGCCTGGCACGCCATCGCTTCCAAGTCGATCTGGGATTGCTCGACGCCGGAGCGTCGCCACCTCGATACCTTATCAGGGCTGAAGGGGGGTCTGAAGATGACGGCCGATCAAGCCCGCCCGGGGCAACCCACCTGCAGGGGAAGCCGCCGGCCGAAGAGAGTCCTCTCCTGACCGCGAAGAGCGACTTGGCGCGCCGATCCGTCTCACTGGAAGGTATTGCAGGACTCGATCGTCCCGCCCCTCATTCCTGTCTGAAACCATTCGATCCGCTGTTCGGATGACCCGTGGGTGAATGAGTCCGGACTGACGCGCCCGGCGGACATCCGTTGCAGGCGGTCGTCTCCCACGGCGGCCGCCGCGCCCAGCGCGCTCTCGACGTCACCGCTCTCCAACAGGTTGCGCTGCTCGGTCGAGTTGGCCCACACCCCGGCAAAGCAATCCGCCTGCAGTTCCAGACGCACGGAAAGAGCATTCCCCGCGCCCGGATTCTCGTGCTGCAAGGCACGAACTCTGCGCTCGACGCCTAAGAGATTCTGGATGTGATGCCCGATTTCATGGGTCAGCACGTAGGCTTCCGCGAACTGTCCCGGAGCCCCGAAGCGCTGCCGCAATTCGTCGTAAAACCCCAGGTCGATGTAGACCTTCTGGTCTGCCGGGCAGTAGAAGGGCCCGGTGGCCGACTGCGCCGTCCCGCAAGCCGAGGAGGTGAGATCGCGGAACAGGACGAGCTTCGCGTGCTGATAGGGAATTCCGCGGCTCTCGAGCAGTTTGCTCCAGGTGGTTTGGGCATCATCCAGAACAAAAGAAACAAACTGTACCGTAGGCTCTTCCTGAGCGTCACGCTGCGGGTCCGATTGGCGGAGCGACGTGCCCGGCGCCAGGCTCCCTCCTCCGCCCACCAGGGAAAAGAAATCGCGCTTGAAAAGAATGCTCAGCACCAGCAGGATCAGCATTCCACCAATACCCAGATGCACTCCTCCAATTCGGCCGCCTTCGTTCCGGCGATCCTCCAGGTCGTCGCTCCTTCCGCCAGGCGTCCAGCGCATAACTACCTCCCCCATCGCAAAATTGTGGCGAAGATTATATGCCAAACCGAAGAGATGCCGGCGTCTCCGGCGAACCGGACGTTGGCCTTCAGGGCGCGGAACGGCGCGGGCTGGCCGGTGCGGGGGTGGGCCGTAGCGTGCTCTCCAGAACCCCGCGTGGCGTCCATCCGCTCTCGCGCAGGTGGCGAATGCTTAGCGCGTCATGCCGCTTCGCCAGGCGTCTTCCCTGGTCGTCCGAGACCAGATCACAATGATAAAAGGCCGGCACCGCGCATTCGAGAGCGCGATACAGAAGGATCTGACGTGCCGTGGATTTCAACAGATCCGCTCCGCGCACCACCTCGCTGATCTTCATCTGCGCGTCGTCCACCACAACCGCCAGCTGATAGGCGGGAACATCGTCACGTCGCCAGACGACAAAATCTCCAAAGTCGCGGCCGGCGACGTATCGCTGCCGTCCCAGATGCAAATCGTTGAATTCCACACTCTCCCCCTCGCGCACGCGCATACGCCAGTTCACGCCCCCGGGTTCGCGAAACTGCGCCGCTGTCTTCGCCTGTTCACGGCATTTGCCCGAATACAAAGGTTCATCGTCCGCCTCATTGGGCGCCGTCGCCGCCAAGGCAAGCTCCCGGCGCGAGCATAGGCAGGGATAGATGAAGCCGCCGTCCCGCAGCATTCGCCAGGCGGAGAGATAATGCCGACGTCGCTCGCTTTGGCAATAGGGAGCGAACGGTCCCCCACAGTCCGGCCCCTCGCTCCAACGGATACCCAGCCAGCGAAGATCTTCCACCATGGCGCGGGCGAACTCCGGACGGGAGCGTTCGGGATCGAGATCTTCGTTGCGCAGGATCAGCCTGCCGCCGTGCGCCCGGGCCCGCTCGGCTGCAGTCCAAAAGGTGCGGGCGTGCCCCACATGAAGCAGTCCGGTTGGGGAAGGCGCCAGGCGCCCCCGATACAGGCTGTGCGGGCATAGTGGATCGGTAAATCGCAATCGAATCGAGCTGTCCTAGTTTGTCTTCTTAAGCAATTGTTCTCGGGTGCGGCCGAGCGTGAACAACAGCGACTCTCGCGGCACGGTCTCCACAAATGGCCCGATCATCCATCCCAGCCCGGCGGGAATGTCACGCGAGAGCGACATCGCCTCGCACTGGATATAAAGCCCTCCGTCGCGCTCCAGGTACTGCCAGTATGTGTTCAGGCGCCACATGAATCCCGTCCCCTCATCCGCGGCCAGTATTTTCTCGTCCTTGTCGCCGGGCCGGGATACTTCCTGAATCTTCGTACTGTAAGACCGGCTCCAGGCGTGATGATTGCGAATGGGAGCATAGTGCACGTCGTAGTACGCGTCCATCACCACGGTAACCACCTTCTCGCGGCGCAGTCGGTAATAGATCTGGAAATCATCGGCTGTGCGTGCGATCACCTTGGATCGCTCCACCTCGGGCGCGTAGATCCGGTAATGATCATCGTAGTCCTGGAGCAATGCCAGTGCCTCGGGGATGGTAACCCCCGGCACGAACACCACTCCCACCCAGTGATGGACCATGCCGCCAGGTACGTCAATCGATTGGCCCTCATCCCGAGTAAGCCTCGACTCCACAACCACTTCGCCCTTGCTGAGTCGCCCTGCAGCATTCGAGCGCGCTGCTGGCGCGAGGCTGTCCACAAAAAGCGAGGCCGACGCTTCTTCCCTACCGATCCTTTGCTCGGTGATTTGTACGTAGCGGTCGAATGCCTTGCGCGTTTCCGGCTTACTCTGGCCCACAGCCTGGCAAGCGACGATTACCAGCGCCAGGCAGCAACTGCAGATTGACGTGGGGATCGGCTTGGCGAGGGAAATCAAGTTAGGTCCGCGGGAATCCTCGGCTCAATGCATCGCCCAAGGGAAAGGTTTTAGAGCTGGCTCCGGTATTGCTCCAAGGCGATTCGCACCAGTTGCCCGCGCGTGCGCACGCCGGTCTTGGCAAACAATTGTTGCAGGGTTGCCTTCACCGAACTCTCCGACACCCCAATCTTGGCGGCGATTTCCTTGTTGGCCATACCTTCGAAGACTCCGGAGAGCACCTGGCGCTCTCTTGCCGTAAGGTGCGGCAAATCCTGCTGGTAATTGGGCTTGACGTCCTCTGCCATCGCCGCTTGAAACAGCTGTTGGTCAAACCACACCTTTCCGGACATGACGTCGCGGATGCCCTGCGCCAGCAGTTGGGCGGAATGATCTTTCATAAAAATACCGGCCACCCCCGCGTGGATAAGGCTGGACGCAATCCCCTCTTCCACCCCCGCCGTGACCACCAGGATCTTTCCCTCGAAACCCTGCTCCTTGGCCAAACGCACAAATTGCAGTCCATCGCTGCCTTGCAGTTCGAAATCCAGCAGGACGATGTCCACATGTTTGTGCCGCAACGTTGCCAGGGCTTCCTCGATCAATCCACATTGGCTCACTACCTCAAATCCGGGCTCCGCGCTGAGCAGACGGGTTACGCCTTCCCGAAACAGGGCGTGATCATCGAGCACCAGAATGGCAATGGCTGAGGCTATGGTGTCAGGCATTCACTACCTCTTCTACGGCCGACAACAGGGGCAAGACGATGGCAAAACAGCAGCCCTTTGGCCGAGGCTCGAACGTCAGGTCCCCTCCAAAACTCTTCATGATAGCGCGCGACACGTAGAGGCCCAAACCGGTCGAGTCTGCTCCGCGCTGAAACGCCCGGAACAGATTCTCGGGCGCTCGGATACCCACGCCACTGTCTTCAAACCGAACCACCACTTTTCTCCCTTCGGCCGACGCACTCACGCGCAGCCGCTTGGTATCCGTCGATTGCATGGCGCGCTGGCTGTTCTTCGCAAGGTTGAGGAATACCTGCACCAGCCCATAGCGATCGGCCCATACCAGCGGCAGCCTTTCCTGAACCTGCCACTCCACTTTCATGTCAGATTCCTGGTAGGCCGCATCAATCAGAATTCTCAACTCGTCCAGCACCGACGTCAGTTCCACCGCGGCGGCGTTTTGCATGGGAGAAGAGTTGCGCTCCAGGGCTGACACCTTCTCCAAGCTTTGAATGATGGTACTCAGGGCGTGAAAGTCTTCGTTGTGTTGCAAGTCCTTCACCCGGGAAAGATTCCTGTGGACCACGAGCATGGCGCCACACAGATTTCGCACTTCGTGGGACACGGCACTCATGAGAATGCGGCTGCTCTTCAGCAGGTGATCCAGGCTCAAGTCTTCGCGGTTGCGAAGATCCTCGGAGAGATCCACCACGATCGCCGCCAGCCGCGGCCCGGACAAGGTAGTGTAAGTCGAGAACCAGATGCCTGCCAGAAAGGCTTCGCCGTTGCTGCGTTGGCCTCTGCATTGTAACCCGGTGCGAAAGACGCGAGAGGGTTGGTTCTGGATCACCGTCTGCAGAGTGGGCAGATAAGAATCGATGGTCTGTCCCGCCAGGGTTGGTCCATCGGGCGCAAGCAACTTTTGTGCCGCCTCGTTGGCCAGCGCAATCCTCCCCGTAGACTCGATGATCACGATCGCCGCTGGGCTGCTTTCCACCAGCATATGCATCTGCTGTTCCGCGTCGCGCCGCAGACTCTCCTCGGCTTGTATCTCCTCGACGTGCTTGAGCGCGATCCGCCGGCTGTGGACGAGTTCGGACACAAACAGTCCTGTGCCGATAAAACCCGCCGAACTAAAAAGTAAATGCACCGGTGTCTCGTGTGCGGGGAAACTGCTGAAGTCCAGCAGCGCACACAGCAGGCCGATCGCCACAATCTTGCCCCGGGAGAGGAAGCCGCCGATGATCATGATGGGGAACAAATAGAGAAAACCTAACGAAATGTAGGGTTCGATCCGCCAGTCAACCGCGGCGATCAGAGCTGTCGCCAAGGCGGCGACGATCAGAAGCTTGGTGCGGTTTTCTGCACCGTAAATGGATAGAACGTCCCTCATCGTTTGGGTCGTATCCCTCTCGCCCCGTCGCCCACGATCCGGGAAGGGTTCCTTTCCGCTCGGATTGTACCGACTGGGCTCGATTGGTCGCTATCTTTCGCTCTTTAGCGGCGTCGACAACCTATATTTCTATCCTTTGATTTTCCTCGCCGCCGCGTCCCACATTGCCGGCGTTCTCTTGAAGTAGGAATAGTTTGCCAGGTGGCAGCCGATGGCGGCGTTGTTACCGAACTCCTCGTTCTCTACCGTCCTCTTTCGGGAGCGGACCGCATGGAAGAAGTTCGCTTGGTGGTCGGCAAGGTCACTATAGCCGGGCGGCACGCGAAATTCCTCTTTCTCATCGTCCACCTTAAATGCCAGAGGCTCAGGCAAAGGATGCTCGCTCTTCCAGTTTTCCAGATACTGGTTGCGCAGCTTCGCGGGCCAACCATGGATCGAGTACGCCTCCGGCTGCGGCTGTGTATCTTGTGGCGAATAGGTCACACTGGAGCTCCTGATGATCAGTGTGCCCTTGGTCCCATAAAACCCGATGAATTCCCCCTGGTCATTGTTCAAATTACAACGCAGATACACGCGGAAATCGGGGTAGTCATAGAACGTCTCCAGCAGGTCGGGAAATTCGCGACCGTCTTTCCACCGGAAAAGACCACCGGCTGACTGTGCCCGTGCCGCCACCGTATTCACCCCGGTGACAGCCTGAATCCCGGAGATCAAATGCACGAACAGGTCCCCCCCCAGGCCCTCGCCATAATCCTCGAAACAGCGCCAGCGGAAAAAGCGCACCGGATCAAAGGGCCGCTTGGGTGCGCCATCGAGGAAGCCGCTCCAGTCGATGGTCTGCTCGCTGGCATCGGGCGGAATGGGATAGACCCATGCGCCGCTCGCCGAATTGCGGTCCCAGTAGGCCTGGATGGAGTACACTTCGCCGAGCTTGCCGGAATCGTAAATGTCCTTGGCCTTGGCGTAGAGAATAGAGGAGACTCGCTGACTACCGACCTGCACGATCCGGGTGGCCTGTTTCGCCGCTTCCACCATGGCAAATCCATCTTCCACCGTGTGCGACATGGGCTTTTCGCAATACACATCTTTTCCCGCCTCACAGGCGTCGACAAATACCTTGCGATGCTGATGGTCGGTCACGGCGATGATGACCGCGTCCACGTCCTTGCGGTCGAGAATCTGTTTGTAGTCGCGGGTGGCTGGAACATCCTTTTTTACGGCTTCCTGCGCTGCCGTGTGCCGTGAATCGTAGAGGTCGCAGACGGCCACACACTCAACTCCCGGCACACGCAAAGAGGCCTGTAACAGTTCGCAGCCCCGTACCCCGGTCCCAATCGAGGCGAAGCGCACTGTATCACTGGGTGGGACCGGACGATCCGACGCCCAAAGTGGGTTCGGCTCCAGCCAGGCAAATTTCCCACCCGCCCCAGAGGCCGCAACGCCCGCCCCGATGCGAATGAATTCACGACGCGTCCACCAGCTCTGATTCATGAATGTCCCACCTTTCTCACCGTTATTGAACACCTGGCTGGAATAATGCCCGTCCGAGCCCTTCGGCCAGGCCCAATTCTATGACACCGCCTGACCATCAACCAACCATACGACACTCCCGGCGAGGCGCCGATTGTCGCGCCCCGCATGAAGTCGTTTCCAAGAATTAGGGTGCGGACGCGCCGTTGAATCCTGGATCGTCGCTTGCTCGATGTGTAAGATGCTTTCTCGGTCTGGCAAGGGGTCACGGTTATGATCGAACCCATCGAGAACCCATCCGCGTTCCGAGGTGAGGAGTGTTGGCAATGAAAGCCGCGGTGATCGGCATCGGATTTGTCGGTCGCGCTCACGTTGAAGCCCTGCGTCGCCTGAACATTCCTATAGTCGGCCTTCTCGGCCGTTCCACCGAGCGTACCGAGGAAGCCTGCCGCCACCTGGGCGTGCCACGAGCCTACTCCTCGCTGGCCGAACTGGCTTCGGACTCCACTTCCGACGTGGTGCATGTTTGTACGCCCAACCACCTCCATTTCGAACAGGCGGTTGCGGTCCTGCGTGCCGGGAAGCACGTCATGTGCGAAAAGCCGCTCGCCATGAACGTTGGCGAAGCTGCTGGTCTTGTCGAACTGGCCCAGAGTCAGCGACGGGTGGGAGCCGTAGCCTACAACCTGCGTTATTACCCGCTGTGTCAGGAGGCCAAGGTGCTGATCGATCAGGGTGTGATCGGTGAACCGAACCTTGTTCACGGGGGCTTCCTGCAGGATTGGCTCTTTTATCCGACCGATTGGAACTGGCGCCTGGAGCCCGAATTGGGCGGCGATCTGCGGGCGGTTGCCGACATCGGCACTCACTGGCTTGACCTGGTCACCTGGCTGACTGGCCGAAAAGTCCGTGAGGTCTGCGCCGACCTCGCGACTGTGATCCCCCTCCGCAAACGGCCTCGCGGACGTGTGGAGACCTTCCAGACGGCGAGTACTGCCTCCGTGGACGATGTTACCGTCACGACCGACGATTACGCCTCGGTGCTGCTTCGTTTCGAGAAAAAGCTGCGGGGCGTGATGACGGTCTCGCAGGTGAGCGCGGGACACAAGGCACAGCTCAGCTTCGAGATCAACGGTGCGGAAGGATCGTTGGCCTGGAACTCGGAATCGCCCAATCAGCTTTGGCTTGGCCGCCGCAATGAGGCCAGCCGCGTGTTGCCGAAGGATCCCACTCTGATGAATCCCAAGTCCCGCGACTACGCTTCCTATCCCGGCGGACACGCGGAGGGCTACCCGGATACGTTCGTGCAGTTGTTCCGGGACTTTTACCGCTATCTCCAGGTTGGCGATTTCACTGCCGTGCGCAGCTTCCCTACCTTCGAGACCGGCCGCGATGAGTTGGCGCTTTGCCAGGCCATTTTGCTCAGCTCGAACGAGGGGCGCTGGGTACCGGTACCCTAGCCGACCGCACATCGCGGCTGGCCGGCAGGGCTGTGGTTAGGGGGAGAGGTTCCCACCCCCCCGGCGCTTCGAGCAGGACTACCCGATGGCTCTCAGCCTTCATCGAGCCCGGCGCTTCGATATGCGATGCGCGCGATCGCCGCCCAGTCTGAGTCCTTCAGTCCCTGCGCCATCGCCGCCACGAAGCGGTCGTGCACCAACCTGGCTAGCGGCATAGGGACGGCGGCCTCCTCAGCCGCAGCCAGCACGAGCCGGTTGTCCTTGAATCCGAGTGGCATACTGAAGCCCACCTGATCAAACTTGTTGGCAGCAACGATCGGACCATACGTGCGGTACACGGGAGCGGCAAACAACGACTCGGTCAAAAGCTCCAGAAATTTTTCGGGGTCCACACCGTGCTTGCGCACCAGCGCAAAGGCTTCCGCCAGGCTCTCGATCACCGTCGTGATCATAAAGTTCCCGGCCAGCTTGACTAAGTGAGCAACCGCAGCATCCTCGCCGATCATAAAGGTCCTCTGACCGATCGCTTCGAAGATAGGCTGGCATCGTTCAATTTGGCGGCCCGGTCCGGCGGCAACGATAAATAACTTCCTCGCCGCAGCTGCCTCGGGACGGCCAAAGACCGGCGCGCCCACGTACTCCTGCCGCCTGCCCCGGTGCGCTTCCGCCAGCCTGCGTGACAGTGCCACGCTGATCGTGCTCATCGATAGATGCACGCTATTGGGGGGCAAAGCCTTGATGGCGTTTCCCGGCTCGAACACGACGCCCTCCAAAGCGCGATCGTCAGCCAGCATGGTGATGAAAGCTTCGACCCCAACTGCCGCCTCCGCCGGCGAACCGGCGACCTTTGCTCCCAGCGCCCGAAACTCTTCTGCGCGAGTTGGCGTGCGGTTGAATACGGTGAGCGAATGACCTGCGCGGATCAGGTTCCGCGCCATCGCCGAACCCATGTTACCTAGACCCAGAAAACCTACTTTCATGGTTTAGCCTCCAGCTTTTGGCTTAGGCGTCTGCGGGCTGAGCCCCCAAAAGCGTCTTGGGAATCTCGATCAAGCAGATGACGTTAGGAGCTGGCAGTGCGAATGCCGACTTCGCATGCCAGCACGTGTTGGTAAACGCTATCGATCAACGTACCGTCAAGATCGAACAGCATTGCAGGCGCTCGGTCGTTGTAATGGGATGGTTGGTCCTCGTCCATGCCTTCCTCCGGTTCCCGGTGTCGACCGAAGGAGTATCCCCGGTCGTCCGGGAGTCTGGCAGAGCCGTACAATACCATCCGATTCCGGATCCTGTGCGGAATTCGTCTGAACCGGCAACGCCTTTATGCGGTGTGCGGGAGGCCCATCGTGGACATCTACTTGGTCGACGGCACATACGAATTGTTCCGCCACTACTACGCGCTCCCGTCCGCACGCGATGAAGCCGGCCGCGAGCTTGCCGCAGTCCGAGGCGTCCTGGCTTCTCTACTGGGTATGGTTAAAGACGGCGTCACCCACATCGCGGTGGCCACCGATCACGTGGTGGAATCGTTTCGCAACCAACTCTGGCCAACTTACAAGACCAGTGCAGGCATCGAACCTGACCTGCTGGCACAATTTCCCCTACTCGAAGACGTTCTGCGGACGGCAGGGTTTGTCGTCTGGCCTATGGTCGAATTTGAAGCCGACGATGCCCTTGCCGCCGGGAGTGTCGCGGCAGCGCAGGATGAGCGCGTCGAACACGTCATCCTGTGCACGCCGGACAAGGATCTTTCCCAGTGCGTGCGCGGCACGCGCATCGTGCAGCTGAATCGGCGGACGCGCACCACCTTGGACGAGACCGGTGTGATCCACAAGTTCGGCGTCCCACCCGCATCGATCCCCGACTATCTGGCGCTGGTCGGGGATGCGGCAGACGGCTATCCAGGACTTCCGGGCTGGGGTGCGAAGTCCTCGGCCGCCGTCCTGGCCCAGTTTGCTCATCTCGAAACCATCCCTTTGGACAGTCGGGAATGGCCAGTGAAGGTAGCGAACGCGAGTGCATTGGGAACCACTCTCGCCCGCGAACGGGAGCGCGCACTGCTTTTTCGCACGCTCGCCACCCTTCGCACTGACATCACTCTGTTCGACAACGTGGGGCAACTGCGCTGGAACGGCCCCACGCCCGCCTTCGCTGCGCTGGCCGAGCGCTTGGACGCAGCGCGCACCGAGACACCGCGGTCAGCGGCACGTCGTTCCCGGAGCACACGGCAATAGTAATGCGCCACCAGGTCCCGAAGAGCTCTCGGGACCCAGGAGATACGATCATCTCTCCCGTTCGAGATAGACAAAGGCCGACTTTTGTCAGCAAGACCTAACCGGGCAATCACGAGCAATTCCCGCCGTTCTTCGTCGCCAGTTCCCCACCTTGCACCAGCCGGTGATGGTAAGAGCAGTTGTCGTCTTACTGTAAGTTTTGCCAGTTGCAATTGCTCCCGAAGAGGGTATGCTGCGGGCGATTGTGTTGAGCTTGTTTCAGAGATGCTCTTGGAGTTAACTGCGCCGGAAATATTTCAAGTGCAGTCAGCGCTCTACACCGGACATGTGGGACCACTAACGTTCTGGTTGCTACCGTAAGTGGGATGAACATGCCCAACGCGCGGTTTCAGCGACCCGGTCCAATCATCGGTGCCGGTGGGCCCTCCACCATTTGCAGGAGAATACGTGGCAACCTGGATCACGATCGCCGTGGGGATGGTAGTCGGTCTTGTCTACCGACGCCTCGCGACTGCGCATCCTTTTGGCGCCCTCACCGACATGATGCTTGGTGTCACGGGTGCCTTCGCAATCCGCTGGCTGGTCGACGTGCTTCGCCAGATCGGGGTAAATTCCGAGCCATACAGCTGGGTGTTCGTTCTGTGCGGCGCGGCTCTGCTCCCGTGGAGTTTCCAAGGCTTTCACCGCCGCCAGAGTCAGCGCCACCGATCTACCGATGTCAACGTCTTGCGACAGGATTCGCCGCCTTGCCGGAAGACGGCCAGCCCGCAACCTGATTCCGGCAAGACCCCTGCTCCCGCAGCCTAGCTGCGGGGGCGCTGAGACTACAAGGGCCGAAGAGTTTCTGGGCCAGCAAATCGCTCGCTTGAGGAGGAGGAACGCATGTCTATACTAGCTTGGATCGTCCTGGGGTTGATTGCAGGTTTCATCGGCAGCAAGATTGTCAATAAGACCGGCCAAGGGATGGTCACCGATATCCTGCTAGGGGTCGTCGGCGCCGTTGTCGGCGGGTTTATCTTCAGAGCGCTTGGAGCATCCGGTGTCTCGGGTCTCAACCTCTACAGCCTTATCGTCGCCGTCATTGGCTCCATCGTGTTCTTGGTCCTTTATCACGCTGTGCGACGCGCCGCCTAAACCAGCGCACTCCGCCCGGACTGCGCTTTCCGGTGGTGTGCCGGGACATGCCGGACAGACGTCCAGCGTCGATGTCTGCCCGGCCATGGCGCCGGCGGCGCATTGCTACGATCTGATTGCCGTGAGGTCCCGGAGTGGACCGCTCGGGGGCGAAAGCCGCCGGGCCTTATCGTCCATGGGATTGGGCGAGGGCAAAGAGCTGACCTGCGGCAGCCTGCTGGAGGCTCGTCCTGCTCAAGGTACAAGACAAGGTTCCACCTTCCAGATGTCCACCGCGTATTCTCGGATCGTCCGGTCACTCGAAAACTTTCCCGAACTGGCAACATTCAGAATCGCTTTACGCGTCCATTCTTCCGGATGGGCGTACAGCTCCACCAATCTCCGGTCTGCCTCAAGGTAAGATTTCAAGTCCGCCAGGTGCATGTAGAAGTCGCCCTGTCGCAAGAGCATGTCGCTGAGCGGCGTAAAGGTTCCCGGCTCATTGCGGCTGAAGTAGTCGGAGAGGATCCAGTCCAGCGCCGCGCGAGTCTCAGGCTCATTTTCGTAGTGCCAGTGCGGGTTGTACCAGCTGCGGCTGTTGGTCACCTGATCGGCGGTCAGGCCGAACAGGAAAAAGTTCTCCTCGCCGGCTGCCTCCGCCATTTCGATGGTCGCTCCATCCCGCGTGCCAATTGTAAGCGCACCGTTCATCATGAACTTCATGTTGCTCGTGCCGCTGGCTTCGTACCCAGCAGTGGAGATCTGATTGGATACATCGCTGGCCGGAATCAGCCGCTCGGCGAGAGAGACGCAGTACTCGGGCAGAAACACCACCTTAAGACGCCCGCGCACCACCGGATCACCATCAATCGTGGCGGCAAGGTTGTTGATGAACTTGATGATCAACTTGGCCAGCCGGTAGGCCGGTGCCGCCTTGCCAGCAAAGAAGAATGTGCGCGGGGTCATCTCCAGATCCGGATTCTCTCTGAGGCGGTTATAAAGCACGACAATTCGCAGCGCGTTGAGCAGTTGGCGCTTGTATTCGTGAATGCGTTTGACTTGGGCATCGAAGATGCTGTCCGGGTCTGTCAGCTGACCGGAGGTGGTTTTCAGCCAGTCAGCAAATTGCGCCTTCGCCTGGCGCTTCGCCCGGCGGAAGGCATCACGAAACCCATTGTCCTCGACCAGCGGCTTAAGGTTTGCGAGCTGATCGAGGTCGGTGATCCAGGCATCGCCAATCACTTCCGTAATCAGCTGAGCTAGGGGAGGATTCGCGAGCAACAGCCAGCGTCGCGGCGTGACGCCGTTGGTCTTGTTATTGAAACGCTGGGGAAACAGCTCGGCCAGTTCGTGGACTGTGGTTCGGCGCAAAAGCTCGGAATGAATCGCCGCCACACCATTGGTGCTATGCGAGCCCACGATCGCCAGGTTCGCCATACGGATTTTTCGCGGGTCTCCTTCTTCAACCAGGCTGACCCGCTCGATGCGCTTCTCGTCGCCCGGGAACCGGTTCCGAACTCCAGTCAGGAAACGGCGGTTGATCTCCAATATGAGCTCCAGGTGGCGTGGCAGCATCATTTCGAACCACGCCAGCGGCCATTTCTCCAGAGCTTCTGGTAGTAGCGTGTGATTGGTGTACGCCAGAGCCCCTTGCGTCAGATCCCAGGCCTGGTCCCATCCAAGATGCGCCTCATCGAGCAGGATCCGCAGCAGTTCAGGGACCGCCATGGCCGGGTGCGTATCATTGAGTTGGATGGCGACTTTGCGGGCAAACCCACCCCAGTCGGCATCGTCGCGGCGGAAACGCCGGACAAGATCTGCCAGCGAACATGCCACGAGGAAATACTCCTGTACAAAGCGCAATCCTTGTCCCTTGCTGGTTGAATCATCAGGATACAGAACGCGGGTTAGAGACTCTGCTCCGAGAGTCTCGGCCAGCGCTTCGGCGAACTCCCCGCTGCTGAATTCCTGGAAATCGAAGTCCTTGGACGCGGCTGCGGCCCAGAGTCGCAGCGTGTTGATGGTTTTTCCGCCGTAGCCCACCACCGGCCGGTCGTAGGGGATGCCCAGCAACGTGGACCGCCGGCCCGGCACGGCGCGGAAGGACCCGCCTTGCAACTCAAAGGAGCAATTTAACTTTACTTCCACCGCCTCCTCGGGACGGGTAACCTCCCACGGGTCCGGGTGGCGCAGCCAGTTATCTCCTTGCTCGTGTTGCCATCCGTCCTCTATCGATTGCTTGAAGATGCCGTACTCATAACGTAGGCCGTAGCCGGTGGCAGGCAGCTGCAGGGTAGCCATGGAGTCGAGGAAGCATGCTGCCAGCCGCCCAAGTCCGCCATTGCCCAGGCCAGCGTCAGGCTCCTGTTCAAGCAACCCGAGCAAATCAAGGTCTCTCCGTTTCGCGGCTTGTGTCACAAACCCATCCAGCAGAAGGTTGGTGACATTATTGGCCGACGAGCGGCCCACCAGATACTCCATGGACAGGTAGTAGACCCGCTTGGGATTCTCCCGAGCGTAGGTCTTCTCGGTGAGTGTCCAGCGCTGCGAGAGAACATCGCGCACCGACCGCGCGAATGCTTCGTAGCGCTCTCGGGCGCCGGCCGCCGCAAGATCCTTTACGTTATCGAAGAGAAGATGTCGCTCGTACAGCCCGTCCCCTCCCATGAACTGAATCGGGCCACACCCGTATTGCTTGATAAGTCTCGCCCCATCTGTCTTCGCCGTCTTTTCCTCGGTTGAGACAACACCCTTGGTACTCATCACAATCTCCCTTTTCCGGAGTTGACCTTGCTAGATCCGTTGGCTTTGCCATCTTCAGGAAACGGCTGGTGCCCGATCTGACACCGTGTCCACGCGACGAGTGTCGTTCTAGAATCGGATGAGCGCATCAAACTGTAAATCGGACAAACCATGAGGATGATCCGTGCTTACCTGCAACTGGAAGAGATCCATGCCCTTGACGTAACGGATTTTGCGGATCGCCCGAGACGATTGCGCTGACATGATTCTCACTCTTCGAGTGGAGACGGGTAGTATTGCTAATCTCTATCCTGAATCACGAATGTAGACAACTGTCAAAAATATCAGGCCACCGGCTCAACCTAATACTGCCTTGGCACCGAATTATGCCAAACGTTCGTGAACTGAGCTTTCGCACAGTACCCAGCGGGGCAATGACCAGGCTAAATAGGGTGCGAAGGCCGTCCTCGCATGGAGATTGACTGGATCACAAAGTGAGGGAGTGCCATGCAATCTGGCATCGCCATCGACCGGAATTCTGATCTTGGGAAGATCGAACAGGTTTCTGCCAGGAACCGGTTTTCGAAGATTTCGTTCTCGGAGAAGCACATGAGCCGACGCGATAACCTGACGCTTGTTCTGTTCCTGGGCTTGATCACGCTTTGCGGGTGTCAGGACTTGGTGCCACGCGACCCCTCCAGCCTACTTGTTCCCAGGTTTCACAGGTCTGAGATCCTCGGCTTTTTGGCCGGCTTGGGAACGACCTTTGCTGCCGTCCCAGACCTCGTCGCGATGCTCAAGCGTCGCTCGAGCGCGGGCATGAATCCGAGGATGGCCGCAATCACGGGCGTGTTCCAGATCCTATGGGTCTACTACGGCTTGTTGATTGCTTCGCGACCGGTGATCGCCTGGAACGTAATTGCGGTGTTTATCAATTTCCTCAGCGTCGGCGCGTACCTTCATTTTGTCCGCAAAGAAAAAGCCCAACAACCGAATTCGCTTGAGAGTTGAGCGGACAAGGTCCTGTTTGGCTGATGGCTAAGGCGCGGGCGCTACCGAGCGACTGTTTCGGACTGTGGGGTTGAACCTGGAGACATGCCTGGTCCCGGCACATCATCCTCTTGCAGTCGCTCTCATCAGTTTGGAATCCCTAGCGGCGATTTCAAGCAACTGGTCGGGGGAAACTCTGGCACTTTTGCCAGTATCTTGGAAGAACACCCTCGGCTTAGCATTTTCGTTGAACTGGTGGAAAACCCTGATGTGAGTGCGGGCGGCATGCGACAAGGTTGACCTAAAGTGTCTCCACGTGTGTCCCGGTTGCCAACTGGTCGTGGGAATGCGCTTCCGCTGTATTGCCCGGTTTGCCAACGCGAAGCAAGTTGCCAGGTTCCGGGTCCTGGTGGCGATGGTCGTCGTCATCCTCGCTCGCTATGCTGCGGCTCAGGCAACGACTCCGCCGAAGTCCGCCCCGCAACTAAACGTAAACTGGCTGTACGGAGCGTATGTCCCGAAAGATGCGCCTCTCGAGCCTCTGTCCAATCACGATCGGTTCAGGCTCTATCTCCGGCAAACCTTCACCACACCGGGCATTTACGTAAAGACGGTATTGTTTTCTCTCGGCGATCAGCTCAACAACAGTCCGCCCGACTGGGGAACCGGGTTTGGGGGCTTCGCTCGCCGCGTCGGTTCCCGCCAGGGTCAGTTTGTGATTCAAAACTCCTTTACTGCCTTGGGGAACGGCTTGCTGGGATATGAGCCTCGCTACGACCGCTGCCGTTGTTCCGGGTTTTGGCGCAGGACCGGCCACGCCGTGGCACGAAACTTCGTGACGTATAACCGTACGGAGAAGGCATTGCGTCCGCAGTTCGCGCTTTATGCCGGCGCGTTTGGCGCGGGCGTCGTGTCGGGCACCTGGAAGCCCAGCAACCGCGATCTCCTGGCCGAAGGATATCGAGGAGCCATCACCCAGGTGAGCTTCGGTATTGCCGCCAACTGGGTCGGCGAGTTCGCGCCTGACCTCAAGCGCATCTTGCGTGGAAAGAAGGCAGCGAACCAGCCCTAGCTGAGATCAGCCCGCTGATTCGCCAGGTTGGATCTGAGCGCTGGATCCGGACAATCAGATGGGAACTCCGGCGCCGCCTATCGGACGCAGCGATTCAGATCGGAGAGCGTTTACCCCAAGGGACCCGCAGCCGGCATCGAATGGTGCCGGCGTGAACCGGGTAGGTAGAGATAAGTGGCTAGGCAGCGACCATATGCTTACGGACCGCATAGCGCACGAGTTCGGCGTTGCTCTTGGCCCCCAGCACTTCCATGATCCGGTACTTGTGAAAAGCCACGGTCCTGGTCGTCATGTTCAGGATGCTACCCACTTCCTTCATCACTTTACCTTCCGCCAGCAACTGCAACACTTCACGCTGTCTCTCAGTCAGTCGTTCCTCCCCCTCTGCTATCCTCTTGTCCTGTACTCTGAGGTAGTTGACGGTGTCTTTGGGGATCGTCCGGGACATATAGGTTTTTCCACGGAGCACTTCCCGAACCGCCACGACCATTTCCGCGGACGCGCAGGTTTTCAGGAGATACGCCGACCCACCGCGACGGAAGGCTTCAGCAGCTATCTGAGGGTCTGGGTTCATGGTCAAGAATATCAGCTTGATCGCTGGCCACATCTCTTTCACCTGCTCCCCGGCGTCCAAGCCGTTCAGCACCGGCATAGCGACATCCACCACGATGACGTCAGGCTTCAACTGCGCTGCCGCTCTCACCAGATCACGCCCATTCCCTACGATGCCAACCACTTCAAATTCCGTCTCCAACAGCGTCTTGCACAGTTCGGCCACCAGGGTGTGATCATCGGCAATTAGAATGCGAGCCCGATTGGATCTCACGAGAAACCTCCTCCTTCCACAGGCACACATTATGTGGGCCGCCTCAAACATTCGTCTGTGATGTGGGTCACTGCTGATCGCTCACGGATTGGCTTCTCCAAAACGCGCTGACATAGCCTTTGGGTCGCCGATTTGCCTCCGTCGCAATGTAACCGTCGCGCAGGGCCGGAAAACACCAGACAAAGCTGTTGCCTCATGTCCCGCCATCACCCGGGTCAGGACGGCGTTCGATGTATAGAGACGACAAACCGATGACAGAATGCCAAAGCCGGCTTGTCGTTGGCTAGACCTATCGGCAGTCAGACGCTCTGATCCAGGGCGTCCAGGTGGCGCGACGTAGGCATGCGAAGTAAGTCCCCTCAGAGAAAACCTGACTGAAGTGTCCAAGATCCCTCGTCTCTGGCTTGCGGTTCGGCAGTGTACAACAAATCGCGCAAGAAAGCACCGAGACCAGCCGCAAAAATGCCGGAAAACGCGCAAGACAGAGATTTCCAAGGGTTAACACACTTCTTCCCTTCGACAGTCGGGACCTAACCTGTGACGATTGAGCTCTCCGAGGATCCCGGGATCACTCCAGGCATCCTCTGCGAGAGCGATTGTGAAGTGCGTGAACGGCACCCACAGCAGAAACGCCGCCGACATGCGACGGCTCGTAGGCGTTCCCAGACTGCCACCGCAAGCCTGCTCCGGCTCCTGAAGAATGGCTCAGGGGATCAGCGGAATCTCCGAGGCCAGTTGCACGTTGACCATCATGGTGAGGCGGTTATCGACCTGGTAGAATTTCGCGGCCCGCTTCGCGCCCAGGGCCTTCGCGAATTTTGGCCAGTAGGTTTGCCTCAGGTCCACGTTTTTGCTTTCGAGCTTCAGCAGGCGCTCGGTCAGATCTTTGGCTTTCGCGTCGTCCATGGTGTCAAAGCTCTTCGCGTAGTCCTTGATCAAATCCACCCGTTCGCTGCCGATCGCCTGCTGATCACGGGCATAATCCCGATATACGGGCCAGAACGCAGTCGATTCGGCGTCGGTGAATTGCATCGTGTGGGCAATGATCTGTTCCTTTTGCGCCTGGATGTCCGAGCGCATCAGTTGGATGTCGGTATCGGTCAGGGGCTTTGCCGAAACTTCGGCAGTCTGGGCCCGGGCTGCTGAGATCAAAAGAACGCTCGTCGCAAGAGTCGCCAGTAAAACTCTCATCCCATCTCTCCTGTCGGGTGTTGCCCAGAAGTTCTTGTCTAGTGTCGAGGTACAAGAGAAACCGGGCCCGCACAGGTCCACCAACGGGGAACCTGGAGCGAACCCGGCCCTACAGCTTCTGCTAGCCGATCCTCCGAAATGCGCTCAGCCCGAGTGACGAACCCAGGCTCAGCAGGCCCAGTAAGCCAAAGAGCGGGAGGAAGCTTCCCGTCTTGGGCAACGCTGCGGGCGCGGGAGCCGCAGGGGCGGCTGCAGGGGGTGGTGTTGGCTCAGCTGTCGCGACCAGGATGGGTACATCCGGCGGTGGCGGCGGCGGTGGTGTCGGCGCCGTGCCGGTGACCTTGGCCTGCTGGGTTACCACCGTCTCCGGGACCTCAACCACTTTCGTCGCACTGACGGTCATTCCCTTCTTTAATCCCCAGGCATCCACCATCTGTCCGTCGACGTTGAATTTCTGGTCTTTGGGAATTTTGAACTGCTGGTTCTTTCCATCCTCCAGGGTGAGAATTACCGAGAGTGGCGGATTTACGCTCCACACCTTTCCCGTCACACTCTGCACCGTAGTGATCGTCTTGGGAGTTGTGGTGGTGGTGATGGTCCGCTCGAGCTTCATTCCCGGTTTCAGGTCGTGGATTCCGAGCTGCTTGCCATCTACCGTGGCCCTGGCGCTCTCCGGCACGTTGGCTATATGCTTGATCGTGCCATCCTCCATCCTCACAACCAGGTCATTGCCGGATACATAGACCACTTCGGCACGCTGCACCTGCACTTGCTTGGTAGCTGCCCCGGCAGTGGTCGTGGTTTGCGTCTGCACCTGAGCGCTCACGCCCAGAACAAGAACCATGCAAACAGCTACCACGGTGAGCGCCAGCCATAGTGACGTCCATCTGTTTTCTGACTTCATCGTGTGTTCTCCTTTGTGGGTGTTCGGAACTATAGGGCTAGTGCCCGTAGCGCCGGTCATTGAAAACCGCTTCATTGTGTGCTCTTGGGTTGCTGGATTCTTCCGGACTCGGAATCTCCATTCTGGTTAGCGGACACGTTCCTTGGCTTCGCGCCGGCGGCGGATGCCTGGACGATGTAGCGTTGTGGCGCGCTGCCGACAAAATAAAAGGGATAGCATGTCACCAGGGTCACCGAGGGTCGCGACCGTGGTGCCAACACGGAGACGTCGCTTGGCGGAACGATTACAATCCGGTCAATGACGTAACTGATGGTCCCCTCCAGTGTCTCGATTTCGACGGCGTCTCCCAGGGCAACGTCCTTCAGGCCCCGAAAAAATCCGTCGCGGTGGCCCGCAATTCCGATATTGCCCTCGCCCCCGGGCCGGCTCGTACCTGCGATAAGACCGACCCCTCGGTTCAGACTCAGATCGTCCGTGCCCTCGAGCACGGGCACTTCCAAATGGATTTTGGGAATGCGCAACACCGCGGTCCCCGGTGAAAAGTGGGCAGCCAGACTTTCCTGGTAGTCCTTGACCCGCTTTTCTGACCAAAGACGGAAGTCCGGTGGCTTCACCACCAGCCCGCCGCTCGCTTCCTCTTCCCGGACGGCAGACCTCTGGTCCTCAAAACGCTGCAACTCCGCCCGAGACAGAACAATCCCGTGGATGCGGGCTCCGACGTAGATGCCCAGCATCAGCAGGCCAACAATCAGGAGCAGGCGCTCCAGCTGGCGCGACCAGTGCATTCGTGGTTTACCTCCACAGCCGGCACCGGCCCACGACAACGAGTTCGGATGCGGCTGCCACCGCTACCTCACAGTAAAGGTCTTAAGACACAGGCGTAACTGTCATAACTTACAGTCCCACAGGACGACAAGCATTTTCCCTGAGCCGGACCACGTTCGGTCCGGCCGTCGCTCTCCGATCGTCTCAGTTTGAACTGCTGAAGCCATTGCCATCACTGGACTTACAAGCCGCTAACCAACCAGAGGGAGGGCTCGGTTAGCCTCCTCTGTACAGCAGGCTGCCCGACACAAACAGCTTGCCTGAGAGCACGGCATGGATGGCGGAAACCAGGTCGCTGCCCAGGCGCGTCTTCAAGACGTAGCCGGAGCCTCCCGCCCCCATGGCAGCCTTCACATAATCAGGATCCTCGTGCACGGTTAGAAAGATAATCTTGGAATTGCACCCGGAATCTCGAAGATGCCGCGCCACATCGATCCCGTTCGTTTCTCCCATGGAGATGTCCAACACGATGATATCGGGCTTGAGCCGGGGCCAATCGAGCAACACCGACGCCCCTCCCCGCACGGCACCGACGATGTCATAGTCCCTCTCAAGCATCTTGCTGACATGAGTCAGAACTGCAGAATTGTCGTCGGCTAGGAGTATGCTGGCTCTTGGCACTCGCTCTCCTTCAGGACGCGCTGACGCACGGACCATCAGTTGCGCACCTGGATCGGCCGTCACCCTGGCAGAACGCTTCGACCACACGCCTGGATGTTAGGTGGGGTTGGACGGTGTGCCTACTGTCAAAATTGACGGGGGTGGGCTGAGTCTCCGTCGCCGTCGAATCGGCTCGAACATGAGACCAGAACCCCATCCTGCCGGCGGCCTGGGACGGCAGGTCAAAGCCGGGAAGCTAAACGGAAATGAAGCGTGTCTCCGAGCGCCGCTACTCCCATCGTGATCGACCTCGGAATCCCCTTGTTTTATGCCGCGGGCACGGACTTCGCGTTGCCGGGAACAGTCGCCTCGATTCGCGTACCCAGGGATGGCTGGGACCAGATGGAGAACTGGCCGCCGACTAACCGAAGTCGCTCGCGCATGCTCACCAATCCAAGGCCACGAATCCTCGCCCGGTTCGGGTCGAATCCCACGCCATCGTCGGAAACCTGCAACCGTACCCCAGCGGACTCGCCGGTCAACTCAACTCTTACGTGATGCGCCTGGCTGTGTTTTGCCACGTTGCGCAGCGACTCCTGAATCGTGCGGAAGAGACCCAGACGCACGGCTGCATCGAGGTCGGTCGGCACCTTGCGCACCACGCACTCCACCGGGATCTTGTGTTGCCGGGAAAATTCCCGGCACAGCTCACGTGCCGCGGCCGCCAGTCCGAGATAGTGCAGCTTGGAGGGATGCAGTTGGTGCGACAACTGCTGGATGTCGGCCGCGATATCACTGGTCACCTGCCAAAGCCGTTGGAGCTCTTGGTTGAGCGAGGCTTCCAGCTCCTCTGCCGGAGCGTGCTGAAGCTCCTCCAAACCATTCGCCAGCAACGCCAATCTCTGATTGATGTCGTCGTGCAGTTCTCTGGCGATCCGCGCGCGTTCTTCCTCTTGCGCCTGGATTAATCGCCCGCTGAGCTCCGCGCGGGCAGTTTTCGCTTGTTTTTCATCGGTAATGTCAGTGCAACACCCGATGTAACCGGCAAAGCCGCCGTTCTCGAGAAAACGGGGCACGCCGCGATCCAGCATCCACCGGTATTCGCCGTCGTGTCGCCGCAGCCGGTACTCCATGGCAAAGGGTTGCCTGGCGTCGAACGCTCGCACATAAACGTCGAGGCAGGCTTGCAAGTCATCGGGATGGACGTTATGGGTCCAGCCTTCGCCCAATTCCTGCTGCATGGTTCGCCCTGTGAACCGCAGCCACTCGTGATTAAAATCGGTGCACAGCTTGTCCGGGCCGGATAGCCACATGAGCACCGGCGCCGAATCCGCCATCAGGCGGAAACGCTTCTCGCTTTCCAGCAGTGCTTCCTGCGCTCGCTTGCGATCCGTGATATCTGCGATCACACCCAGCGTGCAAGGCTTCCCCTCGATCTCGATCAGTTCGGCGGATGCCAGAGCAACCCGGCGATCGCCGTTTTTCCTTTGGTATCGAATCTCCAAATCTCGGAGATGGCCTTCCGCCCTGAGCTGCTCATTCATCAATCTCTCGGCCGGATCTGCCCAGATGCCCACCTCCAGAGCACTGCGTCCGATGAGCTCGTCGCGGTGAAAGCCTGAGAACTCTTCGAACGTCTCGTTCACGTCCATATAGCGATGGGTTTCGCCGCTCGTCAGGGAGACGGCCAGCGGACCCTGGCGAAACGCTTTGGAGAACTTCTCTTCCGATTTCTTCAGCTCCTCCTCGGCCTGTTTGCGCTCCTGTTCCGTTTGCCGCAGCGCCCGCTCGGCACGCTTTCGCCGGGCGCGACTGGCCAGCAGCAGAGCGATCAGCAGAGCCTGGGCGATCACCAGCAAGGCCAGGCCGATGATTCGCCAGCGGTAGAGTTCCCATGACGAGCTCTCCCACTGGATCACGGAACTGCCCGGCGGAAGCTGGTCCTCGGAGATTCCCCATCGGTGGAGCTGGCGCCAGTCGAACATGTAACGCTGAAATTCGGCGGTTGCCACCGGAATGTTCTCCGGCTTTTCTCCATTCAGGATACGCACCCCTTGTTGCCCAAGGGTCCGACCTGCCTCGCGCAGATCCGCTACCTTGCCCCCGACAATTCCGGCTCCCACGAACGACGCAAATGTGCCATAGATCGGTCGAGCGGAGGTCTGGGAGACGGTTCGCAGAATCCGGGACGGCGTGTACTGCCGCTTCTCAGAATCGGAAAGAAAATTAAGGAACAGCACGACACTATCAGGACTTAGGTTGGCCAGCCGCGAATTCAACTGTTGGAACGTGAGCCCCGTCCAGTATTGGAAGTCAACCGTCGACTCGTACGAACGAAACTGCTCGCGTGCCACCTGGATCTCCAACTGTTCGAAATCGGAGGATCCGCACACCACAACGACGCTGTGGGTGCCGGGATTCTGCCGCAGCGCCAATTGCAGAGTGGGCAGGTAATTCAATGTTCTTATGACGCCCGTCACTGGCAGCTTTCCGGGAATTGGGTTTTTCGCCTCTTCCGGCCTTGCCACCATAAACAACAGCGCCGCCTCAGGAAACAGTCGCGCCCGACTCTCCTCGGCAAATTCCAGCGTAGGTTCGCCGATGGTGATGACCAGGTCGAAAGCTTGTCCGCGATACTTTTCCGCGAGAAACGCCAACACCCTTTTCCTGTACGACGCGTCCGCGGAAGGCGAGGACAGGTCCAGATACTCGAGACTGAAGTGGACGGGTGTGTTCGGCCCTTCGAGGATCTGGGTTTCTGTCTCTTGAATCAGAGGGTCGATGTCGGGCAGGTCAACATCGAAGGCAGAGAGGAAGAGGACCTCGGTTTGCTGGCGTTCGGCCCGGGGAGGAGCATGGGTGGCCGCGACAGAAGGCAGATTGACGCTAAGACAGAAACCGAGGACCAGGGCGTAGTAGCAGAGACCGTCTCCCTTGGTAGGTGCCACCCGCTGCTCGACCGGGGTAAGCGTACGACTGTTGCTCCTTCCAGGAAAGTTTGGAGATCTCGCAACTTCTGACCGACGTGACCTACGCCCGCTCTATGAGTTTAGCCCCCACCGGACCCCGGAGAGGGTGACATAGGTCACCAGGCGCAGGCATGATTCGATTCGCGCCGGCCGTCTCATTCCTGCCCCGGCGAAATTTGCGCCGCACTGTTAGTCTTGACAGTTCGCGCAACTCCTGTGGAGGCATAGCATAAGGCTCCGCGGGCTGGAAAGCTAGAGGGTTGGCCCGCGGAAGCCGGACCGGCCCGCCGAACACACCATGTCCTCGCCGCCGAAAAGTCTGGTTTCTGTTCCTCAGCCACCGCAGGAACGGAACGTTCCCGTTTCGGGAAACAGGAGACGTGTTGTCCGCGGCGCGATCCCCTGCCGCGTGACCTTGGTGGACAGCTCAACGACGACCTGATATGCGCTTTTTCCGAAATTTGATATTGACGGTAGTTGTGGCAGCGTTCTGCCTGTCCCTGCTTCGCGCGCAAGACCTCGCGCCGCGCGCCTATATCATCACCCCCGTACATTCGAATGCAGTGACCCTAACCAGTTCTTTCTTGGACGGTGGCCTCCAGTTTGAGGGCGTTGTCCCGATTACGGACGCAACCGCAAAAGTCAACGTATCGGTTCTGACCCTGTATCACGCGCTGCGCTTTTTCGGACGCTCGGCCAACATTACCGCCTCGCTCCCCTACGGCGTGGGGAATTTTCATGGAACCGTGCTCGGGTCCGAAACCAACGCTTATCGCTCGGGTTTGCTGGATTCCACCTACCGGTTCTCGGTGAACTTGTTGGGCGGGCCAGCGATGGATACGCGGGACTTCATCCAATGGCAGCAAAAAAGGCTATTGGGCGTGAGCCTGAAGGTGGTGGCTCCCACCGGCCAATACGATCCAACCAAGCTGCTCAACTATGGAGGAAACCGCTGGGCCTTCCGCCCGGAGATTGGCCTGTCGCAAAGGTGGAGTCACTGGGTGCTCGATACTTACGGCGCAGTCTGGTTTTTCACCGTCAACCCCGAGTTTTTTTCGCGCAACCAGTACAACCCGGGGGTCACCAGCCAGTCCGAAAAGCCGGTAGGCGCGTTTGAGGCGCATCTCAGCTACGACGTCAAGCCTCGGCTTTGGGCTTCAGCCGACGTGAATTTCTGGTATGGGGGACAGACCAGCCTGAACGGCGTGGAAAACCAGCTCACCCTGCAGAAAAACTCCCGTGTGGGAGGCACCCTGTCTGTCCCGGTGAGCAAGCACCACTCCCTTAAGTTCAGTTATGCCAACGGCGCTTACATCCGTTTCGGCGGCAACTACCAAAGCGTGTCCGTTGCGTGGCAGTACTCCTGGGTAGGTAGACCAAACTAGCTCGTTTCCGCCTCACCTGCTGCGGTTACAGCAATGGATAAGAGTCGGCAGCAAATTGGCGATCGGGTTCCGGTCATCATGTCTGCCCCTTCAGGGGACTTCCCACTCCTTGTCTCCAGTTCCATCTTGCCCGCAACCATGGGGTGTGGATCAGGCGGCCCGCGGGGTCTGTCCCTTGAGATTTCGCCGGCTGATTCGATTGGTCAATGCCCGTGACGCAGCGTTGGGACCGCCAATCAACGCCGGTCCCAGCAGCAGCGCCGCGCCGGGATGAACTTCGCGAAAGATAAGAAACTGCGAAATGACGTCCAGACGAAAACAACCGCCTGGAGAATCGTACTGCGCGAGATGGAAGCCATGGCAAAAACCAATCCTGCCGTCTCGGCCGACACACTGAGATCCAACCTCAGCAGACTCCGGGCCAGCTTTCCGCCGCCCGTACGTTGTGCCAGCTAGCGAAACCCTTCCCCATCTTCAGGCGCGGAACGAAGCGCGACGCGCAGATCAGAAAACTTGGCACGAAACTCCTGACGCAGACAATGCGCACTCCAGGCTGCATTCAGGACCACACCCGTCTCGAGTAGCACCTCCCGGAGTCTGGGAACGACACTCGAACCGTAATCCGCGCGGCCAGGAGGCATCGGGCGCGGTTCGGCTCACGCGCGATCAAAGTGAAAGACGATGATTCGAGCGCCCTGGAACTCAGACACACTCTAACTACACACTGGGCCCAGTTCAGACTCCAGCCGCAGCGAACTTGCTCCCCCAAGCTCCGTCCAGCATGGGTTATTTCTTGGGCGGCGGTGGCGGATAATTCTTCAAGAGCTTGGCGACCGCTTTTGTGAGATTTTTCTGGCGCTTGTCCGGCTTAGCCTTGGGATCCAGGGTCTTGCTCGCGGTCCCTCGCCATGCCAGGTCATGGTTCGCGGCGTCATACATGTCAAGAGCCAGCTGCCCAACATAGATCGTCGAGGTCTGCCCAGTGGTCATGCCGCCTCCTGGGGAGCCGTACCAACCGCCCCGGTACCAGCCCGGACCATATCCCCAATCGGTGTTGTATGAGGTGAATTGCTTTTCCGTGCCGATCGCCGTCTGATAGCCGATAAGCAGATCTGCGTTGTCACCCTCGACCTTGGTCAGACCTTTCTTGGCGAGTTCCGCCTCCACCGTATCCTTGATCTGTTTGTCGGTGAGGTCGTCAACCTTCTGTGCATCTTTGATAGGCACCCACTTGTACGTCTTGAATTTTGCGAAGTCTGCGTTCTTGTCGAAGTTGTAGCGGACATCCTGCCCAAAGGCACTGCCCGCAAGGAGCAATATGGCGCCGATGGTGAACAGGGAGAGCTTTTTCATGTGAATCTCCACTCCATAGGGTTCCTTGCGCCTCACCTTCGGTCTGCCGATACTTATCCCTCGCATCCGCAAGCCTTGGGGAAGCCACCCTCATCCTAGGCCCGGGGGGGTGAGGGAGGAAACTGTCAGTCTTGACAGGGGCGAACTACTCAAAACCTGAAACCCAGGGACAAAACCACGGTCGGATCGGTCCAGCCGGCATTGAGGATGTAGGTCGTGAAGTCCATTCTTCTGTAGGCGACGCCGACCGAAAATCCCCGCTGGACGTCCAGAGGAGTACTGTAGGCACGGGTACGCTGCGCCACCAACCCGGCATGGAACCAATCCGTCGGGGCATAGACCAGTTCGTTCCAACAATAGAAGAAGCTGCCGGCGCTGTCCTTGGTGTCGAACACATATTCGCCCTGACTGGAAAGCTCGATCCGCTTATAGGTGAGGGACATTTCGTAGCCCGGCGCGATCCCAGTGGTGTTCCCGAAAACCACGCCCAGCATCGGTGTTGCCTCGAACACCAGCGTGTCACCCACGCCAAGGTTGTATCCCGCCCACAAGGACCCGGTTTTCTGATTCTCGTAGTTGTAGCGCGCCTCCAGATGCAGCCACCTATGGTCCGCGCTGAAGGTGGGGGAAAAGTAGGATTGATCGTTCGGTACGAGATATCCGTAGGCAGCGAGGGCCAAAGCCCACCGGTCCTTATCCGTGTCGGCCGTCTCGGGCGATGGAACGCCACCGGTGGTTTGGCTCCAAGCCACCGTGACGAGGACAGCAGCAGCCGCCAGCAGTCCGAGATGGGGCTGGGCCGTCATCCGCCGAGTGCCATTGTCAAGCCGACCATGGCGGCGCCCACCAGCACCATCCCACATGCCATTCTCCAGGGATGATGCCCGGCGTGGCGCCCGAAGACATAGCCAGCCAGGAAAAGCATCACGATCGCAATTGCATTGGAGATCCGCAACGCCCGTCTGGCTTGGTTCACGACGACGAATGGCAGCACCACCGGGAACGTCGTCAACAGAACCAGCAGAAACACACCCAGGCCGCCAAGCCAATCCTGCTTTGTAAGCTGGGGGTGCCGTGGCGGCTCCGGCAAGCGATTCAGCCTCAGCCGCATGGCTTCCAATTCCGTGGGCGACGTGACCGACGCGAGCAGTGGAGGCATTGCCCCGGCAATGACGTCATGGGCCGCCGCGGGATCAACCGCGGCGCGGACCGCCCGCAGCGCCATCCCCCCCTGCCCCCGCGCGCTGAAGCAGGCCATGAGATAGATGACGGCGTCGATAACGCCCCACGCCAGATTGCAACCCAGGGCACCGATGAGCATTTGCCGCACCTCGGTCTGACCTGCACTTCCAACGCTGAACGAGCAGGTCACGGTGAGCACCATCACCAGCGCAAACAAGATCTCCGAGACTCTTTCCGTGGGGTTTAGGAACCGCTTGAGCGGCTTGGAAACAGCTTCAGGCACGGGTTTGTCCGAAGACGGCAGCCTCGGCCGGAGGCCGCGCCGTCGCCAGTGCGTTCACTGCGACGTCGACTCCAGAGAAGATCCGATCCTGGCCGAGGCGTTCGAGGAATCCGCTGCGGCCGAAAAGGTCACGAACCCGATCCGAAACGCGGGCGAAATAGAGCTGGATGCCCGACTCCTGGAGCTCGGTGCACAATTGTTCCAGCATTTCCAGGCTGGTTACGTCCACCTCGGGCGAGGCCTCGAGGTTGAGCACAACGGCCCGGACGGTTCCAGGCCGCTTAGCCAGTTCGCGCAGGCGATTGCGAACCCGATTCGCATTGGCGAAAAACAGCATTCCGTTCGGCCGGAACAGGAGAAGACCAGGAATCTGTTCGGCCTCGGGATGACGCTCGACATCCACAAAATTTCCGGTACCCGGAATTCTGCCGAGGACAGAATCCTGCGGGATGCTGAGTTTCCACATCAACGCGATGAGAGTCAGGCCGACCGCGAAAATCAGACCCTTGAGGATTCCCATCTGCAGCACACCCACTAAGGCGATGAGCGCGGCCCAGATACTCCCGGTGCGGAGTTGCGCATAGTGGCGGAGCGTGGCCACGTCGGCCAGATGGGCAACCGCATGGACCACGATGGCCCCCAGCACCGCTTCCGGCAGATCGCGCAGCAAGGGCATCAGGAAAGCCAGGGTGAGGCCTACGGAGAGCGATGCGGTGATGGTGGAGAGTTGAGTGCGGGCGCCGCCGGCGTCGTTGGCTGCCGTCCCCGACATGCCGCCGCCCACGATGATCCCGCCGACCAGCCCGGACGCGACATTCGCCGCTCCCATGGCGAACAATTCCTGATTGGGATTGATGTCGTACTGGTGCTTCGCGGCAAACGTGCGAGCCGCGGCGAGCGCCTCCGCCATCAGCACAAGCACGATTCCAATGGCACCCATGAACAGGTCCGCCACGCCATCTTCCCCGATTCTCGGCAAACGGAGAGAAGGCATGCCCGCGTGAATCGTTCCCACCACTTCTACGCCGTGGCGGGTAAGGCCTAACCACGGGACCGCCAGGGTGCCCAGCACCAGTACCACCAGCGCCGACGGCACTCGCGGAGCCAACGCGCCGAGCAGAAGCATGACGGCAACCGCGCTGGCGGCGACGGCTAAGGTCCAGAGATTCACCTCCTTGACCGCGGTGATGACGTGCCATGTCTGGCGGAAGAAATTCCCCTGGCCCGCGGAGATCCCGGTGAGCTTGTGTGCCTGTTTCACCATGATGGTGAGGGCCAGGCCGAACACGAAACCCTTGAGCACAGGCTTGGAAATGAACTCCGAGACCGACCCCAGGCTCAAAAGACTGCCGAGGAGGAAAATAACGCCTGCAGCCAGGGCCGCCGCCGATGCCAACAAAGCGTATTGGGTGGGATCGCCCACGGCCAATGGGGCAACCACAGCGGCCAGCATGGCCGCCGAGGAAGAAGTGGAGGTAACCGCCAGTTGACGGGAGGTGCCGAAGATGGCGTACACGAACATTCCTGCCAGGGCAGCGTACAGGCCCATCTGCGGGGGCACGCCGGCGATTCCCGCGTACGCCATGCCCTCAGGCACCAGCAGCCCGGCCAGCGCGACGCCGGCAACCATGTCTGTGCGCACCCTTGCCGCGGTGCAGTCGGGCAGCCACATGGCGATGGGAAGCAATCGGGATACGGTCCGCTTAAGTGTCATCTACCTTTCGCCAGCCGGGCACCCGCCCGGATCAACTCAGTACTTCTCGGGTACGAAGTGCCGTCCCTTCAACGGGGCTTGGTCGTCATATTTGCCTTTGTTCTGTCGCGCCGGCAATTTCACCTTGTCCCGGCGAACCTTGCCATGCGGGATCATGCTTAAGAAATGCGTAATGCAGTTGAGGCGCGCCCTTTTCTTGTCGTCGGAGCGGATGATGTACCAGGGAGCGTGCTTGCTGTCGGTCGCCTCCAGCATCATGTCCCGGGCACGGGAGTAGTCATACCAGCGGCCGAAGGACTCCAAGTCCATGGGGCTGAGCTTCCATTGCCGAAGCGGGTCCTTGATGCGCGCTTCAAAACGACGCTCCTGCTCCTTCTTGCCCACCTCAAGCCAGTACTTGAGGAGAATGATTCCGCCGTCCACGATGTACCTCTCCATCAGGGGAGCACGATCGAGGAACAGACGATGCTGCTCCTTGGTGCAGAAACCCATCACGTACTCTACGCCCGCCCGGTTGTACCAGCTGCGGTCGAAGATAACGATCTCCCCTGCCGCGGGAAAATGCTCCATGTAGCGCTGCATATACATCTGCGACTTTTGCCGGTCGGATGGGGCGGGCAGAGCCACTACCCGGAAGACACGCGGACTGACGCGCTCGGTAAGGGCGCGGATCGTGCCTCCCTTGCCCGCGGCGTCGCGTCCTTCGAACACGACGATGACGCGCAGTCCCTTGTACTTGACGTAATCCTGCAGCTTGCACAGTTCCGCCTGCAGGCGGCGGAGTTCCTTCATGTACTCCTTGTTACTCATCTTGTCGCCGTGGTTGTTTTTTTGTTCATCCATGCGCCATCGCTCCTTGCTCTTTTTGTGTGCCCAGGCCGGGCGGCCACCGTGGCCCGCTTACACTCGGCAGTCGTTCCAGCCGAGCCTAGCGGACGAGCCCGGACTTGCATACTGTCAGAAGAAACAGTGATCGCGCCCCTTCCATCGGGCCTTCAGGGGCAGGGATTGCCCACCTGCGGCAACGGCAACCGTCAGGTTCCAACCGGCTTCGAAGAGTCGCTGCGGTTCGGCATTACCTCCGACTTGTCCTCGGTTTCAACGGCCTTAAGCCGAAAGCCCCGGGCCCGGTAATCGGGAGGGACGTATTGCTTGGGGATCGCGATTGTGTTCCCGTCCCGCAACGAAGAGAAATGCGGCGAGCAGATTTCGACACCGGCCTCGTTAAACCTGTCCTGGATGTTCTGGTGCAGCTCCGAAAAAATGTTCAGCATTTCCCGCGGAGCATCGGTATAGGCATTGAGCTCGTAGGCGACGTAGAAGTCATCCAAGCCCGTCTGCAGGACGAAAGGCGCCGGCTCCCGCAACACATGCTGCGTGGCCAGAGCCGCGCTGGTGAGCAGTTGGTGAACCGTTCTCCAGGGGGCGTCGTAGCCGATGGTCGCCGTCGTGTGGAAGATCACCCCGTTCTTCTTGGCCTCGACGCTGTAGTTCTTAACGGAACCGCTCATGACCGTCGAATTGGGAATGGTTATGATCTCCGCTTTCGGGGTAAGGACGCGCGTAACCAGCAGCGTCTTTTCGATGACCTCTCCCGTGGTATCGCCAATCTGAACCCAATCACCGACCAGGAACGAGCGCATGTAGGTGAGAATGACTCCGGCAATGGCGTTGGCCACCGCCGAGGAGGAGCCCAGGGACAGCAACAATCCGAGAAAAATGGAAATCCCCTGGAAGGCGGGACTCTTGGCTCCCGGCAGGTAAGGAAAAGCCACGATCAGCGCCAGGACAAGTACCAGCATCCGGATCAGCTTTGCGGTTGGTTCCGCCCAGTCGGGGTAGAAACCAGGGATCTTCAACTCTCCCCTGCCGATCTCGCCAAAAATCAACCGCACCAACCGGATAGCGCAGTTTGTCATCAGCACGATCACGGCAAGGACCAGCAGATTGGGCAGGTAATTCACAGCCGAACGGGCCAGCTCACTCACCTGCGAGAAGACCCACTTCGTCACCGTGATGGATACGTCGCGGGTGAAAGGAAAGAAGCCCAGTGTGAGCGTCAGGTAGGCTTGGATCAGGGCAAGAATCAATAGCCAGCGTAGAAATGCACCCACCGCCAAGGTGACCGGACCAAAATAGGCAATGGAGACTTGCCAAGCCGACTTTTTTTCGAAATGCGCAGCGCTCTGAATCCACCTCTGAATCCGGTCGCGCATTGCGACCCGCACCCGCTGAATAAGCCACAGCACCAGCAACAACAAGACGGTGACCAGTGCGGTGTAGAGGACGTCCCTCAGTACGCGGCGCAAACTGTGTTCCTGACGGTAGGTCGCAACCGTCTGCCGAATGGCTTCCACATCCTCCAGCGCGAGTTGCTGGCGCGACTTGCCCGCCATCCTGGCGTCCGCGTCCGTGACCGCCAGAATCACGGTATTACCCAGGACAATCTCGGTCCATGCCTCACGCGGCTGGAGACGGAAGGAGTCGAGAGCGGCCTTGCTCTCGGCGATGGCTACGATACGTTTTTTTATTCCCATCGCCCGGTCTTCGGGGGTTAACGTGGCAACCGGCTCGTATACGGTTAGAACCGGACGACCGTCGATCACCACCTGGGCGGGCGGCGGGCCTACCTCCTCTGCCAGCTCCTGGCCACTGGTGGCGGGTTGATTCTGGGTGGTCGCCGGAGTCGGCGATGTAGGTTTGGCCTGTGCGGGCACAGGACCAATGAGCTGTGGGAGGAGCAGCCAAACAACCGTGACGAAACAGGTTCGGATCGTCCCCTTGTTCATGGCGCTTCACTCTGACAAAGGTATCGCCCTTGAGCCGGCATCTGGAGTCCATGATCAAGTCGCCGGCCATCGCCCGAAATTCGATCTTACAGCTGCCACCCACCGCCAAGCGCGTTGTACAGCTGGACCAGCGCCAGGCGTTCATTGAGTTGCGCCTGCGCCAAGCCAATGGCGGCATTGAAATAGCGGGTGTCGCTATCCAGAACTTCCAGGTAGCTGGTCACGCCACCCTGATAGCGAACATTCGATAGCCGGATGGCATCCTCGGCCGCTGCGGCCAGCAACTCCTGCTGTGCCCGAAACTCCTGGTTCCGGCGGTAGGCCACCAGGGAGTCCGACACCTCGCGGAACGCCTGCTGGATGGATTGCTGGTAGACCAGAAGGGCTTGCTGCTGTTGCGCCTCGCTCAACTTCACTCCCGAGCGAATCCGTCCGGCGGTGAAAATAGGCTGGGCCAGCTGGGCCCCGAAACTCCATAACCCGGCTGGTCCGGTGAACAGATTGGTCAAGGCCGCACTCTGAAAACCGCCGGTCGCGGTTAACGCAATCTGCGGATAATATGCCGCTTTGGCCACGCCAATCAGGGCGTTCGCCGCGACCAACTGCTGTTCCGCCGACTGCACATCCGGGCGCCTCTCTAAAATAGAAGAAGGCAGGCCCGCCGGAACCGTCGGCGAGATCTGAGTCTCGACCAGGGATTTTCCACGCGTAATGGGGCCGGGGTTTCTGCCCAGCAGAATGCTGATGAAGTTCTCCTGCTGCTCGATGCGTCGCTCCAGGTCCGGAATTTGCGCCGCCGCCGTGTAGACCAATTCCTCGGACTGGCGGACGTCCATCATGGAGGTTGTGCCCCCCTTTTCGCGGATCTCCACCAGATGCAGCGATTCCTTGCGGGACGCCAGGGTCCGCTGGGAGATCTCCAGCTCCAAATCCAGTTCCTGCAACTGGAAATAGGCGGAGGCCACATTGCTGACCAGGCTCCAGATCACCGCCTTTTGCCCCCATTCGGTAGCCAAAAGACTCGCTCGCGCCGACTCGGTTGCCCGGCGAAACTTTCCCCAGAAGTCGAGCTCCCAGAACAAGGAGAGGTTGACTTGCAGGGGGCTGGTTTCGAACTCCGGCGTAATTCTGGTTGCGGGAAGGCGCTGGTTGAGGGCCGATGCCCCCGCGGAGATGGTTGGGAACTGGTCGGCGCGCGTGATGCCTAGGGAAGCTTGCGCCTGGAGCACGCGCGTCGCCGCAATGCGAACGTCGTAGTTCTGGGCCAGGGCCTCCCGGATCAGCGCCTGCAACTGCTGATCCTGAAAAACCCTCCACCATTTCTCGTCGCCGATCGAAGCAGCGGTCTGCGGGCCTGCTTCGGGTGCCAGCCCCCGGTAGGCGTCAGGAACGGTCACCGGCGGGCGTTTGTACTTAGGGCCCAGAGTGCAGCCAGTGAGCAGCATCATGGAGAGGGCAATGAACCAACATCTGCGGATCATGTTCGTCCCCTTTCGCCTGCCGGAGCGGGCGGGTCCTGGCCGCCCGACATCCACTGGAACCTCAACGGAAGCAGACCGGCGCTAGTCATCGCCCGCTTTCTCCAGAACCGGCTTGTCGGCCGCTCCGTGCGCATGTTTCTTCTCTCCCGAGATCCAGATGCCAAATCGCTCCACAACATCAAAGGAGACGGGTATGAAGAAGATGGCGATTACCGACGCTGCCATCATGCCGCCAATCACCACCGTTCCCAGTACTTGGCGGGAGATGGCGCCCGCCCCGGAGGCTGTCCACAGCGGTACGCAACCCAGGATGAAGGCGAATGCCGTCATCAGGATGGGTCGTAGTCTCAGCTTGGCACCCGACAGGGCCGCGTCCGTGAGCGTCTTGCCCTTCTCGTATTCCAGCTTGGCGAACTCCACGATCAGAATGGCGTTCTTGGCGGAAAGTCCAATGAGCATGACCAGGCCAATCTGCGCATAAACATTGTTGTCAAGCTGGCGGAAGTAAAGAGTGACGAAAGCCCCGAAGACAGCGATGGGGACTCCGAGCAGCACGCTGAAGGGCAGAGTCCAGCTCTCATACTGCGCTGCCATGATGAGGAAGACGACAAAGAACGCCAGGCCGAAAATGGTACTGGCCGAAACGCCCTGCGCGGCCTTTTGCTCCTGGTAAGACATGCCGCTATAGTCGAAGCCCATTTGATTCGGCATGGTTTTGTGGAAGACGTCCTCCAGGGCGGCCATGGCTTGCCCGGAACTGTACCCGGGAGCCGCCGCGGTGTTGATCTGCACGCAGTTGAACAGGTTGTAACGCATCACGAACTCTGCGCCACTGCGGGGATACGTGCTGGTCAGTGTACTGAGCGGAACCATGTCACCCGCCGCGTTGCGGACATGGAATCTGCCTAGATTGGTCGCATCGGTCCGGAACTTACCGTCAGCCTGCACGTACACCTGCCATTGCAGGCCAAAGCGGTTGAAGTAGTTAATCAACGAACCACCCATGAACGTCTGCACGGTCTCGTACAGGTTGCTCAGCTGGATCTGCTGGGTCATCGCCTTGGCGTTATCCACGTTGACTCCAACCTGGGGAACTCCAAACAGCGCCGTGGTCATGACTCCGGACAACTCCGGACGTTTGCGGGCCTCCGCCAGAAACAGTTTCGCGTTTTTGGCCAGGAAATCGATGCCGCTGCCTGACCGGTCTTCCAGAATGAAGGTGGCGCCTCCGGAGGTGCCTACGCCTGGAATCGCCGGTGGTGGAAAGGAGAACGCCAGACCCGACGGAAGCTTGGAAAGTGCGCGCTGCAGGTGGGCCTTGATTCCCTCATAACTGGTTTCCGGAGTCTTACGCTCTTCCCACGGCTTTAAAGAGATGAAGAAGAAGGAACTGTAGGTAGCGTTGACACCGCTTAACATGCTGTAGCCCATCACCGAGCTCACGTACTGCACGCCGGGCGTCTCCATGATGATTTTCTCTGCTTCCCGCGCGGCCTCGGAGGAGCGCTGCAGCGACGAAGCGTCCGGCAGTTGCAAACCGGCATAGACATAACCCTGATCTTCGTCGGGGAGAAAGCTCTTGGCGAGGCGCTTGCCGAAGAAACCCGCCCCCACGGTCAGCACGCCCAGCATCAGAAACGCGAAGCCGACCTTGTGAATGAGGTGTCCGCACCAACTCACATATCCGTCGGTGGCGCGCCCGAAGACACGGTTGAACCAGCGGAAGAAAGCGCCCAGCGGTCCCCACGCTTCCTTTCTCGGGCGCAGCAACAATGCAGACAGCGCCGGACTGAGAGTGAGAGCATTGAACGCGGAGAAGAGCACCGAGATGGCGATGGTGACGGCAAACTGCTTGTAGAGCTGGCCGGTGATGCCGGGAACAAAAGCCGTAGGAACAAACACCGCAGCCAGGATCAGGCCGATCGCAATCACCGGTCCGGAGACTTCCTCCATCGCCTTGATGGTCGCGTCGTGAGGGGAGAGCCCGTGTTCAATGTGGTGCTCCACGGCTTCGACGACCACGATGGCATCGTCAACCACCAGACCAATCGCCAGTACGAGCCCGAACAGCGATAGGGTATTGATGGAGAAACCGAGCGAAGGGAAAACCATAAAGGTTCCAATCAACGAGACGGGAACCGCCAGCAGAGGAATCAGCGTCGCTCTCCACCCCTGCAGGAAGATATAGACAACCAGGATAACCAGCACCAAGGCTTCGAAAAGAGTCTTGTAAATTTCGTGGATGCCCTCGCTGACTGCCAGTGTGGTGTCGAGCGCTACGATGTAGTCCAGGCCCTGGGGGAATCGCCCCTTTGCCTCCTCCATCATCTTGAGGACCGCCGCCCTGGTGTCGAGGGCATTGCTGCCCGGGGTCAGGTAGAGGGCAATGAGGGCTGCCGGCTGGGTGGGTGCAGAGGACTTGCCCTCTTCGGGCGCCACTCCCAAGCGCGCCAAGTAGGAATAGTATTGCGATCCCAGTTCTACGCGTGCGACATCTTTGAGGCGCAGGACCGAGCCGTCGGGCTGCGCGCGTACGATGATCTGTTCGAAGTCCTCAGCCGTGGGCAGCCGTCCCGGAGCTCGCACGTTGTAAGTGAACTGCTGTCCCGGGGGAACCGGCTCGCCGCCGATCTGACCCGCGGGATTGACCTTGTTCTGAGCCTTGACGGCACTGGTGATGTCGGACACGGTCACGCCCAGGCTGGCTAGCCGGTCGGGGTTCACCCAGATACGCATCGCATAGGGCCCGGCGCCAAAGATCTGGACCTGGGAGACGCCCGAGATACGGGTCAGCGCGTACTGCAAATTGATGGTGGCGTAGTTGGCCAGGAAAATGTTGTCGTACGCCCCGGTGGGAGAGTAAATGTCGAGCAGCATGAAGGGAGCCGTTGTGCCCGGCTGCACCAACACACCCTGCTGCACCACCTCGCTGGGCAATTGCGAGTTGGCCTGCCCGGTCCGCATCTGCGCCAGAATCTGGTCGGTATTGACGTCGGTCCCCAGCTTGTAATCGACGTAGAGCGTCATGCCTCCGCCGGAGCTGGCGCTCAACGAATACATGTAGTTCATGCCGCTGACACCCGACATCTGCTGCTCGATCGGAGTGGCCACCGACTCACCAATGGTTTGCGCGTCAGCACCAGGGTAGGTGGCTTTCACCTGGATCACGGGATCGGCAATGTTGGGGAACTGTGCCGTCGGCAGGCCGAGCATCGCGACAATGCCGACCATGACCATCAGGATGGCAATCACAATCGCGACGATGGGCCGATTGATGAAGAATTTCGACATGATCAGTTGCTCCCGCCCGCCTGGGCTGCGTACGGCTTGGGAACGACCGGAAAGCCTTCTTTCGCCAACTGTGGAGCTTGCGCGGCAAACGTTTGCACCTTTTGAATTCCTTCGACCACAACCCGATCACCTGGCTTCAGGCCTTCCGTAACGACCCAATTCGCTCCAACCCGGTCTCCTACCTTGACCGGCCGAAACATGGCTTTGTTGTCAGGCGTGAGCACAATGACCTGGTACTGCGACTGGATTTCGATGACCGCGGGCTGCGGGACCAGCAGGGCGTTCTTGAAGTCGCTGGTCTTCATGCGCAGGCGGCCGAAGCCGCCAGGACGAAGCACGGCATCCGGGTTGGGAAATTCGGCCGCCATCTGGATGGTTCCCGTCTGCGTGCCGACCTGACGATTCACGTAGATGACCTTGCCCTTTCGGGGATAAGGAATGTCATTGGACTGGATAAACTCCACCGGCATTTTGCCGAGTGAGGAGTGGCTGACCTCGCCGCTAATGATTCCGGTTATTTGTTTGGCAAAACCCAGAAAAAGGGTTTCGCTTACGCTGAAATACGCCCAGATCGGATTCACTTGCGAGACCGTCGTCATTTTGGTGGTGGTCCCCACCAGGTCCCCGATCTGCGAATTGGACACTCCGGCAATGCCATCGATGGGCGAATAGATCTTGGTCCACGCGAGATTGAGATCTGCATTTGCCACGGCAGCCTTTTTGGACTGCACCTCGGACCTCATCGCCTTCTGATTGGCCAGGTCGGTATCGAGGTCCTTCTGCGGGATTGCCCTTTGGGCGGCGAGTGGGGTGTCGCGCTCGACATCGGCATCGGCCCGTGCAAGATTGGCCTCGGCACGACCTAACTCCGCCTTGGCCTGATCCAGCTCAGCCTGGTACTGACGGGGGTCGAGCTCGAACAGAAGCTGGCCCTTCTGGACGAAGTAGCCATTCTGGTAGTTCTGTCGGAGCAGGTAGCCCTGCACTTTCGGAGTGATGTCGGCGTTTACTGGGCCGTTCAATTGCGCAACCCATTCGTTGTAGACGGGGACGTCCTGCTGTACAACCTCGGCCACCTGTACTTCAGGAGGGGCAGCTTGCACCACGACTTCCTTTTTGCCGCACCCACACAGCGGCACGAGGAAGAGCAAGCTCAGAGTGGCTACGCTGTACGGGTTTCGCCGAAACCCTGCACTTGCCGGTGTCCGTTGTTTCGAATCCGTCGTGCGCTGACCATCAGGGTGAAATTCGTGTCGGGGTTGCATAGCACACTCCTAAAGAATAATGAGGTTCTCGGAGACCACGGGTGTCTCGCTCCGACCGGGAGTCGACAAGCCGGACACTATACCAAACGCCTGCTCGCCAAGCCTACCCGGTGGGCTGAGGGCAGCAAACTGGCAGAAGTAACAGTCTGTGCCGGAAGCGAAACATGCACATCCGCCGGGACGCCTGTCAGTTATTCCAGTTGAATCTCTGGCAGATGAGAGTCAGCCTTGTCCTAGGCGGGACGTGCAGCCGCGGGCGGCGCGAAGTCGCTCACTACAGCGGTCCCCCTCCCCCGGATCAGACAGGATGGAGTGCTATAACCCACCTGGCATCGAACCCACGACGGGCAGCCCCAGAGGTTACTCAGACCGGAGATGCATCGGGTTCTGCGGCTAGCGACCTATCGAGTGAGAACTCCCCGAAGGGGAAGGCGGGTGCGACATTCGGCAATGGTGCACCATCGGACTGACGCTGATTGTGATGTCGCAGTTTCTCCCTGCTCAGGAGCAGGACCAACCCAAGCGGTTGCGTTTCGATTTAACACCACTGCTGGGATATCGGACTAGCATCACTTTCACGGGCCAGCCCGGGATGGAGGGCGTCACGCTGCCTCGAGTTGTGCTCGAGGCGAGTCCAAGCTACGGTTTCGCATTCGGAGTGCGCCTCGACGAAGAGGACCTGATCGAATTCCGCTGGACTAGGCAGGATACACAGACGCACGTCCAAGGCGCTGTCGTGGTCCCTTCCACCCCGCAGGTGACCTTGGACCAGTTTCACGGGGATTTCACCCACGAATACATTCTCGAACCGTGGCAGGGGCGGACCAGAGTCTTCATCATGGCCAGCGTGGGCGGCACTCATGTTTCGGGCAGCGCGGACACAAGTAGCTTTACCCGGTTCTCCTTTGGCATCGGGGGAGGCTTCAAAATCTTCCCCAACCGCCACCTGGGGTTCAGAATTCAAGCGGAGTGGTTGCCGGTCTGGGTCAACCCGGAAGTCAATGCCTTCATCTGTGGAGCCGGTTGTGTCATCCGTTTGGGCGGCACTCTCAGTTCCCAAGGTGACGTCAGCCTGGGCCCCGAGCTGCGATTCTGACAACCAGCTGGCTCAGGATCCCTTCGAAACAGGCGCCCATGAGCAGACGCACGTTCCCACCCTCGGCCTACACTCAGGCCCACTGTCAATTCAAACAGTTCTCCGCTCCGAACTCCTTCACGTAACCTCAGCCTTCGAGGGCGTGTACGCAACCCCTCTCCCAGGGGAACGACCGAGCCAGGAGGGCGAGGTGAGGCATTAGGTAAGGCTGCGAGGACACCAGTGCAACCAAGAAAATCGACGATCGAGTGGGAACGCGCTTGGCGGAAACACTGGCAAAAGGCGGGCTTCACTCCCTACGAGCTGCCCTTGAGCGAATCAGACCCTGCCCAACGCGAACGGCACTTTCTCATGCAGCCGCGAACCCTTGAGCGGGAACGGGCCCGGATGAAGCGGATCCTGGCGGAATTCGACCGGGGCTTCCGCCGCTTGCACAAGCTTGGCCCGGCAGTTACGGTCTTCGGATCAGCGCGATTCAAGCCAACTCATCCGTACTATGAACTGGGCCGACAAGTCGGGCGAAAACTTGCCGAGCGAGGCCTAACCGTGATCACCGGTGGTGGCCCGGGAGCGATGGAGGCTGCCAACCGTGGTGCACGCGAGGCCGGCGGAACCTCGTACGGGCTCAACATCACCCTGCCGCACGAGCAGAAACCCAATCCTTATATCGATGAAAACGTCGAATTTCACTACTTCTTCGTGCGCAAGGTCATGCTGGTCAAGTATTCGTGCGCCTATATTGTTCTGCCCGGAGGTCTCGGCACACTCGATGAACTATTTGAGGCCGCCACCCTGGTGCAATGCGGCAAGATCGGCCCTTTTCCGCTGATCCTGGTGGGCCGCAGATTCTGGCGGGGCCTGCGTGATTTCCTATTGTTCATGGTGGACCAGGGTGTATTCGGCGCCGACGAGGTCGGGTTTGCCCGGATTACAGACTCAGCCGAGGAGGCGGTCGAACTGGTCGTGCGCAGCCTGCCTCGGGCACTCCGCAACCAACTGCACCCGATCCAGGGGGAGCAACCATGAAGATCAAGATTGTCGGTGCCGCCGGCGGGGAGGTCACGGGATCAGCCTATTTCGTGCATACAGAACACGCCAAGGTGCTGGTGGACGCTGGCATGTTCCAAGGCGGAAAGAAGTCAGAGGCCAAGAATCGCCTGCCCCCCGGGGTCGACCTTTCCAAGCTGGATGCGATTCTGCTGACGCATGCCCACCTCGACCACACCGGCCGCGTGCCCTTGCTGGTGAAGCATGGCTTCAGCGGCCGGATTTTCGCGACCGCTGCCACGATCGACCTGGCTGACCTGATCCTCCGCGATTCGGCACGACTGCAAGCCCAGGACGCGCAACGGATCAATCGAAGGAAAGGCTCCTCCGCGGGATGGCCTGCCCAACCCCTCTACGCCCCGGAGCATGTGGAACCCTTTCGCCGACTGGCGCGGGCCGTGCCCTACCGAGAACCCGTTGCCATCGCTGACGGTCTGACCGCCCGGTGGATTGAGGCTGGCCATATGCTGGGGTCGGCCAGCATCGAATTGACGGTCAAGGAAGACGCGCACAGCCGAACCGTGGTCTTCTCTGGGGACCTTGGCCCGACGACATTACCTATTGTTCGGCAGTTCGAAACCCTGCCGCGCGCCGACCTGGTTTTCCTGGAGTCCACTTACGGTGACCGCGACCACCGGCCCTACTCCGACACCCTGGCCGAGTTCGAGGAACTGGTGAAACAGGCAGCCGAGGCTAGAAGCAAGATTCTCGTGCCCAGCTTCGCCGTGGGGCGTTCCCAGCAGATTCTCTACCACCTGGCCGTGATGTTTCGCCGGGAGATGGTAAGACCGTTTCGTGTTTACCTCGATAGTCCGATGGCGATCGAGGCCGGCAAGGCCATGGTCAAGCATCCGGACCTGTTTGACGAAGAGCTGCTCGCCTGGAAGAGGCGCGGATTGCTGCCGCTGGACAAAACCTGGTTTCACGCAAGTGTCACGGCACGTGAGTCCCAGAGTCTGAACGAGGTTGACGGACCGTGCCTGATTCTGGCAGGTGCAGGTATGTGCAATGGCGGGCGCATTCTTCACCACTTCCGCGAAAACCTTCCTCGAGAAAACACGCGGGTGCTGATCGTGGGTTATCAAGGGCATGGCTCACTGGGCCGGCGGCTGGTGGAAGGAGCCAAGTCGGTTTCCCTGTACGGAGAACAAGTTTCCGTGCGGGCAACGGTTCACACCCTCAATGGATTCAGTGCCCATGCCGGGCAGAGCGACTTGCTCAAGTGGCTTGCCCCTCTTGCTGCGTCCAAGCCGCGAGTCATCCTTACCCACGGCGAAGATGATCCACGGAAGGCTTTGCGTGCCCAAATCCAGCGGCGCTTTGGTTTGTCGCCCCAGCTGCCGGCGCAGGGTCAGATCGTGGAGACCTGAACCCATGCTCCCTCACCATTACCGGAAAGACGGTACACTTCTTCCCCACACCCTGACTCATTTCAGGCCAAAGCTCCAGCTGAGCCCGGAACTGGTTCCGTAATCGCTGCCGGAAAAGCCGGGCGGCGGCCGGTTATCCCAGTTGCCGTAAAACGAAATATTCCATTTCAGATCGCTGAACAGCTTGATGTAATAAGACGCGTTCGTGTTGAAACGAACCCGTCCCGGATCGGAGAGGGCGGGCAGAAGAGCAGCGCTCACGGTTAGATTCGTTTTGCTGAAGCGGAAGAGCTTGGCCTCGGAAAAGATCAACGCCGCCACTAGGTTCTGCTTGCCCACGGGAACCAGCGACATCTGATAGCTGGTGCCTTGCCAGGCGGCACCACCCAGCACCGAGATGCTCATGCGGTTTGTGTTCTTTAAATAGCGCCCGACGCCGCCGCCAAGGGTACTTTGCAGCGTGATGCCCTGCTCCGAGCTCTGCAGGAAGTCGCCGACTCCGGAGTAGAACCAATTGTTTTTAGGCAACAAACGAAACGCGTTCACATTGAGCGAGTTTCGCGTGGAAGCACTGACCCCGGCGCTGGAGGAAAGGTTGGAATCGAAGCTGCCTTGAGCGCCCCAGCGTTCACGAACGTAGGCCAGGTCCGAGCCGAGGCTGTACTGTGTGGATTGGTTGCCCTTGGAATAAATGAATCCCAAGTTAAGGGCGCCGTTGAATCGCTGCCAGAATCGGTCGGAAGTGGCAATCATTTGGACGATCTGCGACCGGTCAATTACCTTCTCCTGCCCGTGAGTTTCCGCTACGTGGATTTCGACAGGCCGGCCAGCACCCGTTTCTGGGGTCTTAAGCCTCCCCGTATACACGGAACCGTCCTCAGTCTTTACGACAAACAGTTGCGTGCTCTCCAAGCGCGCTACCTTGGACCAGTCAACCGAGGTTGTGCCGTCGATGTAATCGAAGCTGACGTACAACACGCCGGCATCGAGCCCTTTGACTTCGCAGGTCATCCGGTCACCATTGTTCATGACCAACACGTCGGTCTTTTCCCGCGCGAGGAGAGGCACAGCAAAGAGAATAGTGAAACTCAAGATAATGGCCCGGGCGTTCATAGGGGACCTCTTTGTGCTTCTTGGAGTGGTCTGGGAACCGAATCAGCGCTGTTCGAGCCATCCCCGTGTGACTTTGCGGGTGCCCAGCAGTCGGCTGTTCGCAAGAACTACGATCCCACGAGCGGGGCCCTACACCGGTTCGGGGCAGAAGGCCAAGGCTTCGTAGTTCAATCCCGGTCGTCGCCTCTCAAACCCCGCTGGCAATCCTCTCGCACCCCGCACCTTCGACTGGGGCATGCCTTGTTCGTCAATAGGTATAAAAGAGGTTCTGGATCTCACCCGTAGTGCGGGGCTTGAGCAGCGCCAGCATCAGAAGAATCCTGGCCTTTTGCGGGTTGAGCTCATCGGAGGCCACAAAGTTCATCTGATCATCGTTGACTTCCACGTTGCGCCCGACAGTTCCCGTCACCACCCGGCTGCTTCTGACCACAACCACACCCTTCTGGGCGGCTCTCGCCGCGGCTTCCAGGGAAGCCTTATTCATGTTGCCGTTGCCCACTCCGGCGATGACGATGCCGTGGGCGCCATTCGCCACCGAGGCGTCGATCAGATCAGCAGCCATATCGGCGTAGGCATAGAGTATGTCGACGCGAGGTAGCCGGGTCACGTTGGATATGTCGAACTCACTCGCCGTGGTGTGTGTCCACTGCGGACGGTTGTAGAAATCGTTTTTGCCGTAACTGGAAACGCCCACCAAACCACGCAGCGGAGACATGAAGGTCTGGATCGCCGTTGTGCTCGTCTTGGTGAGCGAGTGCGCTCCATGGATCCAGTCGTTCATCACGACCAGGACGCCGCGGCCCGCCGAGTTGGGGTCCACGGCAACGCCGACAGCGTCGAACAGGTTCAAAGGTCCATCGGCGCTGACCGCTGTGGAGGGGCGCATCGAGCCCACCAACACAACGGGTTTTTCGCTTTTCACCGCCAGGTTGAGAAAGAAGGCAGTTTCTTCCATGGTATCGGTGCCGTGGGTGACAACAATGCCGTCGACCTCCGGTTGTGCCAGCAATCCATTGATCCGTTTGGCAAGCGTAAGCATGATGTCCAGCGTCATGTCTTGCGATCCCACGTTGGAGATCTGCTCCCCTTTGATGTTGGCGAGATCCTTGATACCGGGAACCGCCGCCAGCATCGCGTCTATGGTTACTGCGCCTGAGGTATAGGCCGCCTGCGTTCCCGTAGCCGCCGCTCCGGCAATGGTGCCGCCGGTGGCCAGGATCACGATGTTGGGAAGCTTCTTCTCTTGGGCCGCGGAATGCTCGCAGCCCAGAGCGATAAGGATGGTCAGTACCAAGAAAATCCTGTGGTTGGCTTTCATGAATCCCTCCGCTTCACGCGCCATGGGTCAAAACTCGTTCGTGCTCGAATAGTTGGCGACCCAGATCCGTCAATTTCTGGCCGAAGGGAACAATATCTGAATCAGACGGCCTTGAGGCTTAGGGCGGAACTGTGTGCCAGCCAGTTCAAGCACTTGGTTTGCCAGAGGCTGCGGGTTGTCCAGCTTGCGTTTCTTCCCGTACACCAAGGCAACGCATCCTAAACCAGTATCACGAATCTTGCGCTCATCGGTCTTTTGTTCGACGATAGAGGATGACGCAAGGAATGTTAAAGAACCAATGCAGCCGTGCATACTGGCAGAAGTGACAGCGCAACTGCAATGTCAGGATTGGCCTGGCGCCTGCCGGCTGTTACCTGCCATATGCAAGTTTGCACGCTGACAAGTGTTTGCGGCCTGATCGAAGATCGGCTGGTAATTTCCTTTGCTCACTTTTCCCTGGCGTCGCTGTTCAGCAGCCCCTCGGTTGCGAGCCCTCTCGAGCAGCCACGCCAACACTGGCAGTTCTGACAGTTGGACGTGCGGCACACCTTCATTACTGTGAGGCGAACGAGATCTGTGCCCAGTCGGGACCGATCAAGTGGAGGAGGCGGACATGCGCACCGAGCACGATCTTCTTGGCGAAAAGACTATTCCTGATGACGCTTACTATGGCGTGCAAACCGCCCGAGCTCTGGAGAACTTCCGTATTTCTGAGGTTCCCATCTCTCAGTATCCCGATCTGATTCGGGCCCTGGCCATAGTGAAGCTGGCCGCGGCACGCGCAAACTCCGAATGCAAGCAGTTCGGGGAAGCGGTTCTCCATGGGATTGAAGGCGCCTGCCAGGAGATCATGGACGGACGACTGCATGACCAATTCAAGGTCGATCTGATCCAGGGCGGGGCCGGTACTTCGACCAACATGGCAGCCAATGAGGTGATCGCCAACCGCGCCCTGGAATTCATGGGTTTCGCGAAGGGACAGTATCAGCACTGCGATCCGCACAACCACGTAAACTGCTCGCAATCCACCAACGACGCCTACCCGACGGCCTTACACGTTGCCATTTTCCTGCTCAACGCCAAGCTGATCACACAACTGCGTAAACTGGTCGCCGCCTTCCACCTTAAGGGTGACGAGTTCCGCGACGTAATCAAGATGGGACGCACCCAACTGCAGGATGCGGTGCCCATGACTTTGGGCCAGGAGTTCCACGCATTTGCGGAGAGCCTGGACAATGAGATCTTTGCCCTGGAGCGCATCGAGACGGTGCTCTATGAGGTCAATATGGGTGGCACCGCCATTGGAACGGGGTTGAACGCACCTGCCGGGTATGCCGAACGTTGCGTAAATCACCTCGCGAAGATCACAGGCAAGCCGATAAAACTGGCGCTGAACCTGGTTGAGGCTACGCAGGATACCCAACCGTTTGTTCTATTCTCCTCTGCTCTGAAGAGCCTGGCGATCAAGCTATCGAAGATCTGCAACGACTTGCGACTTCTCTCGTCCGGGCCGCGCACCGGGTTGAACGAGATCCACCTCCCGGCCATGCAGCCCGGCTCCAGCATTATGCCCGGCAAGGTGAATCCTGTGATTCCCGAAGTGGTGAACCAGGTCTGCTTCAGGGCTATCGGGAATGACCTGGCCGTAACCCTGGCTGCCGAAGCCGGTCAACTGCAACTCAACGTCATGGAGCCGATCATCGCGTATTGCATTCTCGAGTCGCAGACGATGTTCATGAATGCCGCTGACACCCTGCGGCAGCACTGCGTGGAAGGCATCACGGCGAACAGCGACGTGTGTCGTAGGTACGTTGAGCATAGCATTGGTGTCGTGACCGCCCTGAATCCATTGCTGGGCTACGACACAGCGACCCAACTCGCGGCGGAGGCCCTGAAGACCGGCAAGGGCATCGTCCAGCTGGTGCGGGAGAAGAAATTGCTGTCAGAAGAGCAGATCGCCACCGTGCTCGATCCGAAGGTGATGACGGGGGCGGGAGGGCGGTAACGCGGCCTCATGATCTGGCTGGAACTGCTGGTTGTCCTCCTGTGCATTTTTGTCGGGGCTCGTCTGGGGGGGATCGCTCTGGGAACGGTGGGCGGGATCGGCCTCGTCGTGCTGGTGTTTGTCTTTGGCCTCCCACCCGGAGTGCCTCCCCGCACCGTTCTGGGGATGATCCTTGCGGTCATCACCGCCGCAGCCACCATGCAGGCAGCAGGCGGTCTGGATTACCTCATCGTCGTTGCCGACCGGGCCCTCCGGATTTGGCCCGCGGGAATCACGCTGGTAGCTCCCCTCGTCACCTACGTCTTCACTCTGGCAGCGGGCACAGGCCATATTGTGTATGCACTGCTGCCGGTGATTGCCGAGGTCGCGCGCAAGGCGGGAGTTCGTCCCGAGCGCCCGCTCTCGATCGCCACCATCGCCTCGCAGCAGGCGATCACGGCTTCGCCCATCTCCGCTGCCACGGTAGCGTTGCTCGGACTACTAACTCCGGCGGGTGTGCACCTCGAGACCATCCTGCTGATCTGTATCCCTTCGACCTTGCTGGGCAGCTTGCTGGGAGCGCTCGCGGTCATGTGGAAGGGGCCGGAACTGAAGGATGATCCGCTCTATCAGGATCGTTTGGCGAAGGGATTAATCGAGGCTCCAGCATCAGCCGTTGCGCTGGAAGGCACCGACCTGAGACGGGCACGGGGCTCGGTCGCCGTATTTCTCCTGGCGGCGGTACTGGTGGTGACGCTCGGGCTGTTCCCTTCGTTGCGGCCTTCGTACGCAACGATGGCGAATGGTCAGGAGACCCTAGAACAGCTGGAACTGGCCCCTGCCATCATGATCGTGATGCTGGCGGCGGCGGGTATCAACATGCTGCTGTTTCGCGCGTCTCCAGCAGCGACGGTCAAGGGTAGCATCATGCAAGCGGGTATGGTGGCACTGATCTCCATCGCCGGCCTGGGCTGGCTGGGATCGTCATTTTTCGAGGGTAACCGGCAGTTCATTATCCGCAGTATTTCTGGGGAGATCCAACAGCATCCCTGGATCTTTGCGGTGGGACTCTTCGTGCTTTCGATCCTGCTGGCCAGTCAGGCGGCAACCGTGGTGACCCTGATGCCCGTGGGCATCGCGCTGGGGCTCGGAACTCCGATTCTGATCGCCGTGTTTCCGGCCGTCAATGGCTATTTCTTTCTGCCCACCTACGCCACCATGCTGGCGGCCATTTCCTTTGACCAGACGGGCACAACGCGCATCGGCAAGTACGTCTTGAACCACAGCTTTATGCTTCCTGGAATGGTGGCCACACTGTCTTCTGTGGTTATCGGACTCCTGATCGCGAAGATGGTCCTTTAAGAAGGGCAGGTCCAATCTCAGGATTTTCCTGGCAGTCATTTCGCAATCGTGCTTGTAGGGTGCGGTGGCGACAGCGGTCGTTCCGTCCAAAGTTAGCTCTGCGGCCCACCTGTTCGGCGTCTCGTGTTTCAACCACATGTCATCGGTGCGATGACACTGTCAATTTTGCCAGTATACTGTCGTCTCTGCCGTGGCTAGGCTTGCTGCTTGGGAGAGAGTAGGAACCACCGAGTACCGGTCCATGAATTAAGGAGCAAGAATGCGTCCCCTTAAGCTAGTCCAACACATGAAGACGAACGCGGACCGGATGTCGGAGGGGATGCTGCAGAAGATCCGGAACTCGGAGCGCTGCGGCGCCCTGTTGCAGAAGGTGCCGGCGGAAGAACACAAGCGATACGCACTGCAAATCTATCTTGATCTGACAGACTGGCTGGCCGCTGAAACGGATTCCGTCGTTGAGCAACACTACTCGGTGCTGGGGATTCGGCGAGCCCAACAGGGCGTCCCATTCAGTAACTTGTTTTGGGCCGTGTGTATTGCTCGCGACTATCTCTGGGAATACATCCAGCAAGAGTGCCTACTGGACGAACCGGTTGAGTTTTGGGGCGGCGTGAACTTACTGCGTTCGCTCAACCAGTTTTTTGACCGCGCTTTGTACTTCACCCTGGTTGGCTATCAGAAGGCCGGGAAAGACACCTTCACCTCTGCGCCGGCAGCATTTGCGTAGAGGAAGTGCTCAAGCAAAACCTCGCAGCTGTCGGTGGGAGGCAAGTCAATGTCGGGGGATCATCCGTGAATCCGGTCGAGGGTGCCGTTCCAAGTAAGGACGCGATTGCGCTGAGGAGGTATCCCGTTCATCCGGGCTGGGCGCTAAGTCTCGCTGCAACACGCATCAAACTCGCGGCCAGAGGGAGAAAGAAGCTTGTGCTGCTTCTGATCACGGCGTACATCATCCTGAGCCCGAGCTTGATGTGTTCGGCGAAAACCGACTGGATGGTCAGGATGGAGCGCGTGACCGATGCTCTGGACCAATCCCCTGCCAACAACCATGAAGAGAAGGAACACGGCCTTCCGCAAAGCGCGGTGGAAGTCACGCGTCTGCGAGGGTTTCCCATCACCAATTCCATGGTGGTTACGTGGATCGTGGCCTTGGGGCTGATTGTGTTTGCCCACTACGCGACGCGCAACATGCAGCTGGTTCCAAGCGGGGCCCAGAATTTCCTGGAATGGCTGGTTGGAGGCCTGGAGGGCTTTCTCGAGAAGATCATGGGTCGGCACTTGGCGGAAAAAACCTTTTGGTTTTTTGCCACCATTTTTATCTTCATCCTTGCCACCAATTGGGTAGGCCTCATTCCCGGGGTCGGCACCGTCGGCTGGGGGCACCAGACTCCTCAAGGCTTCAGGATCGACCAGCCTTTGCTGCGCGGGGGCAACGCCGATGTCAACATGACCTTCGCCATGGCCCTGATTTTCTTTGCCTGCTGGATCGTCTGGGCGCTCCAGGAGGTGGGTCCGATCGGCTTCTTGAAGGAGCTATTCGCGCCCAAGGGCGACACCACTGGCCTGTTAAAGATCCTGATGATTGCTGTGTTTTTCGCGGCGGGTTGTTTGGAGGTCGTGTCCATATTGTTCCGACCCGTCTCTCTGGGCTTCCGTCTTTACGGCAACGTTTTCGCCGGCGAGAACATGTTGGAGGCCATGGCCAATCTGGTACCCGGCTTGGGCTGGCTCGTGCCAATTCCCTTTTATTTCCTGGAGTTGCTCATGGGTCTGGTCCAGGCGCTGGTCTTTATGTTGTTGACTGCGGTTTTCACGATGTTGATCTGTCAGCACGAGGCTAAGGAAAGCAGTTAAGGTGTGAATTCGACGGCTCACCGTGTTCCATCATGGGAGTCGACGGAAAAGAAAGGGGCAATGACATGACCGGAAGCTTGCACGTGGGCCTGGCAGCCTTTGGCGCAGCCATTGGCGTCGGTTTGATTGGCATGGGCGCTTCGCAAGCGGTGGGACGTAATCCCAGCGCGTCGACTCCCATCCTGGTGCAGTCCATTCTCGCGATTGCCTTCGCTGAGGCAATTGTTTTCTACGCCTTGTTCCTGGTGAAGTAGGGAAACAGCGCTTGCACGGCGCACACAATGCGAACCGGCGCCCACAGCACAGGAGAGGGCGATCATGAATGTTCTGGCGTTGCTGGCGACCATGAATGACGGAGGGCAAGTCGAAGAGATTGCCCGGACTTTCGGTGTGGACTGGCCTCACCTCATTGCCCAGATGGTCAGCTTCGGTATTGTCTGTTTGCTGCTATACCGATTTGCCTATAAGCGGGTCCTGAACATGTTGGAAGAACGGCGCCAACAGATCGCGCAAGGACAGGCCAATACGGAGAAAATTGCCGCCGAACTCGCCCAGGCCGAGGCTCGCCACCAGGAAATCATGATGCAGGCCAATGCCCAGGCGAACCGGTTGATCGAGGAAGCCCGATCCGCGGCCGCACGAGTTCAGGCAGAGGAGAGCCAGAAGGCGATTGCGGCCGCCGAGCAGATCATCGCCAAGTCCCGCGAGGCAGCGGACCAGGACTACGCCCGAATGCTTGCCCAGCTCAAGCGCGATATGGGCCATTTAGTCGTGCAGACCACTGCCGTGGTGACCGGCAAGATCCTCACGCCTGACGATCAGCGCCGCCTGGCTGAGGAAACGGCCAAACAACTCTCCGCGTAGTCGACTCGGGAAACATGAAGAAGACCGCACAAGCCCGCCGTCAAGCCAAGCAGCTCTTCCGCTTGTGTCTGGTCAATGGAATGCTGGATGAGGCGCGAGTGAACCAGGCAGTACGACGCGTCCTCCAGGCCAGGCAGCGCGGTTACATGGACCTGCTGGCGGAGTTCCGCCGTCTGGTGAAAATCGACCGCACCCGGCACACGGCGGACGTCGAGAGTGCCCGGCCGTTGCCTGCGGACTTGCGCACTCAGGTCCAGGCTAGCCTGGAACGCCTGTATGGCCCCGGGATCACTACCTCGTTTGCAGAGAATCCGGCGCTGATCGGCGGGATGCGCATCCGGGTGGCCAGCGATGTTTATGACGGCAGTGTGAGGGCTGGGTTGGTGGCCCTCGAGAAGCGTTTTTGAAATCGGTTGAGCGAAAAGGTAGGATTCCGAATTCTGGTTCGAAACTTTTCGTGAACACATCGGAGTGAATTTCGTATGGCCGACCTGCTGCAGGAGATCGAAGCTCAAATTGCCAGCGCTAAGACCACGCCAACCCGGCAGAACGTGGGTGTCATCCGGGAAATCGGGGATGGTGTCGCGAAGGTGGAAGGTCTGACCGACGCCATGCTCAACGAGATGCTCGACCTCGGGCATGGTATCACCGGGATCGCGCTGGACCTCGACGAAACCGAAGTCGGCGTGATCATTCTCGGGGACTACACCCAGCTCGAAGAGGGCGACGAGGTTCGCACCACCGGCAAGCTGCTGCAGGTGCCCGTCGGTAAGGGCCTCCTGGGGCGCGTCGTGAACACGCTGGGCGAACCGGTGGACGGCAAAGGACCGATCAAGAGTGATGTTGCCTACCCGGTCGAAAAAATGGCTCCCGGCATCCTGCGGCGCAGTCCCATCCGGCAACCGGTGCAGACGGGAATTATGCCCATCGATGCCATGATTCCCATCGGACGCGGCCAGCGCGAATTGATTATTGGTGACCGCTCGACCGGCAAAACCAGTATCTGCATCGACGCCATCCTTAGCCAGGCCCGCCTCAACAAAGCGGCGGAAGCCGCCGGAGACAAAGACTATCGCCCCCTGTACTGCATCTACGTGGCAATCGGTCAGAAGCAATCCAGCATCGCCCGCCTTATTTCGGTTCTCGAAGAAGCGGGGGCCATGCCCTACACCATCATCGTGGCCTCCCCTGCCGCCGATTCGGCCACCAATCAGTATCTGGCTCCCTTCGCGGGGGCGGCCATGGGGGAGTGGTTTATGGACAATGGCATGGACGCGCTGATCGTCTACGACGATTTGTCCAAGCACGCCGTCGCCTATCGGCAAGTCTCCCTGGTGCTGAAGCGGCCGTCGGGGCGTGAGGCGTTTCCCGGCGACGTTTTCTACCTCCATAGCCGTTTGCTCGAACGGGCAGCGAGAGTTGGAGAAAAGTATGGCAACGGCTCGCTCACTGCCCTGCCGATTATCGAAACCCAGGCCGGCGACGTTTCCGCTTACATCCCTACCAACGTGATCTCGATCACCGATGGGCAGATTTATCTGGAAACGGATCTGTTCTACCAGGGGATGCGTCCCGCCATATCGGTCGGCCTCTCGGTATCCCGGGTCGGCTCGGCGGCGCAGCTGAAGGCCATGAAACAGGTCGCCGGGCAGCTTAAGGGTGACCTGGCTCAGTTCCGGGAATTAGCCGCCTTCGCGCAGTTCGGCTCAGAGCTGGATGCCAAGACCCAGGCCCAGATCGACCGCGGCAAGCGCATCATGGAGATCTTCAAGCAGCCACAATACAACCCGCTGCCGGTCGAAATTCAGGTGGCTGTGCTCTGGGCGGTTCAACACGGCTATCTTGATGATGTGCCCGTGGACCGGGTCAAGGAGTTCCAGCAGACCCTGACGGAATTCCTCACGACCCGCAAGCCCGAATTGCTCAAACATATTGCCAAACAGGGAACCCTCAATGATGCATTGAACGCCGAGTTGAAGGCCGCGGCCGACCAGTTCAAAGAGACCTGGAAATGAGCAGTCCCCGCGAATTGCGAAGACGGATAAAGTCGGTCAGCAGCACCGCGCAGATCACCAGGGCGATGCAGATGGTGGCCGCCTCGAAGATGCGCAAGGCGCAGGACGCCGCGCTCGTCGGACGTCCCTTTGTGCACCTGATGTACCGGATCCAACGGGCGGCGACCATACGGATGAGAGACTTCAGCCACCCCCTGCTCGACGTGCGGCCGGTCCGCAAGCGAGCGGTCATCGTGGTGGGAGCGGATAAAGGGCTGTGCGGGGCCCTGAACAGCAATCTGTTCCGCCTCGCTTCCCAGTTCGATACCCAGTCAACTCTCTTTATCACGGCTGGGCGGAAGGCCTCGCAGTTCGTCGCCCGGACACGGCGACAACTCGTTGCTGAGTTTGCATACAGCGACTCGCCTCAGTATCCGGAAGCCAGGGCGATTGCGGCATTCGCCCGTGACCTCTTTTTGAAAAAAGAAGTAGATCAGGTGCAAATTATCGCGACCCGCTTTGTCAACACCCTCACCCAAGAACCGGTCTGCATCGAATACCTTCCCGTGGGCGAAATTAAAGCGTTGCAGATCCCGGGGATCGAATTGGAAGAGAAACTGGCAGCGGATACCAGCGAGACCCTGTTTGAGCCCAGTCCGGAGTATGTCCTGGGTTATCTGCTTTCGCATTATCTCAACATTTACATCTATCAGGTCTTGCTGAACGCCAAGGCTAGTGAGCAGAGCGCGCGCATGGTTTCGATGAAGAATGCCACCGACAATGCCGAGAGCCTGATTAAGGATTTGACCCTGGAATACAACAAGATCCGTCAGGGCAACATCACCAAGGAATTACTGGACATCGCCGGCGGCCAAGCTGGTTGAAGCGAGCACGCATATGAACACAGGCAAAATTGTTAGAGTCTCCGGACCGGTGGTGGACGTCGAGTTTCGAGACACGTTGCCGCCGATTTACAACGCTTTGACCACTGAGTTCAAAGTTCAGAACCAACCCACCAAGATAACCCTGGAAGTACAACAGCACGTCGGGGACAACACGGTGCGGACCATTTCCATGTCCGGGACCGAGGGCCTCAAACGCGGCTTCGAAGTTATTGATAGCGGCGGGCCGATCTCCGTGCCCGTCGGTGAAGGTGTCATGGGCCGCATGTTCGACGTAACCGGAAACCCGGTGGATGAGCGCGGGCCGGTGGAAGCGGAGAAGTATTATCCGATCCATCGCCCGCCACCGCCGCTGGTGGACCAGTCCACCTCGCCGCAGGTGCTCCCCACCGGCATTAAAGTCATTGATTTGATCTGCCCCTTCTTCAAGGGTGGCAAGGTAGGGGCGTTTGGCGGGGCGGGCGTAGGCAAGACGGTGGTCATCATGGAGCTGATCAACAACATCGCCAAGCTCCATGGCGGCGTGTCCGTGTTCGCTGGTGTCGGCGAGCGCTCGCGCGAAGGGAACGATCTCTACCACGAAATGTCCGAAGCGGGAGTCATTAAGCAGGACAAACTGAGCGACTCCAAAATTGCGCTGGTGTATGGCCAGATGAATGAACCGCCGGGGGCCCGCCTGCGCGTGGCGCTGTCCGGTCTTGCCATCACCGAATATTTCCGGGACGAGAAAAATCAGGATGTACTGCTGTTCATTGACAACATTTTCCGCTTCTCTCAGGCCGGCTCCGAAGTGTCCGCTTTGCTCGGACGCACCGCCAGCGCGGTGGGGTACCAGCCTACCCTTGCCGCTGAGATGGGCGCTCTCCAGGAACGCATCACCTCGACCAAGAAGGGCTCAATCACGTCGTTTCAGGCGGTCTACGTCCCCGCGGACGACCTGACGGACCCGGCTCCAGCCACTACTTTCGCTCACTTGGACGCCACCATCGTGCTGGAGCGCGCCATCGCCGAACTGGGCATTTATCCCGCCGTGGATCCCCTGGCCTCGACCTCTCGCGCACTCGCGCCGGAGATCGTGGGCAAGGAACACTATGAGGTAGCCCGGGGAGTGCAGAAGGTGCTTCAGCGTTACAAGGATCTGCAGGATATCATTGCAATTCTCGGCATGGACGAGCTTTCCCCCGAAGACAAGCTCACCGTGTTCCGGGCCCGCAAGATTCAGCGCTTCCTGAGCCAACCGTTCAGCGTGGCCCAGGTATTTACCGGCCGCGAGGGCAAACAGGTTCCCGTCGCTGAGACGGTCCGTGGTTTCAAGGAGATATTGGACGGGAAACACGACGAGGTGCCGGAAGCTAACTTCTACATGAAGGGTGGCATTGAGGAAATTCAGCAGGGTTGAGAACCGAGGGCCCGGGGCATACGACGATGGCCAACACGATCAAACTGGAAATCGTGACACCTAAAGGGACCGCCTACTCCGACAACGTGGACATGGTTACTTTGCCCGGGGTGGATGGCCAGATCGGGATTCTCCCTCATCACGTCCCCCTCATGACCCAACTGGTGCCGGGAGAAGTGATCGTGCGCAAGGACGGACACGATGATTTCCTTGCCGTAGGCGAGGGACTCGTCGAAGTCATGGCTGATTGCGTTGCCATCGCCACCGACATGGCAATCGCCGCGGAGAAAATCGACGAGGCAGCCGTCGAGGAAGCCCGCCATCGCGCCGCGGCCCGGCTCCAGGAGAAGCTTTCTTCCGAGGAGGTCGCATCCGTTAACGCTTCTCTGGCTCGTTCCCTGGCCCAATTGCGGGTTAAGCGCCGCCATCAAAAATGAAGGGCGCGGCCGAGAGACCTGACCAAGTGCCGGCGGGGATTCGGCAATGGCCGTTCTCGACCACTGTGTCGCCTCGCTTTGCATGTCCACCGAGCACCAACAGTACTCTCTGGAAAACGCATTAACCGCAATACGGAACTGGGCAGACCTCCACAGCTTCGATCGTAAGTACGTACTCGGAATGCAGGCACCAAGATCGATGGCGGGCCGGGCTGCCACTCTTCAACTCTTGCCTTCCGTCTTGCCGGAAACCCCTTACTAACGTTGCGATTTCACGCGCTGATCCAGTTCGCGGATTCAGAACCGGCGCGGCACGACGCGCCTCGACAAGCGGTGGCGCTTCCCTTCTATTTCGCTACCCCCGCTGGAGACTTTAAGCTCGGGTCCAGCCGCTGAGCCTCGTCGAACGCGGATTGCGCAGCCGAATTGTCATTCAAGCGCAGAAGCGACATTCCCAAGTTGTAGTAGGCATGTGCAAAGTCCGGTTTCAACTTGGTCGCTTCCCGATAGCTGTCAGCTGCCGCTTGGTAGTCTCCTTTGCTGAACAGAGCGCCGCCGAGATTGAAGCGCAGATTCGGATCTTCAGGTTGTCGAGCGATGGCGGTTTTATAGGTCGCGATGGCGTCGTCAATTCGATTGGTGGAGAGCTGACAGGCGGCCAGTCCGGCCAGCGCTTCAGGGAAATTGGATCTGAGAGCCAGGGCCTTCCGGTAACTGGTCGCCGCTTTTTCGTAATCCTTTTGACTTTGATAGCTGAGGCCCAGGTTATACAGGGCTGCGGGATCGTCAGGCTTCAGGGTAAGCCCTTTTTCGTAGGCTTCGACCGCCTCATTACTCTTACCTTGCTCCTGGTAAGCGGCGCCCAGCGCAAAAAGCACCTCGGGCTGGTGCTGCTTGAGTTCCAGGCTCTTTCGAAAACTCGCTTCCGCGTCAGCGTATCTTTTGGCGGTATATAGACCGTGGCCCAGGGCCGCCCAAGAGGCGGCATCGTTCGGGTTATGCTTGACGATCTTCTGGTACGCTGCAATAGCCTCCTCGGTGCGACCGGCCTGTTCGAGCGCGTGTCCGTAGTTCTCCAGAATATCCGGTGCATCTGGTTTGAGCTGCAACGCCCTGTCGAGATAAGGAATAGCCTCGGAACCGCGCTGTTGCGCAATCAGCGCAGCGCCTGCGTTGTTGAGCGCATCGACACTCTTGGGATCCAGCTGAGCGGCTTTTTCGAAGGCAGCAATCGCTTCCTCCGTTTTGCCGGCCTTTAGAAGTGCTGCTCCCAGCCCATTGTAGGCTTCGGGATAGTCGTGGTGGATCGATATTGCTTGCCGATAGGCAGTTGCGGACTCCTCATATCTCTTTTCGTGGAAGAGAGCGTGGCCCATGTCGTTATACGCAATCGCGTTGTCGGGAGCCAGCTTGATCGCCTTTTGGAAGTCCTCGATCGCCTCAGCATCTTTGCCTACCGCCTCAAGGGCCTTGCCCAGATTGTCCAGGGCTTCAGGGTAGTCAGCCTGGATCGCCAGCGCATCGCGAAACGACTTGATGGCGGCGTCGTATTCTTTCCTGCGGAAATGCTCGACACCCTGCCGATTAAGCTCCACTGCCTGGTTCTCGGTGGGCACCTGCGCGGGCCAGGCTGCAGTCTTGTTCGGCCAGAGCAGAAACGCCACTGCTAAGGTGGAAGCCAAGTAGAGTCTGCACATGAGATTGCCTTTCGTTACTCCCAGCCCAACCTCTGATTCACACACGCTTCCCGCTCAGTTCGATGTTGTACCAAGCAGAATAGACAGCAGCAAGGCGGGTGTTCTCGCGCTCTGTGATTCCTTGACCTTACCCACAATCTGCGCGACGCAGTTGTGGGCAAAGCGGCAACAGGTTTATGGACTCCTGCCTCCCCCAAGATCCGGGTACGTCAAAAGCGGACAGTAAACCCACCCGAGATATCGAACTCGTTCAGGAAATGGTCGTTCCCGATCACCCAACATCCACCCCAGATCGGATCGCACCAAACGCCACCATCGCTCGTGGTGATGTAGGTTGGAGACCATTTTGCTTGAGCACGCAGACCAAAGTGGGGGCTCAGGTTGTATTTCGCTCCACCGCCGAGGGCAAAGGCGAAGCGTGTGACTCCGTTCACGCTGCTTACGTCCGGCGAAAGGCTGGTGGCTCCCAGGCCAAACATGACAAATGGCCTGAGCCTGTGCTCGCGGTCCGCAAAATGAAAAACGAAATGGCCCATGTATTGATTTGTGGTGAGTGTGAAGAGCTTGACGTTGGGGCCTCCTCCCACGGGTTCAGCCACGGTGTCTGCCTGGTTGCGATTCCATTGAAACTCGACCCCGGAACGCTCGCCCAGCAGGTAGCCCGCGGTCACTCCATAGTTGACACCATTTCCGACGTCGATGCGGTGAAAGAGCGGTGTCGAAAGGTCGATGCCGCCGTTGATCTGGCCACCCACCTGTCCGGTAACTTCAAAATTCTGCGCCCGTGTGAACGGTACCCAGAGCGTCACCCATGCCAAGGCCGAGGTGACCATCCTCTTCAACCTCATAGTTTCTATGACTCCTCTTCATTTTGAGAAAGACTCCTACCTCCGGCAGGGTACCGGAGCTGCACTGGCAAAGGAACTGTCAGAGTTACCAGCTGGGATTGACCATCCGGCCCGGGGAATGGCTTTAGAAGAGAATCATGCCAAGGAGGCTAACGTAGAGCCCTAGACTCCCCGTGCCCCTCGACGCAGGCTAGGCCCTGTCGACTCGACCACTGTGCGTTCCGAAGCGAGAACTGCGGTCGAGCGCGCCGCCTTTTCGGAAGAATCGGTGGCAAGATACATGGTCTGCGAGGGAAACGCGATTGCGGCCCCCGACTGTTGAACCATCTCCATGATGCGCAAGAGCAGGTCTTCCTGGATCTCCAGGAAGTGGTTCCAATCGCGAGCCCGCACGTAAGCAAAAATGTCCACGTCAAGCGAAGAGGCGCCGAAACGCAGAAATCGCACACGCACCGAAGTCGGGTCCACGCTTGAGTGTTCTGCGAGCAGATTGTGAATGCCGGTAACGATTGCGCGTATCTGCCCTGGAGTGGTTTCATAGCGCAGACCTACCAGCGGATGGAACCAGAACTTGTCGCGTGCCGACAAAGTGTCAAGGCTCATATTCGCGATCTGTCCGTTGGGGATGCTGACCAGGGTCCGATCCAGAGTCCGGACGCGCGTGGAACGCAGGCCAATATCCTCAACCGTGCCCACGATTTCCCCCAGTTTCAGAGTATCTCCCACGCGGACAGCTTGGTCGAGGATGAGCGAAATGCCGCCTACAACATTCTCCAGCGTCTTCTGGGCAGCGAGGGCAACTGCAATGCCGCCGACGCCGAGCCCCGCCAATGCAGCGGTGGGGTTTATACCAAAGTGGTGAAGCGTGAACAGCAAACCCCCGAAAAGCACCAGCCCATCCGCTAACCTGCGAGTGAGGCGCACTACGGAAGCGGATCCGCTCAGCGCACGGTTCCGCAGTCGTGCGAGAACATAACGCTCGCCCAGACCGTTCGCAAGTAAGAGCAGCCAGACGCAGGCCACGATAGCAATAACCACGGCCAGGGTGGACCAGAATTGCCGCGCCAGGAGCGACAGACCAACTCTCGACAGCAGCCAGCGAATGACCAGGGCGAGAAGCAGCAGGCGCATCGGCGGCGGCAAGAGTCGGGGATTGTCGAGACCGGCATCTCGCCGCAGGTGACGCCGCAACGCACCGGTACCCGAACCCACAAGGCGGCTCAGCCATCCCGTCAGCAGGTAGAGCACCGGCATACCCACAAGAACTGCCAGCCACTCGAAGAGTGGAATGGTTGCCAGTCGCGTGTTCACCAAGAATTCCGGGAGAATCTTCTCCACCGGCGGTGTGCTCAGTTCCTGGAAAACACCGGGAATCGAGTCGAGGGTTCTTCGGGAAAAGAGCCAGACTCGTCCGGCCTTTCCACGATCGACGCGTTCGAGCACGATGTCGAGATCACCGTTAGCCGTGCTAATTGTCCCCACTAAGTCTTCATCGGGGCTGAACTGGTCCGGGAGGGAACCTTCGGGCTTGTCGCTGAGCTCATTGAGCCGAGCAGGAAGCCGGCGGTCCAGCACAACCGCGAGTTGGCGCGCCAGAGCCTCCGCATCGGCTCCACGGAGAGGAGTATTCAAATACAGCGCAGCGATCTGCGCGTTGCCTTTTCGTGCTGCGCTGAGAAAGCCGAGAACCGTGCCCCGTGGAGTACCACGGCCCAGAGTATCGGTAGGAATCTCGGCTTTGGTCTCAGTGGAAGGAGCTTTGGGACCACTAAGCTGAGACCATAGCGCAGAGGAAAAAAACAACGCCAGCGAAAATACAAACACGGCGCAACGTAAACGCTTTCGGCCCGTATCTACCACCTTTGTCTGATTGTGCTCCGTACCTGTGGCACGGGCAGCGGTGCCAAACACCCCCAGAATACATCATCCAGACCGCGCCGCCGTTGGCGCGGAAGGAACCTAAGCCACATGGTCCCAGGAGGCGTAAACTCTGACAACTGACAAAACTGCCAGTTGCCCGCTGGAGAACCCCTGTTTGCGCTGTAAGGGCTTGTCCTCTCAGATCATTGCGGGGCTTCTCTTGTGCGGTTGAGGCGATGAGTACAAAAACGGTGACGACTTCCGACAATCGAAGGTGAGATTCTGGATCGTGCGAGCGTGCAGCCCTCCCTCCCAAGCAACTAGGCCTTGCCACGGAAGAACCCCGCGTCCGGCGCGGCGGTCGGCTTCAACAGACAGGAATAAGCGATTCCAGCCAAGCAGGAGCATGAACCCCCACTAACCAGAGACTGTTTCTCAGCAGTCTCAAGGCGGAGGCGACCCCATCGAAAATTGGGCCAATCCGGTTTTGCCAGTTCCAGGCCTCTAATGATAGCGAGCGATCGCGAAGTCTTTACCCGTCCCTCCTTGCGCGCTGGCAGTCGTTCCTACCACCACAATTGACCCGTCCGCCTGCAGCGCGATCGCCGCACCCATGTCATCGTTGCCGGAAAAATCAGTGACCACCACTCCCCCGTCGAGCCCTAAGTTGGGGCCAAAACTGTTGTCAAACCCGAGGCTGCTACTGAATCGGGTCAGGGCAAAGTCTTGGCCTCCAGTGAGCAGCGTTCCATTTTCGTTGACCGAAATAGTGCCGGCCGTCACGATATCGCCGTCGGGTTGAATGGCGACCCCAGCAGCTCCGACTTCCTCGCTTTGACCAACATTAATGCCGTTTAGGAACAGGAAAGGGCTCGTGGCCACCGCCACGATTCCGCCCTCCTGGTTAACGCGCGCCAGCGTGATTTCGCGTCTAACCCGTCCGCTGAGCGAGATATAGCTATCGCCCGCCACCACGATGTCGCCACTCGGCAGCATGGCAATCGCATGGGCTTGGCCATACGCAATGATGCCCGTCATGCCGGCGCTGCCAAAGCTGGTATCGGGGCTGCCATCGGGGTTGAAGCGAGCTACGGCGAGGTTTTGTCCCGTCGTTGTGGGCCCAAGAGAGGGGTTCCCCGGTGGAGTCATGACAGTTCCTGCGACTACGATCTTCCCATCCAGTTGGACGGCAACCGCGTTGGCACCTCCTGCACTCGTGCCGGCTGGATAATTGCTGGCGATGACAAAACCGCTGGCACCGAAGCTGCCGTCCAATTTGCCGTTGCTGTTATAACGGGCCAGAAGAAAGTTGCCCCCTCCGTCGTTTCCCACCACGATGATCTTGCCGTCGCTCTGGATCGCGATCCCGTTCGCAACGTCGCTTCCGCCCATGAAGGTGTTGGCTGCCTTGCCATTGTTACCAAACTGAGCGTCCAGAGTCCCATTTTTGCTGTAGCGGGCGAGAGCAAACTCAGTCCCTGTGCCCTGCTGCGGATTTGTCGTCGTCCCCACCACTACGATCATTCCATCGGGCTGAACAGCAACCCCGGTCGCGGCGTCATTGGAGCCGAAAAAGTCGGTCGCTACCTTGCCATTTCGATTAACACCGAAGCCGGTGTCCAGACTACCGTCCGGGCGATAACGTGCGAGGGCGAAGTCTGTACCGACCTGACCCTTCGGGTTGGACGTGCTTCCCACCGCGATAATCTTGCCGTCGCTCTGAATGGCGACCCCAGCAGCGGAGTCGTCGCCGCCGAAGAAGTCTGTGGTCACTTTACCGCCAGAGCCGAAGGTAGGATCGAGATCGCCTTGTGGCACATTCACTAAAGTTGTGCGGAATCCGGGCGCCAGGTCTGGGGCCAGATCCCAGGTCGTGGCATTGTCCCCAAACAGGCGTATACCAAGACTGTAGCTGCTGCCCGAAAGCCCCAAGTACTGCTCGGCCACCGCAAGTTCGAGTTGTGTACCTGATACACCGACGCTTAACGGTGTCACCCTACTCCAGCTCCAGTCTTTGCCGGCGCCCGTGTAGCGGTAGAGGGTGCTGCCCTGAATGAGGTACTCTGCACCTATACCGCCAGGCAATCCGACGAATCCGGTGTTGGGATTGTTATCGGTATCGATGAGCAGGTTGTAGCGCGATCCGTTGTTGGTCAAATCAATGGGCCCTACCGTCGTATAGCTTATGTAAAGTGTCCCGTTCTGTCGCAAGGCCTGTACTTCGACCCAGTCGACCGTATCCCCGGATGCATCACCGGCGGGGTCGGTGCCGAGGGGCGTCACGCCGGACCAGCCCGTGAGGTCGCCGTTCAGGACGATCCGGTCCCGGGGATAAGCGAATCCTGCGAGGTCGTTGCGGGCAAAATCGCTGATCGTATCGTTGTTGCCCACCAGCATGATCTTGATCCGGCTTGAGGCCGTCATGCCTATGGTTGCGCCGGGAATCTGCATCTCGAGACGATTGCCGCTGATTGCGTAAGTTGCACTGCCCAGGGAACTCCAGGCCCAGGTCGTGCCGTTACCCGTGTAGCGATAAATCGTCCCTCCCTCAACCAGGTATTCCGCTCCAAACTTATACTCGGATTTCGACCCGCGATAGCCAGTAGTTGGATTCGAATCGATATCCAGGAACACGCCATAACGCCACGCATTGTTGTTGAAATCGATGTTTTTCTGCGTTTGATAGCTGATCATCAGATTGCCGTTTTCAAACCTCGCCCACAGAGTCAGCCAATCAACTACATCGTTTGGGCCCACGTCGCCTGCAGCATCGGTGCCCACGATGTCAAACGTACTCCAGTCAGAAAAGTTGCCATCGATGGTGATGGGCGTTTGGGCATTCGCAATCCCTGGAAGCAAAAGTCCGACCACGACCGCCCAAAACATCCATCGGAGGAGACCGATCTGCTTTCGGACGGCCGAGCGGTCGGTAGGGCGGGCTATTGTAGTTGTCAATGCAAGCTTGGAGACATTTTGAAGACCGTCCGGGTGCATGCTATTGCCCTCCAAAATACGTGCGAATGCGGACTGATTAATTTGCAGGGGAGGGACTTAGAACCCAGTACTTAGAACCGATGCCGAGCTGTCCTGCAAGGAGATGGGGAGGGCCGCAGTTGGCTGTCGTCTGACCTTCGATCTTTATCGAAGGCGCGCCTGACGAGCAGAGCGGGAGAGGAATGGAGCGTACGAATTATCCATAGCCGCGTAGGAGTTGTCAAGGCGCAGCGCCTTGATCCGCCTTGATGCCTGGTCAGAGGTTATCCCTTTTATCGTTCTCGATGTTCCAACGGAGCTCCAAGGTCCGATCGTCGCCCACCGGCCAGGCAGTTGCTGCCTGGGCGTCTGGGAGAAATCCGCATGGTCCACCATAGGCTCAACACTTCGCAATCACCCGCCAGCTGGGTGCCCAAACATGAGGCCGTCGTTTTGACGCGCGATGGGAACAGCAGGAGGGTAAAATCAAGCAGGGTCGGTTGAGCCTGTCGGCGTGCCTGAACTCGGGTGAGCTATCAATAATGCATGACAGGATCACTCCTAGCTTCTGCGCCGGCTGAAAGAAAGGTTTCCAAGGAGTGTTAATCGCCGCCGATTTACCCAGATCGTGGTCGATGTGTCTGACCACTCCCTGGTGGGTTCCCATCAACCGTCGTTCGGACAAGGAGATGGTGAACCGCAGCATTTAACTCTTTCTTCTTTCCGGAGCGCCTGGGGCGGCTGCTCTGACCAGAGGAGGAAATGGAACTCGAGGTGGATGGCTATTCGGGTTGGAAGGCGGACGAAAGACCGATCCGTTTTCGACTTTGGGGGCACCAGTACCTGGTCGAGAAGGTGCTGGACCAGTGGTACGGCCCCGGCGATGACTACTACAAGGTTCGCGCCGATGACGGCAATCTCTATATTCTGCGGCGCCAAAGGTCGAATCCCGAGGGGACCTGGCATCTGGTGTCATTCCGGCAACAGCCCCGAGAAACTTGAATGGGAACCGTCTGCTAATCCTGCCAACCCAGAATTTCCCCCCAAGACCAACTGGATCGAGCGACAGCGCATTTAGCTGTCGTCACTTTACGCGTGTCCAAGTGCTGTCGCGTTTGTACTCGGTCATTTGCTGGCCGATCTCAGCAGTTTTGTCGCCAAGGTCTTTTTGGAAGATCACACCGGTCTGGTTGACGATGAAGCTCATGACACCGCTCGAGCGGTAGTCTGCGGGATAGGCAAGGAAACCGAAGCCACCCGGGTTCTTCAGCATGCGGTAATAGTAACCATGATAAGGAGTGCGGCTACTGGAAGTGTCATATCCTTCGGCGTTGGCTTGGGCGAGCAGTGGACCGGCAGGGCTTGGCTTGTCGCCTTCCGCAACCTCCCAATAGAGTCCATTCTGTTTGTCCGGGTCACTGGCGACCCGCGGAGCGTATGCCCCGGCAGGTTGTCCGTCGTGCCCGGACGAAGCGTACTCATGCTGGGCAGAGACGACACCTTTGCAGACATCGATCGCAGCCAGCTCGTTATGACCGATGCGGCGATAGAGGATTTCTTCTTTTCCGGCAGCTCCATCCCAGTACCACTTGCCATTGGCCTCGATGAGCGGAATGGGAACAGGCCAATCCTGTTTGCCGACGTTGAGGATCAGCCGGTGAGGGCCGCTCTCGACAAGAGAGTGTTTGGCTTGGTAGTCGGCCACGAACTTATCGCGGGTGTTCTTGTCTGCGACTTCATCCCCGGAGGAGATCATCTGCTCGCTACCAGGACCGAGGATCGCTTGCAGCTCCGCAGAATCGCCATCCCGCGCCGCATTGATAAAGGCGTCCACGGCCTCCTGGGATGAGGCGAAAGTCTTCTGTCCCTGCGCTTGGGCACGAGCGTGTTGAGCAGTGAGAACGGCGAGGCCAATGATGGCCACGAGGGCAGCGGATTTTGTGAAACTGACGAAAGCAAGTTTCATGACTCTCCTTGAGGTTTCTGGGATCTGTTTTCGATCCCTGGTCTCGGATAGAGCGGGCGCAATCGCGGTTAGCGGATCAGCGTCCGCGGTGCATACCGGCACCTCTACCCGAAGCGCCCAAGCTGGAGCGCCCCCGACTACTGGCTTCACGCTCCGATCTGCCACTTCCCGCATTCCCGCCACCGAAGGCTCCTCCGCCCGTGTTGGCGCGATTCTCGTAGCTAGATGAAGCGGGGCGGGTGGCCGGAAGGGAAGACGACGCGGGACGCGCTGCGTTCGACGGGGCACCGTATCCTCGATCGCCGCCGCGCTTCATGTTGGGTTCCGGCGCGGGCCGACCTGCCATGTTGCTCGCCCCAGCGTTGCCCATGTTCGAGCGATTGGCAGCCATGTTCACTGTGCCCGGGTTACCTGCGTTCGGGCGATTCGCAGCCGTCTGGTTGTTGCCGCGATTACCGTACTGCTCGTTGCGTGGGATGGCGTTCGCCATGGCCGCACCAGGCTTCTCTCCCTGTGTGGCGCTCGGCCGAGCGCCTTGGTACGTGGTTTGACCTTTCCAACTGGGCTGGTTGCTTTGTGCCAGGCGTGGATTAGCGGTACCACCACCCTCATATCCCGGACGGCTATACGTACCAGCATTCTGATTGTTGAATCGGTTGTAGTAGTTGTTGTTCACATTTACGTTTACGTTGCGGTTGTACTGATTCCATCGATAGGCTGCAGGTGGATTGTAGCCGTAGACAGGGCGGTATCCAGGATAGACCGGCGGGCGATAGGGTGGCGGGTAGTACGGCCGCCCACCGTAATACACTCCGCCGTATCCCCAAGCTGGATAGGGATAGTAATTGTCGTTATGGATGGCACTCCCCACGGCCATACCGACGCCGAATGAGAGCAGGCCGATGGCGACAGCCGCGCCTGTGCTCACGCCCGATTTCTCTTCCGTCGTAGTGGTCGTGGTGGTGGCGGGGGCCGCGGCTGGAGCGGGCGTGTTGTAGATCGTGACCGGATTGTACTGAGGCACGTATACGACTTTGGGATCGGTGGGCTGGATCTGGACGTACTGCTGGCCGTTGTCAGTCTGGGCGGCCACGGTCATCTGCGGGCTGGACTGCAGGTTGCCCATTTGCTGGGCCTGGGTGCGTTTGCGCTGCACCGCATCCATGACCCCTTTCTGATCCGACTTGAAAGCCTCTCCCAGCTGACGGGTCCAGTCCATTTGCTGGCACATGTTGTCGACCACCTGCGGGAACATTGCCAGGTATTGCGCGCTCGCGCTGAATCCGGCCTGCTTGGCTGCGTTGGTCGCCGCGTCGCCCTGCAGGTTCTGGTTCTGCAGCAGCCAGTTGCCAAGGTCCAGTACTTCCTGTGGGTTGGCCGCGGTCGTCAGGACTTGCGCCAACAGTTGGTCGGGGTAAAGGGCGATGGGAGCCACTAGGTCGTCAACGCTCATTTGCTGCGCAGGGGGCGCCTGGGATGAGCTCGGGCTCTGGGGCGTCGCACCCTCACGGGACGAAGTGGACTTGCAGCCGTTCGTGAGGCCCGCAAAGGATAAGACCAAGACCAACAGGAGAGCAGTGGAATCCCGCAGGACGAGCTTCATGACGTACTCCTTAGGCGGGCAAGGCCCCAACGCTAGGGTGAAATTGGACACCCGAGAGCTGGGGGAAGTCAACTCCGAGAGCACATGCGCTGGGATGTGCTCTGAGGGAGCTATTCCACCGTCTCGCTCGCCCACTTCCGCTGCGTGGAATTAGCCGCCCGCGTCCCTGCCGCTCCCCTTCCTTGTCTCGGCGACCCTCCGTGCCCTTCCCATTTTGGAACTAGGCTCGCAGATTCTTTTTGACAATCTCCGTCCACCACGACAATGAATCGTTTTAATAGAGGAACTTTATGGTTTTCTGAAATGTCGAGCTCTCAGGGGGTATTTTTATGACCCGCTTCCCTGCCCGAATCTATTCCGGATCTCTTCGCCCGCGGGCGAGGTCCGCCGCCTCCACCCTGCTGTTGCTTCTCCTGCTGCACGCCTGGCTTGCCCCTCCTCATGCCACCGCTCAGCTTTATTCCGGATCCGTCTCAGGCACGGTCACAGATGCTACCGGCGCGGTCATCGCGACCGCCAAGGTCACCATGGCCGACGAGGACAAGGGCTACATCTTCAGCGCCAACACGGATGGCGCTGGACGATACATCTTTCGCGATGTGCTGCCCGGCCGCTACACCCTGTCGGTGGAGGCTCGCGGCTTCCAGAGCTCTCGCCAAGCCGGACTTCTCCTGGCCGTCAATCAAAATGCTGCCGTCGACGTCACCCTCAAGGTCGGCAGCTCCACCGAGGTCGTCCAGGTCCAGGGCGAAGGCGTTCAGTTGGGCACGGAAGACGCTGTCACCGGCCAGGTCGTCGACCGGAGATTCGTCAACGATCTACCGCTCATCGACCGCAACTTCAATGACCTCGCTTTTCTTGCCCCAGGCATCACCGAGGTCGATACCCAGTGCCCGGGCTGCACCGCCACCAACTTCATCTCCAACGGCAGCCGCAATTCCACCGCCGACATCCTGCTCGACGGCGTTACCTCCTCCAACTTCGAGCAGAACAGCGGCATCCTGGCTGCCACCTACACTCCGTCGGTCGACGCAGTGGAGGAGTTCAAAGTCCAGCAGTCCAACTTCAGCGCGGAGTATGGCTTCTCCGGCGCCACCGTGCTCAACGTCATCACCCGTTCCGGCACCAACGCCTTCCACGGCTCCGCCTACGACTTCGTTCGCAACCAGGAGTTCGATGCCAATGACTGGTTCAACAACTACTATGGTGTCCCCCGGGCGCCGCTGCGCCGCAATAATTTCGGGGCTACGTTCGGCGGCCCCATTTGGAAAGACCACACCTTCTTCTTCGTCGACTACGATGGCCTTCGCGAGCGCAGCTTTTCCTCGTCCAGTGCCGGCGTTCCCACGGCGGCGGAACGAGCGGGAAATTTCGGGGAGCTCTGCACCCTGCGCGGCGACAGCTTCGATGGCAATGGAATCTGCAGCGACCCGGTCGGCCAGATCTACGATCCCTTTTCGGGACCGTCCGGCCGCACCCCCATCCCCAACAACGATCTCTCCACCTATCAGAATGGTGCCCTGATCGACCCCGTTGCCCAGAAACTGATGCAGCTCTACCCTCAACCTACCAACCCCGCGACCAGTTACAGCGGTCTCACCAATAACTGGTTTGGCTCCGGCACTAACAGCACCACCAACGATCAGTTCGACGTCAAGATTGACCACCGCTTCAGCGAACGTAATCTGCTCAGCGGCAAGTATTCCCAGCAATTCAACAAGTCTCACGCCTTTAATTGCTTCGGGAATCAAGCCGATCCCTGCACGACGGGAACCGTGGACTCGACCGCGCACCTGTTTGCCCTGAACGAAACCTACACCTTCAACCCCCAGCTCCTGCTGAACGTCTCCTTCGGCTTCACCCGCGGCGCCACCAACGAGCCGGGCATTGTCAGCGACTTCCCTAGCATCGATCCCGTCGCCGACCTAGGGCTCCCCGCCTACATGACCGTCTCCGGCTATCGCCAATACCCGGCCATCAGCCTCATCGGCTACACCCAGGCCAATCCCAGCGCCAGCATCGGCAACCAGACCTACAGCATCATCCGCGAAGGCCAGCAGACCTACCAGTTACTGGGCGTCCTCAGCTGGGTACGCGGAGCCCACGAACTCAAGTTCGGCGGGGAGTTCCGCATCCACCAGATCAACTTCACCCAGCCGGGCTATCCCGGGGGCGCGTTCGCCTTCGATAACAGCGCCACCTCCTCCGATACCACGGGCAGCACTGGCGGCGACGCCATGGCCAGCTTCCTCATGGGCGTGGGCCCCATGAGCGCCGCCCAGCCCGCCATGTGTAACACTCTCAACGTCGCTTGCAACTACGAAGTCCCCAACGCCGTCAGCACCGAGAATTTCCAGTACGCCACTTTCCTTCAGGATAACTACCGCATCAATCCCAAACTTACCCTCAATCTCGGCCTGCGTTACGAAATCTCGCTGCCCCGCACCGAACGCTACAATCGCATGAACTGGCTCAATCCCAACCTGGTCAGCCCGCTCAACGGTGGCAGCATCAGCTACCAGGATCCGATCACCCTGCAGGCCGTGACCCGCACCTTGGATGGGGGCGAGGTCTTCGCCAACCCCGGCCATCGCTGGAACTACGATCCCGACTTCCGCGACATTCAGCCCCGCTTCGGCTTCTCCTATCAGCTGGCGCGCAGCATCGTGATGCGCGGCGGCTACGGCATCTACTTTTCCACCCCGCGTTCCGGTGCTGCCGGCACCGGCCCCTGGGGTTATCAGGGATATGACCAGCAGACCACCTGGATTCCCACCCTCAACAACCAGGGCAATTTGCCCGGCGCCCGTCTGAGCGACCCATTCCCTGGCACCGGACCCAAGCTGCCTCCGGGCAACTCGCTCGGGGCACTCAACGATATCGGTTTTGCCGCCGTCGGCCCTATCCCCAAGATGAGTCTCCGTACCCCCTATGAGCAGAGCTGGAGTTTCGGCTTCCAGAAACAGCTGCCCTGGAAAATGGTCGGGGACGCCAGTTACATCGGAAAGAAAGGCACTCGCCTCTACTGGGGCGGTTTCCGTGAGCAGGACCGCCTCGGGCCTTTTGTCGACCAGATGAGTCCCAGCGACATCGCCAACCTCACCAACCAGGTGGCCAATCCTTTCCAGGGCATCATCACTGATCCGCTCAGTGGTCTATCCGGGCCCACGGTCCCGGCCTATCAGCTCCTGTTGCCTTATCCCCAGTTCACCAACTTCGCCAGCGATTCTCCTCCACAGGCCTCTTCCATCTTCCACGCCTTGCAACTACGCCTGGAAAAGTCGTTCGCCCAGGGTTTGCAGTTCCTGGCGACTTACACTTACTCGAAATCCATTGACTACTCTTCGACCACCGACGACAGCATTGCCTGGCTCGGCGGCGGAATCAACTACGGCACCCTGCCCGTCCAGGATCCCAACAACCTGGCCGCGGAACGCGCCGTTTCCACCTGGGACATCCCTCACGTCTTCCAGATCAGCTATGTCTACGCCTTGCCCTTCGGTCGTGGTCGCCGATTCGCCAACAACATGAACCCGGTACTCGAGGCCTTCGTCGGAGGCTGGCAGACCAACGGCATCATCCGCATCAACAGTGGCCGTCCCATCATCCCCAACCTGCTCGGCCCTACTCCCGTCCCTACCTACGCCCAGCGTCCCAACTGGACCGGAACTCTCCGCAAGGGCAACACCGTGCAGGATTGGGTCAATACCAACACCCCAATCGGCTATTTCGCCGATCCCCAGGACCTGAGCATTCCCGATCCCTACACCTATGGCAGCGCTCCCCGGACGATTACTGCGGTCCGCCAGCCTGGAGCCAACAACGCCACGCTTTCCGTCTTCAAGCAATTCTCTCTCGATCGTGTGCGGGAAAGCATGAAGCTCGAATTTCGCCTCGAGGCCTTCAACGCCTTCAACCACCCCCAGTTCAACGGCCCCGACTCGGCGCCCGACTCTCCCACATACGGCAAGATCACCAGCCTGGCCAATGCCACCCGCGAAGTGCAGATGGCGCTGAAGCTGTATTTTTGATAGGGGAAACCGCGTCAACCTGATCACCACCTCTACTGCTGGTTCCCTTCGCAGGCTAGGGGATGTTGATGATGGAGCTGCAGTCTGAGGCTGCAGCTGCCCATGCCACAGTCAGCATTCCAAGGCTTCTTGGCTTCCGCTTGACTATAATTTATGACCATGATCTACTAAGTAAGATGGAGGAGATTTCCATTTCCGAGTTCAAGGCGAAATGCCTGGCCCTGCTCGAAGGGGTCCGCAAGACCAAAAAGCCCCTTCGTGTGACGCGCTTCGGCAAGCCCGTGGCTGAGATCGTCCCACCCTCGCCCGAGGCCGGACCCGACGAATGGATCGGGTCAATGAAAGATACCTTGAAAATTCTAGGTGACATTGTGTCTCCGGTGATCAACGAGAAAGATATTGAGGCGTTGCGCGATTGAAACTGCTCCTCGATACGCACGTCTGGCTGTGGGCTTTGGGCGAACCGTCACGGCTTAGCCGCCGGGTTCGAGAGGAGATGAGAAAGCCCGAGAACGAACTGTGGCTCTCTCCAGTCTCGACGTGGGAGGCGTTGTTGCTTAACGCCCGGGGCCGAATTCGTCTTCCGGGGAACCTCGCGGATTGGCTCGCCAAATCTACCGCACCCCTGCGGGAGGCGCCGTTCACCCACGAGATTGTTCTGCTTGCGCAACAGCTCCCCCTACCGCATCGCGATCCCGCTGACCGCTTTCTGGCCGCGACCGCTCAGCTCCTGGATTTGACGCTGGTCACGGCAGACGACAAGCTGCTCGGTTTGGGAACTATTCGCACTATGAAAAATTGACACACCGCAGACTCAGGTGTGAAAGAAACGGAACTGGGGGGGTCGCGTATTGTTTCAGCTGTGGGGGTTCTTATGAAGAGCGCGTTTCGGCTTCTAGCTGCTTCTGTGCTGCTCACATCGGTGGGGTTCTGCCAGACCGCAGAAGAAACCACGGAGCTCGAACATCAGAAATTTGAGACCAACCTGGCCAGTGGCTCGAACCTCCGTTTGCACCTGCACGATGGAGATTTCCGTGTTGTGGGCTGCGATTCGAATAAGATTTCCGTTCACGTGGAGGCAAGAGCGTTGACCAGGCGAAGAATATCAAGATTCAGTTGAAGCGTTCGGAAGGGGCCGTCGATCTGAAGCTCTCCCATGTGCCAAAGAATGAACTGCAGATGGCGATCGAAGTCCCGAGATCGACAAACCTGTATGCGCGGATGCGAGGCGGGGACCTCTTCGTGGAGGGCGTGGTGGGAGACAAGGATCTCGAGCTCACGGGTGGCGATTTGACCATTCAGGTGGGAAGTGGGGAAGACTACGCCCACGTCGATCTCTCTGCGAGGTTCGGAGACGTGAACGGTACCCAGTTCGGCACTCCCAAAGGCTGGCTGGGGAATTCTGTCTGTAAAGACGGCAAAGGAAAATATCGGCTTCACGCCCATGTCATGGCTGGCGATCTGGCACTCAAATCCTGAATCATTCGCCCGAAGGCGGCGATGACCCGCCCCCAAGACAATGAAAGGTCAGAGTCAAGTCTCCCACGCGGTCTTCCTGGACGGAAGCGTGCGTGGCTCCCCGCTCCCCGGTGAAAGGACAGGAACGAGCGGTGGCACTGAACTATCGGGTGCTATGGACCCGCCAGTCCAATCGAGACCATCGTCCGCGGCGAGCAGGGCGGCCAAGGAGCGGAAGGAGCGACTCAGTTCCGGGCTGCTCTGACCAGCGATCGGCTTTCCCTTGTCGATCGCCGGCGCGATCAACTTGTAGTCGTTAGGCAACTTCCAGAGAATCTGGCAGCCGGTGACCTTCTCCACATCCCCTTCGGTAAAGCCCGGTGCTTTCTTGTAGCGGTTCAGTACAAGGCGGACCTGGTTGCGGCGGACTACGTCCTCGAGGAACGTGCGAATGAGTCTGGCGCTCCAGAGAGAAACTACGTCCATTTGCCCCACCAGCAACACCTTATTGGAGAGGTCCGCGAGCAGTTTGGTAGTGTTATCGATTCGGCTCGAGCAATCCACGACCACGTAGCGATATTCGCCGACCAGCAGCTCGAACAGCCGGGCCAGTTCAGCTGTCGAAGCCACGGTCGCGTTCGGCAGCTGTGACCCGGCCAGCAGGTTCAGGCCGTCGTCGGCGGCTGTCATCAACCCATCAAGCAGGCTAGCGTCCATGCGGTGTAGGTTCTGCAGCGCGTCCAAAACGAAGAATCTGGGCTGCAGGTTCAGATGGACTGCGGCATGACCGATTAGAGCGAAGTCGATGAGTGCCGTCTGGCCATGGTTCCGCTGCAGCGCCACCGCCGTGTTCACGGCCACCGTGGTGGCGCCCGTGCCCCCTTTTGCGTTAATGATCGTGAACACCCGTGCCTTACGTGTGCGTCCCCGCTTTTTCGTGCGCGCCGCCGAAAAGCGCGCGAAGGCGTCGAGCAAATCCTTATCGCCGCTCCGACGATCGACATACTCGCAGGCTCCGGCCCGCATCGCGTCCACGATGGTCGACGCAATGTTGGTCTCGCCTATGGCGAAGATTGCAATCTCGCTGGTGGTGGCCTCGATGAGTTCGATCCCAGCCAGTGCACGCTGGAGATTCTCGGCGTGCACATCGACAACCACGACTTGGGCGCGCTGGTCCTGAATCCGGCGGATAATCGGATCCGTGGTGCTTACCGGAAACCCGAGATGGCTGAGTACAACCCTGGCCACTCGTGTCGCTTCCAAGCGGTTCCGGATAGCAACTTCCTGCTCCCGGTCTTCGGTCAGTATGACAACCGCTATGCCATGCCAAGCTGCAGTCTCGTCTCGATCGCCGGAACTGTGCATGGTTGGACAAGCCTCCTTCGAGTCAAGGCCCCAACATCCCACAACTCTCAGCCGGGATGCTCTTCGAACGCGGAGGTGGAAACCGCAACTTGTATCTCTAATTCTCAGCCCTGTCAAGATGGAGAAGGGTCTTCTCGGTGGGAGGAAGTCAGGCGCCCGAAGTTCGCCTTCGTTGGGATTCTGAGTAGGTTCGGGACGCCAGTCCCTGCGCTTCGTTCAGTGCATGCCGTATGCCGTCGAATCCGCCAAGCCGTTTCGAGCCCTTGGTCCTTTTATTGCGGCTGTGTTGACTACACGCCGAGCACAGCGAGCGGGTTGCCCGATTCCGACCTGTTTACGAACCCGGCTCCAACCACCGTCCACGAAGATACCTGGCTCCTGCGAGCGGATTACCGCATCAACGACAAGACCATGCTCTATGGAAGAGCTCAGCGCGACATCAGCCTGGTCAGCGGCACGAACGGTGCCGCCGTTCCCTTCGATCTGATCCAGACCATCAACCATCCCGCGAATTACTTCATCGCTCTCCAGCGGACGTTCTCTCCCCGGGTGCCGAACGAGACCAAGGTCTTCATAAACCGCGCCCCTTTCATCAATCCCCAGGTGGGTCCGCTGGACTACGCGGTTCATACCCATGACTGGGTCACCATCAACAACCACAATGCAGATCACGAAATTGGTACGACCCTCGGCGTCATCGACAACCTGACCTGGGTCCGGGGCTCTTCAAGACCGGACTGGAAATTCGGCGGATCCGTTTAAGTCAGGGCAAGACAGCGGACAACACTGTTCTTTACCGACAACTCGGGTACGGCCAACACCGCCTTTGTGACGGCCACGCTTTATCAGATTCAGTACACGGCTCCGTGGTGCTGCCATGGATTTCGGCGCACTTTGCGCCGGACGACCTGTTTCAGAGCAAGGAAGTGAACTATCACTACCTGCTGGTCGAAGTGGATCGCGGCAAGCTGCAGGTCACAATGAAGCGCTTGGAATTGCGGAGGTAAGACGACCTGGAACCAGCCCGACACACTAAGCTTAGTGGTTCCCGCCGCGGGGGGGGCCATGCGGGCAGATAGGTGCACCACGCAAAGCGGGATTGGAATGAGGGATCCCACCGGCGCAGAGCCGGCACCGAGTTGGGCGGTAGATTGGGGAGGGGTCGATAGTCTGCGATTAACTGCACTAGGGCAGCTTGGAGTACTCTGCCTTCGCTTCCTTCAGGATGGGGATATCAGGGTCGGCGTCTTTCCACAGGGCAAAGAAATCCTGATAGGCGGTCCGGGCACTGGCGGAGTCGCGGTTCGCGGCACGCGCCCTTGCCAGACCGAGGTGTGCCAAAGGTGCCAATGGGCAAACGTTCATCAGCCCGCGATGGTCGAGCATTTTCTGGAACTCGGTTGCGGCTGCATTCCCCTGGCGGCTGGCGAGGTACGCCTGGCCGCGGGCGTAGACCGCGTCCATACAGAACTGAGCTTCGTAGGGGGCAGTCGTCTGAAGGAGCTCGAGGGCAGCGGCCGCGTTGCCGCGATTCAGTTCGACCACGGCACGGATGGTAGGAAGGTAGTATGAGCTGATGAGAAGGTTTTTCGGGTAGCGAGTAGCGAGATCGGCGGCCACCGTCTGGGCGCGCATGGCATCGCCGGCCCAGGCGAACGCCAGACCGGCGGGCGGTTGCACATTCAGGCCGGAAGTGATGGCCAGGGCGGCGGCAGCCCCCTGACGGGCTTGCTCACGATTGCCGAAATAGCCCTCGAACAGGGCGGCGACTGCCTGCCAAGTGGCGCTGGGCTCCTTCAAACTGTTCCTTTGAGCTGACTCCACAGCACGGCGGAACAATTCCCGCGCTTTGGTCAGGTGCCCGGCGGATGCCTGCACATTGGCCTCGACGGCTAAGACGAAGTTCTCGGAACCGGCTTGGCTCGCCCCAAGGGTGAACTGCCGCTCCATTTCAGCGATGTCGCCACGAAGGTACGCCAGCTGGGCAAGCAAAACGTGCTGCGCTGCATCATCGAACCCGCGGGCTTGCCCCTGTTCGACGACTGCCTTGGCCTCGTCGAAGCGATCCAAAGTCAAATAGTCGAACCCCAGATTCTCGTAAGTCAGGACATTGTTGGGTTCGAGTCGCAGGGCTTCCTGAAATTCGGCCAGGGCTTTGTCATGCTGGCCCATATTGGAATCGTGTTCGAAGCCTAGCAAGGAGTAAGGCAGATAGTCGCGGGGATAGGTCTGCTTCCAGAGCTCAAGAACCTGCAGTACCTGCTCGGTGTCTCCGGTGACTTCCTGGTGGTAGTGCGAGGCGATGTAGAATTTTTCCCGTTCGCTGACCCGCTCCCGCAGCTCATAGGCCTTGGTGGTAGCGGCGGCGGCTTGATCGCTTGCTCCCAGGTTGGAATAGATCACTCCCACCCGAGCATGAGCCATGGCGAAGTTGGGGTCGAGTTCTACGGCGTGCTGGAAGAGCGGAAGGGCTTGCACGTCGCCCTTCTCCCCACGGGTCTTCATGCCCAGGCTGTACGCTTTGAGTGCTTCGAGGGAAGGTGTAGTGACCTGCTCGACGGGGGTGTCAAATTTCTGAATGGAGGCGAGCGACTCGCCCAAGTTTTCGCGCAAGGCGGTGGCCGCCTTGCCAAGAGCCTGCAGAACGTGCTCCCGACTGTCGGCTTCGGTTTGCTGGCTGCCCAGGGAGTCTCCGGTCGTGCAATTCACAGCTTTCAGACCAACTACGTAACGGCTGCCAAGGCTGGAGATGCTTCCGGTCAGCATGGCCTTGCACTGCGCGCGCTGGCAGACTTCACGGGCGACATCCTGGGTGAGGCGCTCGCTGGTGGACCGGCCCATCAGGCGCAGCGTCTCGCGAACCCTCTGGTCGGGCAGGATGTTCAGGAACGGCGACTGCTCGAGCTGCGTGGTGAGAGCCTGCTTAAGGGTATCGTCGAAGACTGACTCGCCGGTGGTGTTGGTGAAGTCGGAGAGGACAATGGTGTCCTTTTCGGTCAGGGCTTGGCTTTTGCGGGTACGAAGGAAAAGGCCGGCACCCACCAGGACAGCAGCCAATACCAAGGCAACAGGAACCACGATCTTCCACCGGCGGCTTTCCTTTGGCTCGGTGGCGACTGCCTGCACGGAAGACACAGCGCGGTTCTTGCTCGAAGACTCGCGTCCCCCCGGCGGCGCCGCCGCGGTCGCTTCCTCTTTTTCTTCTGTGTTTGCTGCGCTGGCTCGGCCCGACTCGGTCTCTCGTTTCAGCCGCTTGAGATCGGTCCGTATGTCGGCAGCGTGCTGGTAACGGAGCTCGCGGTCTTTCTCCAGCGCCTTATTGATGATACGTTCCAGATCGCTGGGCAGATCGGGATTGAGCCGCACCGGAGCCACCGGCGATTTGTGCAGAATCGAATCGAACAAGAGGGCTGTCGTTTCCCCCCGAAATGGCAGAGTGCCGGTCGCCATTTCATACAGCACCGCCCCGAAGGAAAACAGATCCGTACGCGCGTCCAGCTCCTTCCCTTTCGCTTGCTCGGGTGACATGTAGGCGACTGTTCCCAAGGTAGAGCCAGGACTGGTCAAGTGCTCGATGTTCATCGCGGTCGCCTGGGCCGTAACCGCGGCTGGTTCCGCAGACGCGCTAACCATGGGGGCGACTTTGGCAAGTCCGAAATCGAGAACCTTGCTGTGCCCGCGTTTGGTCACAAAGATATTCGCAGGCTTGATGTCCCGATGTACGATTCCCGCACCATGGGCAGCGTCCAGGGCATCAGCAATCTGAATTCCGAGCGAGAGTAGGGTCTCCAGTTCCAGCGGCCGATTCCCGATAACATGCTTCAGCGTTGCACCGTCGAGGAACTCCATGACGATGAACGCCTCTCTATCCTGCTCACCAATGTCATAAATCGTGCAGATGTTGGGGTGGTTGAGGGCGGAGGCCGCTTTGGCTTCACGCCGGAATCGTTCCAGGGTCTGGGGATCTCGGGCAAGACCTTCGGGCAGGAACTTCAGGGCTACAAACCGATCGAGACGTGTGTCCTGGGCTTTATAAACCACACCCATCCCTCCGCCGCCCAGTTTCTCGACAATACGGTAGTGCGAAATAATCTGGCCGATCATGACCGAGCATCCGAACTCAGGCAATGTTATGGATGTGGCAAAGGCGAAGTCAATGAATCTTCGGTGCTCACCCGATTACGGCCCATCCGTCTGTCGGTACCGAATCCAACGGAAGGTTCTGCGACACGCTCAATTCGCGGCTCAGATGACCCAGCGACTCACAGCGATACAATGACCCGTCCGCGCCGAACTGGATGCTCTGCAAGTTCGTGAGCCCGAGCAATTTCTGCGAGTGGAATTCGTTCCGCGATTTCGAAACCCGACCACCCCGCCTCAAGCGCAGCGTTCAAATCGCGCGCCGCCGAGCTCTTGGCCTGCGACGGGAAGTCGTCGCTACCCAGAAAGAACAGCCGAATGTTCTTAAACACCATTGGCCAGAATGGAATCTTTGGGGTCCCGATGTCAGTCGCGTAGGTGGCGATGGACCCACCCATTTTCAAGAATTCGAGATCGGCCTCGATGTTCGCTGCAAAGGCCACTTCGACGATGTGGTCGATTCCTTTGGGAGCGAGTGCAGTCAGGCGCGCTTTAAATTCCTGATCGTTGCGAACCACTTCGTGAGCCCCAGCGTTCCTCGCGGTTTCCTCTTCCGCAGATGACCGCACCGTCCCAATGACAGAGGCCCCGGCACGACGCGCCAGTTGCACGGCGCAGAGGCCCACGGCCCCTGCCGCCCCCTGCACCAACACGGTGCGCCCGGCTACGTCGCCGGCCACATGGACGGCTCGGTGGGCGGTTATGCCGGGGATACCGAGACATGCGCCCTGCTCCATCGTCACCTTCTTGGGCAGAGGAACAATCTTCTCCACCGGGACCACGGTGAACTCGGCCGCCGTACCGAACGGTCGATACGATTGAGCTCCATAACACCACACTGACCGCCCCAGCCATTCAGAAGAAACACCGTCGCCCAGTTGATCCACGCTTCCCGCGCCATCGCTATGAGGAATGACCCGAGGATACGGCATGCCGTAGCCAAAGGCGTCTTGGCGCTTCTTAATATCACCCGGATTGATGCCGGACGCAGCGATACGAATCCGGACTTCGCCTGCGGCAGGCATCGGGTCCGGCATCTCCCCCACCGTAAGCACCTCTCGAGCCGTCCCCTGCTTCTCATACCACGCTGCCCTCATATAGCAGTCCTCACCTTCGCAGAGCATCGATTTTAGTCAGGCGCTCCTACCATTGAGCTGGAGGCAATCCAGCTGCTGTCACAGCCCCGATTTTTCGGATCGCAAGCTTTCTACTGCTCACAGCAGGTTCAACTCGTAATCCATCGGAATTATGATGTTCGTGACGCCTACAAACCGTTGCGCGCGCTCGATGGCCAGCGAGCCTTGCGGCCTCACCTTGGCAAGAAGTTCGGCGTGGCTCTCGAACCGCTGTTCGGCATGGAAAGTCCGACGCTGCCGAATGCCGAAACGCGTCATGACCGCGGAACTGCGGGAGACTTTGTTCTCTTCCGCACCGTAGTAAATCCATTCCGAGCCGGGTGAGTGGTCATACACCACGATGTCAGGCGCTCGTGATTTGGCATGGATTAGCGCCTTCTCAGGATCGTCCATCTCGTGCAGACAAAACTCGAAATAGACCACATCCCCATGCAAAGTGACGTCCTCGAAACTGGTGCCGACTACCTCCACCGAATCCTGTAAACCTCGTGCCACAATATTCGCCCGCAGCTCCTGCAGCGCGTCGACGTCCTTATCGATGGCGATCAACTTCTTGGTCCGAGTGGCAGGGTCAAGCAGCTGCCTCCCTGCCGCTCCAATGAAAAGCACCACTTTGCCTGCAAAGTCGTAAAAAAGGCGCAGGTTCTCCGTGAGCTTCGCGTAATCCGTTGCCAAGTGAGACACCTCCAAGACTTTTGGGACTACAACTCAACTGCCTTGGTATGGCCCAAGGCACTGATGATCCCTCCGCGATCCAGTTCGACCGGCCGATCGAAGTTCATAACCGGGAGGCCGCTCGTCACAGCCCGGGAACATCGAAGCCTTGCGGGGAAAATCCTGCGACAGTTGCGGATCTGACCACAACGTAAACGAATGCCTGCCCAGCCACAGGCCTCGTGAAATACTTGTGTACTTCCGAAGGTCCAAGGACTAGACTTGCCCGCATCCTACCAATTCTAAGGGAGCTTTCAGTCCAGTTGTCGGGAACCCACTGGGGAATTTCACAGCGGAGGCCCAAAGATGAGAGCGACCGCCTGCGCGGTGTTTTCTGTTGGGTCGGCGTGTGTCTGCCCGCTGCAAGCACAACAGGATTCGAACGAACGAGCTCCCCTTGAGCGGGAAATCGTCGCAAACAAGAAACAGCGAAGGGGCTTTGGTGCCGTCGTTTCCCAAAGGGTAGTTCTCAGCTGCTGCTCGCTTTGTCGTTTGTTAAGTATTTGGAGCATATCAACGCATCCCAGGAAAAATGCGGAGAAGGAAAAACCGTAATTCAAGATTGCACCCAAGAATCCATTAGGAGGCTTTTAGTGATGGATCGCTCTTACCGCAGCACACCCCTGCCGAAGACTGAGCTGATGAGCGCTTCGTTTCTCGTCCTCGCCTGCTGCTTCGCGCTTCTCTGTTCCGCGCAGGCCCAAACCTACCAAACCTACTACGTGGCCAAAACGGGCAGCGACTCCAATAGTGGTAGTGCGAGCGCGCCTTGGCTCACCATCGGTCATGCAGCGGCGGTAGCGCAGGCGGGTAGCACCGTTTACGTGGGAGCCGGAACCTATAACGAGAGCGTACAGTTCGCCAATTCGGGAACGCCCTCGGCTCCCATCGTGTTTAATGGACAGGGTGTGGCCATCGTGGATGGGACGGGTGTGGCCTGCTGCACCACGCCCAGCTTCGCGACCAGCACTGCCTTTCTCTGCTGCAGCACCCAGGGGCTGTTCGAAATCGGTGCCGCGGCGGGTGTGGGCTACCTGACCATCGAAGGGTTCACCATTCAAAACTATAAGACTTCGAGTAAAACGAATGTTCCCCTAGGCATCCTGATTGCCGGCAGCGGCAGCGGGATCAACATTTTGAACAATACTGTGCAAAATATTCAAACTACAGCGGGAAAGCGTGGCAACGCCTACGCTATCGGCGTTTTCGGCATCAGCGCCACTCCTCTCAGCGTGACGGTCAGTGGCAACACGGTCACCGGCTGTCTAACCGGGCAAAGCGAAACGACCACCTTCAATGGCAACGTCCAAGACTTTGTCGTCTCCAATAACGCCATTTACAACAACGACAACATTGGCATCGATGCCGTTGGTTTCGAAGGAGTCGGTCCAACCGGCTACGATCAGGCAATGAATGGAGATGTCTATGGCAACGTCATCTACAACAACAGCGCCTACAGGAATCCGGGTGAAGGCAACCAGTATGATGAGGATGGGCTTTATTGCGATGGCTGCACCGGGGTCACGTTCGAGCGCAACACGCTTTACGGCAACGATCTGAATATCGAAGCCGCCAGCGAAATTGCGGGGAAGGTTTCCAGCAACGTGATCATCCGCAATAACCTTGCCTACGGGGCAAATTCCGCCGGCATATCCGTGGGTGGCTATGCCAGGTCCGGGACGGGCGGAAGCGCCAACATCACCATCGTGAACAACAGCCTGTACGATAACGACACCCAGAAAACGGGTAGCGGAGAGTTCCAGATCCAGTACCGCGCCACTGGTATTCTGTTCGAGAACAACATTGTCTACGCCGGCGCCCAGGGTCTGTTCATGCACGGCTTCGTTTCGGGAAGCGGGGTCACCGCCAATTACAACGATTACTACACGAGCAGCTCGACTACGACCTTTGAGTTGAACAACAAAACCTATTCTTCGTTCGCCTCCTACCAAGCGGCGACTGGTCAGGATCAGGATTCGGTGTTCGCGAATCCCGATTACCTCACGACACCAACTTGCACCTCGACCAGGTACAGTAGTCCCCCCACCCCGATCACGACTTGCACGCCGACGCCGAACTTTGACATCCCGACCAGTTCGCCGGCCGAGAACACGGGCAACGCCAGCCTGTGTTCGGCGGATTTCGGCACAGTGGATTTCAATGGCAATCCACGTGTCAATGCCAACGGGCAAATCAACATGGGAGCCTTTGAACAGTAGGTCGCTCACCGGGCACACAGTTCTCCTGCCTGCCCTCGTTGTTTGCCTCTGACTTGAAGGATACTATCCATGCCGTTCAAGAGTTGGGTATGTCTGCTGCTCGGCAGCTTGACCTACGGGCAAGCTGCACAATCGCCTCCACCTTCAGCCACTGGAGCAAATGCGGGACAACCTTCCACCTTAGCCCAAGAGACCTACGAGGTAAGAGTCGGCCCCGATGATCCGGTGATTACGGTGAACGGTTTCTGCACCGATCCAGCCCAACCGGCCAGCGCCTGCAAAACCGTGGTCACTCGTGCACAATTCGAAGCGCTCACCGAAGCGCTGCAACCTGGAATGTCTCTGTCCCTCCGTCTCAATGTGGCAAACGCTTATGCGCGCAATCTAAGAATGTCCGCTGCAGCGGAGAAGCGGGGTCTCGATAAGACACCCGCCTTCAAAGAAGAGATGCGCTATGCGCGTATGCAACTGCTCGCGCAGGACCTGAGCCGGGCTCTGCAGGCAGATGCCAATAACATCTCCGACGCAGATCTCGCAGACTATTACAAGCAGAATGAATCCGCCTTCGAGCAAGCTACCGTTGCCCGGATCTTTGTCCCACACGCAAGGCGAATCCGAGCGGCAGACAAGGAGCATGAAGACGCAGAAAAGAAGGCGGCTGAAGACGCGATGACCAAACTCGCCGCTGATCTCCGAATCCGCGCTGCGAATGGTGAGGACCCCGACAAGTTGCAAATACAGGCCTACGGTGAAGCGGGTCTGACAGAGACCGCTCCCAACACGAAGATGGAGAAGGTGCGTCGCACCACGCTGCCTCCGCAGCATGAGTCGGCCCTGGACCTCAAACCCGGAGAAGTTTCCCAGGTCTTCTCCGATCCGGCCGGCGCACACTTCATCTACAAAATGATGAGCAAAGAAACCTTAACGTTGGACGAGGTAAGAACGGAGCTCCGCACTGCAATTTCCAGGCAGCGCTATCACGACAGCATGAAAAGTTTTCAGAGTGACGTCGTTTTTAGCGACGCTTACTTTAACCCGCCCGGGAAAAGGACCGCTCCGCCAGAGCGAAATCGAGGAGAACGGAGAAGAATGCCGTCTGCCGAAAGCAACCAGGGGCAAAACTGATGAAAGTCCTCCGCCAGGGGGCAGCGATCCGTGCTGCATGAAATAGGTTCTAACCAGCCGCTCCTCAAGGCCATGGCAGATGGCCGCGCAGCCCTGATGGTCCAGCAAGGCGATTTGACATCAGCCCTGATAGGTCACAAGCAGGTCATAGTCGAGTTACAGGGCCCACGCAAGCCCACAGCCGGGAGGACCGGGGCCTAAGCTTTTATGGATTCTCGACGCTGCGGAACGTCCGACCCAACGCCTTCAACTCGCCTCACATCGGAAAATGCGCTATAAGCGTAAAATCAGCGGGAAAGGGGACTTCGGCAGCTTCCGAACATTTGTGTGCGCGTCTGCTGCCAAAGGTGAGAAAACTATGACCCATGTTTCATGGCCCAGGTTGGTCGCTGCGTTATTATTCAGCTCTGCTGCTTACTTCGTTTGGGGTGGCACTGTAGCGGCAAGCCGTCCGTCTGACTCGGTCGGGGTGGAACTCGATCACCTTATCCCACGAGAGAAATGGGAAGGAATCGGCCTGAACAAACTCACGGTCCCGGAGCAACAGACATTGGCCAACGAGATTACGGGTCTACTTGGGGCCGCGCGATCTACGGAGACCGCCTCTTCTGCTGAGAAAGACAGGAGTCAATGGCGCAAGTTACAAAGACACATGACAAAGGAGGACGTAAGGAGGCTGCTTGGGGAACCCATGAGGATCTCTGTTACTCGGTTCTATGAAGCATGGGACTACGCGGGTGGAAGTATCACATTCGATGGGAAGGGCCGCGTTGATTCCTGGAGCGAGCTGTAGATCGTGGTGCTGCTTGTGTCGCAAAGGAAATGGACACTGGAGGCTTCTTTCTATTCTGCGGCTTGTTGTTTACCGCATTTCCAACCAAACTGTCAGCGAGAAGGTTCACGGCCACAAGGGCCACTCTAACGCTAGAACGCTTTGAGCTTGTATTCGTCGTCCCTTGTGATGTGGTACTGTTTTGCCAAGCTATTGTGATATCTGCGCAAGGCTGGATCGTCGCAAATGGCCCTTCCCAGCGTCCAGCCCTTATTCAAAAACCGAGTTACGAATCCGTTCGCTTCGCCGCTTAAAGCTCCATTGTTTTCCAACTGATCGATGATCGGGTCCAGCATGTGATTCCCGACCAGATTCCCGTTGTCGCCCTTCGACTCATGCGGCTCCATCCTCCACTTCCTTAACCTCTCTGCTGGGGGTCGCGTGGAGAAGTAATCTTTACCAGGGCCATCTGTTAGACCTCGCTCCCACGACTTGGAACCAGGATAGTTCGCTGCCAGATCGTCAAACAGTTCCTGTCCTTCAAACTTGTCTACTAACCTGAACACGCTGTCCACAGAGGTATGTCCCCTTTTTCATGAGCCAGATAAATGTCGGCTCCGTACGCCGTAAGAGGCTCCAGACAGAGTCTTACGCTGCCAACGATGGCGCCTTGAACCAGCCGTTGAACGCACCACCACTCTCCCAGTGAGAGTACAAACCTCTTCGGACAAGCGAACTGCGCTCGCCATCCCAGTTCGTGCTCTACGACCGTGTCCCACAAGTAGACCTCGCCGTGGATTTCAGAGAAGAAAAAGGGCATGCCCCCTAATTCGTCTGCGCTCTTGGCGGCATAGATGCCACAGGAACAATCCTGGTGTGGAGGCTGGTGGCAGTTATGAGAGGTAAACCGACATCTGGTCGTTAGCGGCTGAGCTGGGGGCCAACTCTCGCCGTTGAGCGATACCAATCTGGAGCCATCCCAGAGCCAGAAACGATAGCCGATGATCGGCACAACGTAGTCTGGAATGTTCATACGGTAGCTGCGGATTCCCCGGCCAGCGCGTCCATAGGCAGCTCAAGCGGATCGACGGCGATGGTGCGGAACGGCTACCCGAGTGGATAGCCAGTCTCGTGCTTGCTCATCGCTCATACGTTGGCCGGCACCGACTCGGGCTCGGGTTGGAGTGGTTCAGGGTAAGACTCAGGCTCGGCTTCCGGGTCGTTCACCGGCAGCTCAAGCGGTTCCACAATGATGGTTCGGAGCGGTTCTCCGATATTCATGGTGCACTCCTTCGCAGGTGGAGAGAGCAACTGTTATCCCTAATTCCCCGCCCTGTCAAGAAGCCATACGTTTAGTTTCTTCTAACATCTCACGAAGTGCTTCAGTGCGCCTTCTCCTGAAACGGTTGAAAGCGGCCTGGAGGTCATCCCTGCCCTCCCGCTTTAGGTACTCATTCGCCCACATGCCGGACGGCAGATGCAGCAGGGTATCTCGGTCTGATCTGACGAAAATGGCTATATCTTTACTCGCGAAACGAACGAGACCGACGACGTAATTGGAGAGTCTGATGTTCTCCGCTCTTAGGTCGACGACTACCACCTTGACACCGGAATCCTTAATGAGGGCAGTAATTCGATCAAGTGCGTTTGTGGACAATCGGGTGTCCGTGAATACGATTTCGGCTGCGTGCCTCACCTCCACGCCGTTCTGGAGCAGGACGTGTCGACGCGGGTCCTCCGTCAGAAAGGCGATCGGAACGGTAGCTACAATCTCGCCAGTGGCGCCTTTCCGCATGCAGTCCAGCCCAGCCGAGTCATAGCCTGTCCCCTTCGCCCAAAGAATCTGCCGTTTCCCGTCATCGATGAAGGTGTCCACGCCATAAACGAGTAAGGCCTGCAGGAAGGACTGTGCTTCCCTCGTCCCGGTGGGAATGATTTGAAGAGGCACGATGATGCTCTTGGGGTAAGCAAATTGCGCTCGCCATCCTAGTTGGTGCTCCACGACTGTGCCCCACAGGTAAACCTCGCCATAAATCCTGAAATTTGCGTACCCGATCGCCCGCAACTGGGCAAGACTCTTGGCGGCGTATATGCCGCAATGACAACGTTTGTCGGGAGGCTGGTGGCGGTTAAGAAAGGTAAGGCGGCACCTCGCTGTCAGCGGTTGCCCTGGATACCACGACTCCCCGTTGAGCGATCTAAGGTGGGAACCATCCAACTGCCAGGCTCGATAGGCAACGATTGGTACAACGTAGTCTGGAACTCCGTGTGGCGCACCTGGCACCACCTCAGATTTCGGTCCCATCGATCCCGGCATTCCGATTCTGAAGAGCCTTGCGAGACGATGCCGTCCTTTAATGAGTGCGGCGACCGCCATCGCGACCAACGCGATAGGAAGAACGATGATCAACCTGACCGCAATCGCGGTCATGGCAGCTATAGACGACTTGCGGTGATTACGGAGTCCCTCGAAGAACGCTTCGATCGATGTGGCAGCCAAAGCGGCGGCGAGAAGAGAACCAGCGGTTACGATCACGCCGATGATTGGCAAGAGGTCCGGAATGTTCATGCGGTGGCCGAGACCGGCTCCGAGTCGTGCGCGGGTTCTAGGGGTTCGTGTACAGGTTCGGGCTCGGCTACCGGCGGGTCCACAGGCCGCTCAAGCGCTTTGAGGATGATGGTTGGCAGCGGTTCCCCGATGTCCATTTGCCGCACTCCTTTCGGAGGTGGAGAGAAACTCTTTATCCCGAATTTCCTGCCCTGTCAAGAAGCCATTCTGGGGAAAATCGGCTAGGGTAGCGGAATCCCAGCGCCGTCTACCCTGGAAGTTGCACCTCCACTTACTCCGCGTTCCTCGCGGTCCAGCAGCTCCTGTTCCTCCTCCAGCTCACTGGACAGTAAGATGCTTTCAGCAGAAACCATGGTGCATAGGTTGGCCCGGGTAGGGCTTCGAAGGTTTCGTTCGCCTGGACGTGCTTGGGATAGAACATCTCAGGGTCGCCATACATGGTGGTGCTTGAGAAGTCCCGCAACTGGCAAGAGCCAAGGCTTGTGTTCCTTGGGACTCAAGCCCGGGTAGTAGTATTCGCGGAGAACATAGATTATGCCGTCGTGATCGACGCCGGCGATCAGGGCCACCGTCGGGAGGACTTGCAATCGGTAGTTCTTTCACCACCGGCAACCCTGCCTTCCTATACAGCTGGCGCCCGTTGACTTGCAGTGGCGTGCCGCCTACCATGACCGGACGGCATGATCGGCGAGACCATTTCGCACTACCGCATCATCGAGAAGCTGGGTGGAGGCGGAATGGGAGTGGTCTACAAGGCCGAAGACACACGCCTGCGCCGTTTCGTGGCTCTGAAGTTCCTGCCCGAGGAAGTGGCCAACGACCCCCAAGCTCTGGAGCGGTTTCGCCGTGAGGCACAGGCGGCGTCGGCCCTCAACCATCCCAACATCTGCACCATCTACGATATCGGTGAAGACCAGGATCGCCACTACATCGTAATGGAGTACCTCGAAGGTACGACGCTGAAGTACCGCATCGAGGGAAAGCCCGTCTCGGTGGAGCAGGTGGTGGAGCTGGCGGCTCAGATCGCGGACGCGCTGGATGTGGCCCACACCGCGGGAATTGTCCATCGCGACCTGAAGCCGGCGAACCTGTTTCTGACCAAACGCGGACAAGCAAAGATTCTCGATTTCGGGTTGGCCAAAGTAGCCGCACGATCGCAGCCACTGGAGCAGGCTGGAGTAACTCAGGCGACGGCGGCCGTCGATCCCGCTAATCTCACCAGCCCCGGCAGCACCGTGGGCACGGTGGCTTACATGTCACCAGAACAGGCTCGGGGTGAAGAACTCGACGCACGTACCGACCTGTTTTCCTTTGGCACCGTGCTTTACGAGATGGCAACCGGGCGGCAGCCCTTTTCCGGTAACACTTCAGCCGTGATCTTCGATGCGATCTTGAACCGCGCGCCCACGGCGCCAGTGCGACTCAATCCCGAAATACCGGCCGAGCTGGAGCGGATCATCAACAAGGCGCTGGAGAAAGATTGCGATCTGCGTTACCAGGTCGCAGCGGAAATGCGCGCTGACCTTAAGCGTTTGAAGCGGGCGCTCGATTCGGGAAAGAGTTCGGCAGCGGGTGCTGCTGTGCCGGAGATGACGTCATCCACAGAGCAAGCCCGGGTGGCGCGGGCGTTTTCCTCTGCACCGGTTCCGGCTGCGTCCCCGATCTCCGGTGTGGCCTCGTCGGCTGCGGTTTTGCAGGCTGACTCCCCTGTCGCATTACCGGCCGCCTCCCCAGCCCCCTCCGCACGAAAATATTGGCTTGCAGCTGCCGCCGTTGTCGTGCTGGTCTCGACCCTTGCAGCTGGGATTTGGTACCTGCGCGCCCGCTCAGGCACAACGCAAATCGAATCCATCGCCGTGATTCCTTTCGCCAACTCGGGCGGCAATGCCGACACCGATTTCCTAAGCGACGGCCTTACCGAATCCTTGATCAGCAGCCTTACTCACGTTCCTCAGTTGAAAGTGAAATCCCGAAACTCGGTCTTCCGCTACAAGGGCAAAGAAGTGGACGTCCAGAAGGCCGGAAAGGAGTTGACGGTGGACGCCCTTCTGACAGGCAGGGTGGTCCAACGCGGGGACACCATTCAGGTGAGTGCCGATCTTACCAATGTTCGGGACAACACGGAAATCTGGGGCGAACAGTATGAACGCAAGGCCTCGGATATCGTCTCACTCCAGCAGCAAATTGCGGGCGACATCGCGGAGAAGCTGCGCTCAAGATTGAGCGGAGCCGAGAAACAACAAGTCACGAAGCAGGGTACACAAAATCCGGATGCTTATCAGCTTTATGTGAAAGGCCGCTACTACTGGAACAAGCGCACGGCCGCCGACATCAAGACTGCAATCTCCTACTTCAATCAGGCCATCGATAAGGATCCGGGCTACGCGCTGGCGTATTCCGGACTCGCGGATGCTTATGGCGTTCTGCCCAGTTATGGCGGCGATCCTAATGACGCCTTCCCCAAGTCGAATGCTGAGGCCGAAAGGGCGCTGGAACTCGATCCCACTCTCGCTCGTCCCCACACGGTGCTGGCCAGCAACAAGACCGAGTATGGCTGGGATTTTTCTGGTGGCGAGGCCGACTACCGAAAGGCCATTGCGCTCGATCCCAGCGACGCTACCGCCCATCAGTGGTTTTCCCTGGATCTCTCCGCGATCGGCGGGCGGGAGCAGGAGGCGCTCGAGGAAGCCAACCGCGCCTATCAGCTCGATCCGCTCTCGCCGATCATGAGCGTCGCGCAAGCCGCGGCTTATGCCTCCGCCCGTCAGTATGAGAAGGCGATTGAGATATGCAAGAGAATCATTGCCGACAATCCGACCTTTGGCAGAGCGCACGTTGTCATGGCATCCCAGTATTGGGCGCAGCACAAATATTCCGAGGCCATTCAAGAATGGAAAATCGGGACTCAATTGGAAGGTGACAAGAATTACATCGAGGCCGTCGACGCCATGGATACGGGCTTCCATTCTGGCGGCAGGTCAGGTGCTCTGCGTGGGGCGATCGAGGTTTTACTCAGGCAACGAAACGCCAAGGTCGGTTACGTTTCTGCGTACGGAATTGCATCGACCTACGCCGACCTGGGCGACAATGCGCGTGCCTTCGAGTGGCTTGACACCGCATATCAGGAACGGGACGGCGGGCTGGTCGGCATCCGCACCGACCCCACGTTCGACTCGGTGCGTTCCGATCCCCGTTATGCCGAACTCATTCGCAAAATCGGCCTGCCGCAGTAATGGCGCAAACGATCAACCTGCCTCCGTGTGGCCGGCTATCGGGATGTTGAGGCTGCGAGCGCTTCTCTTTCGAAAAGGTCTGCAACCGACCGTGTTATGCGGCCACTTCCTTGTCGCCGCCTTCTTGGGGGAACAGATAAGGGAAATAAGGGTTGTAAGCAATCTGTTTCCGACGACTTAGGTGTGTTTGCACTGCGGTTTCACGGGATTCATGGATCACTCTTACACGCATAACGCCGCTGACTTATATCCGGCCGGGTGACAAGCCTCATGTTACCCTGAGCGCCTCCTACACCTTGGTCGGTAATCTTATAGGATCTTTTCGTCAGTCTTTCTTGCTGTGTGTCGGGATCTATCCGGCCTTCGGAATGGGTCCACAATCTGCGCCCGCCATGCTCATCTGGCTCGGCTCGACACAGTCGAAAGCGACTGGAGCAGGAACCGCTAACCGGCGGGCTGAGGGGAGAGAACTCTCTGGCCGTCGATGCGTTATTGCATACAGAACGAGTTCGACTCGGTTTGAGACTCCCAGCTTGTCGTAAATGCGTAAGAGAGACTTCTTCACGGTATTCTCCCTGACGCCCAGCTGCTGCCCAATCTCACGGTTGCCAATCCCTTCCGCAACGAGATTGACCACCTGCTCCTCGCGCGCGGTCAGAAGATTCTCTCCTTTCGCATTGACCACCCGTGAGGAAGGAGTTGAGCGGAGTGCCTCGATCATGTAGCCCATCTGCTCGGTGTTGACCCAGAATTGACCCTGGTGAACCATTGATATACAGCGGCAAAGAGCACGGAACGGTTGGTGCGCCCGACAAAACAATCCGCGGGCTCCAGCGCGCATGGCGTTGACGACGAGATGACTATCATAACTGTCTAATAAGAGCACGAGGCCAATACGCGGATAAGAGCTGTGCAGACTACGCAGCGTGCTTATCAAATGATCGTGATCGGCGGGACCGTCGCCGAGGAGTACGATATCGGCTGGGGCGGACCGCAAGCTCTCCAGGCAGTCGGAGACCTTACTACCGCAGCACGTGACCTTCATACCCGGCTGCCGGCGAAGGGCACTGCACAGTAGCTGTGACTGAGTCTGATTGGAATCCGCTACCAGAACGAAAATCGGGGCCCGAGTCGCTTCAGAAGGAACCGACATACATCCTCCTGAGCAAATCGTGAGGGGGCTGGCGCAAGCATTCTAAATCGGCAAATGGAAAATCACCACGAATTTTCTTAAATCGTGTAAGTCCCAAATTGAGACGATGACAAATCCGGCAAGGCGAATCCCAAATTGAGACAGGGAGCAAGTCCACTAAGACACTTCTAAATTTGAGAACAGTAAGTTCTCTAATTGAGAATCGCCAAGTATCTCGAGTCCTCTCGCATCTCTTTCTCCACGGACAGCGCAGCGTTGCGTGTCCACTTTCGGCTACTGCCCTTGGGCTCCGGTAGGCGACGTGTGGGTTGAGCTTCATCCCCTGCCGTACTCCACGACAGGGACGTCGGAGGCGAAGGAGTGCACATTTGGGGATGCACTTTGTTGGTCTTGTGACGGTCGTGCTCTCGGACTAGGTTGGGCCGACACTGTCCGAGAGAGTCACGCATGGAGTCACGGCAGGACAAACGTTATCAGTTGAAAGCCCATGTGACGTTCTCTTGGGAAGGCGCAGCAGGCCGTAAGAACTCCGGGGAAGGCCACACACGCAATATCAGCCCAGTCGGCGTTTTCGTGGTGACCCACGACCGACTGCCTGCAGGAACCCCGGTCCAACTGGAAGTCTCTCTGCCCTCTCCGCACGAGAGGCGCTCAGGCGTCAGATTGCAAACCCATGGAAAAGTGATTCGCACCGAAGAAAAAGGCTTCGCTGCCGTTGCGGACATGGGCTTCGCCATCCAGCTCCCGAAACCCGGACCGCAGAGCACTCGGTCGGCAGCGGGGGGGAAGACGGCGGCACCACGCCCGAGGAGAGCAGCGAACACACGGACACCCAAGTCGAACTAGTTTCGTAAAATTCAATGTAAGTAGTTATTGTTCAATAACTTACAAGGAAATCAACCTCGAAGTGACGGGGCGAAGCTGCATCTGGGGGACTATGTCACAGCTGACTTCCGTAGATGAACCAAGTTGTCGGGCAGACAACAGTACCCACGGGCAGGCACTCTGGTACGCAGGATACACCGCCGCCCGGCACGAAAAGCGAATCGCGGAACATCTCGGGCGAAGGGGTGTGGAACATTTCCTTCCCCTTTACGAAACCATCCACCGCTGGAACAACGGTCGCCATCGGGTCGAGTTGCCACTTTTTCCCAGCTACATATTTGTGCGCATCGCGCTGCGCGATCGGTTGTGCGTGCTGGAAGTGCCCGGATTTGTGCGGCTGGTCGCGTTCGGTACGCTGCCTTGTCCGTTGCCCGAGACCGATATCAACAAGCTGAAGGTCGCTCTGAGCACAGGGACTCGGGCCGAACCTTACCCCTACCTGAATGCGGGAACATTTGTGGAGATTCGGAACGGTCCACTGCAGGGGATGACCGGAATCCTACTTCGTCGGCAACACAAATATCGGGTTGTGATTTCCGTCGATTTGATCATGCGTTCGATGGTGGTCGAGGTGGATGCGAGCGACGTGGCTCCGGTACCAAGAAGTCCGAGTCTGAGGGGCGCGCAAAACGCAGCCGACCATAAGATGACCGCTCAGCATGGCAGTCTATTCGCGGCTATATGATGGCTTAAGCTCAATGACTGAATCCAGTTCTGACAACCTTGCAGGGACAACTCCATCGCATGCGGCGAGAGTTCTGGTTGCTATAATCAGGATCTTCATGGTTCTGGGAATCAACCGGCGCCAATTCATCCGCGGGGTGGCCGCAATTGGTGCTGCCGGTGCGGTTGGGGTTGGCGCAGAGGCACTTATCGTTGGTGCGCGTGATTTAGTAGTCGAGAGGATTGAGATTCAATCGACGAAAATTCCTCGCGCCTTCGACGGTTTCACGATCGCACAGCTCAGCGATTTCCATTATGACCCTTATTTCAGCGGACCAGTTATTCAGGCCGCCGTATCCAAAACCAATGACCTAAGACCTGACGTGGTGATACTCACAGGGGACTATGTCACTGAAAGAGAAGTTCACAGGGGCAGGCGCGATCCGCACGGCGCCTCTGCGGCCCTGCCCTGCGCGAAGCTGCTTTCCGGATTGCAATCAGACATGGGAACAGTTGCAGTGCTCGGTAATCATGACTTTTTCACAGACCCCGATGTGGTCCTTGCTGCGCTGCAAACCCACGGTTTACGCGTCCTGCGCAACGAAGCGATGCCATTAGAGCGGGCGGGTGGACGCGTCTGGCTCGCCGGAGTTGACGATGTCTTGGGTGGCGGCGATGATTTGGACGGTACCCTGAACGGCATTCCCGACCATGAGTTCGTTATTCTTCTGGCTCACGAGCCTGATTTCGCTGATCGCGCCAGCACCAGGCGGGTGGATCTTCAACTCTCTGGTCATTCCCATGGTGGACAGATTTGCCCGCCCTTGGTTGGCCCTCTCTACCTACCCGAATTAGGTCGAAAATATCCTCGGGGGTTGCACAGAATCAGAGGGCTCACGCTTTATACAAACCGTGGCATTGGTACAATTGTAATTCCAGCAAGACTTAACGCTCCGCCAGAGATAACTCTTCTTACACTGAGAACTGCATAGAACTCTCGTGCGCGGCACGCTGAGTCGTTCCAAAGGTCTCCATCCCTCTAAGTCGAGCGTCAACCTATGTCGAGCCTAAGGTGGCTTCAAGCACAATCCGTCTACAAAACGTATTTCAATCTGCGGCGAAATCCGTTCGAAATTACTCCGGATCCCTATTTCCTCTGTCGAACGGAGAGGCACAACGAGACGCTGGCTATGCTCTACTACGGTGTTACCCAACACAAGGGTTTCGTCGTCATGACGGGCGACATGGGCACCGGCAAAACGCTCTTAGTCCATTGTCTGATAGAAATCTTGAACACGCAGAGAATTCCCTACGCTTATGTATTCAACACCCGCCTTTCGCCGCTTGGGTTTCTTCAATATGTAGTTGGAGACTTGGGGCTCTCCAGTTCCGCGAAAGACAAGAGCCGGCTACTCCTAGATCTTGGCAGCTATCTGGTGGCCTGTCACCAAAAGGGGCTCACTACGGTTCTTGTCGTTGACGAAGCTCACCATCTTTCTAGCGAGGTTCTGGAGGAGATTCGGCTCTTGACCAATCTGGAGACCGCCCAACAAAAATTGCTGCAAATCGTTCTTGCAGGTCAGCCTGAGCTCGAGCAAAAGCTGGAATTGCCACAACTGCGGCAACTGAAACAGAGGATCACTGTGCGGTCCCGGCTGGCGCCTTTGAACCGACAAGAAACCAAGGCGTATATCGAACATCGATTGGAACTTGCCTCTGCCGAACGCCAAACCTATGCCCTTTTCAGCCCCGAAGCCATAGACCGAGTCTACCTTTATTCCCAGGGAGTTCCACGAGTGATCAACACGCTGTGCGAGAACGCATTGATTACGGCAGTCGCAGAGAGAGACCGCTTCGTGACCAGGGAAAGCGTCGATAAGGTTGCCGTAGGATTCCGCCTGCCTCAGCAACATGCCAATAGGTCTGAGAGCGCCCGTAACGACGAACTCGTTCAAGCGGTCACGACTTTGCTACAAATTCATCAACGGCTGCAAAGCACGCATCAGGGTCAACGGATGTTTCCCCCGTCGCTGGGAGCGCACAAGCATGAGTCGGATTTTTGATCCCCTACAAAGGCCTGAGGCGGAGCGTTCTGGCCTCAGCGCCTGGAACTTGTCTTCCGTTGCCGACAAGCCGCTGAAAGACTCCGGGACTTATGAGCGTGCCGAAACCACACTCTGTACGACCGTTCTCTGCCCCTCGTGCCGGTCCTCTGTACCGGAGAACAATCTTTTTTGTTCGAAGTGCGATGTGTTTCTGGGTGCCGTAGTGAGGAAAGGCGAGTGCAAGGATGATTGCGAAAAACAGAGGTGCGTTCGGATTCCTGAACCTCGGAGGACCTGGATCGGCGTTCTCTGGCTCCACATCCGGCGCCCGATGATCCTCGGCTCAGCGGCGTTTCTGGCGATTTTCCTCTGTCTACTCCTCGCCGTTTTCCTCCAGCGGCTCGGGCACTAACTAACGAGCATAAAACGGCATGACCATCGCTTCGCAGGTTCCGCCCGCGCGATCTCAACTATTGGGCTATCCCGTCGACAGTCTGGACATCGACGAAGCAGTACGTCGAGTGGGTACTTTTATCAAGACTGGCGGTTTTCATCACGTGGTCGCAATTAACGCCAACAAGCTCTGGCTTGCAGAAAAGTGTCCTGAGCTCCGGAAAATTCTCTGGAACGCCGACTTGATTGTCCCCGAATATGCCGTAGTGTGGGCCTCTCGCCAGCTGCGGAAACCTTTGAAAGGACACGTCGGGGGTGTCATGCTGCTCAAGGCGTTGATGCCCTACTTGGAGAAAGAACGAGTGCCTGCTTTCTTCTTGGGCGCCAAGACGAACGTGCTGGAGCAGATGAAGATACAGCTCCGGGCTTCACATCCTCAACTCGTGATGGCAGGCCTGCGCTCCGGATATTTCGACCCAGATCAGGAACAAGGGATTGTCCAGCAGATCAACCATTCCGGAGCGGAAGTCTTGTTCGTTGCCATGGGAACTCCTCGCCAGGAGCTCTGGGTTGAGCGGCATCGTCAGAGTTTGGGCGTCAAAGTGGTCATGGGAGTGGGCGGCAGTTTCGACGTGCTGGCCGGGATTAAGAAGGATGCACCGCAATGGGTACGACACGGCGGAGAGTGGCTTTACCGGCTTGTCCAGGATCCGCGGAATCTTTGGAAACGGTATCTGACGACGAATCCGTGGTTTGTCTATCGCGTCTTTCGAGAGCGCATCCTCCCTCACCAGGCTCCTGGGCGGTGAACGACGTGAAGCACGAAGCGACAGCGATGGATTATCCGGAGTTCGCATCTTTCGCGCGTCGAGGGAAGCGCGCTGTTGATCTTGCACTCGGCACAATCCTGCTGATTTTCGTGAGTCCGTTGATGCTAGGGATCGGACTGGTGATATGGATCTGCGAAGGTCGACCCCTCCTCTACCAATGGAAGGTTGTGGGGCAATACGGCAAGCCGATCCTCAGCTGGAAATTCCGCACGATGGCGCACGACGCCGATCTGCGCAAATCCGAACTGCTGAAACATAACGAAATGCGGGGGCCGGTTTTCAAGATGCGCGAAGATCCCCGGATTACTGCGACTGGCCGTTGGTTGCGTAAGTACAGCTTGGACGAACTGCCGCAGTTGTGGTCAGTAGTGCTGGGAGATATGAGTCTGGTAGGTCCTCGTCCGCCTTTGGTGGCCGAGTACGAGAAATACGAGTTCTGGCAGAAGCGGAAGTTGGCAGTGGTTCCAGGGCTCACTTGCTTGTGGCAAGTGCAGGGTCGCTCTGACATTACCGATTTTGATGACTGGGTTCGGATGGACCTGGACTACATTGATAACTGGTCGCTAATGCTGGATTTCAAGATTCTGCTGCAAACAGCTTCCGCCGTGCTCCGCGGAAAAGGCGCTTACTAGCGCGCAACCTCTGTCTGAAAAGAAAACCATATGCGAGCCCTAGTGACAGGAGGGGCGGGCTTCATCGGATCGCATCTCGTCGATGCTTTCCTGCGTAAGGGATATGATGTCCGTATCCTCGATTCGCTCGATCCTCGGGTTCATTCCTACCGAACACCCACCTACGTACCGAAAGAGGCAGAATTCATCAGGGGCAGCGTCACCGATCGTGCCACCTGGGAGCGGGCGTTGGACGGAGTCGATGTCGTTTCCCATCAGGCCGCCTATCAGGACTACATGCTGGACTTCTCCCGGTTCCTGCTCGTGAACTCCGTGAGCACGGCTCTCCTCTATGAAGTTCTGGTCGAGCGTGGATGGCGACCACGCAAGGTGATCATTGCCTCGTCTCAGGCCGTTTATGGCGAGGGCCAGTACGCCTGCCCGATGCACGGTTTCTTCCTCGGCAGGAATCGCACTCCCGAGCAGATGAAATCGGCCGATTGGGAGGTGCGTTGCCCACAGTGTGGCGAACCTTCCACGGCCAAGTGGATGGAAGAACCACACACAAATCCTTGCAATCCATACGGAGTGTCCAAGCTTTCAGGAGAACAAGCGGCTGTGGGACTTGGCCGTCTCCACCGGATTCCCACGGTCGCGCTACGCTATTCCATCACCCAAGGCCCACGACAGTCGCTGTTCAACCAGTACTCAGGCATTCTGCGCATCTTTACGACACGAGCTCTCGCTGGCGAACCCCTGTTGATCTACGAGGACGGGCGCCAGACCAGGGACTTCGTTCACATAGATGATGTTGTCGACGCCAATTTCTGTGTGCTGGATAGCGACACCGCTGATTTCGAAAGTTTCAACGTTGGAGGCGGAACTCCCACGTCCATTGCCCAGTACGCCGAGTTGATCGTCAGCAAACTTGGCGGTGGCATTCGTATCATGATTCCGGGACAATACCGCTTGGGTGACAATCGCCACAGCATTTCCAGCATCGCAAAGCTGCAGACGTTGGGCTGGCGTCCAAAACATAATCTTCCGCAAATCCTCGATGACTTCTTTTCCTGGGTAGATCAAATCGGTGGTATCCCGGCGAACATCCCGGATGCCTATCGTGACATGCTGGATCGAGGCGTGATTCAGGCTGCACGCTGAACCGGCATTTCCGTACGGTCTTCTCTTTCCGGTTCGGCTGTCAGTCTAGTGTGAAATCGTAAGTGCTGGGAGCCTGTACCAGACAGCATCATCTTGATCTTTCAAGGAGTCCGCGTGAGCAGATGGTTTGGGCGACAAAAGAAGATGGTCGACATTCGCAGTACGCCGCTGCCCAATAACGCCGCCGGATATTTCGCCGAGTTGGCCAGAGTGTTGCACCACCTCCCGTACGAAACCATCGATCAAATTACCGCTCGATTGGCGCGTGCCTACGAAGAGAATCGGACTGTTTTCCTGTTCGGCAATGGGGGAAGCGCTGCGCTCGCCTCTCACTCGGCTTGCGACTTAGGCAAGGGGACAGTGATGAGTGGCAAGCGGCGGTTTCGGGTGCTAGCACTCACCGATAACATAGCGCTGATGACAGCCTGGGCAAATGATGCACGCTACGAAGACATTTTCGCCGAGCAACTGCTGAATTTCGTGCAGAAGGATGACATTGTGCTCGCCATCAGTGGCAGCGGCAATTCTCCTAACGTCCTGAATGGTCTCAAGGTCGGAAGGCAAGCCGGGGCATACACGATTGGCCTCGCCGGATGCCAGGGTGGAAAGATGAAGGCTCTCTGCGACCTCTGTCTGATTGTTCCTTCTGATAACATGCAGTTCATTGAAGACCTGCACACCTGCATAACGCATTCCATATTCACGGTGTTGCGGAACATCATCAAAATCAGCCAGCCCTCACTGCCGGCCGTCGAACGAATTGCGGCGCACAGGCTGGAACCCTGTCCGTCCGCCCCGACCATTATTTCCCGGCCGGGTGTCGCGGAAGCGTAACTTTCTTTCCCGCAAGTGATTGGGGTTCTCCTTCTCTTGCCTATAGCTAGGAAACCATGAGTCGGCGCTGGCTCAGTGTAACCGTCTTTTCTCTCGATACGGTGTGGCTGCTGTTGGCACTTGGGCTTAGCTACGCTCTTCGCTACAGGGAAGTGCGCTTCCATCCGCCCGCCTTTTATGGACTGCTGATGTTCACCAGCGTTGGTGCTTGGACAATGTTGTTTCGCACCATGCGACTGGACGGCTTCGATGGTGGCTGGCGGATGGCGACCCTGGTCGGCAGAGCCGCTTGCGCAATTGGTTTGCTGATGGCATTTGTCCTTACGATCGCGTACCTTGACCGGCTCGACTACTCCCGTTTGCTCCTTAGCTACTTCGGCGTACTGTTGTTTGGCGGCTTCCTGTTGATCCGCATCGGCGTCTACTATTTTCTGCGAGGACAATATCGACGAGGCCTGACTCGGAAAGTCGTCTTGGTCGGGAATGACCGGGTCGCCCGCGAGGTCGCCTTTAAGATCCGGCGCCACCCAGAATTATTGTATGAGCTGGTAGGCACACTTTATCCGAACAGTGACGGTTCCCTAGACGCGGGTGCGGCTGTGCAACTGAGCGCGGCGCTGAGTTCCATCGATGTCCTGGCGGCTCTCAATCAGCATCGCATCGACGAACTCATCGTGCTCGAGCAGTCACCCGACCTGGAGTTTCAGAGTTTCGTCAGCCGTTGCCGTGATCAGGGCATTCATGTCAGCGTACTTCCGCGCGGATATGAGCTGTACACATCGAAACTGAAGCTCGTCGAAATCGATGGACTGCCGCTTATCTCGCTCGAGAATCCGTCCAAGTCTCCGCTGGCCACGGCCGTGAAACGCGCCACCGATCTAGTCTTTGCCCTGCTTCTGCTCGTGCCGGCTGCGATCATCGCCGGCGTGGCGGCTCTGCTTCTCATCGCTCACAAGAGAAAGGCCTTTCGCCGGGAAATTCGGGTCGGCAAAAATGGCCGGAGGTTTGACATGTACCGGCTCGACATTGATCACGAAAGCAGCGGCGGTCCAGGATACGAGCAGGTGTTGCGAGACCTGAGCATCTCCGAACTGCCTCAATTGTTGAACGTCCTTCGCGGTGAGATGAGTCTCGTAGGCCCGCGCCCCGAGTCGCCCGATCGGGTGAAGCATTACTCAGAGTGGCAGCGCGAACGTCTCAAGGCCATACCCGGAATGACCGGCCTCGCCCAGGTTAACGGTTTGCGCGAGCAGCATCCCTCGGAAGAGAAGACGAGGTTTGACCTGCAGTACATTTTGGAATGGTCGCCCTTTGAAGACTGGAGCCTGCTCCTACAAACGGTAGGGACCTTGCTGGCGAGGTGTTTCCGGCCGAACCGACGAGCCACCGTCATCCCCATGCCTTCGGCTCCTCATGATCTCATTCGTTTCGCTGGAACCGATTCCGTCCCAGGAGTAGCCCATGCTGATCGTGCGTAGTCCGGTTCGGATCAGTTTCGGGGGCGGTGGTACCGATTTGCCAGCTTACTACGAAGAACACGGTGGTGTAATTCTCAGCACTACCATCAATAAGTATTTCTACACGATCCTCTCCCAGCGCAACGATGGCAATATCCAGATTATCTCCTCAGACTTGCGTGTCATGGAGAACTGCGATGCTTTGGAAAAGCTGCCCGTGAAGGGAAGCAAGCTGGAACTTCCGTTCGCAGTCCTCCAGACCCTGGGTCATCGTGTTTCCGTGAACCTATTTCTTGCTTCCGAGATTCCACCCGGTACGGGCCTCGGTTCTTCCGCAACCGTGTGCGTAAACCTCCTCAAAGCCCTCTCGACCTACCTGCGGTTCCCGATGTCGAAGTATGAGCTGGCTGAGCGTGCGTTCTGCATCGCGCATGATGTTCTCGGCAAGCCGGTCGGCAAACAGGACGAGTATGCGGCTGCCTTTGGCGGCCTGAACTTCATAACCATCGCCACCGATGGAACGACCAGCGTCGAACCGTTGAATATTCCCGCCAGCATCAAGCGGGAGCTGCAGCATAACCTCATGCTGTTCTTTACCGGAGCAGCCCATGACTCCTGGTCCATTCTGCGTGCGCAGGAGAACTCGAGTAAGGGAGAAAGTGTGGAGTCGCTCCATCAAATCCGGCACCTGGCACATAACATGCGTCGCGCGTTGATCGCGGGTGAGCTGAATCACTTCGGCCGATTCCTGGACGAGGCGTGGCTAACGAAAAAATCCCTGAGCAGTAAAATCTCCAACCGCATGATCGACGAACTGTATGCGCTGGCGAAAGCTAAGGGTGCGCTGGGCGGCAAGATTGCCGGCGCCGGCGGAGGTGGTTTCCTGCTTCTATACTGCGAGCCGCCTTACCAGGCAGCGGTGCGTGAGGCTTTTGCGCAGAGGAACGTCCCGGAACTGAGATTTGAGTTCGAATCCGACGGAGCCCAAGTCGTTACCAACGATCCTTTCCTCGATGGAGATGGCGAATCTGGCTTGCGCTGGACCTTCATGTTGAGTGATCTGTATCGCGCAAACCGCCCCGCAGTGCTGGCACCGCGGGAGCCGCAGACCGCTGCATGAAAGCGTTCTTGTTAGCTGCGGGAAACGGTACGCGCTTGAGGCCGCTGACGAATGCCAAGCCCAAGTGCCTGCTACCCATAAGAGGCCGGCCTCTCCTGGCCATCTGGCTCGAACTTTGCAGGCGTTCCGGCATCACCGACGTACTCCTGAATGTTCACGCCCACGCGAAATTGGTTCGGGAGTTCGTTTCACAGGCACAGAGCCGTACCCGCATAACCGTGTTCGAGGAGCCCGATCTGCTGGGCAGCAGCGGCACAATCGGCGCCAATCGCAAATGGGTTTCCAACGAACCCTATTTCTGGGTCCTATATGCCGATGTCCTTACTAACGCAGCTCTGATGCCTATGCTGGAGTTCCATCAGGCACGGAACCCGGCAGTCACGATCGGCGTGTACCGGGTCCCAGATCCCAAGCGCTGCGGCATCGTCACCATCGACGGCGAGCACCGGGTTACAGATTTCGTGGAAAAGCCACTGAACCCGTCCGGCAATCTCGCCTTCTCCGGCGTGCTGATCGGTACTCAGGCGATGCTTAAGGCAATTCCGGACGCTGTGCCTGCGGACTTGGGGCACGATGTTTTGCCTCGGCTGACAGGGCAGATGTCCGCCTATGAAATCCCCGAGTTCTTGATGGATATAGGCACCCTGGAAAATTACAAACAAGCACAGGCTACTTGGCCTGACCTCTCTTAAGCCGACAATGTTCGCCGCAATGATTTTCGACAGGGATGGAGTGCTTGCCTACACTCATCCCGTCCATCGCCGCGTGTGGCGGCAGCTCCTGCTAAACCGCAGCTCCTGCGCCGGCAAAGTTGGCCGGAATGAAATATCTGGCGCTTGCCGAGGGGGAACGCGCCGTCCGACTCCTGAGCCAAGGCGCGGATGACCTGGTGCCCAGCCTGGCGGGGCTCTCCATCAGTACCCTTCAGGATTTGCTTGAGGCATCACCAACTCCGGCAAATCTTCCAGTTGCAGGCTTGTAAATCCCGAGTCGCCGGGTTCCAGCCGTCCGAGGTACACCAATATGTGTGGGATAGTCGGCGCACTATCATTCAAAGGAAGTCGATTCTCCATTAGCGAAAGATACATTACCGCGATGCGAGAAACCATGACCCATCGCGGGCCGGACGGAGCCGGGACTTGGGTATCGGATGATTGCCGCGTAGGCCTGGGGCACAGGAGGCTGTCCATCATTGACCTCTCCGACTGTGCTGCGCAGCCCATGGGCAACGAAGACGGCTCGTTATGGGTCGTCTTTAACGGGGAAATCTACAACCACGCCGAGCTTCGTGCCGAACTCGTCGCCCTGGGCGGCCATCGCTGGAAGACTGATCACTCCGATACCGAGGTCATCCTCCATGGCTTTGAGCAATGGGGCATTGATTGCGTCCAAAAATTTCGCGGGATGTTTGCCATCGCACTCTGGGACGCCCGTACACGTCAGCTTTGGCTCATCCGTGACCGCATCGGTATCAAGCCCCTCTGCTATAGCATCCATCACGGTCGCGTTACCTTCGCATCCGAGATCAAGGCACTACTACGGGACCCCGACCAGAAGCGTGCCGTCAACGAGGAGTCCTTCTATCACTATCTTTCGTTCCTCGCAACGCCGGCTCCCGATACTCTTTTTCAAGGCATTCACAAGCTTGCCGCCGGCACATGGCTGCGGATTACCGAGGACGGCTCTGTTCAGCAGCGTCGCTACTGGGATGTTTGGGATCACACCCAGCCCCTCCTAGACGTTCCTGAAGAGGAGATCACCGAGCGCCTTCTGGCCGAGCTGCGAACTGCGGTAAAACTCAGAAAAGTCAGCGACGTACCTGTTGGAGTCTTTCTGTCGGGTGGAATCGATTCGAGCACGAACGCAGCCCTGTTCTCCGAAGCTGAAACCAGTGCCGTGAAAACCTTCTCTATCGGTTACAAGGGAGAGTACCGCAGCTACAAAAGCGAGCTGCACTACGCACGGCGAATGGCAGAAGAGGTCAACGCCGAGTATTCCGAGCGAATTCTCGAAGAGGGTGATCTGCTGGATTTCTTACCCGAGATGATTCGCTTGCAGGACGAGCCAATTGCAGATTTCGTGTGTGTGCCCGTCTATTACGTCTCCAAACTGGCTCGCGATCGTGGGGTCATTGTTTGCCAAGTCGGAGAAGGTTCAGACGAGTTGTTCTGGGGCTATCGCCACTGGAAGACACTGTTGCGGCTGCAGCAGTGCAGCGATTTGCCCGTCCCATTGAAGTTCAAGCAGATCGTGTTAGGCGCCCTAAAGCTGGTTGGCGCCGAGCGGACTCGGCCCTACGAATATCTACGACGCGCCGTGCTTGAGCAGCCCGTGTTCTGGGGAGGAGCAGAGGCGTTCACGGAGACGCAAAAGAGACGCCTACTTTCACCTCGGCTCCGTCACAAGTTCTCGGATCTTTCCTCCTGGCAGGTACTTCAGCCGATTCGCGAACGTTTCGAGAGCAAAGCCTGGCAGAAATCCGCTCTGCATTGGATGACTTACCTCGACTTGAATTTTCGTCTTCCTGAACTGCTGCTCATGCGTGTGGACAAAATGGCCATGGGTGTCGGGGTCGAGGGACGCGTGCCCTTCCTCGACCACAAATTTGTAGAGCTGGCACTCAGCATTCCGCAGGCCGTGAAGACACGCCGAGGCGTCTCCAAGTACATTCTCAAGAAAGCCGTTCGCGGACTTATCCCAGACGAGCTCATCGACCGCAAGAAGCAGGGGTTCAGCCTTCCTCACGAGTGGTTCGGCATGGGAGTAGGAACATACGCTGCCCGAGAACTTGCCGACTTTTGTGAGCATACTGACTACTTTGACCGGGAACAGGTATCACGAATTCTCAAGCGCGGAAGCGCTTCTGGTTCCTGGTGCTTGCTCAACTTTGCCTTGTGGTGGAGAGAATACATAGCGGACACGCCGCGCGTTGAGCGTTTTCCGGTTTCCACACGTTCGATTCCGTCGTTTCGCGAGCAGGCGCGGTAGTGGGTCGCCAACCTGGACGGCTCCACAGGGGCTTATTCATCCAGAGACCTCATAGACTTCACTACGGGATGGGATTGATCATGGTGGCTGGGGTACTTCTTGTATTTGTGCCCAAGGTATGGATCGGAGCTGCTCTGGGTGCCGTTGTAGCCGGCGCCATAGTCCTGTTTACCGTGGCCGAAGCCATACGCGGTCGCGGGGACTGGCTGGTACTGATTTGGGTACTGATCTTCCCTTTGGGCTACTACTACTTAACCTTTCCCAGCGAGAGGTCAATCTTCACTCTGGATCGCGCCGTAATCGGTGTCCTGATCGTGGCCTTAGCCTTTCGAACGGGCGGTTTAGGCATGCCGTTGCCCCAAGAGATCACGCAGGCGGGCATTGCTTGGACTGTGTTCGTCGTGGCGGTGCTCCTCTCCCTTCGGCAGGCAGAAAACCCCCTGGGAAAAATCAAGGAACTCCTGGATGTTTTCGTCTTTCCCGGGGTTCTTGCCTGGTACGTGATCCGAAACGTTTCTCTAAGACGCCACCTGTCGAGACTCCATGGGTTGACCTGCTTGATGGGGATCTACGTGGCGGGGATCGGTGTGGTCGAGTTCGAGACGGGGCAAGACCTGATGCCCGCTCACTCGGGTGTTTTCCTGGTTGAAGCAACTGGCTTGAACCGGGTGAATGGACCGTTCGCGACTAATAATTCATTCGCTCTGATTGGCCTCGTCACCTTGTTGTTTCTCGTGTTTCTCCGTCGTTCCATCGCGAACCAAATGCCGGGCTGGCAGAGAATTCTGCACTGGGGGGGCATCTCCGCTGCACTGGCAACGGCTGTCATGCCTCTTTTCCGCTCCGTCCTGATAACGATGGCGCTGATTGTGCTGCTCGAGTTTTACAAGACAAAGAAAGCCAGTCTCCGATTCTTGGTGCTCGCCGTCCTGATAGGTGGCATGGTGGTCTTGCTTTGGTTCAAGAAAACCGCTCCCGACATATTCGAATATCGAGTCACCAATCCTTCTGATATCTATGCACGCATCGCTCAACAGAAGCAGACTCTCGAAATGTTCTTGGCTAATCCTATCAATGGTGTGGGCTGGGGCAATTACATCGATGCGGCTTACAGCTTCTCGGATGTGAGCTATAAGAATGTCTATTCCGTCGGCTCGGCCCACAACACCTTGGGTGCTCTTCTTGCGGAGACTGGCGCATTGGGTTTTATGCCGTTCATGGCGGCGCAGTTTTTGTTAGTCCGCTTCTTCTGGCGCTTGCGCCGGCATGGTACCCGGGACACGGTGTTGGCCTCCAACTTTTGTGCCTATGTCTTTCTCGCATACTGGATCACGGGTATGAGCCTGACAAGCGGCTACTACTCAGATCTCAACATGTGGTACATGTTTGTTGTCGCGGTGCTTTGCAAGTATGCGCTAACGGACCTTCCCCAGGCGCAGGCCACAAATTTCGCAGACCGCCGAACCTTCGTCTTTTCTGGTACATCGAGAGCTGCCCCAGTCGCTCGCATATGAGCAAGTCTCAAGTCATCTACCTTCACGTCTGGACCGGAGCCGCCCATCAGGCGCGAGCCGTCGTCGAACGGCACTTTCCCGGTGCTGCTATCGCGGAGCTCTCGCATCAGGAACTGCGAGCAGGAGGCTGGAAGGGCCAGCTTCGTGGTCTGCGGAAGCTGCGTGGGAAGGCGCTGGTCGTCTTCTTCGAAAGCCTGAAGGAAGCCCCGCAATTGCAGCTGGTCATATGGTCAGGGTTGATCCATCGCTGCAAGCAAACCGTGATTGCTGATGGCCTGGGAAATTGCCAGACCTATCGGCGCTGGGACTGGACCTGGCTTTTCCCCAAACTGTTGATCAGCGCATTCCTCGATGCCTCCACGCTACTGATTTCTCTGCTTCTTCTCGGTTTGTGGAAAGCTCGGGCACGTCCGCTGCCCTTGTCTCGAGAATCGGGTGAGAGTTCTTTGGTGGCGTACGTTTTTCCCTACCCTCTGGTGAAGCAGGTAGCCGGTGGTGCCATGAGCCATATCCGCGGGGTGTTGGGTGGCATCGCCGACAATGGGGCGGCTTGCGAAATTTTCTCCGGCACTCCCCTGCCCGTAGAAGCGTTCCCGATTCATGAGATTCCCGCGAGACGCAAATTCTTCCTTTTCTGGGAGACGAATATGCTGTCCTACAGCGTGCGTTTTGCGTGGCAGGTGAGACGGATGCTGGGGAAATGTCGACCCACGCTGGTTTACCAGCGACACGGACGATTCACCGTGGCAGGAGCTTTGCTGTCACGCTGGATCAATGCCCCTTTGGTCTTGGAATACAACGCTTCCGAGCTCTGGATGGCCGACTATTGGGATCCCACGCGATTTCGGACATGGCTGCGTCTTTGTGAAGAAGTCAGCGTGCGATGTGCTTCTCTGATTGTGGTTGTGTCTGATCCAATCCGTAACGAACTGCTGCAGCGCGGAATTCCTGAGCATCGTATTCTGGTCAATCCCAATGCTGTGGATCCTGATCACTTCCGCCCGGGATGCGGTGGCGAGCAAGTCCGACAACAGTTGGGCATAGGTCACGATGAAATCGTTGTGGGCTTTGTCGGTTCCTTCAGCTACTGGCACGGCATTCCGATCTTGCAGCAGGCAATACGAGAAATGTTTCGCGGTGCTGCGGAAAACAAGACCAAAGTTCTGCTGGTCGGCACCGGCCCCTTACAGGCAGAAATGCGCACCTATTTGCAGGATCAGGAAGAATCGAAAAGAGTCATTTTTACGGGTATGGTGCCGCATCATCAGGTTGCGGCATATCTCGACGCTGCCGATATCCTGCTTTCCCCACACGTTCGTCTACCCGATAACCGTCCATTTTTCGGATCTCCTACCAAACTGTTTGAGTACATGGCCATGGGCAAGGCCATCGTCGCAAGTCGATTGGATCAATTAGCCGAAGTCCTCCACCACAACGATACGGCACTACTGGTCAGCCCAGGCGACGTGCAGCAGTTGGTAGGGGCGATTCGCCTGCTTTCTCGGGATGAGGATTTGCGGCAAAGGCTAGGTCGTCGCGCCCGCGAAGTTGCCATAGCGCAACACACCTGGCGCCAAAACGCCACCCGTGTGCTGGCGCTTACCTAGCATTTAGCTAGGACCCGCGCGTCCGCTCCGAAAACCGAGCTGCGCGCCGCCACAGACCCGTGGCGAAAAGGACGGTGGCAAGCTAGTGACAGGCCAAGCTACGGAAATTCCGACGTTGCCCGCGCAAGAGTTGACAGCCTCTGTGGGGAAGAAACCGTCCAGGCTGCGACGCTTGCAAGACTACATAGATTCGGCTCGGGATTCCGACTTTCTGCATAAGGTCCTTGAAACCTATGCGACGCAGATCAGTCTGATCGGAATTGGTCTCATCACCACGGTGGCCGTCGCCCGGGCACTTGGACCCGAAGGCCGCGGTCTCTACGCGGTGGCAACCGCGGTGGGTGCCCTGGGAGTGCAGTTCGGTAATTTTGGACTTCCTGCATCGAACACGTACTACCTATCCCAAAATCGCACTTTGTTGCCGCGGCTCTTGGGAAACTCTCTGCTGGTGAGCGCGGTCGTTGGCGGACTAGGATCGCAGGCGGCCTGGCTTGTGTTTTCCGCACATCCTGAACTCTCGCCAGTGCATGGAACGCTGCTTAAGCTTGGCTTGGCGTGGTTTCCACTTGGGCTGTGCTTCTTGCTCCTACAGCGTCTGAACCTTGGGCTCTACGAAGTTCGCGCTTACAACAAGATTGAAGTCATTAATCGTGGTTGCGCGCTCGCACTGATTGGAATCGTAATCTTGTCCCGCAGAATCAGTCCAGAGATGGTTATCACCGCCAACCTATTGGCTTTGGCCGTCGGTTGCGGCTGGGCCCTGCGGAGCATGCGGCCCTACCTTTCAAGCTTTCCCCGGCCGTCGTGGAGACTGTTGCAACAGCATTTCGGTCTCGGGGTGAAAGCTTATTTCATCACGGCCTTGAGTTTCCTCCACATGCGTATCGCTTTGCTCATGATCAAGTACCTACTGGGGCCGCAGCAGGCCGGCTATTACTCGGTGGCGTCCAGCCTCAGCGATTACATCCTCATGCTTCCAAGCGTGATCGCTCTGATTCTTTTTCCTAAGCTTTCAGCCGTAATCTCATTCCCTGAGAAGTTATGTCAAGCCAAGAAGGCTGTCTGGGGCACCGCACTTGCTCTGGTTCCCTTGCTGATCTTGGCTGTCATTCTGGTCAAACCAGCAATTCGCCTGCTCTTCGGCCGCGCCTTCATGCCTGCGACCGACGCCTTTGTTTGGCTGATCCCGGGCATCTTTACCCTGGGAATTGAAGTTGCAAGTGTTCAGTTCCTGAACAGCGTGGGGTATCCGAGAATACTCATCGGCGTCTGGGTGTCAACCGTCGCTGTGGATGTGCTGCTGAACCTGTGGGCGATCCCCCACCTGGGAATCAGCGGTGCTGCCCTGGTCACATCGATCTCGAACACGGTTGCGCTGATCGGAGTCTTGCTGGTCATTCGACACCAGGTTTCCGCCCAACCGCTGGAGGTTCCCACCGTCGCCTAGCCCACTGAGCGGATCCGCTCTGCCTGGCCAAGCTACCATGAAGCCCCTATCCCACGTTCTCAAGCCGCAGTCACCGGTTTTGCTGGCCCGCGAATTGGTCTGGCGCGCACGCAAGAAATGGAACCGTGCCCGCTTACTGAAATTAACCGACGAGCAGCCCAAGCTTGCGCTTCATTACTTCGGGTATCACAAGTTCCAGGCTGCCGACTTTGCGGAGCAGACCCGAACCTGCGTCATCCAATTCGCCGACGAAATCTGCCGCGGCCGTTTCCCATTTCTCGGCTACGGCACGGTGGACTTAGGATTCCCCCCTCCCTGGAATCGTGACTTCATGGGTGACGCAGACTGGCCACAGATTCCCATTTCGCTTCAGGCTTGCATTCGTCACGATGGCTCCGACGTAAAAGTTCCCTACGAGCTGTCGCGCCTTCAGTTCTTGCCGGTGTTGGCCAAGGCGCATCGGCTGACTGGAGAAGAGCGTTACCGCCAATCAGCGCGCAACCTGCTTTCCGACTGGATTATCCAAAACCCAGTAGGCGTCGGGGTCAATTGGACCGTGGCCATGGAAGCCGCGTTACGGGCAATGAGCATTTGCTTCTTGCTCGACCTGCTTTGGCCGATCCACCCAGCCGAACAGCGATGGCTGCAACAGGTCACGCACTCCTTGTGGCAACACCTGGTGTACATCGAAGCGCACAATGAGTTTTCCCACCTGGTCCGAAGCAATCATTACCTCAGCAACCTCGTTGGCTTGTACTGCCTCTCGGTGTTCCTGGAGGGCAAGGGAATGCTGGCGAGGCGGCGCCTGTACCGATGGCATATCGAACGCGAGATTCTCCACCAGGTTTACGAGGATGGCGGAGATCACGAGTCCTCCACCGGATATCACGTGCTAGTTACTCAGATGTTTACCGCCGCGATGTTGTTGATGCGCGCGCAGGGCATGGGTCCCTCTCCGCAATATTCCACACGGCTGCATGCGATGTATCGCCTTGTCGCCGAGTTGAGCAATGACGATGGCGAATTGCCGATGATGGGAGACTGCGATGACGGCCGCGTAGAGCTTCTTGTCGATGACCTGCAGCAGATGCTCACACTGCCGGTCGAAAAGAGAACGTCGCTTCGTGTCCCCAATCTTGTTGGCCTAGGCTCCGCTCTCTTCGGCGAGACCCAAGGAAGGTTCGAGGACGCGAAATGGTATGGGCTGAACCTCAAGCTGCGAGGGGATACAAGTCCGGCTCGCAGCCAAGTCGCCGTTTTTCCTCAGTCGGGATTGGCGGTTGCCCGTAGTGGCACGACCGAGGTCTTGTTTTGCGCCATGCCCAACGGAATCCACGGTAAGGGAAGCCATACTCATAACGACAAGCTGAGTATTGTGCTGCGCGTTGCCGGTCAGGAACTGCTTTGTGACTCCGGGACGTGCTGCTACACGCGAGACGCCTCCACGCGCAACCGTTTCCGCATCACGGCCGCGCACAACACGATCATGGTGGACAATCGGGAGCAGAACAAAATCCTGTTTGACTCAAGCGCGCTCTTTATCATGGCGGATGACGCTGAGGTCAGCCCCATCGAACGGGTGTCAACTGACCGGGAGCCCGCGTTGCGCGCCTCCCACTTCGGATACCGAAACATCGGTGTCACGCACTCACGCACCCTTCGATTGCCGGAGGCGAGAGTGGCCATCCTGGAGGATGTGCTGACCGGAGGCGGCAAGCACACTCTCGAGGCAAACTTCCATGTTCATCCGGCATGGGAAATAGTTTCCTTACATAGCCGTGGAAGGTCAGTTCATTGCCAGGTCAACGGCCATCGTCGTGTGCATCTCGAATTCACCGCTCCAACCGATCTGCAAGCCGAAAAGCTTGCAACTCAGATCAGCCGCACCTTCGGTAGTGCGATTTCCGCTTCGAAAATCCGTTTGTCGGCAGAAGCCGCACTGCCGTTCACGCTGACAACTCGGATCAGCTGGCAATAACCCGTCATGAAACTCTCGTCAGACTCGAAAATGCCAAACCCACCGCTGTATGGCGTGCGCGGCGAATCCATTGTCTGCTTCGCCGGGGAAGATTGGTGGTATCATCACCCACACTCCAAGAACCATATTCTCAAGCGTTTGGCGAAGGAGAATCGTGTTCTGTTCGTCAATTCGATCACGATGGGCCTGCCATCGTTATCGAATCCCGATTTCTTTCGGAAGATCCGCCAGAAGCTGGGAAGCCTGCTCCGGTGGCTGCGCAAGGTTCCGGAGGGACTTTACGTCTTTACTCCCGTCTCGCTTCCTTTTTACGGCTCTCCCGGCCTGCGAACGCTGAACCAGATACTGCTCATCCTGCAACTCCGCCTGGTAATGCTACTTTGCAACATGCAGAAACCGATCGTGTGGGCTGCCATTCCCTCGGCAGCGGATGTCGTGGACTACCTCGGCGCCAAGATGGTGATTTATCAAGTTTCCGACAAGTATGACGCGAACGAAGACAGTGCACTGTCGCAGAACATCATTCGCGAGATGGATGGGCGACTCAAACAGCGTGCTGCTGTGGTCATGTACTCCGGCCGCAAGCTCTACGAAGAGTCGGAAGTCCCTCATCGGTACTTTCTTGAGCAGGCCGTCGATTTTGAGCACTTCGCCACGGAGGCGCCAGAAGCCCCCGAAGTCAAGGACATTCCGCATCCGATCCTTGGCTATTTCGGGTTATTGGATTACGTGATGGACCTGCCCCTTGTCGAAGAGGTGGCTAGGATACGGCCCGAGTGGCATTGGCTGTTTATCGGAAGGAAGTCGAACCTGGTGCATATCTCGGCCGACAATGTGCACTTTACGGGACCCGTTCCATACGCAGTCCTCCCACGGTTCTTGCGGCACATTGACGTGTGTGTCCTGCCTTGGCGCAAAGGCCACACGTTCACCAGCTATGGCAGCGCGATCAAGGTTCGGGAATATCTCGCCAGCGGAAAACCGGTCGTGATTTCCCCCCTTTACGAGTACCAAGATACGCCCGGAATCAGGACCTACCAGTCGCCGCAGCAGTTTATCGCTGCCGTCGAAGACGCGCTCCAAAACGACAGCGAGGCGAACCGGTGCCTCCGGCAGGCGGCGGTGCGAAATTGCACTTGGGAGGACCGCGCCCAGCAACTCGGTGAAATGCTACGCGCCTTGTTACAGGCCCCCCAGGCCAAGTACTGTCGCGTGCGGTCCCGGCACCGGCAAGCAAAAGCGAGCACTCCGAGTCCTTGTCAGGGGACGGAAACCCAACCGTAGCGGCCCGTTGGCATGATTCTCTTGCGGTGGGCTTAACCTAGCCAGGAGATAGATTAAGAATGCTAGCAATTCTTGAAAACCTTCGCTCCGGCGAGATCCACACTTGCGAAGTGCCGCCTCCGGAACTGCGCCCCGGCGGCATTCTGGTGAAAACGGCCTTCTCTGCCATCAGTGCTGGCACCGAACGTGCACATCGGGAACAAGCGGAGAAGTCTCTCATCGGCAAGGCAATGGCGCGTCCAGAACTAGTGCGCCAGGTGATTGACCATGCCAAGAAGCAGGGAATCCGGTCGGTCTATGAACGCGTGCAGACCCGCTTGAATACACTCTCACCGCTTGGCTACAGCTGTGCGGGCACTGTGCTGGCGGTAGGTGAGGGGGTGTCCGAATTCCAGACTGGCGATCGCGTGGCCTGTGCCGGCGTTGGTTACGCAAATCATTGCGAGATTAATTTCGTTCCGAGAAATCTGGCGGTTCGTGTTCCGGAGAAGGTTTCTCTCGAGAATGCATGCCTCACCACGATCGGTGCCATTGCTGTGCAAGGCCTCCGCCAAAGTGGCGCGAACTTTGGGGAAACCGTCGCTGTCATTGGAGCCGGCCTGGTCGGAGTACTGACGATTCAACTGGCGAAAGCAGCCGGTTGCCGGGTCATTGCCATCGACCTCGACGCGGAAAGAGCCCAGCGCAGTCTGTCGATGGGTGCCGACCTGGGACTGTGCTCCGCCTCAAATCACATTCCTGAAGCCATCGCAGAATATTCTCGGCATGGGGCCGACGTTGCCATCATCACCGCCGCGACGCCTTCTAACGCGCCAATCGAATTGGCCGCCATGATTCTCCGTGATCGCGGACGTATTGTCATCGTCGGCGATGTGGGACTAAGCGTTTCGCGCCATAACGTCTATCACAAAGAGTTGTCCATCACGCTTTCTCGCTCCTATGGACCCGGTCGGTACGATCCCCAGTATGAGCAGAAAGGGGTCGACTATCCCATCGGTTATGTGCGCTGGACGGAAAAACGGAACATGGAAGCCTTCCTCACGCTGTTGGCAGCCGGCGCCCTGAAGCTCGCACCGCTGGTCCAGTGCTGTTATTCCGTGCAAGAGGGCAATCGTGCGTACGATGAAATCAAGTCGGGTGCTTACACGGTCCTGATTAAATATCCGCCGACCTTCCCCGAACCCACGCTCTCGAAGGCGCTGGTCGCGCCGGTTGCCAAGAAGCTGGGTCCGAAGGAGATGGTCAACATCGGTTGCATAGGTGCCGGGAGCTTTGCACAGAGTGTCATTTTCCCTGTAGTACGCGGCACCAAGGGAGCCGTTCTGCGCTCAGTCGCAACCGCGTCCGGGGTCGCCACGGAGACGGCGCGGCGCACCTTCGGTTTCATCAAGGCGCAGAGTTCCTCTGACCTGATCCAGGATCCGGAAAACGACGCTGTTTTCGTTCTGTCTCGTCACGACAGTCACGCCCACTACGTGGTCCGTGCGCTGTCTCAGCATAAGCCGGTCTTCGTGGAAAAACCCTTGGCTATCGCTGAGGAGCAGCTAGAAGAAATACGCAGCGCTGCCCAGACTGAAAGGGAACAGGGTTACGCCCCCTTCGTAATGGTGGGTTTCAACCGGCGTTTCGCTTCGCTGACGCGGGAGCTCCGCCGTTTCTTTGCCGGACGCAAAGAACCAATGATGGTCCACGTGAGGATCAACGCCGGCTACCTGCCTCTGGATCACTGGACGCAACGCAAGGAAGACGGCGGACGCATCCTGGGCGAGCTGTGCCACTTCATCGACTGGTCCCGTTCCGTCACCGACTCCCCCATCCAGCAGGTCAGTGCCTACGCCTTGCCCGATGGATCACGCTACAACCGCGACAATGTCTTGGTAACCCTGGTCTTCCAGGACTCTTCGTTGGCCAATCTGTTGTACGTCGCCAATGGGGACAAGTCGGTTTCCAAAGAGTACATGGAAGTTTTCTGTCAGGGGCGTGTTGCGCGTCTCCATGACTTCCGTTCGCTCGAGCTGTCGCGTGACGGAAAAACCCGCAGCCTCAAATCCTCCGGCGACAAGGGCCATCAGCGCGAGATTGAGCTTACCCTGGCAGCCATTCGGCAGGAAACCGAATCCCCGATTGCCTTTGAGGAGGTCATCGAGATTTCGCAAGCCACTCTGGCCGTCGTGAGGTCCATTGAGTCCGGGCAGCCGGTCAAGTTGCATAAGCAAGAGGAAGCACGGCTGCGCCAGGCATAGGGCAAACTCCAGTCATGAACCCAGTCTCGCAAATCACGGCGATCCCGCAATCAGCCGACGCCTGGCTGGCGAGCGCTCGCCCCAGCAGAATTGCTCTTGCCGTTCGCAAACTCCAGAACTGGATCGAGGTGCGCGACTATGCCGGATATGACCCGTATGACATTCTGAACTCCCCTTTGTTGTCGGAACTGGGGTCACGTTCTCGCGCCGCCAGTTGGGGTCTCATTCAGGTTGGGAAACGGTTTGCCGGAGACCCGCTTCGCGCCCGGCTACGCGTGCCTCCCAGCAGGAACCCGAAAGCACTGGGATTGATGCTGGCTGGATACTGCGATCAGTTTCGGTCGGGCGCAGACTGTTTGACTCAGATGCAGAGTTTGAAATCCCGACTGCGATGTTTGCGCAGTCCTTACGAGGAAGAGTTTTGCTGGGGATATGATTGGAATTTCGTATCTCTTCGTGGCCCTGTTTTGCCGGCATTCCAACCCAATGCCATCGCCACTGTCTTCTGCGGCCGGGCGCTGCTGGATTTGGCACAGGCTACGGGAGACGAAGAAGCTCTCGAGATGGCGGCTTCAGCCGGACGCTTCATCGTCACCCGGCTTGATCGGTCTGTCGATACTGCCACTAGTCTCTGCTTTAGCTATACGCCCTGGCAAAAGACACAAATCTACAACAGCAGCGCGCTGGCGGCCGCTTTCCTCGCGCGCTTGGGGTCGAAGATCGAAAAATCTGAATACCTGCACCTGGCAAGACGTGCGATGCACTATCTGGTTGCTGAACAGCAGAGCTCTGGGTCGTGGTTCTATGGTGCTGGGCGTATGCAGCGCTGGATTGACGGTTTTCACACCGGCTACAACCTGGAAGCCTTGCTTGCCTATCGCCGTATCGCCGCCGACACCAGCGTGGACTCGGCGGTTCGCCGCGGGTTGAAGTTCTATCAGAATCACCTCTTTGATACCGACGGAGCACCCAAATACCTGCATAATTCTCGCTACCCGATCGACATTCATTGCTGCTCACAGGCGATCCTGACGTTCGCTGCGTTTGCCATGGAAGATAGCGCGGCGCGAGAGAAGGCCCTGCAGGTCGCCGATTGGACCCTGGACAACATGTGTGCCCCCGAGGGGTGTTTCTACTACCAAGCTCACCGCTGGGGCCGAAATCGGACCGCCTATATGCGCTGGGGGCAGGCATGGATGTTTCGAGCGCTCACCCGGCTCGAGGCATTGCTGCTTGACAGAAATGTAGTCGCCCCTCGCCCGAAAGTGGCAGATTAGTTGGCTGGTCAGCGTTGTTTACAGTCGACCCCGAGGGCCGCGGCCGGGAGAAGGTTCGCGGCAGAGAGATGATGTGGTAGCCGTGCAAAACAGAGCGCTGGTCCGAACGCACAAGCATGGGTTGCATTCTGAAACACCGGTGTGGGAGCTGCCGGGCGCTGTGGTAGGAGAGAGCATGTTCTCCGTGCAGCCGGGCGAACCGGCTGTGATGGAGTACTTGCGAATCTTATATCGGCGACGCTGGACCGTCTTGGCCGTGATCGCCGCTTCTGCGGCTCTGGCCATGGTCTACTCTTTGACCACAACCCCTTTGTATAAGGCCGCCGGCCGCATTTGGGTCGAAAAACAAGATCCAAACGCCTTAGGGTTCAAAGCGGATCGCGGGGTTTGGACCGACGATGCCGAATACAACATGGAGCTCGATGCCCAGGAAAAGATCCTGGCCAGCGACACCCTGGTTCTGCGAACCCTGCGAACCTTGAAAGTTGGTCCCACGACTCCCGCTGCATTGGTCGAGGGGGCTCAGCCCCAACCTATGTCGAAGGCAGAACGGGCTCTTCTGCGCGAATTGCAGGGCCGTCTGGAGGTTTCACGGCTTGCTCACACGCCGCTCATCGAAGTTCGTTTCGCGAGCCCCGACCCACAGTACTCCGCACGCTTCGTTAACGCTCTCGTGCAGGGCTATATCGAACAGAATTTCAGCGTGCGGTATCGGTCTGCCCAACAAGTCTCAGCTTTTCTCGCCAAGGAATTGGCCGACCTGAAGGTCAAGGTCGAAAACTCACAGGCCGAGTTGGCAAAGTTTCAGCAAAAGGTCGGCATTCTTGGCACGGATAACAAGCAAAACATCGTCATGCAGAAGTTGGACGACCTCAATCGCGAGCTAACCCAGGCACAAGAAGACCGGATGCAAAAGGATGCTGTCTACCGGGCAACTCTCTCCGTTGACCCCGAGCTTCTTCCCGGGGTATCGGACAGCCAAGTCATCAAGGACTTGAAAAACGAGCGGGCGCGAGTCGCGGATAGCTACGCGCAAGCCACCGCTCAGATGGGCACGGCTCACCCTCAAGTGAAACAACTGCAGAACCAATTGGATCAGGTGGATGCCGCCCTGAAGACTGAGTATCAGAAGATCGCGGAGCGGCATGCCAAAGCATACTTCATTGCCAAGCAGCGCGAGGATATGCTTACTCAGGCACTGGAGCAGCAGAAACAGGCCGCCAACAACCTGAATGAGAGCTCGATTGAGTACGGCATCTTGAAGCACGAAGCGGAATCGAATCAGGCTCTGTATGACGGGCTCTCCCAACGCTTGAAAGAAGCAGGCGTATCGGCCGGTCTTCAATCTGGCAATGTGCGGGTTGTAGATCCGGCTCAGGTTCCCGCGTCCCCGTCTACGCCCAATGTTCCTTTGAACTTAGCGCTTGCTGTGTTCCTGGGCTGCATGGGCGGAAGTACGCTGGCTTTTGTTAGCCAGCGGATGGATAAGCGCTTTCGTTCTCCGCACGAAGTTGAGAGCTTCAGTTCTCTGCCGATAATTGGCACGGTTCCGCGAATTCCTCTTCCTGGCAGGAATGGGCTCTCGAAGTTGTCGAGGAGCTTGTCTGCAGGCGATGGTGCAGAGCAGGGCGTGATCATTCAAGCACGGCCTAGAGTAGAACTTCTGGAGAGTTATCGCGCGCTGCGCTCTTCGATTCTCATGTCCTCCTCGGGAACCGCGCCGCAAGTCCTCATGGTGACCAGCGCCCTCCCATCCGAGGGCAAGACCACAACCAGCATCAACTGCGCGGTGGTGCTGGCACAGGCCGGCGCACGCGTACTCCTGGTGGACGCCGACTTGAGAGCGCCTCGCATTCACCGTGTGCTTGGATTGCGGGCCACTTGTGGATTGAGCTCTTTGCTCGACGAAGCTGCCGGAGACGACGACCGAGATGCCATCGTACAGTATGCCAATGTGCCGAACCTGTTTGTTTTGCCGGCAGGACCGTTAACCAGTGAACCCTCCCGGCTTCTGGATGCGAAGATCGTAAAGAAGAAGGTTGCTGATTGGCGGAAGGTGTTCACTCACATCGTCATTGATACCGCGCCGGTGCTGGCGTGCAGCGACTCGCTCGTCCTATCGGCTGCCGTGGACTCGGTTTTACTGATTACCCTCGCCGGATACACGCCCAAGGCCGCGCTCCTCCGCGCCCGCGATCTGCTGATGAACGTCAATGCCAAAATGGTTGGCATTGTAGTGAACGGAGTGGAACTCGGTTCCCCCGAATTCTCCTGCTATCGCTACTACGCCCAGAATTACGGACACAAACCTAAGAAAGGATTCCCGAACTCGGGGCCGGATTGAGGAACCGATTGGGGAGGCAGGTCATGAAGCCAATTCATCACGGGAGCTCGATGAAGTGCTCCCTGGCTGCCATGCTGTTTTTGTCGGTGAGCTCCATGTGGCCGCAGTCCAGCGGCTCTGGCACGCAAGAAGCCGTGCACGCCATCCAGGCAGGTCAGCAACAACGACCTCCGACCGAAGCCAAAATGGCGGGGCCAGAGGTGCTCATCGGCTCGGGAGATCTCCTCGAAATTAGTCTCTTCGGCACACAAGACTTCCATCAGGAAACGCGAGTTAACCCCGCAGGAGATGTGGTGCTTCCCTTGATCGGTTCCGTACATGTCTCCGGACTAACTCCGGAAGCAGTCGAGACGGACATCCATGCCAAACTTGTGAGAGGAAACTTCTACAAGGACCCACAGGTGTCCGTACTGGTCAAAGATTACGCCACGGAGGGCATTTACGTCCTCGGAGAGGTGCAGAAGCCAGGTTTCTACTCGATTCTGAAGGCGACCACGCTCCTGCAAGCGATCGCCCTTGCCGGTGGCACGACGCCCAAGGCTGGCCGGTCCGCGACCATCACCAATCCCAATCGTGACCCACGCCAAGTCGTGGCCGACCTGCCCCATGAGGAAGGTGCCAACACAAATGACCCCGGTATGATCGCTGGAGATACGGTGGTTGTTTCCAAAGCCGGTATCGTGTATGTCATAGGCGATGTGCGTGTCCCTAGCGGCATCATCATGGACAAGCAAAACTTGACCGTGCTTCAGGCGATTGCCTTGGCTCAGGGAGCGACGTCGAACGCAGCGCTCGATAATGCCAAGTTGATTCGTCGTACGGCTCAGGGCCCACAGGAACAGCCGCTGCCCTTGAAAAAAATGTTGGCTGCCAAGGCACCGGACGTCAAAGTGCAGCCGGACGACATCGTTTTCATACCCCATAGCACTGCCTCAGCGTTCTCCAAACGTGGACTCGAAGCGATCGTGCAGGCCGCCACCGGTGTAGCCATGTATACGCACTACTAGTTATGGTGAGATAAAGACTCAGGAGCCGTCACTCGTCTTATGCACATACTTCACGTCGTCGGTGCTCGACCTAACTTTATGAAGGCGGCGCCCGTCCTTTGCGGCGTGCACGGTCGAAACGGAACCCGGCAGACTCTGGTTCACACCGGCCAGCACTATGACAACAACATGTCCGACGTTTTCTTCGAACAGCTGCAGTTGCCACGGCCCGACTTGAACCTCGCCGTGGGCTCGGGAAGCCAGGCAAGACAAACCGCGGAGATCATGGTTCGCTTCGAAGCTGTCGTGCTGGAGCGAAAGCCCGACCTGGTCGTGGTGTATGGTGACGTTAACTCCACGGTGGCTGCGGCCCTGGTTTGCTCCAAGCTCATGATCCCGGTGGCTCACGTGGAAGCCGGCCTGCGCTCCTTCGATCGCGCCATGCCGGAAGAGATCAATCGCCTTCTGACTGATCAGATTTCGGATCTGCTCTTCACTCCATCCCAGGACGGAGATGAAAATCTTGTCCGTGAGGGCATCGTAAAGCAGAAGATTCATCTGGTCGGGAACGTGATGATCGATACGCTGATTCGTCTCTTGGAGAAAGCTGAGCACTGCGCTCCTCCCCATGTACCCGAGCGATACGTTCTGGTCACGCTCCATCGGCCGTCCAACGTGGATGATCTCGAAGCCCTCCAGCTGATACTCGAGGCCTTGGCGGAAATAGGTCGGGATGTTGCCGTAGTCTTCCCAGTTCATCCCAGAACTCGTCAGCGCTTGGGCCAGCTCGGCATCGATCTGAGGATATTCCACCTGCTAGAGCCTCTGCCGTATCTCGAGTTTCTCGCCTTGCAGCGACGCGCTTCCGCTGTCATTACCGACTCGGGTGGTATCCAGGAAGAAACCACATATCTGGGCATCCCTTGCATCACTCTTCGGGAAAACACCGAGCGTCCGATCACGGTTGCGCTGGGAACCAACGTCGTCGTGGGCCGAGACATGACCCGGCTTCGCGACCACCTGAACCGCGCCGTCAGCGGGCAATGGAAACGCGGTCGCGTCCCCCCCTTGTGGGATGGGCACGCCGGTCGACGGATTGCCAATATTTTGAGTTGAGCAACACACCGTTTGCAAAGATTCGTCTCTCTGCTCACTACCGCTACGCAGCCCTCCCTTCAGGTGTAAGCCAGAGCGATGCGAGCACACAGAGCACCAGGAAAGTGGTGAATCAGATGACTGAAGCCGTCGTCGTCGAATCCAAACGCCACATTCTGACGGTTGGCTTGGACGACTACTATCATGCCGACGCGCTCAGGGGGAGCGTCCATCCCAGCCAGTGGTATCGGTTCGAGTCGCGCCTGGAGCAGAACACACTCAAGGTGCTTGCCCTTCTGGACCGCTTCCATACGCATGCCACGTTCTTCGTGATGGGATGGGTGGCCGAGCGGTGTCCGGAAATCGTCCGCGAAGTTGCCCTCCGGGGTCATGAAATTGCCAACCAGGGGTACTTTCATCGCAGCGTACGCGAGATGAGTCCAGCCGAGTTCCGAGACGATCTGGCTCGCTCGCGTGACGCAGTAGAAGCCGCTAGCGGTCTGAAAGTCCTGGGCAATCGTTGCGCACGCACGCTCACCCGTCCTGAAGACCTCTGGTGTTTGGACGTGCTTGCCACAGAAGGCTATGTTTACGATTCCAGTCTTCTGCCCATATTCCGTTCTTTCCACTCACAGCCATGGCGCCGTTTCGTCCATCGTCATCAGGTCGGCGACAAACAACTCTGGGAATTCCCGTTCTCGACCTGGAAATGTCTCGGGCATGCTCTCCCCATCGCCGGCGGCAACTATTTCCGTCAGATTCCGCACGACCTCATCAAGAGCCGAGTGGACTACTGGAACCGAACCTATACCGCCCCGTTTGTAATGTACTTCCATGTTTGGGAAGTCGACGACAAGCAGCCAAGAATCAACGTAGCATCCACGCTTACCAGGATTCGGCATTATCGGAATCTCGGGAAAACAAGCTGGGTTGTGCAGAACTATCTTGAAAGTTATAAGTTTGGGGCCGTGGCTGAATATCTCGCTGTTCCCTCGCAGTTGCCGGCAGCGGCCGCCGCACGGCGAACGATTCCGGAAATCAACAACCAAATTGAGTCGCGAGCATCAGTAAGTGTGGACTTACCGCTGGCGCCCAAAATCCCAGTTACTATTGTTGTCCCGTTCTACAATGAAGAGGCGGTGCTGGAATATTTTGTCAATACCCTCGATGGTCTAGAAGCTGACCTGGGAAAGAAGTATGACCTGCAGTTCATCTTCGTCGATGACGGGAGTGACGACAGCACTTTACTGCGGCTCCGGGAATTCTTCGGTCATCGCAAGCACTGCAAGATCCTAAGCCATCTCTCGAATCGCGGAGTTGCGGCCTCCATTTTGACTGGCATACGTCATTCTCAAACAGAGATTGTCTGCTCCATGGATTGTGATTGCACTTACGATCCGCATGGCCTCGAGCAGCTGATCCCTGCATTGACCGATGGCGTAGACATGGTGACCGCCTCGCCCTATCACCCGAAGGGAACCGTGCTCAATGTTCCAGCATGGCGACTGTGCCTTTCGAAGGCGGCCTCATTCTTATATCGCCGCATTCTGCATCACAAGCTACATACCTACACCAGCTGTTTCCGGGTGTACCGGCAGAGCGCAGTGGCCGACTTACCTGTAAGGGAAGGCGGCTTCCTGGGTGTTGCCGAGTTACTCGGCAGGCTCGACTTGCGCGGCTCCACGATCCGCGAATGTCCAGCCACCTTGGAAGTGCGCGTACTGGGCACTTCGAAGATGAAGGTGGCGCGCACGGTTATTGGGCACCTGAAATTGCTGGCGATGCTGTTTTACCTCAGGGTTACCTCCCCCGTAGTAGTATTTGCTCCCCCGAAAGAATCGAGAACCCCCAGTTCTGATCCCCATTTCGTCCGGCACCGGACGTCCGCTTAGCAACTGTTCAAGCACGCATCCCTATGGATCGCTCGGATGGCAATTATCGGCAGGCCGACTCTGAGCCGGCATGGAAGCTTGCCGTGTTCAAGCATGGGGCGCAGCGCAAGAAAATTTTGACCCTGTTCGGCACGCGACCAGAAGCGATTAAACTGGCGCCGGTGATTCAGCAACTTGAGGAGAGCAAGGATTGCTTCCAAACCGTCAACGTGACTTCTGCTCAGCACACGGATCTTCTCTATCCGTTTGTCAATCTGTTCCGCATACGGATCGACTACGACCTGCGTATCATGCGAGAGCGCCAGACACCCAGTCATGTCTGCGCTCGAGTTTTGGAGTTGCTGGATCCCATCCTTGATGGCGAGCGACCGGACCTTATTCTCATCCAGGGCGACACCACTACGGCCATGGCTGGTGCTCTGGCAGGATTTCATCGCCGTATTCCCGTTGGTCACGTGGAAGCCGGGCTCAGATCGGGGAACGACTATAGTCCCTATCCCGAGGAGATGAACCGCAAACTTATCAGCCGTCTGGCGAAGTATCACTTCGCCGCCACCGCCCGAAATCGCGATACGCTCCTGGCGGAGAGAGTTCCGGCCGAAAACGTATTTCTCACCGGGAATCCTGTAGTGGACATCCTTCAAACCGTGGTTCGTCGCCATATTGTTCCGAACGATATGCAGCGATTGCTCGAAAGCACAGCAGGTGGCAAGCGTATTGTGATCACCACGCATCGCCGCGAATCGTTGGGCAGCATGATGGCGCGGAACCTCACAGCGATCTCGGCATTCGTCAGTCGGCATGAGGACGTTGTTGTACTCTTCCCGGTGCACCCGAACCCGAACGTCGTTCGTGTCGCGCAGAAAATCTTCAAGGGGCAGCCGAGAGTGCACCTACTCCCACCGCTTGGCTACGAGCCTTTCATCATGCTGCTGGAAAACAGTTGGCTGATCGTCTCCGACTCGGGCGGGGTTCAGGAAGAAGCGACCTCGCTGCACAAGCCTCTGTTGATTATCCGTGAAAACACCGAGCGTCCCGAAGCGGTCGAGGCCGGGGTCGCCCGCCTGGTGGGCGGCCGCCCAGAAACATTGGCCGCTATGCTGGAGGAAGTCTATCGCGAGGGAACTTGGATTGAGGAAGTGAAGAAGATCGAAAATCCGTTTGGTCGCGGTGATGCCGGGGAGCAGATTGTGAATTTAATCGGTTTTCTGTTGGGGTGCCAGCCAAGCAGGCGGCATTGGCCAGAAGCCAAGGATGCCGAGGCAGCGCGAACACGCAATGATAGGAGGAATGAACTGATATGAGTACCGTAGTTGCGCCGAAGTTGTTAACTCTGCCCTCAGACCAGGACGCCTCCGGGCGGACTCTCGGTCAGGAAGAAATGGCCGCGCTAGCGGAGGCCATTCATAGCGGAACGCTGACCAGTACCAAGGGAAGCTTTGTCAAGAAACTCGAACATGACTTTGCGGCTTTGCTGGGTGTTCAACACGCCTATGCTTGCGCTTCCGGGACGGCGGCCGTGCACATCGCGATTGCCGCCCTCGACCCTGAACCGGGCGATGAAATCGTCACCAGCTCCATCACCGACATGGGTGCCTTGACTCCGATCCTGTACCAGGGCGCGGTGCCAGCTTTCGCCGAAGTCGATCCGCACACTTGCAACCTGACCGCCGACACCATCGAGCCGTGCCTCAGCCAGCGCACCAAGGCGATCATCGTTACCCACCTCTTTGGTAATCCCTGCCAGATGAGCGAGATCATCGAGCTTGCAAATGCGCGCGGCATTCCCGTCATCGAGGATTGTGCGCAGGCTTTTCTCGCCGAGCACGGCGGAAAGATGGTTGGAACCATCAGCTCAATCGGAGCTTTCAGCCTGCAGCAGGGTAAGCACATCACCACCGGTGAGGGGGGCCTGGTCTGCACCAACGACGACGCTCTTGCTCGGCGCATGTTTCTGTTCATCAACAAGGCCTGGGGCTATGGTGACCCGAAACCAGATCACTATTTTCTCGCCCTCAATTACCGCATGAGTGAGATCCAGGGTGCCGTGGCCGTGGCACAATTGCCAAAACTGAAAGATGTCGTCACTGCACGTATCGCGGCCGCGAACAAACTTACTGCGTGTCTGCGGGGATTGCGCGGCATACAGCCACCCCTTGTCCATCCTGGGGCCAAGCATACCTACTGGAAATATTGCCTCCAAGTCGATAGCAAGCAGGTTCCTGGTGGAGCCGTGGCCCTGGCAGGTGAATTGAAGAAGTGGCAGATCGCGTGCGCGCCCCGCTACATCCAGAAGCCGGCTTTCATGTGTCAAATCTTTCGTGAGCAGCGTACCTTTGGCAACAGTCACTTCCCCTTCAGCTTGGCTCGCCCTGCAGTGCTCAACTACGATCCATCCCACTTTCCCATGACGATGGCCGCTTTGAACAACGTTTTAGTCCTGCCCTGGAACGAAAAATATGAAGACGAACACATCGAATACATCGCTACTTCCATCCATGATGCACTCCATCAACTGCAGTACCGGTAATGGCAATCGTGAAAAGCTGAAGTTTGGCATTGTCGGTGCCGGCAGCATAGCGCAAGCTTATGTGCGTGCCTTCGAGGGCTGCCACGAGGCCTGCTTGACAGCTGTGGCCGACGTGCGTCCAGAAGCGGCGCAGGCCATCGCCCAACCTCTGCAATGCAGAGCCTACGATTCCCATTTGCGCATGTGCAGCGGCGAAGCTCTCGATGCCGTCATCGTCTGCACCCCTCCAGCCACTCACCCGGAGATCTGTGTGGATCTGCTGCGGAGCCACGTCCACGTTCTCTGTGAGAAGCCTCTGAGTATCAGCTCAGAGAGCGCGAGGCTCATGATCGATGCGGCACATCAGGCCGACAGAATCTTGACCATGGCTTCCAAGTTTCGCTACGTAGCGGATGTGGCCAAGGCGCGGAGGGTCATGTTATCGGGCGTCATAGGAGAGGTCATTCTCTTCGAAAATGCCTTCACCTCCCGCGTGGACATGTCCTCGCGCTGGAATGCCGACCCTAAAATGAGTGGGGGTGGAGTGCTGATAGACAATGGTACACACTCCGTCGATCTCATGCGCTACTTCCTCGGTCCCCTGATCGACGTCGATGTAGTCGAGGGAAAACGCAGTCAGGGTCTTGCCGTCGAGGAGACCGTACGCATCTTCGTTAGAAGTATGAGCGGTATCATCGGGAACATCGATCTCTCCTGGAGCATTAGCAAGGAAAGCGCCAGCTATATCGACATTTACGGATCGGAGGGCATGATTTCCGTGGGATGGAAGGAATCCAAATACCGGCTCTACTCCAATAATCAGTGGGTGGTGTTCGGTAAGGGGTACGACAAAGTCCAAGCCTTCCGCAACCAGATCGAGAACTTCGCTCGTTCTCTTTGCGGGCTAGAGCCCCTTCTCATCACCGAGGTGGATGCCGCCGCCTCTGTCCAGGTGATCGAGTCTGCGTACGCCGCTTTGCGTCGCCATCGCTGGACTCCGATCGCCCTCAATATCGCCGGCCACAGCCAAAACCAATGTATGCAACCGGCAGGTTCCGCAGCATGAGCACCGCTGCCGCAAAGAACGATGTTTACGTCCACCCTTCTGCGCTGATCGAGGAAGGTGTGCAGATCGGATCCGGAAGTTCGATCTGGGATAACGTTCACATTCGTCGTGGAGCCCACATTGGAAAGGAGTGCATCGTCGGCGAGAAAAGCTACATTGCCTATGATGTACAGATTGGAAATCGCGTAAAAATCAACGCCTTTGTTTACATCTGTGCCGCCGTGACCATCGAAGACGGTGTCATGATTAGCGCGGGTACGGTTTTTACCAACGACCGCTTTCCGCGTGCTACGACTTCTGACTTGCGCAAATTAAGGCCGTCCGCACCCGACCAACACACGCTTCCAACTTTGGTGAGGGAAGGGGCGACCATTGGCGCACAATGTACCATCGGCAACGACTTGACCATCGGACGCTTCGCCATGGTCGGCATGGGCTCCGTGATCACAAAATCGGTTCCTGACTTCCAATTGGTCGTCGGAAGTCCCGCTCACCCCATGGGATGGGTGTGCCGTTGTGGCGAGCCTATCTGCCGCTTCAAGGGCGAAGTTGCACTGCACGCGTTGCAGCTGGACTGCCCTAAGTGCAAGCTATCTTATCTGATAAACCACAGCACCGTGACCGAATTAGCTCCCCCTCGCTGAGGCTACTGGAGAGAATGCAAACCGAGAAGCAGCACTGGGCTATACTGGGCGGTGGTTTCCTGGGAATGACACTCGCGCTGCGTCTCTCCAGGCAGTGCAAGCGCGTCACCTTGTTTGAAAGCGCTCCCTATCTGGGTGGCCTCGCGAGCGTGTGGAAATTGGGCGACGTGGTATGGGATCGTCACTACCATGTCACTTTGCTTTCTGATGCCCACCTCCGTTCGCTCTTGAGAGAACTGGGATTGGAACAGGAAATCGAATGGGTCCAGACTCGGACAGGTTTCTATACCAATTCCCAGCACTACTCGATGTCCAATGCTCTGGAGTTTCTCCGATTTCCTCCGTTAACCCTGATCGATAAATTGCGGTTGGGCGCAACCATCTTATACGCGTCCCGGCTGCGGCAGTGGAAAACATTGGAGCACATAAGCGTAAGTGATTGGTTGCGTCGTTGGTCGGGGGAGCATACGTTCCGTACAATCTGGCTGCCACTGCTGCGTGCGAAACTGGGAGAGAACTACAAAAAAGCGTCCGCTGCGTTTATCTGGGCCATTCTTGCGCGTATGTATGCGGCCCGCCGGGCCGGGATGAAGAAAGAGATGTTCGGCTACGTGCCGGGAGGGTACGCAACCGTTCTGGCTCACCTCGGGACTTTGCTGGCAAAGGAAGGCGTGACCCTCCGTCTGGGAGAACCGGTACGGAAGGTCGAATCGATTTCCCAGGGCGCCGTTTCCGTCACCTTGGAGAACGGAACCAAAGAAGTCTTTGACCATGCCGTCCTGACGTTGGCTTCTCCTCTTGCAGCCCACATGTGTCCAGATCTGTCGCCCGAAGAAACCCGCTGCCTGCAGAACTTCGAATATCAGGGCATTATCTGCGCGTCGCTGTTATTGAAAAAGCAGCTCTCCCCGTACTACATCACGAATATCACCGACGCAAAGGTGCCCTTTACCGCGCTGATCGACATGTCTGCACTGGTAGACCGCAAATACCTTGGAGGACACGGATTAGTCTATCTTCCCAAATACATTCCTTCCAACTCGCCCGACTTCGACTTGTCGGATGAGACCATCGAGGAACATTTCCTTAAGGGCTTAAGCATTATGTATCCACAATTCCAGCGAGGTGATCTGTTGGCTTTCCGTGTTTCTCGAGTGCGCTACCTGTTGCCAATTCCCACCATCGGCTACTCGGATCACGTGCCCTCTATATCGACCAGCGTCCCGGGTCTCCATATCCTGAATTCGACGCAGATCGTCAACGGAACGTTGAACGTAAACGAAACCATCCAATTAGCCGAAACGGCCGCCGCCCGCTTCGCACGTTTCCCCGCGAGGGCAGGCGTGGAGTCAACCGCAGATGAATGCAAGCAAGCCCATCGGCAGCCTGTCGCTTGATCTCGACAACAAGTGGTCGTACATGAAAACCCATGGCGACCCTGGCTGGGAATCTTTCCCGTCCTACCTGGACATCCTTGTACCTCGTGTACTCAAGTTTCTTGCCGACCGTAACCTCACGATCACCTTCTTTGTTGTGGGACAGGATGCCGCGCTAGCCCGCAATCACAATGCGCTGCGCGCCATTGCTGCTGCTGGACATGAACTCGGGAATCACTCGTTCACGCACGAGCCATGGCTACACTTGTTCAGCAAAGAGCGTATTGAGCAAGAAATTGCGCAGACGGAAGAAGCCATCGAAGCACTCACGGCCTCCCGGCCCCTCGGATTTCGCGGCCCTGGCTTTAGCTTCTCCGACAACACTCTGCGTGTCCTCATAGAGCGTGGATACCTTTACGATGCTTCTTGTCTGCCGACCTGGATAGGCCCACTTGCCCGGGCTTATTACTTTATGACCAGCAAATTTGGAAAAGACGAGTCCAAAAAAAGAAAAGCGCTGTTTGGCTCTGTCAAGGACTGCTTGGCACCACTAGGACAACATCAGCTTAAATGTGGGTCGGATCAGCTTTTGGAGATTCCGGTCACAACCATGCCCTGGTTCCGAATTCCCATTCACGCCAGTTATATCCTTTATCTCGCTACCTTTTCTCGCAGGCTGGCATTGTTCTACTTTCGCTTCGCTTTAGCACTTTGCCGGTTGACTGCGGTGCAGCCTTCCCTTCTCCTGCATCCATTGGACTTTCTCGGATGCGACGATACCTCGGAATTGGCGTTTTTCCCCGCCATGAAACTGGGCAGCGAACCGAAGCTCAGGATCATGTCGGAAATCGTGGGCATCTATTGTTCCACCTACTCTGTCCTCTCGATGAGAGAGCACGCTGACAGACTCTTAAGAAAGGGTGAGCTGTCATCCGTTAACGCGAGGCAGCCACGTGCCGTGCTATGAGCTTCACCACAACCCTTATGAGTGCCCTGTTGACCCGAAAAACGTGCTCCGCAACCCGGGTGGCGGACCGATGTGGTAATCGGTGAGTTCGTTCTCATGACCCGCGCACAAACGCAAGATGGGTATGAACTAGGGGCAGGTAGTCGTCGCGTGTTTAACGGTTAGGGAAGAGAGCTTGCCTGAGGTTTTGTCGCACATTTCTTATGTCAAGAGTTCTTTTACTTAAGATCGTTTTGCTGTGTGCGGTTGCCATGGGTTCGATTTCATTACTGCCCGCCGAGACGCAATATGTGTCTCCCTCAGACACCCACCCCTGCGGCACCTTCTCGGATTATCTGATTCCAAACCCGGTAGCTGGGAACTCCGCTTATCCGCGGCCTCCCCTGCTGGTAGATCTTATGGCCAGTCGCTACCGCGATTTGCTCTGGGTTACCGCCGGGTACCGGCTGACGGGCGTGCCTTTCATCGCTCATGATGGAAAAAAGTTGTTTCTGGTTGCGCCCGGAGATGATCCTGGTCTCTACTACATTGTCCCGTGGATGTCGCGTGCATTGCATCTCAGCCTCGAAGCCAGCATCGACCTGTTCTTGATTTCGGCACTGGGGCTTGGCTTTGTAATTAGTTTTGTGGGGTGTATGTTGGTCCTCGGAACAACGGGTGCAAGGGTATATGCTTCTCTTGCGCTATTGTGTCTGACGGCCATAGCTTACCGAGTCGGGGACGTATACGTTGTTGAATTTGCCACGACCGTTGCTCTCCTGCCTTGGGTACTTTACGTGATTGGCCGCGATACCGGTAAGTATCGGCTTTTCCAGTTCTTTGCCTTCGGTGTCGGCCTGGTTGGTGGGATCGTTAGCCTCATTCGGTTCGGATCCGCTCCTCCCGTACTTGCGGTACTCGCAATTCTGCTCCTGGTCGGCGTTCAGGCCACCCTAGGCAAAAGAACTCTATTGGTTGCTACTCTGCTGGCTGGTTTTCTGATTCCCCGTTTGGCTCTGCGCCATGTTCTAAACGGTGGTGAAACGTTTTTGCAGCAGCGTGTTGCCGGATACAGGCAGCGAGATAGCCGGTACGTGCTTGGACATTTTGCATACGAGGGCTTGGGTTTCTTGAGCAATCCGTATGTGCCAGGAGGGGTCTGCGACGAGGTCGCCAAGGACAAGGTCCGTGCGATGGCGGGAAGCTGCGTCTACATGTCTTCCGAATACAATCGGATCTTGCGACACGAGGTTATATCCATCGCACGGCAGCATCCCGCACTTGTTGCTTTCACGATCTTTGCCAAATTGGGGGTCGTTGCTGGCCTGATCGCGATTTTTGCAAACATAGGCTTGCTCGCCGCATTGCGGTATCCCAAGTCGTGGAAGCTCGAGCTGGCGTTCTGGACGGCCTTCGCGATCTGCGCAGCGCCGCTGGTTCTAATGGCTCCGCTTCCCATGTACTGCCTTGGGCTGATATCCCTGGCCGTGATGTACGGAATCGTCAGCTTCGATCATTGCCTTACGACAAGGAAGCAGTGCCGGCCGCTTTTGCGCACATACCATGACAATGGCGTTCATGTCTTCGTCGGTCACCCATAATCTACAGCACGACAGCACCTGCAGTTCGGGGTTCCCAGCACCGTACCTTGTCGGGCCGTCCAGAGCATAGAACTCAATGAGGCTCTCGTGCGGTAAATTCAGTTCAAAGTGACGGGAAAACCGATGACGACAGCATCAGCTGTTTCCATTCCTGATGTCGGAACCATCCGCGTCGAACCATACCGGGAGGTCTGTCTGGTTCCGCTATTTCGTACGGTATGGCAGATGCCACTCCGCTTCACTCTGCTGTCTCTTGTACTCCTGGTTCCCTGCTTGTGGCAGCCCCATATTGCCGCGGGAGACCTTGCCAGCCACGCTTACAATGCTTGGCTCGTGCAACTGATTCACGCGAGAAAAGCCTCCGGTCTATACCTAACGTCCCCATCGACCAATGTCTTATTCGATTATTTGCTGGATGGATTAACGCCTGCCATAGGGGCGGAAGGAGCCCAACGCGCAGCCGTAGCCGTAGCGGTTTTAATGTTTTTTTGGTCGGCGTTTGCTTTAACCTCGGTGATCACAAAACGGTTGCCGTGGGTGGTGACGCCTATGCTCGCCATTCTGGCTTACGGGACGGTCTTCAACATGGGCCTTTTCAACTACTATGTGGGAGGCGCCTTATCGCTTGCCGCGTTGGCTGTTCTGTGGAACGCAACGTTCTGGGACGTGGCGATCGCCCTTCTGCTCTTGGTGCTGGCGTGGTTGGCACAGCCGCTTCCCGTGCTGTGGGCGATCGCGATATTTGTATACGTAAGCGTCGCCCGCGCGCGTGGTCCACGCTTTCGCTTGGTGCTGCCCGCAGCCTGTATTGGCGCACTGTGGCTCGGTAGGCAATTCCTGTTGCGCTATTGGGTTGCGAGCTGGGACTGGCGCCAAGGTATGCATGCGACCGGAGCCGATCAATCATACATGTTTGGTTCTCATTACCGCCTGATCTCGCTCGCGGTCGCAGTGGTCTGGGCGGCTGTGTTTCTGCACCTGGCTCGGGAGCAGGGGTGGATTGCGCTGCTGCGTTCGATTCCTGCCCAGGTGTACGTTCTCTGCGTTCTCGGGTGCCTCCTTTTGCCTTATACGATTCTTTTCCCCTGGTACAAGGCGGCCTTTGGGGGCGTTCCCGAGCGTGTTGCCTGGCTAGCGGCAGTCTTTATGTGTGCTCTGGTTGTTCAGGTGAAGACGGCAAGGCGATATGGCTTGGTATTCAGTGTGATCGCAATTGTCTATTTCCTTTTCCTCTATTCCGACGCACGCGCGATTAACCAGCTGGAACACCGAGTCGATACACTCATCTCAACGTTGCCACCGGATCAGCGAGTTATCGGGCAGCTCCGGTATCCCGCCAGCTCTGGCTTCGATGAAAGCATGCTTCTGGATCGAGCTTGCATTGGAAAATGCTTCAGCTTTGGCAACTACGAAGCTGCCACTGAGCAGTTCCGCGTGCATGCCAGTCCGGGGAACTCGATTGTCGCGTGGGCCACAGGCAGCTCTCCCAGTCAGAACCGTGCTGTTTCGAAAGCACAGCAGTTCTTCGCCAGCCAGCCGGAAGGTACGCTTTACTTCATTCATCGGTGCGGCAATGTTGTCACGGAGGTCTGCATGCAGAGGTTAACCGCTCGGGATCTCGACGCTCTGACCAAATAGTCTTTAGGGAGTGAGCGATTCACGAATCTGAACATCCTTGCCAGCTGTGAAACCCTGGAATCTATTGTTCTTCACGATAGCATGGGTTCCAAAAATAACGAGTCCCTGTGACGCTAAACCGGTGTCATTGCTGATCGTAGCATTCGCGATCCGGAAGCGGGGATACGGCTACGATCGAAGGCAGTTTCGGCCATGACTTTACTCTGATGTCGCCCCATCCGCAAAATCAGGGATGTTGTCCGTACGTCCAGAAGATTATCGATCCCGTGACAGACCACGCCCCGTGATGGTGAGAGCGACGAAGCTGTTCCGGCCACCAACTTTTAGTATCGTGCAGTCGCCTGATCCATGGATCGCTGCATTGCTGGTACGGACCTCGAGCCCGGCCGTGATCAGATAGGTTCCGCAAGGCAGGTAAACCGTTGCGCCGTTGACACCTCCGGCCTTGAAGGTGCGTTGCAAAGCGGCCGTATCATCGGTGACACCATCTCCGCGGACAACGTAATCGCGCACAGCAACGCCCTTTTTTTCTGAAGGGCGGAATTCCTGAACCTGCAGCAGCAGGACGACAGGGATGACCGCGGAGCAGCCGAAGGATAGAACTCCCCGATTCGAACGGATGTACATGCATTTGGGATTCTAGGCTTCTCGACCCGTAACGTAAACTGCCCACTCCACATGGGTAGCCATGTCCGATACGGGAGTGGGATCCGCTAGGGATAAGCTTGATGCATTTAGCTGGAAGAGGTAGGTTGTGACTGCGCCAGCCGAAGATGTTGTAAGCTTCCATTCCAAACAGGCCGGTGACTGGACTGGAAAGTATTCGACTCCGACTTTTTCGGTTCGCTTCGACGTCCTAGAGAGTCTGTTGCAGGACCACCGTCTCGCTGGACAATGTTGGCTGGACGCGGGGTGCGGGACGGGCACTCTGACTCGTTGGCTCGCAGAAAGGCAAGGATGCCGTGTCCTCGGTGTGGATGCGTCAGCCGAGATGATTCGGCATTGTGAAGCAACTCCCGGGACAGAGTTCCGCGTTGTTAAAGACATTTGCGAGTTAGAGTTTGCAGACGGCGAATTTGACGGCGTCCTATGCTCGAGTGTACTTGAATACCTCGACTCGCCCCGGAACGCTCTTTGCGAATTGCGGCGCGTCATAAATGGAGACGGACTACTGGTCGCGTCCGTACCCAATTCCCATTTCTGGACGCGCTTGAATCTGTTGGCAACTTACTGGGTAACAAAACTTCTCGGCTGCAAAAGGCAGTTCTCTTTTCTCGATCATTCTAAATGGTCCTATTCTCTCGAAGCCTTCGCTGAGCTCCTGCGAACGTGTGGCTTCGTTGCCGTGGGACACCGTAAGTACGGTGAATGTCGTTTCCGAAAGTTTGGTCTTAAGGGCGAGGGCTCGATGATCATGTTTCTGGCAAAGCCGGTTCCACGTAGGGATGGATTGTGAGGACAACCTTCCAGAGATATTTTACTTAGGCGGCTTGCCACACTCAGGCCGCAGGATACGGGGAGTCAAACCTGGTGGGCGAAAAAGGAAATGTAAAAGAGACCATCCGGCGATTCGAACCGAATACACCGGGTGAGGCAGGGCGTCGGCACTGGCTTCCGCGCTCGATCTTGCGACCAGAAGGGCGGATACGGTCTCCCATCGCTGCCGTATTCTGCGGTCGTCCTCTATTAATGGACGACTGCGGCCAATCCTGTCGGAGGGACCGGAGGTCCGCCGCCAGCGCTACCGCTGCCACATGTCCCCCCAGGTAGGTTGCTGCTGAAGCCGTTGAGCGTGCTGCCGGAGCCAACGTTGCCACTTCCTGAGACGGAGATTCCCGCGGAGAGCCCGCTGCCGGCTAGGAAAATATTCGAGTTGATGCATCCGTTGTTGCCGGTCAAGGAGATGCCAGTTGCTCCTGGGCCACCTATCGTGGCGTTATGAACGTACGTACTGGCGCTTGCCAGATGGAGCACATCGTCAGCAGAGTTTGAACTCCGCCAGGTTCCGCCGTTGATCGTAGTGTTTGAGTCCTGAAAGCTTCCGAGAGCGGACTGACCCTGCCCGAACGCCCAGCCACCGTTTCCAGTCACTGTGCAATTGTTAAAGGTATTGAACTGGTTGTAGTTTCCAAAGGTATTGATCCCTTTGCCCTGCGCGCCTCCCGGTCCATTGTTGGTGATCGAGCAGTCGTTGAAGGTATTGTGCGAGGCATAGTATTCGAGCGAAAGTCCGTTGTAGGTGGGATCGCCGTTTCGCTCGGTGAGACTGTTCCAGGTCGAATAGGCCTCGGCGTTGGCTTTGACCGCACGCGCCTGAGTGGTTCCAGTGGCATCCACGGTCAAGTTCCCAATCGTCGAGTCCGCTCCGCCGCCGATGAAAAATCCGAAGCCATGTAGATTAAGACTCGAAAGAGTCACTCCGTTGATTTGGTCGTGGCCGTGGAGCTGGATATTGAAAGCCGAACCATTTCCCCCGCCATTTCCTCCCCCATGATTCACCGAGACCGAGCTCCAAGAGTTGTTGTAGCCCTCACTTTCATTGACCGCCGACCCGGTGAAGTTCTGGACTGTGAGGTTCTTCAGGGCACAATCTACTACAGTTTGCAGGGACAAACCGACCTGCACTGTTCCCGAACCATCGAAAGTGAGGTCGTGAATGGAACAGCCGGAGACCACATTCAGAAGTTTGCGAACATTGGCACCGTTTGCCGTGTTGAATGCAAAGTGAAGACCTGGGGTGGTCTGCACCGAAGTATCAATTGCAGCGGTGCTGCCGCTGGCGGACGCAACCTTAAGCACTTCACCCCGGCATGGTCCGGCGCTGTCGCAAGTGCTGGGATCGGTATTGGCACTGGCGCCGTCTATTCCGCCTTCTTGCAGGTTCACATAGTCTCCCGCCCCGACTCCTCCAAGCGCGGACAAGTTAGCCGCAAAGGTTGTGCTCAATTCAGCAGCGTCTGCCGTCAATCCAGTGGCAGAACTGGTTCCTCCCCCTCCCACCAGAAACAGGGTTCCGCCGCTGAATGATCCCCGGATCGTCACACGACCGCCGGAGCAGCCCGTGGCACCGTCCACCGTCGAATTCTGCGCAGTGATCCGCAACAGAGAACTCACTTTGTAGATGCCAGCGCTTCCGCAGGGAAAGAACAACTCATCGCCGCTGCCCATGGCGGCTATGGCACTCTGAATTGCAGATGTATCATCGTGGGAACCGTCCCCGGTTGCGCCAAAGCTCGTGACATCACGGACCGTGGCAAAACCGGAGCACGACAGCAGAGAGACCAGAACCAGGGCACGTAGGATGCAGGTGCCAGTCTTACGCGAGCGAATGGAAATCACACCGACCTCTTTTATGCCGCACTGGTGTCTGTGCGGCGGGGGATTTTGCTTCTAGACAGATCTATGCTTGGCTGCACTATTTTGGAGTACGGCGCCCGGAGTTGGGGAGATCCCGGAAGGACACGGTCCCGTGGTATGGCATGAAGGTCCGCCGGGTTACTCGGTCAATGCACAGGGCGCCACCCTTCGTTGGGATCTGTCCCAAAGCATTGAACCATTGAGAGTGCGGAGAGCGGACTTTGAAGTACCTGAGCCTAGAGCCGCCACGATGCTCACAGTGACCTCGGGGGCGCTCGGCTTGAGACGTTTCCCTCAAGGGCAGCAGAGCAACCCGTCGAACCATTGATCTGGAACGAACTCCTCTTCCCTTTTTCCCTTCTTACGTAGCATCTCCCGCCTGACGTCTGCAGCAACCCTCCGCAATGCAAGACAGTTCCCTCCATCCGAACGCAGCCTAGAGTCTTCCATAGCTTGAGGGCAGTGCCTCAGAAGGCAGGAGGCACGAGCCCTGGGTTGCGATCCCGACGGCACGTCAACCGGTCGAAAGCGAGCCCCGACGGGGAGCAGTTCCGGCATCGGAACGCCGCGGTTTGGGGGGGCGGTATCGGCATCCTTCCCACCCGCCCCGCCCAAAAAGCCCTGGAAGAAGGGCGCACATCGGGAAACGAGCCCACCATTTTTCAGGGAGTCGGAATTGTCGTCTGTACCTGGTTCGAATAACCACTCTCACTGCCGCTGCTGTCCACCGCAGTGACCACGTAGTAGTAGGTGTCACCAGCCACCACGGTGTTGTCGATGTAGGTGGTGGTCGCATCCGTCGCAGAGTTGATCCTGACGTATGGACCTCCGGACTGAGCGCCGCGATAGACGTTGTACCCGGCGACCGTCGACCTGTCGGCGCTCCAGGACAGGCCGACACTGTGCTGCGGAGCACTTGTACCGTTTCCGGCGGCAGAAACAGTCAGCGGGTTGGTGGCGTTGCTGGCAAAGGAGATAACCCCGGACGCGGCACCAGTTGCTGCCGGATGAAAGGTCAGGGTGAACGATGCGTTCTGTCCCGGGGCTAAAGTTAAAGGAAACGACAGGCCGCTTAGCAAGAACTCCGCGCTGTTCGATGCGGCCGAGGTTACAGTAACGCTGCCAGTACTGGCGGTCAGAGTTCCCATCTGGCTTTCGCTCGCGCCCACGGCGACGCTCCCAAAGCTCATGGTCGTAGGCGTGAGAGAGAGCTGCCCCGGGCCCGAACTTGTGCCTGACAAGGACACACTCAAGGTAGGGTTCGAGGCATTCGAACTCACGGTCAAGCTCCCGCTGGCACTACCAGAGGATTGCGGGGCAAAGGTGACGGTGAGCGTGAGACTCTGACCCACCGACAGCGTGCTCGGCAAATTCAGCACGCCTAGCCTAAAGCCCGCCCCGCTGGATGTGATCTGCGAGATCGTGACACTCGATCCTCCCGAGTTTGTCAGCGTTTCCGATTGTGCCTGGCTACCTCCGGCCTGTAGGCCGCCGAACGCGAGACTGGGTGGATTGGCCGTAAGCACGCCGGGCGTTACACCGGTGGCGGAGAGGGGCAGATTGAGCGTTGGATTGGTTGCGTTGCTGCTGATCGAGAGGGTGCCGCTGGCCGCTCCGCTCGCCACCGGAGAAAAGACTACGCTGAAGCTCGCGCTCTGGCCGGCGGCCAGGGTAACGGGCAGAGCCAGACCGCTTATGCGGAAGCCTGTTCCGCTCGCCGAGGCCCGGGAGACGGTTACGCTCGTGGCGCTGCCATTCATGAGAGTTACCATCTGCGACTGCTGGCTTCCCACTTGAACGGAGCCCAGATTCAAACTTGCAGGGTTGGCACTGAGGGAACCGGCGGCTAGCCCCGTGCCGGTAAGCGGTACGTCGAGCGTAGAACTACCGGTCATGAAAGTGATGTTTCCGGAAACGGTCGCGCTGCTCTGAGGTGCGAAGGTCACAGAGTAGCTCGCGGTCTGGCCGGTCGCCAGGGTCAGCGGCAGGCTGATCCCGCTCAGGCTGAAGCCCGTTCCCGTGATGAGTGCCTGCGAGATGGTTAGACTCGACCCTCCGGTATTGGTCAGTGTTGCCGGCTGTTTCTGGCTGGTGCCGGCCGCAACGTTGCCGAAGGTCACGCTAGCTGGAGTGGAACTGAGTTGCCCCGCCATCACGGCGGTTCCGGAAAGAGGCAGACTCAGTACTCCGTTCGATGCGTTGCTGGTGAAATTGATCGTCCCAGTCACCGTACCGCTGGCTTTGGGAGCGAAGGTTACCAAGAAGTTCGCCGAGGCGCCCGCTCCCAGAGCCAAGGGCAGACTGAGCCCCGCGAGGCTGAAGCTAGCTCCGGTCACTGTGGCCTGCGAGAGGCTGATGCTCGCGCCGCCTGTGTTGGTCAAGGTTACGGCTTGCGGCTGGCTTGAGCCCACGTGCACACCGCTGAAGGTCAAGACTGCCGGGGACAGAACGAGTTGACCCTGGGACGCCCCTGACGCTGCCGCGGACACCGAAATCCCCGACACGGCCAGGTCGACCTGAAGCTTGCTACTGCCACTGGCGACAAAGGAAATGTTGCCGGCGGGCCTTCCTGCCGCCAGCGGTTTGAAACTGATCGCAACCGTGGCATGCTGGCCGGGAGCAAGGGTCAGGGGAAGAGAGGGCGAAGACACCTGAAAATCCTGAATGGAAGTCTGCAGGGACAGAGTGACCGCGATGGACGAACTGTTGGTGATTACGTCAGTGAGGTTTTTGCTGGCGCCGACCCGTACCGTGCCGAAATCCAAGCTGGAATTGGCAAACCACACCGAACTGTTCTGCGAGCTGCCAGATCCACTCCCAGGAACTGCTGCACAACCGAGCATCACTGTGATGAAAACGAGCAGAGAAAAGACAATTGCGATCCGCCTCGAAGGCGAAAGCAGACCCATCCACACCTCTAAGAAAGCCGTATTCGCGAGCATACGGCGGGGGATTTGTTGCCCGCACCATCGCGGCAAAGGAACGTTTGGCCTAAGCTGAGCGACGTGTGCGCTGCGCAGCCCGGTCATTATTGGGTTGGGGCCAAGGGTTAAGGTAGATGCCAGAAGGACATGGCGGGTCCGCTCACATGTTCAACCCCCTGGACATGACCAAGCTGGGCGTGTTTCTCAGAGAATAGGGGAAAGGGGCAGGCAGGAGGGTCCCCCAATCCAGCAACCGATTGACGGCCTACTTTCTTTGGCCGGAGCGTTCTCAGGGGGGAGCACCGTGGTCGGCTGCACGCCCGCGGTTCTCTGATCGAGTACTTTTGGCGTAGCTTTTTCCGCACCAGGTACAGGTTTACCAGCGCACAGGTGGCCAACCGTCGACTTCCAGACAAGCGCTCGAGGAGATCGCAGCGGGCCGGCGCGATGCCCCCGTGCACTACTCAGACTGTCCTAAGGTAATCTGGCGAAGACCCGCGTAGCCGCCGAGAATCACAGCACCAGCTCCCCAACTTGGCATCTCGACTGTCCTGGTCGGGGACTGAAAAGCACCAACATTCCCCCGCTGTGCGCCATTGCGCACATGCAATAGGTGTGAACTGTGACGGGCTCCCGCTTGGCAAGGTATTGGGCTCTTTTCCTCTTCGTTTCGGTTTCTCTAGGTTTTCTTCCGCCAAAAGCACACTCGCAACAAATCGCCGTTGCGCCAACTGCCCTGGGCTTCGGCAATGTGCTTCTCGGGAGCAGTCAAACGCAAGCAGTCAACATCACCAACACCGGAAACGTTAGCCTTAGCGTTTCCAAGGTGGGCGTGAGCGGAACCGGTTATGCCGTCAACGGACTGGCCTATCCGTTCACTCTCTCTCCCGGGCAGAGTGCGCGTCTGAACGTTACCTTCACTCCCCCCACGGTCGGTAGCGAGAGTGGCTCGGTGTCAGTCAGCGCTTCGACACAAACCTGGAAGCACCCTCGCAGGTGGAGAAACGCTTCCTCCACAACGACCACCGTTGCCAACGTGGCATTGTCCGGCTCCGGAATCTCAGCTCCAGGTCAGATCGCAGCCTCGCCGGCAAGTCTGAGTTTTGGGAATCTCCCGCCGGGAGGCTCCCAGACTTTGACCGAGACACTCAGCAACACCGGCACAACCAGTGTCACTGTCTCGCAAGCCAGCATGTCCAGTGGCGCGTTCACGATGAGCGGCTTGTCACTGCCTACGAGCCTTGGCGCAGGGCATAGCCTGACGTTCAGCGTCCTCTTCACGCCCGCTGTTTCTGGTTCGGTTTCCGGCACTCTCGCAATTTTCTCCAACGCCTCTAACCCGCAGCTCAACATCGCGCTGGCAGGAAGCGGGAACACACCCGGGCAGTTAAGGCTCATGCCCACAGGATTGAGTTTCGGCAGCGTCAGCACGGGATCCAGTACGTCCCTGACCGGCACGCTGAGCGCGACGGGTTCGTCGGTCACGATCTCCTCGGCCACGAGCACAAGCCCAGAATTCGTTCTCAGCGGAATCTCGTTCCCCGCTACCCTCGCCGTCGGCCAATCGGCTCCGTTCACCGTGACCTTCTTGCCGCAAGCCTCCGGCGCTGTGGCTGCCAACCTTTCCTTCGTGAGCAATGCCACGAATTCTCCGGCTCTGGAGTCGCTGAGCGGAAGCGGAGCGGCTCCGGTTGCGCACAGCGTCAACCTTTCCTGGAATGCAAGCACCAGCTCGGGCGTGGTGGGATATAACGTGTACCGAGCTGGAGTGTCCGGTGGGCCCTACGCACAGCTGACCTCTATGGACACCAACTCCGACTACACGGACAGCGCAGTCAGTTCCGGGCAGACGTATTTCTACGTGGTGACTGCCGTGGAGTCCACCGGTGCCGAGAGCGCCTACTCCAACCAGGTTCAAGTCCTGGTGCCCACGCCATAGCGAAGTTCGTTAGCCGTGCTATCCGGCACAAAGCCCGGTTTGGCGAAGTGGTTCCGCAGTCAGTACTCCGCTGCCGAGAACCGATCTCCTATACAGCCGGTTCCGTTGACTTGCTGTGGCGTCCCGCCTGCCATGACCGGACGGCATGATCGGCCGCGTTCGCCGACCGGCTGCTCGGGTAGAAGAGATTGTCAGAAACAAGAAGGTCATCGAGAACAAAGTGGGTTTGCGGAGAGTGCGAGCTGCACTCTCCGCTTTTGAGGCTTTCGGTCGGCGTGGACTCAGAGGCCACACTTGCCACTGACGCCAGGTGAGGACAAGCTGGTTGGTGCCTGGCTCTGGTTTACGGTAACAATCTCGTCGATGAGTATGCTAAAGCTCTGTGCTCCGCTCTGGCCTTTGAATTTCAGCACCAGTGGAAACGTGTAGGTGTGGCCGGCGGAGGTTTGTGTCGTGAAAGCTCCGAGGGCTGCACCTGTCTCCTGATAACGGTTGCCGTTGATGTCGCTGAACACGGCTGGCGCGTAGTAAGCGGAAACCAGCGCACCTCCGTTAGCACCTGCAACGACCACAGCCGTGACCGTGGCGTTGCCATTTTCCACCGCGCCAGTGCATGGGTTATTTATCACCTGGGAAAAGGTGAGAGTGAGGCTACCCCCGGAATCGGCGGCTGCCACCGGGCTTACCGCCATCAAAAGGCAGCCCGCCAAAGCGGCGGCGCAGCGCACGAGTCTTCCTACTCCTTGCTTCATTCGCATGCACAAATTCTCCTCGAAGGATAGATTGGAGCAGCACCAGGGGGAGGGTATTCTTGGCGAAAGCCGAGTCATGCTAGTCCAATTCGGGTGAGGCATGCAAGCCGGAGCAATCTTATCGGGAAGACCTGCCCGAGTGGACGTTGCTTGATCGCAAACGAGTGCTGCGCAAGATCGTGTCGGGGCACGGATCCCACCTCCGGGCTCCGATCCTGCGTGAATCAAGCTTGCCCGTAGGCACGCTTTGTTGTCCGTAGGTGGAGGTCAATCAGCAAAACGATTCTTGCATTCGTTTAACGTGAATTTGTGAATTCGACACGAAATACATAGGCATATTTCCCGACCGGCTGCTCGGGCAGGTGGAGATGCAGGCCATCGTCACCTTGCTCGAACGATACATTCGCTGCCGAACCCAAGAGTTGAATCGATTTCACACGGCTGCCAGCCTCGTTAGCGGGGGATAGCGCATGAATAATCGCTTCGTGTTTTCTCGGCCATCCTAATTCAATTGCATACAAAACGCCGTCCTTTTCAGTAAAGCGGAAGTCTTCGGCGGTATAAGGAGCCGACTCGGTATCGTGGAATGAACCGGCAGCGGCCTTAGTCGGACCTTCGCCAAATTGTTTCCAGGGGCGAGTTCCATATATTCCTTCTCCATTCGCGTTCAGCCACGCTCCAACTTCCAGAAGTATCTTTTGCACTTCCTCAGGGATTGTTCCGTCGGAACGGGGTCCGATGTTAAGCAGCAGATTTCCATTCTTGCTAACAATGTCCACCAGCTCATGAATAATGAATTCCGGGGTCTTGAACGTGTCGTTTTGGATGTATCCCCAGGACTTGTTGCTGATAGAGGTATCCGTCTGCCATGGAAGGGAGCGGATTTCAGCCAGTTGCCCGCGCTCCACGTCAAGAACAGCAGAGTGTTCTGCCATCGCGAAGTCTTTGTAGTTGATGACGCCAGGTTTGCCGGAGTATCCGGTTGAGGCGTTGTAGTAGAAGGCCGCGAAACGAGCAACAGCCTCGCGGATCGAAGGTTGCCCGATCCACCAATCAAAGTACATCACATCTGGATGGTACTTCTCTACGATCTCGGCTGAACGGGCAAGCCAGTCCTCGGTCCAGGCAGACGAAACAAAGGTAAAATCGTTCCCCAACGGACTACCGTCGTGATTCGCCAACCAGGTGTGGGCAGGCCCGTAGAAAGCAGCATAGTGCGCATCGTTGACGTCGGATTTAATTGCCCGACCACGGTCGAAGAAGAAATCGTGCTCAACGCGATGAGAAGAAGCGCCCAGATATAAACCTTCTGCCCGTACTGCCTTTGCGATGGCCCCGACCAAATCGCGGCGAGGGCCCATTTTTGCTGCTGTCCAATCCGACAGGCCACAGTCATACATCGCGAATCCGTCATGATGTTCAAACACGGGGACTACGTACTTCGCTCCGGCTGCCTTAAAAAGGTGAGCCCAAGCCGGCGGATCGAAGTGCTCCGCTTTGAACATGGGGATGAAGTCCTTATATCCAAACTTGTCTAGCGGGCCGTAGGTAGCGATGTGGTGCCTATACTCCTCGGAATCGGCCCTATACAGATTCCTGGGGTACCACTCGTTACCGAATGCGGGAACAGAGTAGACGCCCCAGTGGATGAAAATTCCGAACTTCGCATCCCGGTACCACTCAGGAACTCGGTATTTCTGCAGTGACTGCCAGTCGGGGCGAAATGGACCCTGTTGAATGGTGCCGTCTACCCGTTTCAGAATCGCAGAACGCTCAGAGTCGTACTTGCCACTTGCCTGCTTCCAGACTTGGTCTAGGAGCGCTGGGTTATCCGATGCCGTGGGAGCATCAGGGTCCGTATCGGGGAACACACCTGCTGAGTGCAATAAGAGCAGGCCCAAAACCAGCGATGTCGACTTTAGAAGTTTCATGACGATTACCAACTTGGAAGATTTAATCAGGCTGCCGGCGCATCCACCGGCAGCTCAACCGGCTCGACGACGATGGGTCGCAGCAGTTCCCCGATGTGCATGACGCGCATCCTTCTTTTCGATGTGTGGAGGAGGAGAGCGAGGAGAGAGTAACTTGTATCTCTAATTACCGTCCGTGTCAAGACGGCTGTACGCGATTCTGGGCGTCTTCTGGTTCCCGCGTGCCGCTACCTGCGCAACAGTCTCTCGAATACATCGGGTTGAAGGAGATCAAGAGAGGGCACAACGACATCGGCATCCAGATGTCTGCCGGTGTGATTGACCCCGATGCTTCGCATTCCGGCTCTACGTGCTCCTTCGATTCCAGCGGGCGCGTCTTCAACAACCACGCATCTCGCGGGCGGCGCACCGACTTTTGCAGCCGCAGTTAAGTAGACCTCAGGATCCGGCTTTCCCTTGCTGACGTCTTCGGCCGACACAATCGCCTGAAAACAGTGAGCCGCACTTATGGCGTCGAGCACTACCTCGACGTTTAGGCGCGGTGCGGCTGAGGCGATGGCCTGCAGCCATTGCTCGTCGTGGAGCCGCTGGATCCAGTGCGCAACACCGGGTAGAGGCGAGATTCCAACCTTCCGGACCAGGTCCCGGTACCGTTTCTCCTTGGCGTCCCCAATCTTCTCGATCAGTTCCGGAGTCGCTGTCGCCCCCAGCCATCCGGAGATGATCGTATCGTTGCGCTGCCCAAACGAAGAGAGAAACTGCTCGCGGGTGATGCTGTGACCCTGACCTGCCATGGTCTCTTGCCAGGCGATCCAGTGCAGCTCCTCCGAATCGATCAGCGTCCCGTCCATGTCCCAAAGTACTGCTCGATGCTTGCCCACAATTAAAGTTCTCCTTCTACTGACAACCTCTCTGGGCTTCTCAACAGGGAGGATGCGCAAGTCAGTTTTTTCTACTGGGCCGAGAGATCTGCAGTCATTATATTTGCGAGATGTGAGAACCGTGCTGGCCCGGTCTCTATTCTCATCATTCTCATCGTCCCTAAAGTGCGGATTTCACGTGCTGAATCGACACCATGTACTAACGACAACTTGAGGAACTGGGCTTAACAAGGTTATAAGGTGAGTACGGAATCGCAGAAAATCTGGGGTTAAGCGTCAGCCCCGCTCAGTTGAGCGTCAGCCCGCTCCCATCTTGTCTCTGGCTGAGGTTCTAGCAAAGTGCGAAACGTGTACGAATTGTTAAGAGAGAAAGAATCCGCTATGGAGCAGCTCCGCCGAGAGGTCGCGGCACTGCGCTCAGTGACTTCTTTGCTAACTGACGGATCGGATGCGAGCTCGAAGATTACGGGGCCGCCAGGCATTTGCAGGGAGGATGGCACTGAGACGGTCAGCCCACTAGGAGACGCGCTACATACGGTAGCGATGCTTCGTCCCGACGAGATCGACGAGTATCTCGTTAAACTCCGGGCTCGGCGAATCGAAGCCGCAGAAAGCGACTTCAGGAGATCAAAAACAATCTCCGGACAATTGAGACATGTCGCGGCATCGTGGCTGAGTGCCATGCGGTCATGATCCAGTGCACTGGATCAGCTGCGCGATAATCTAACCCGCCGTCCTGAACGCCGTTCAGGAGAGACAAAGCTTCCTTAAGCTCGTCAGCAGCGCTTACGGGTGATGACGGAGAGCGATTGGTCCGAGAACCTGCCGCGCTGGCCCTATTCGACACTGCCATCAACCACGTCGCCGAGCTTTGACCGGTAACCGGCTGCGACCGCCCGCCCCCCGACCCTGACATGCCACGGCGCCGCTCCGGTGGTTGCTTGTCCACATCATCGCGGAAACGTGGAATCCTCCGGCAATCAGAAGAGCCGGTCACTAGGAGTAAGCGTGCCTTTCATCGCCCCAGCAACGATGCTTCAATTGTGAACCGTGACGGCTGCCGTGGACGATATGCGAGCCTGCGGTTGGCGATGGCACTCGTGACTTTCATGCAAAAGCGGGGTAGCTTCGTCGGACTACAGTGCCCGGGTCGCGTTGCTTCCCTGCTTCAGGCAGGTTAGGGAGCTGCTTCTGAGGCGGAGCAACG
>DASPST010000033.1:0-109399 GCA_035623795.1 Terriglobales bacterium
ACACTTTTTCGAAGATCTTCTCGCGTCCCTTGCCTTCAGCACCTTCGAAGGTGGCGCGAAGTCCGCCGCTCTCCTCGCGCAGAGATTTCACGGTGGTGTTGACCAGGATGGATTCGAACATCCTTTCCAGCCGCTTGTGCAGGGGCAGGACCAGGTCGCGATCGGCTCCGGGAAGCAACCCGGGAAGCATTTCCACGACGGTGACTTTGGTGCCAAGGGCGGCGTAGACGGAGCCGAGTTCGAGTCCGATGTAGCCCCCCCCGATCACCAGCAGGTTCTGCGGAATAGTCTCCAGCTCAAGCGCGCCGGTCGAGTCCAGCAGGCACGGGCTGTCAAGTTTCAGACTCGGAATGATCGCCGGACGGGACCCAGTGGCCAAGATGATACGATCGAAGCTCAGGATTTCATCGCCGCCGTTGGCCTTCGACACGCGCAACGTGTTCGAGTTCTCAAAGCTTGCCCTCCCCTGGAGGTACTCGACCGAGCGCTGCTTGCAGAGCTGGCCGAGACCCCCGGTGAGGCGCTGCACCACCGCTTGTTTCCAGGCGCGCAAGCGTGACAGATCAACCTTGGGCTCGGCGAATTCGATACCCCAATTCTTCGCCTGGTGCGATTCCTCGATCAGCTTGGCCACGTGCAGCAGGGCCTTGGAGGGGATGCACCCTCGGTAGAGACAGACACCGCCGGGATTGACCTCGGGATCGATGAGGGTGACTCTCAGTCCGAGGTCGGCGGCCAGGAACGCAGCCGCATACCCGCCCGGGCCACCGCCGACGACTGCAACGCGCATGCTCGATTGATCGACCATGATCTCTTTCTATCCGCGCTTATCCCTGAACTGACAGCAGGAAGGGCTGCTCGAAGGCTTCCGCAACCCAGCGCAGGAAGCGGGCGGCGTCGGCACCGTCGATGAGCCGGTGGTCGTAAGAAAGCGATAAGGGCAGGATCAGCCTGGGTTCAAACTTGCTCTTGATCCACTCCGGCTCCATGCGCCCGCGCGACAAACCCAGAATCGCGACCTCGGGATGATTGACGATAGGCGTGAAGGCCGTGCCTCCGATGCCGCCGAGATTGGTGATGGTGAAGGTGCCGCCCTCCATCTCTTCTGGTGTGAGCTTTCTGTCGCGCGCTTTCCGGGAGAACTGTGCCAGCTCGGCGGCCAGCTCCACGATGTTTTTTTTGTCTACATCGTGGATGACGGGCACCAGCAATCCGCGATCCGTGTCAACGGCTACGCCGATGTGAATGTACTGTTTGTAGACGATTTCCTGATTCTCCATGTCGATGGAGGCGTTGAACTGAGGGAAGACCTTCAGCGCGGAAGCGCACACCTTGAGTGCGATGGCGGTGACCGTCATCTTGCCCCCGGCCTCTTCGGCGCGGGGTGCGAACTTGGTGCGCAGTTGTTCGAGCTCCGTGATGTCAGCACGGTCATGCTGGGTGACATGAGGAATCGTGTTCCACGCTTCGCGCAGGTGCTCGGCCGTCTTGCGGCGAACGCCACGCATGGAAACCCGTTCGACCTTGCCCCACCTGGCGAAGTCGGGCAGCTTGGGTTCAGCCATGCGTGCGGCGACCGGGGTTTGCGCCACAGCCACTGCAGAAGCCAGCGCGGCCTTCGCGTATGCCTTCACATCATCTTCGGTGATTCGTCCAGCGGGGCCGGTTCCGGTGACGTTGTAAATGTCCAACCCGAGTTCGCGAGCCAGGCGGCGAACCGACGGTGCGGCCGGCACCGCTTCCCGGTGGTCGGTGCCGGCAACTTTGCCCAGTTGCACGGGCATGCTGAAAACAGGAGCGGGCGGCAGCGGCTGGTCGGGAGGCAGCGCCTGCTCCTCGGTCTTTCCTTCGGCCTGGATCGCCAGGTGGAAGGCGAGCCGGGCGGCTTGTTGCCCAGACACATGCTCCACCGGTTCCGGCCTGCGCTTCTCGCTGGCAGCCGCGGAGCCTCCCTCCAAGGTAAATATCACCTGCCCAACCTTGACCTTGTTGCCCTCTCGGACACGGACTTCCTTGACGACCCCGTTAACCGAGGACGGAACTTCGACGACCGCCTTGTCGGTCTCCAGTTCCATGACGGGCTGGCCTTCGGAGACCCGCGCGCCCGGCTGCACCATCAGCCGGACGAGATCGCCCTCGTGGACGTTTTCGCCAAGTTCGGGCAATCTGAACTCCGCGGCGCCGGGGGTGGGCGGGGTTCTGCCGGCAGGCGGCGAGGGTGGTGAAGCCGGGGAACTCTGGGCGGCAATCCTGGGTTCCGTGCCGGGCGGCAGGGCGCTTGGGGCGGGCTCGGTGTCTCCAGCGGCCGCCGGTTCAGCCGCTTTCGCCCTGGTTCCCGCGCCATTCTCCACGGTGAAGATGACCTGCCCAACTTTGAGCTTCTCGCCTTCCTTGACACGGATTTCCTGCACTACGCCGCTCACCGAGGACGGCACTTCAATCACCGCCTTGTCCGTCTCCAACTCCATGACGGGCTGGCCTTCTGCGATTTCGGCGCCGGGCGCGATCATCAGGCGAACCAGGTCGCCCTGTTCAATGTTCTCTCCCAGTGCAGGTAGTTTGAATTCGGTCACGCTCCACCTTTCTTAGCTGATGGCCGGATTCGGCTTGCGCGGATTGATGCCCAGATCCCGGAGGGCCTGCTGGACGACTTCGAGTTTGATCTTGCTCTCCCGGGCCAGCGCGTTTAGGGTGGCCAGCACGATGTGTTTGGCGTCGACCTCGAAGAAATTGCGCAGGGCCGCGCGGTTCTCGCTGCGGCCGAAGCCGTCGGTACCTAGCGACACGAGGCGCCCCGGAACCCACTGGGCGATGCTCTCCGGCAGTACCTTCATGTAGTCGGAAGCGGCTACGAAGGGACCCGGTACCTCCTGGAACGCTTGCGTGAGGTAGGGAACCCGCGGAACGTCTCCGGGATGGAGCATGTTCCAACGCTCGCAATCGTTAGCATCGCGATAGAGCTGTTTGTAACTGGTCACACTCCAAACGTCGGCGGCCACGCCGTATTTTTCCTCCAGGATCTGTTGCGCCTTCAGCACCTCGAACAGGATGGTTCCGCTGCCAAGCAGCTGAGCGCGCAGGTTGCGGTCCGTCCGGGCCGAGGGTTTGAAGCGATACAGGCCTTGGAGGATGCCCTGGCGAACCCCCGGTGCGCTGGGCATCTCCGGCATGGGGAGCGGCTCGTTCGTAACCGTCAGGTAATAGAAGATCGACTCACCATCCACGTACATGCGCTTGATGCCATCTTGGACGATGACGGCAATCTCGTAAGCGAACGCGGGATCGTACGCCAGACAATTCGGCACGGACAAAGCCAGGACATGGCTGTGGCCGTCCTGATGCTGCAGGCCTTCGCCGGCGAGGGTGGTGCGTCCGGCGGTGCCGCCCACCAGGAATCCGCGGGTCCGCATGTCCGCCGCCGCCCAGATCAAGTCGCCGATACGCTGGAACCCGAACATCGAGTAATAAATAAAGAATGGGATCGTGTTGATGCCGTGGTTCGCGTAGGCGGTTCCCGCCGCGATGAACGAGCACATCGAACCCGCTTCGGTGATGCCTTCCTCAAGGATCTGGCCGTCCCGGGCCTCCTTGTAATAAAGAAGAGTGTCCATGTCGACCGGCTCGTAGAGCTGGCCGACACTGGAGTAGATGCCGACCTGGCGGAACAGCGCCTCCATGCCGAAGGTACGCGCTTCGTCGGGAATGATGGGGACAATCAGTTTCCCGATCTCCGGGTCGCGCAGGAGCTTGGCCAGCAAGCGCACAAACACCATGGTGGTCGACACTTCCCGCCCTTCGGTGCCTTTGTAGAACTCGTCGAAGTGCGATTCCGGTACTTGGGTGAGCGGCGCCGCCCTTACCTTGCGCTCGGGCATGTACCCGCCCAGTTGTTGGCGGCGGTCCTGCAGGTAGCGGATCTCGGCGCTGTCGTCGGCCGGACGGTAGAACGGCGCGCCATGGAGTTCGTCGTCCGGGATGGGAATCCCGAAGCGGGAGCGGAACATGCTCAGCTCGTCATCATTCAGTTTCTTTTGTTGGTGAGTAATGTTCTTGCCTTCGCCCGCTTCGCCCAGTCCGTAGCCCTTGATGGTCTTGGCCAGCACCACGGTAGGAGATCCGGTGTGCTCGACCGCCGCCTTGTACGCGGCGTACACCTTGATGGGATCGTGGCCGCCAAGCCGCATGCGGGCGAGTTGCTCATCCGAAAGACGTTCCGCCATCTTCAGCAGCCGCGGATCGGTGCCGAAGAAATTCTGGCGGAAGTATGCCCCGCTCTCGACGAAGTATTTCTGGTACTGGCCATCCGTGATCTCGCCCATCCGTCGCACGAGCAGGCCATCACGATCGGACTGGATCAACGGATCCCAGTCGCTGCCCCAGATTACCTTGATGACGTTCCAACCGGCGCCGCGGAAGATGGCCTCCAGTTCTTGGATGATCTTGCCGTTGCCGCGCACCGGGCCGTCCAACCGCTGCAGGTTGCAGTTCACCACGAAGATGAGATTGTCCAGGCGCTCCCGCGCGGCTAGAGTGATCGACCCGAGCGACTCCGGTTCGTCCATCTCGCCATCACCCAAAAACGCCCATACCTTGCCGCCGGTCGTCTTCTTCAGCCCGCGGTTCTCCAGGTACTTGACGAAGCGGGCGTGGTAGATCGCCTGGATCGGTCCCAAACCCATTGAGACGGTGGGAAACTCCCAGAACTCCGGCATCAGCCACGGGTGGGGATACGAGGAGAGGCCGCCGCCCGGTTGCAGTTCGCGGCGAAAGTTCTCCAGGCGCTGCCGAGGGATGCGGCCTTCCAAGAAGGCGCGCGCGTAGATACCCGGCGCGGCATGGCCCTGGTAGTAGACAATATCGCGATCGCCGCCCTCCGTGCGGGCATGCAGGAAGTGGTTGAAAGCTACTTCGTACAAGGTCGCCGCCGAAGCAAAGGTCGAGATGTGGCCGCCAATTCCTTCCTGAATCTTGTTGGCGCGGACGACCATGGCCAGCGCATTCCAGCGCACCAGGCTCTTAATCCTGCGTTCCATTTCCTGGCTGCCCGGAAACGGCGGCTGCGCCTTTGAGGTAATGGTGTTCTGGTAGGGTGTAGTGGCGGTAAACGGCAGGTTAACGCCCGCAGCGCGGCGCGCGTGCAGCGCCAACTGCTGGAGCAGCCGGCCGGCACGGTCCGGACCTCCCTTCTCCAGCACATAATCGAGAGAATCCAGCCACTCCCTTGTTTCTAGGACTTCCAGGCCATCGGTTTGCGTCTGTGCCACTTCTGCGTTCTCCCCACAATGACTGCCAAATGTTCAATCATATTCAATTCCTGGTTTTTTTGCTGCCGAAGAAAAGCCAAGACCGGAAGTCGGCCTCGGACCTCCCGGCCCGCACCCGTTGTTAACTATTTGAGTCGGCATGCGTGCGCTGCTCGCGGCCAGGGGCAGATCCCCGGTATGAGCGCAGGGCGCACTACGAGGAACCAAGCGCCGCCGACTCGCGCTGGCTGTGAACTTCCTCGCGAAGCATGTCAAACAGCGCAAACGCCAGCGACAGCACGATGGGCCCGATGAAAATGCCGAGAAATCCGAAGATGTTGAGGCCTCCAAGCATGGCAAACAAGAGCAGCAGCGGGTGGATGGCGACGCGTCCCTGCACGATAAGAGGGCGAACGACGTTGTCGGAACTGCTCACGACCAGCGCACCCCAGAGCAACAGCGCAACCCCCTTCCAGGCGTGAGCGGAGGCAATCAGGTAGATGCCCGCCGGCACCCAGACCAGGGACGTGCCCAGTAGGGGAATGAGAGAGGAGAAGCCGGCGAGGACCCCGAGCATCAACGGCGAGGGCACGCGGAGCAGCCAGAGGGCAAGTCCGGTCAGAAGCCCCTGGACGATCCCGACGGCGAGAATTCCATAGAGATTGGCGATGACACTGTCGCGAATGCGGACAAAGAGCTGATTGATCTGGTTTGGGCGCAGGGGCATCAAGGAGGCGATGTGGTCGACCAACGCGGGCCCATCGCGAAACAGGAAGAACAGGATGAAGAACGTGATCACGGTCTGTCCGGCAAATCCGGCAAGCCCCTTCACCAGCAGCGCGCCGCTGGTCACGAGCGCCACGCTCGCCCGGGCCGGCAGGGACTCGAGCCAGGCTTGGATTCCGGTCTTCTGCAGATCGATGTGCCGTCCGATCTGGTCCATGGGCACGTGCAGCGCCTCGGACGCGAGCTGCCCCACTCCGCCCGCCTCGCGGCTCCTCTCCGCCAGGTATCGTCCCGCAGTGGCCATCTCAGAACTCACTGCGGCGGCCACGAAGCCTGCAGGGAGCACAAACAGGAGCAGGACCACCAGGGTAGACAGAAGGGCCGCTCCGCTCTTAGCGCGCACCCAGCGCTGCATGCCGGCATGCAGCGGGTATAGGCCGACGCCGAGAATCGCCGCGAAGGCTACGGGTTGGAGGAACACCCAGAAGATTGCCAGTGCGACCCCGAGAGTCACTGCGAGCAATGCAACCAGGAAGGCAAGCGTAAGCCAGCTCTGTTTCACTGGGTATCCTGGGTTGAGTTCGACAGAAGGTTAGCCGGTCCGACCCGAACCATCCAGAGAAAGGAGGGAATGGCTAGGGTTGGAGGTGGGCGAGTTCCTTCCGGTAGAGCGGATTTCCCGGAAATTCCTGAGCGAGTCCTGCGAGCAGCACTCGGGCTTGATCACGGTCGCGGTCGCGGAGCGCGGCCACCGCCAGCAGTAGGCGAGCATAGGGTGCCAAGTAATGCCCTTTCTGCGCAGTCAGACGCAGCTTGGCCAGGCCTTCCGCTTTGTCGGTCTGCGCACCTCCCAGGCGAAGCAACCACCGGATCGGCGCCGAGTTGTTGCTCAGGAGGTAGTTCTCCACCCCGACGGCGAGGTAGGCATCGTAAAACGACGGATCCTGAACCAGTAATTGTTCTGCGAGAGATCGTGCCCCCTTCATCGAACTCAGCGCGGCCAGGTTCCGCTTCTCCACCAAAGCCAGGTAGTCTCCCCGCAGACCGCAGGCGAGCACCTTGGCGAATTGTGCCGTGACATCCTGCGGGGACCGGGCGAGGGTCTGCTCCGCGATGTGCTCGCTCTTGCCCAGTTCATTTTCGAATGCAACACGAATCCTGGGATCAGGCGTCAGTTTGGGGCGCTGCTCAAACCTCACGTCGTCAGTGAAAAGCTCCGACTCGAGCACGTGAAGGCGGTCGAACTCGGCGAACAGGTAGGCAGCGGCGTTCGACACCGGGCCCATCGGATCTTGCGGATTCATCCGCTCCCAGGTTTCGAAGGTCTGGTGCGCCCCGGCAAAATCCAAGTTGTACATCTGGCGGTAGCCAGCATCCAGCGTGATCAGTACGACAGATGAACTCGCCTGGCACAGAGCTGCCGACAGGACGACCGCCCACAGGACGCCACAGTGTCGGAGACATCGGAGGAACGGCCATGCCATACGCGTTGGCTCGTGTATATGAGATCGCCCCGCGGGGATGCCAGTCTGTGGGTGGCTGGGATCCGTATTCCCCGAAGACGCATTGTACCTGATCCTAAGATGAGCGGAGAATGAGAATTGATGCCCAAAAATTGCGGTTCCCAAGGCCCTGCTTGCGCCCACTCGCCTCGTGGAATTGCGCAAAGGCTGGAGGCGCGGGGCGGAATCGAACGATTGAGGGGTATTGATAGTAGGTACTTGCTGATTCTAAGAATCGCCTGATTCACTAGAATTGCCCGACCCGCACATCTCAGGTCTCCGGCGGGTACAGGGACGGACCATCCGCTAAGGTTCACAGTCACCCCATGCTGGAGGTCCACTCCGCAAGAGCGACGGATCCGCTGAGACCGACAAGAGCGAGTTTCATGATGCTCCTCAAGCTTGCGGAAACGGGTCGTGCCGCGCCGTTTCGGATTTAGAGTTGGTGCGAATCTCAGGCAGCGTCCGGCGAAGGCGACCAGCGTGCTGTAGATCATAACCGGGCTGTATTGCGGAACCTGGTCGACCCTGGGGCATAATGGTTGCCTCACCCGACTTAGCGTACAATGGTTTCATTTTTGAGGCCCATCGAGAAATTCCAAATCACGCCGTAGGCGCGTTTGCGGCAGGAGAACGCCTCAACTCCTAGCTGGGCCATTTAATCCGGGAGGATCTATGCGGAACATTACGAAGGTAGCCATTCGGATCGGTCTCGTGAGTGCATTGTTCGCAGTTTCAATCGCATGTTCTAAGCGTCCAAGTGACGACGCGATCGCGAAAGACATCCAAAGCAAGGTCGCGGCAGACCCGGCAACCAAAGACTCTGACGTTCAGGTGACCGCCAAAGATGGCAAAGTCACATTAAGCGGCAAGGCTAAGAATCCAGCTGCACAGCAACGAGTGGACCAGATCGCCCATGAAGAGCCGGGAGTCGCTGGCATCGATGACCAGACCACAGTCGAGCCCGAGGCAGCAGCCGCTGAACAAGCCGCTCAGCCGATGGAGTCTACGCCGCCTCCACCCCAGGAGAAACCCAAACCTCAACCCATCATCGTGCCTGCGGGAACTGTTCTCACCGTCAAAACGGGTCAGGCATTAAGTTCCAAGACCAGCCAGGCCGGCCAGACTTTTCTGGCTACACTGGCGCAACCCGTGAGTGTGGAAGGAAGGGCGGCGCTGCCGGCCGGATCCACAGTCAGTGGCACCGTGGTGACAGCCAAAGAAAAGGGCAAGATTAAAGGTGAGGGCCAACTTGACTTAGCGCTTACCAGCATTTCAGTAAGGGGCCATAGCTATCAGATCAAGACCGGTGTGCTGAGCAGCACGGTAAAGGGAAAGGGCAAAAGGACAGCTGCCACAACGGGCGGAGGAGCAGCTGGGGGTGCGTTGATTGGCGGCATCGCGGGTGGAGGCAAGGGCGCTGCCATCGGGGCAGGTGTGGGGGCGGCAGCAGGATTCATTGGGGGTACTTTCACCGGGAACAAGCAAATTGAAATACCGGCGGAATCCGCGCTCTCCTTTACGTTGTCTGGGCCCTTAACTCTCCCGCCTCCGGCGGAGTGAGCTGGCGAACTCTGGACTCTTGACAGATGCGGCACTCCCGAGCACAACGCTCGGCCAGCGCGAAAGCCGATCGCCTCTGGCAGAGCAATGACAACTTACCTGTGTGGCACGGCTGGCACGCCGCCCGGCACGGGTTGGGCCAGCAATCCATATAGGCTTGGTATGAGTAGAAAGTCATTCAGATGATTGTGCGCCACGCCCGTGCCCGGAGCTTGTACAGTAAGCCTGGCCCTGGTGTGCCGCCTGCCACGGGCTGGATGGAGGAGGCGGTTCAGCCGATAATGGTCGCACCTGGTCGTGTCAGGCTGACAGCATTCCAACTCCAAGCAGCATCCTGATCGTGTGAGCGCTGCATGTCCGAAAACTGTCCTTTTGCCTTCCCGCGATTCTTATGCAATGGAATCCCTACGCATCTCGATGCGGTGGGCGTTGTGGACCAGCCGATCGAGAATGCCGTCGGCAAGCCTGGAATCGCCGATCTGCTCGTGCCAGCGCGACGGGGAGTTGCGAAGTCAGGATCATCGAGTGCACTTGGTAGCGATCCTCACAGATCTCCCAGAACTCGGCGCTCGGGTTCTCAACGGGGCCAAGGTTTCCCAGAGAAATACATCGCGGTAGTTCCCTGGGAGACGTTCGGTAGTCATCGAACTGCTCACCCTGGAATCGAGTTGGCACGACGCAGTGCGGAGCTTCAATAATTCGCTTGGGCGCCGGTTCACTTCGCCGGCTCCGTCAGATTCTCGTAGACCGACCAGATGATCCTCTTCGAGTCCGGCGACCAGCCGCTGGTGTTGCCTGAGCCCTGACCGCCGTAGAAGGTAGAGACGGTCTGCAGCTCGCCGGCCTTGCCACCCGGTCCGCCGATGAGCGGCCACAGGCTGAGCTTTACATTCGCTCCGATGAAGAGATGGCCCGGTTGATCCGGCGGGTAGGTTATAGCGTAAAGCCATTTGCCGTTGGGCGAGACATGCGGAAACCAATCCTGCGCCGTGGTGCTTACCACGTTCTCGGCGAGCTTGTCGTCCGGTCCGGCGCCGTCGGCAGGCATGCGCCAGATATCCCACTTGCCCGAGCGGTTCGAGCAGAAGTAGATCCACTTGCCGTCGGAGGTGTATTCGGGGCCGTCGTCCTGCGCCGAGCTAGTAGTAAGCGTGGTTTCACCGGTGCCGTCCACCTTCACGCGGAAGAGATCGAAGTCGCCTTTGTGGTTTGCGACGAAGATCACGTACTTGCCGTCGGGCGACCAGCCATGCAGCCAGCCGATGAGCAGCCGTCGCGCATACGAACCGTCGAGATTGGCGATGAAGAGGTCGGCTTGGGAGGTGGCTTCGCCGTGCGGGCCGATCCGCCAACCGTCGCTGGCGTGGAGCAATTCGCCAGTAAAGCCGGAGATCGCTAGTTGCTTGCCGTCATAAGAGAGCGCGTGGTCGTTGGTGGCGCGCATCGGCTGGCTGAGCGTGATCTTCTCGGGCGCTCCCGTGTTGTCGCCGTCGATGGGGATGCGGTAGAGGCTGCCGCCCATGTCGGAGATGAGGTATTTGCCGTCGCGAGTCCAGCTTGGACACTCCCATGTGCCGTCGGCAGTGAAGACGGTCTTGATTGTCTTCTCCTCGAGGTCGTAGACCGCGAAGGAGGTGCGATATTTCGGTTGTTGAGTTGCGGGAGGCGGCTGCGCGGCGACCGTAGAAGCAGCGAACAGGCCGAGCCACAAACATGGAAACAGACCAACATCACGTCGAAGCCGTTTCACTGGGAAACCCTCCAATTCCGCCAGGTCTACTATAGTTCCGGCAACTCTCGGTTCGGCTATCCAGTATCACCAATAATGAAGAATCCGCCGGGGAACAAAAACGCGACCGGAACTCCCGCGCACGGCCGAGCTCTACCACCCTACCACCGGCACTTTCAGTTGCACTGGCAGCATGCGAATTGCATGGGTTGGGCACCTTCGGTCAACGTGACCGTCAACCCGGAGATCCCGCAAGGTGCAAACCGTCTGCCGTGAACATTACCGGACAGGCCGGCTTACAACGGCGGAAATTCAGACGATCCTCAACCGCCTGAATGAACCGACGACGGGCACGATCTTCGCAGTTGCGAGCTTTGCCGGTTTAACGCGAGGCGAGATTGCAGCTCTCCGGTGTCTTAGGAGGAGTGCCTGACGTCCTTTTCGGGTCGTCACTCGGGGGAGAAACTGGCCTGAAGCGCGCCGAGTTTGGCATGCTGAAGCAGCAGCATTCGGCAAACAGAACCGTGGACAAAATGGTGCTGCAATGCCCGATTAGGAGCGTGGTTCCGGTTTAGGCGATCGCTCGCCTGGTGGCGGACTGCCGAAGTAAGGCGGCTCGACCCCGTTGAGGAGCATTACAAACCCATCGCAACCGGGCCGGATGCTGCCAAATCCTGCTGGAGAAGAGCGATGAAGCGGAAGCCCAGAAGCAAGAGCGGGAAGGAGCAAGTGGACTGGAGCTTGAATTTGGACGTGGTATATCCCAACGCAGCAGGGATTGATATCGGCAACCAATCTCATTACGTCGCGGTACCACCGGAAAAAGACAGCGAACCAGTGCGGCAGTTCTCTTGTTTCACCGAGGACTTGCGCCGCATGGCAGCTTGGCTGAAAAGCTGTGGCATCAAAACCGTGGCGATGCAATCCACTGGAGTCTATTGGCTTCCAGTCTACGAGGTGTTGACGGAGGAAGGATTCCAGGTTTTTCTAGTCAACGCACGGCACACGAAGAGCTTGCCCGGGCGTAAGACCGACGTACGGGAATGCCAGTGGCTGCTGCAATTGCACACCTTTGGTTTACTAAACAACTCTTTTCGCCCGCCGGAGGAGATCTGCGTGCTGCGGGCCTACTGGCGGCAACGAGGCGAGCATGTGGCCTCCGCTAGCGCCTGCATTCAGCGCATGCAAAAGGTCCTCACCGAAATGAATGTGCAGTTGGCCAACGTGATCAGCGATATCACGGGCATGACCGGCATGGCCATCTTACAGGCGATTCTGGATGGAGAGCGGGACCGATACAAGCTGGCTGATCTGGCCGATGCTCGGATTCAAGCCAGTCGCGAGGAAATCGCCCGCAGCCTGGAGGGCAACTGGCGGAAGGAACTGCTCTTCATTTTGCAGCAGGAAGTGAATCTGTATCGCATCTATCAGCAGCAGATCGAAGAATGTGACACTGCCTTGCTGGCCCATTTGCAGACTCTCGATGACCGGACCGAACCCGGCAGCCCATTGCCGCCGGCAAAGACCAACAAAAGAGCGGGCGGCAATGCCCCCACCGGTTTTGATCTGCGGGGAGAGTTATACCGCATCAGCGGAACCGACCTGACACAAATCGACGGCATCAATATCATGAACGCACAAACCATCATTGCCGAGGTCGGTGTCGACATGAGCCGTTTCCCCAGCGAAGCCCATTTTGCTTCCTTCTTGGGCTTGTGCCCAAACAACCAGATTACTGGGGGCAAGGTATTCCGCCGCGGCACCAAGCAGGTGCAGAATCGCGCTGCCACTGCCTTACGCATGGCGGCTACCAGTCTGTGGCGCAGCAAGACCTATCTGGGAGCCAAGTTCCGCCGTCTACGATCCCGTCTCGGAGCACCGAAAGCTATCACCGCCATGGCCCACACGCTTGCCCGGCTCGTCTACCGCATGCTGCGCTACGGCGAACACTACGTGGACAGAGGGATGAAGTATTACGAAGAGAAATATCGACAAAACGAAATCCGCAACATGCACAAAAGGGCCAAGGATCTGGGTCTCCTTCTTACTCTCGCACCAGACCCCTCAAGCCCAACCAGCTGATCTAAGTATCAACGTTGGGGTGTGCTAAGTTTCTGAGGAGAGGTCGCGCCATGAGCAGGATCGGCACTGCTCTCGATATCCTCTTTCTCTGCGTAGCGGGGTTTGCGCAACAGCCTGCAACCGCACCCACCAAACCGCGGCCCGCCACCCTGATGACCGGTCTCGGCGATCTGCATCACCCGGTCTCCACACCTAATCCTCAAGCGCAACAGTTCTTCGATCAGGGACTGCGCCTGATCTACGCCTTCAACCACGATGAAGCGGGGCGTTCGTTCGCCCGCGCTGCCGAACTTGATCCTACCCTGGCCATGGCGTACTGGGGCGTCGCGGAGGCCGTGGGACCGAACTACAACGACCCGGCTAGCGACGAGCGCTTGGCACAGGCGCATGAGGCTATTCAGAAAGCAGTTGCGCTTTCGGCGAACGCGCCGCCAAGGGAGCAAGCCTACATCCGGGCGATGGCGGTGCGATTTCCTGCAGACGTCAAGGCCGACCGGCTCCAGGCGGCCCGGGAGTATCGGGACGCGATGCGCCGGGTCCTCGACAGGTATCCTGACGATCTTGATGCGGCCACGCTGTTCGCCGAGGCTGCGATGGGGTTGCATCCCTGGGGGCTGTGGCATGTGGATGGCACGCCGGAGGAGGGCACGGAGGAGGTCGTGGCGACGCTGGAGTCTGTAATCCGGCGCGACCCTAACCACATGGGCGCCCTGCATTACTACATTCACGCGGTGGAAGCGTCGCCCAGCCCGGAGCGTGCTCTGGCGGCCGCGAACCGGCTGGCCGCGCTGGCGCCCGCGGCGGGCCACATCGTGCACATGCCGGCGCACATTTACATCCGCACCGGCGATTACGAGGCGGCGGTCAAGACCAACCAGAAGGCGGCCGCCGCCGACCGGGCCTATATCACGTCCAGCGGCGTCGAGGGCATCTACCCGATGATGTACTACAGCCATAACCTGCACTTCATTGCCACGTGCGCGGCCATGAATGGCAACTACGCCGAGGCCAAAAGAAATGCTGACCTGCTGGCAGCGCACGTGGGCCCGCACCTGCGAGAGATGCCGATGGTCGAGGGATTCATGACCATCCCCCTGGCGGTTGAGGTGCGTTTTCACCGGTGGGCTCACATCCTGGCCATGAAGCCGCCTGACCCCGAACTGAAGGTGGCCACCGGGTTCTGGCACTTCGCGCGCGGCATGGCGCTGGCCGGAACAGGCCGAGTGGGCGGGGCGGAGGCAGAGTACAAAATTGTTTCCGCCGCCGAAACCGCGACTGCGGAAGACGCCATTTTCAACGTGCCTATCAACAACAAGAGCAAAGATATCCTGAAGATTGCCGAGGCTATCCTGGCAGCCAAGATTGCTTTGATCAAGAACCAGCCCGAGATCGCCATCGAACAGTTGCACCAAGCGGTCACCATCCAGGACGCCCTGAAATACGACGAGCCTCCGGACTGGTTTTTCCCGGTACGGGAGTCGCTGGGTGCAGCCCTGATGCTGAACGGGGACGCAACCCGCGCCGAGCAGGTGTTTCGCGAGGACCTGGCTCGCAATCCGCGCAATCCGCGCTCGCTCTTCGGGCTGCACGAGACTCTGGTCAAGCAGGGTCGCGACTACGACGCTGGGTTCGTGAAGCAGCAGTTTGAGGCGTCCTGGAAAGGCGAGGCGAGCTCGCTGAAGATGGAAGACCTGTTGTGAGTTGGCGGCAGGGGAGTGCAGGTGGGCAGCAGAAGGGAGCTAGCTCTCCCTGGTGACACCCGGAAGGCCGGGGCGCACCACTCTGTACACGTAATGCAGGAATCCCATGCGCAGCGTTTCCTTCCAGAGGTGCATGCCGTTCTTAACCGCCACGCGGCGGGACCAGAGATTTTCGGGACGGATCAGCGAGATCAACTGGTCTACCGGCAAATGGGAGAAGCCGTAGTCACGGCAGGCACAGGCCGCCTCGCTGGCCAGCCCCTGCCCCCACAGGTCGCGACGGACGTGATAGCCGATTTCAACCTCGTCCACTCCATCAATCTGCTGTCGGACCAAGCCGCAGTCGCCAATCATCTCCCCGCTGGATTTCAGAACCATGGCCCACAGACCGTGACCGTCCCGCTGATAGCGGCGGCGGTTGCGCTTGATCCATTCTTCGACCCCGGCGCGGTCGAAGGGGGCGGGGTAGTAGCGCATAGTTTCCGCATCCGAGATGACGCGCGCGAGGGCATCGGCGTCCTCGGGAGCAAACTGGCGCAGGAAAAGGCGTGGAGTCTCGAGGATGAGCCGCTGCCTTCCGGAACTGGCGGCGATGTCGTTCTTCCCCAATCCGCCCGACTATAATTCTTCAGCCATGATCCGCGCCAGCAAGGACAAAGACATCGCGACAAAGATCCAGGCCCTACGGGAGAAGATCCGTCACCACGAGTACCGCTATTACGTGCTCGACCATCCCGAGATCAGCGACTTCGAGTTCGACAAGCTGATGGAACAGCTGCAGCAGCTCGAGGCCGGGCATCCGGAGCTGATCACGCCGGACTCCCCCACCCAGCGTGTCGGCGGCAAGCCCCGCGAGGGTGTGGTCAAAGTACGACATTCCTCGCCCATGCTGTCGCTCGACAACACCTACGGCGAGGAAGAGCTGCGCGACTGGGAGCGCCGGGTGCACGAGTTGAGCGGCCGCCAGGACGTCGAATATGTTTGTGAGCTCAAGCTCGATGGCATGTCCCTGGCGCTCATCTACGAAGACCGCCGCCTGGCGCGGGGAGTCACGCGCGGAGACGGCACGGTGGGCGAAGATGTCACCCTCAACGTGCGCACGGTGCGCTCGGTGCCGCTATCGATCCCCCAGGAAACGCTCAACAAAGCCGGCCTTCCCGCCACGTTCGAGGTTCGAGGCGAGCTGCTCATGCCAGTGGCAGCCTTTCGGAGGATGAACGAGGAGCGCGAGCAGAAAGGGCTGTCTCTGTTCGCTAACCCGCGGAACGCCACGGCGGGAACGGTGCGGCAGTTGGATGCCAGCATCACGGCGCAGCGGCGGCTCGACTACTTCCCTTACATGCTGCTGCAGGAGGGCCGCACGTATTTCGGCCGCCACTGGGAGACGCTGGACGCTTTGGACGCGGCCGGCTTCAAAGTGAATCCCCATCGCAAACTGACCAGGAACATGGAAGAAGTATGGGCATTCATCCGCTACTGGGAGGAGCGACGCGAGACTCTCGCCTACGAGATCGACGGGATCGTGGTGAAGGTCGATCGCACGGCGCTGCAGGACGAACTGGGCTTCACGGGAAAGGCGCCGCGCTGGGCGATCGCCTATAAATACGCTGCACGCGCCGGGGTTACCCAGATCGAGGACATCATCGTGCAGGTGGGCCGCACCGGGAAACTCACCCCCGTGGCCGTGCTGAAGCCGGTTGCGATCGGTGGCACCACCGTCAGCCGGGCCACCCTGCACAACCTGGACGAGATCGAACGGCTGGGGGTGAAGATCGGCGACTGGGTACAGGTGGAGCGTGGCGGCGACGTCATCCCCAAGGTCGCCAAGGTCATCGAGGACAAGGCTCACCCGCGCGGCCAGCAGATGTTTCACATGCCGGAGAAGTGCCCGGTCTGCGGGACGAAGGTGGTGAAGACCGAGGGCGAGGTGGACTACCGCTGCGTGAATGCCAACTGCCCCGCCAAGCTGCGGGAGACCATCCTGCACTTCGCTTCGCGCCACGTGATGAACATTGAGGGCATGGGGGATGCACTGGTGGCCCAGCTCACCGACCGCGGTCTGGTGAAGAACGTCGCGGACATCTACAACTTGACCAAGAACGACCTGCTCGGCCTGGAGCGTATGGGTGACAAGTCGGCGCAGAACGTGCTCGATGAAATCGAGGCTTCGAAGAAGCTGCCCCTCGAGCGCGTCATCTTCGGGCTGGGGATTCGCTTCGTGGGCGAACGTACGGCGCAGTTTCTGGCTGAGCATTTCGGTTCCATGGCGGCTCTGATGAAGGCTTCTCGGGAAGAGCTGGAAGAAGTGAAGGAGGTCGGTCCGCGCATCGCGGAGAGCATTCTGGAGTTTTTTCGCGAGCCGAAGAACCGTGAACTGGTGCGGCGGCTGCAGGATGCGGGTCTCTCGTTCAAAGGGCCGAAGAAGCCGCGGGGCAGCCAACTGGCGGGAAAGACTTTCGTCTTGACGGGGACGCTGGCGAAGTATTCGCGCGATGAAGCCAAAAGTCTGATCGAGGACGCAGGCGGGCGCGTCTCGGGATCCGTGAGCAGGAAGACGGACTATGTGGTGGCGGGGAGCGATGCCGGATCGAAGCTGGATAAGGCGAGAGCGTTGGGGGTCGAGGTGATCGACGAGGAGGAGATGGAGAAGTTGGCGGGCTGAGCCTTGCCGGAACCATGCCGCGGTCACAGCGACCGCAGCCGCGGTGGCAGAACGCCTGCCGTCGCCGCCCTCAAGCACTGCACTACCGTGGGCCTACGAAACCGAACTGGTTCTACTGGCCCGCAAATGCCTCCCGCATCCGTCTCCAGGTTACGTCCAGCGTCTCCGGGAGGACCCTGGTTTCGCCGATGACGGAGAGGAAATTTGCGTCCGCCACCCAGCGGGGCAGGATGTGCATGTGGATATGGCCGGCGAGTCCTGCCCCAGCCGCTTTGCCGATGTTCATGCCAAGATTCACGCCGTCGGGGTTGTAAAGCCGGCGCAATATCCCTTCCAGTTTCTGCAACAGACTCATCATTTCCTGCGACGCTTCCACGGGCAGTTTCTGCAGTTCGTCGAGGTGCAGGTAGGGAACGATCATGGAGTGGCCTGGGGTGTAGGGATAGGTGTTCAGAATGATGAAGCAATGCTTTGCCCGGTGCACGATGCGGACTTTTTCATCGTCTTGGGCATTCGGCACGTCGCAGAAGATGCATCTCTCTGTCTTTCCGGCATTTGTGACATATGCAAAACGCCACGGGGTCCAAAGATAGTCCATGGAGGGGGAGAGTAGCAGATGGGTAGGTTTTGTGGAACCGCAGGGCGCGAGTGGCATCAGCCGGTAGAGAGCTATCGGAAGATGTCTCAATAAAGATGGATCCAACTTGCAGTGGTGACGATCCAATATGCTTGCTTCCGGAAGAATTGCGCAAGGGGTGGTGTTTGGGTTTGACACTCCTGAGAAGCGGTTGCTATAGTCGGGAGGTTCCCTTGGGACGCGGGTCTGTATGAGTCGTCCGACCGCTGGGAGTGTTCAAGCTCAGCCGCCAGGCTGAGCCCATCGCAACCTTAAATCCATTCCCGCAGTCCGTCCGGCAGCTCGCACCCTCAGCGCACTCCAGTGCGTGGTCTAGCAGAGAGGCAATGACTTTGTACGACGACATCACCGTGCCCGACCTCGAATCGGCCACCTCCGAAACCACCGTCCACGAGCCCGGCCCGGATCTGGCTGCCCCTGCCGCGACTCGGCAGCCTGTGCCGGCGTCGGCTCCAGAAGAAAAACCAGCCATGTCCTCCTCCGTAGCCGAAGATTTTGCCGCCGCGCTTGAAACCTTCACCACCGAAACCGAAGAAGCAGTCGGCGAAGACCGTGTCGTCAAGGGCACGGTGTTGAAACTCACCCCCACCCACGTCGTGGTGGACATCGGAGCCAAGTCAGAAGGCATGTTGCCCCTGGCGGAAGTGCTGGATCACGAAGGCAAGCCCAAGTTCCAGCCCGGCGACGAAATCGACGTGATGCGCGAAAAGGGCGAGACCGAAGAAGGCTACGTCAACCTCTCGTATCAAAAAGCTCAGCGTTTGCGCGCTTGGGATGATATCGAGGCGGCGTACAACGAGAAGAAGCCGATCAAGGCGATCGTGTTCGACCGCATCAAGGGCGGCCTGAGCGTGGACATCGAAGGGGCACGCGCCTTCCTGCCCGGATCGCAGGTGGATCTGCGGCCTGTCCGCAACCTGGACGCCATGAAGGGCCAGACCATCGAGGTGGCCGTCATCAAGCTGAACAAGAAGCGCGGCAACATCGTGGTTTCGCGCAAGCAGTTGCTGGAAGAGGACCAGAACGCGAAGAAGGCCAAGACCCTCGAGCACCTCGAGGAAGGAGCGGTGCTGACCGGCGTGGTGAAGAACCTGACCGAGTACGGCGCGTTCGTGGACCTGGGTGGGATCGACGGCCTGTTGCACATCACCGATATGTCGTGGGGCCGGCTCACCCATCCCCGTGACCTAGTGAATGTGGGCGATCAGATTCAGGTGAAAGTCCTCAAGTTTGACAAGGAGAAGCAGCGCGTCTCTCTCGGCTTCAAGCAGCTGACCCCGGACCCATGGCTGGACGCGGAGCAGCGTTATCCGGTGGGTGCACACGTGAGTGGGCGCGTCATCAGTGTGACCGACTATGGCGCCTTCATCGAACTGGAGCAGGGTATCGAGGGCCTGGTGCATGTCAGCGAGATGACCTGGTCCAAGCGTATGAAGCATCCCTCGAAACTGGTGAACGTGGGCGATCAGGTGGAGTGCGTCGTGTTGAGCGTGAATCCCGGCGAGCGCCGCATTTCGCTGGGGATGCGCCAGCTCGCCGCCAACCCCTGGGACACTTTGCACGAGAAGTACCCGGTAGGGGCGCAGGTCGAAGGTCGAGTGCGCAATCTTACCGACTTCGGCGCGTTCATCGAAATCGAGGACGGCATCGACGGCCTGGTCCATGTGAGCAACCTAAGCTGGACCAAGCGGGTGAAGCATCCCTCGGAAGTGTTAAAGAAAGGCGACCGGGTGAAAGCCGTGGTGCTGGCCATAGAACCGGAAAAGCGGAGGCTCTCGCTGGGGGTGAAACAGTTGCAGCCCGACGTCTGGACCAGCTTCTTCGAGCAGCATCATATCGGCGATGTGTTGCATGGGAAGGTGCTGAGGGTAGCCAGCTTCGGCGCATTCGTGGAAATCGTGGAGGGGGTTGAGGGCCTTTGCCACAACTCGGAGGCCGTCGACGACCGTGGCGCCGCCCTCCACCTGGAGCCGGGCCAGGAGTACGACTTCAAAATCATCAAGATGAATCCCGACGAGAAGAAGGTAGGCCTGAGCATCCGCGCCGTGGGCGAGGAAGCCTCTCGTTCCGAGGTGGAAGCCTACAAGCACCCGGTTTCGAGCACCAGTTCGACGATCGGAGAGCTGATCTCCTGGAAACGCGCCGGCAACGAAAATAACTGATCGGAACCGTCCAGGACGCCCGTCCTGCGGCCTAGCTTTTTCACCTTACCTTTGGTTACGTCGGTTACCTGCACAAGGTGCCCCTTCGCGAGTACGCTCAGCAGTTGAGGGGGCGTTCATGCGGCAACGCGTGGTTGCAATGGCAGTCCTCTTGGTGACCCTGGTGTGGACCGGTGTTGTTTGTCCGGCTCAGACCCAGGCAGAGCACGCGCGCCGGATTGTTTCCAAGGTAGATCCGCTCTATCCGGAACTGGCGCGCAAAATGGGCATCCAGGGACTGGTAAGGTTGGAGGTGGTGGTCACCGCCACCGGCCGGATGAAGCGCGCCGAAGTGCTGGGCGGCAATCCCGTGCTGGCCAAGTCGGCGATGGACGCTCTCGATAAGTGGAAATGGGAGCCGCTGTCCCAGGAAACCCACGAAGTCGTGATGATCAACTTCCGTCCCGACTGATATGGACTAGCTTTACCTTTCAGGCGCCACCCGCTCGGCCCGACGGCTTAGGTTCTTGCCGCGTGCAGTACGCGATCAGCCCTCGGTCTTGCGCCATCTGCGCAAATTCACACCGTACAGGACGATGCAGAACAGGTTCGCCGGAATAAATCCGAACTGTTCGGTTCGCAGTGCGATGACGCAGATGATCACGCTGTTAACGGCGGCCAGAGCCCAGCCCTCCCAGCATCGCCGACCCACCATGACGGTCGACAAAATGGTTAACCCGCAAGACAGAAGATCAAGGCGGAACACGACAAGATGTCCTCCGCCCCCAGTTTCGGGAGGCAGTCGGGCCGGGGTCGGTGATGGATGTCACGACCGGGTAACGTAAGTAACAAACAGAGGCCTAGCTTCCGCGGTAGACGACCCGGCCGGCGACGATCGTGGCCACCACCTTACCGCTCAATTGCCAGCCGTCGAAGGGAGTATTGCGCGAGAGGGAGCGCGACTTGGATGCGTCAAAGGTCCAACGCTTCTTGGGATCGAAGATGGTGACATCCGCGGCGTTGCCGCGGGTCAGGGCGCCCCGTCCGCGCAAGCCGAAGATCCGCGCCGGGCCGGCGGTGAGCAGTTCCACGATGCGCGCGAGCGGGATCTTGTGTGCGCGGTGCAGCCTGGTGATCGCCAGTCCCAGTGCGGTTTCCAGGCCGGTGATGCCAAAGGCGGCCCGCTCGAACTCGACCTGCTTCTCGTGCGCGGCGTGCGGTGCATGGTCGGTGGCAATCGCATCCACGGTTCCGTCGGCTAACGCCACGAGAATCGCCTCCACGTCGGCCGCCGAGCGCAGTGGCGGATTCATTTTGCAATGCGTGTTGTACTCATCCACCGCCTCGTCGGTGAGCGTGAAATGGTGAGGCGTGACCTCGCAGGTGACGGAAGCCTTGCTGCGTTTGCCGCGCCGCACGGCCTTGAGCGCCTCTGCGGTAGAAAGATGCGCTACGTGCAGGCGAGCATTGGATAGTTGCTGTAGCAGTCGAACGTCGCGCTCGACCACGCTGGCTTCCGCTGCTGACTTCCATCCGCGCAGTCCGAGGCGAAATGCCGTTGGACCGTCGTTCATGGGGCAACCCTCGGTAATTCGCGTGTCCTCAGCATGTTGGACCACGGGCAGGCGCAGCTCGCCGCCCACGCGCAGGCATTCGCGCATCACGTCGGTGTCCAGGATGGGCTTGCCGTCATCGCTCACGGCCACGGCACCGGCGAGCTGCAGCCCGCGGAAGTCGGTGAGCACCGCACCTTGGCTGGCGTAAGTGGCAGAGGCCACCGGGAAGACATTCACCGTGGCGCCCCGCTCCGGGTGCTGCACCCATGTCACCCACTCTGGCGAGTCCACCGCCGGGGTCGTGTTGGGCATGGTGCAGACCGAGGTGAATCCGCCCGCCGCCGCTGCCGCTGTGCCGGAGGCGATGGTTTCCTTGTACCCTTGTCCGGGCTCGCGTAGATGCACATGCAGGTCGATGAAGCCGGGCGCGACGACCAGGCCCCGGGCGTCGAACGTCTCGTCGGCTTCCCCCCGCGTCTTGCCGGGCTGAACGATATCCGCTACCTGTCCGTCCGAGAGCAGCACATCCATGAGGCTATCGATGCGGTTGGCCGGGTCGATCAGACGGCCGCCCGCGATGAGAAGAGCGCCGGATTGGGCCCGGTTGTGCGTCATCTATCGGCTGCGAGCTCCGAAATCCGCCCGGCCTGGGCTTGCACCGCCAAACCATGCCCGGGGCGTTGGCTCCCTGCCGGCGGCGCGAAGCTCATCCTGCCTTCCCCACAGCCCGCACCAGGATGGCCATTCTCGTGGGCACCCCATTGCGAACTTCGTCGACGATGACAGACTGGGGACAGTCCGCCACTTCGCTGGTCAGCTCCAGGCCGCGAATGATCGGCCCAGGATGCATCACGATCGCGTCCCGCCGCGCCATCTTGAGGCGGGCGAGGGTCATCTGATAGCGGGCGAGGTAGTCCCCGAGGTGCAGCTTCATCCCCGCCAGGCGTTCCTTCTGCACGCGCAACAGCATGAGGACATCGGCGCCGCGCACCGCTTCCTCGAGGTGCCGCGTGACGCGCAACTCGGGAGCCAAGGTGGTGGCGACCTCAGGAACCAGCTCCGGCGGACCGCAAAGCACAACCTTGGCGCCGAATTTGGCGAGCAAGTGGCAGGCAGAGCGAGCCACGCGGCTATGGAAGATGTCGCCGATGATGGAGACCCGCAGCCCCTTGAGAGTTTTTTTGTGCCGGAGGATGGTATAGGCATCGAGCAACGCCTGTGACGGGTGTTCGTGCATTCCGTCTCCGGCGTTGATCACCGGGACATCGAGATGCCGGGCCATGAGGTGGGGAGCCCCCGCTGACGGGTGCCGCACCACAATCACATCCGCGCCGACCGCGCGCAGCGTGTAACCGGTGTCGAGCAGGGATTCGCCTTTCTCGATGCTGGAGCCGCTGGAGAGGACCAGCGTAGTCATGGCGCCCAGCGACTTGGCCGCGATCTCAAACGAGGAGCGTGTACGGGTGGAGGGCTCGTAAAAGAGCAGGAGCACGCGCTTGCCGCGCAGCAGCGGCCGGGGTTGGAGCGGATTCATGCGGCGTGCCAGCTTCAAGATTTTCAACAACTCCGCCGCGTCCAGATGTTCGATGCCGAGCAGCGACCCGCGGGCAGCCTTGTTCATCTCTCGCCGGGAGGCCGGGACGGAGAGCCCGGTGTCTTCCCTCACCCCTAGATTTTCTCCATCAACATGACCTGTTCGACGTCATCGATCTCCCGTAGCCGCACCTCGATGATCTCGTTGCTGCTGGTTTGTACCTTGCGGCCGACGAAAGTAGCCTCGATCGGCAGTTCGCGGTGGCCCCGGTCGATCAGCACCAACATCTGGACCTGGCGTGGGCGGCCCTGGCGAAATAACGCATCCAGCGCGGCCCGCACGGTGCGACCGGTGTAGAGAACGTCGTCGACCAGCACGATGGTCTTGCCGGTAACGTCGAACCCCACCCCCGTTTTCTGCACCACGGGCTTGGGACCCAGCGTGGAAAGATCGTCGCGGTACAGGGTGATGTCGAGGGTGCCCACCGGAACCGGCTTCTTTTCAATCCGGGCAATGGTCTTGGCGATGCGCTCAGACAGCGGCACTCCCCGGCGCCGGATCCCGACCAGTCCGAGGTCGGCGCAGCCGTTGTTTTTCTCGATGACCTCGTGGGCGAGCCGGACCAGCGTGCGTTCGATCTCGGAAGCCGACATCAGCTGGGCCTTCTCGTGAACGTTGGGATGGCGTGCCGTTTTGGAAGGCATAAACGCTGCATGATACGCGGGGAACGCACTGCCGGGCAAGGAGGCGAGGCTGGAGCGGTTGGGACCCCAGGTCTGGCCGGGCCGCCCCGCGTCCCACCTTGAATCTCAGAGTTGGCCCCGGCGGCTTGTCTTCTCGCCGTTCCTTGGCCCGGCTGCGTTCAGGCACTTGGGACACTTCGGAATTTCGGAACACTCCTGGGGCAAGCCTCCTAAGGCGAAACCTCGACCCCGGAGGGGATCCGTAGCGCCTGGCGACCTTCACCGCCCAGCCGGGGTACGGCAGAGTTGCCGGGTGGGTTCGAACGGGCCGCAGAGCAGCCGGGCAGGAAACGAGCCCGCTACCGGGGCAGGCGTCGGCCTAACAGGCGGGCGGACAGGGCGCCTCCGATCGCGCTCGCCACCACACACATGAACGCCAGGACCATCAGGCAGGATGTCACGAAGAAGGCGAGCCCTTCCGGGGTCCTAAGCAGATCCAGGGCTGCCTTGACTTGTTGCGGGTTGTAGCCCGTCGCGGTCAATTCGCCGATCTTCTCTTCGAGCATTTTGCGCAGATCGTCGGCGCGATAGACAGATGTCGCGATGAGCATGATGGCTAGGAAGAGAAAGCCGAATCCCCCGCTGGCGGCGCCGATTCTTGCGCCCATCCCTGAGGTAAGGCGCGCGCCCACCACCCGCCGTTTATAGAGGGCCACTGCAATGGCTCCTCCGAGCAGAAACGCCAGGCCGTAGGCTCCCAGCGGAATGCCGAGGAGCAGGATGGACAACAGGATGGACAACAAGCCACCCAACGCTGCCATTGGCAACGCCTGGGACCACTGAACCCCGGACTTCGGAAATGGCGCCGACACCATTATTGTTTCCGCCGAGAGTTCCGGATCTTCGCCGGGACCGGGGGAACGGGGCGCAGGCTCCATCGCCACGCGAATCTGGGGAGCCCGGCAGTGTGCGCAGAAGGGCACGCCGTCCTCCACCATGGTCCCGCACTTGCAACAGGGGTGCTCCATCGGCTTTGAAAGTACAGCAGGGCGGAGTGGAGTGGCAAGGCGGACTGGTGGCAGATCGTGCCAGCCTTGCCCTTTCGGACGAATTGTCTCGACTCTGAGCTTCACCTGAGTTCGTCATCGGGCAAACTCCAAACTGACCCGGCGGATGATCGAGGCGCTATCTCCTCTCGGTTCGCATTACAATGCGGGAGATGTCCGATGACCTTCTTGGCTACCGCTCCGAGTTCCCCATCCTCGGGCACACGAATTACCTGATCAGCAATTCCCTCGGGGCCATGCCACGTGGCGTCTACGATGCGCTGAAGGGCTACGCCGACACCTGGGCCAGCCGCGGCGTGCGTGCCTGGGAAGAACGCTGGTGGATGCTCGCGGCCGAAGTCGGAGACGAACTCGGGGCGCTGCTGAACGCGCCACGCGGCTCCGTTTCCACCCACCAGAACGTCACCACCTGCCAGGCAGTGGTGGCTTCCTGCTTCGACTTCTCGGGCAAACGCAACAAGGTGGTGTACACCGACTTGAATTTTCCCTCGGTCATGTATTTCTGGGAGGCACAACGGGCGCGTGGTGCGCAAGTGCACATGGTTGGGACGGTTGACGGCATTCACGTGCCCACCGAACGCCTGCTCGCCGCCATCGACGAGCAGACCCTGGTCGTACCCATCTCCCACATCATCTTCCGCAGCGCCTACATCAACGACGCGTCAGCCATCATCGAAAAAGCTCACCGGGTGGGCGCTCACGTGGTGCTCGATACCTTTCAGTCGCTCGGTACCCTGCCCGTGGACGTGCAAAGCCTGAACGTCGACTTTGCTTGTGGCGGTGTTCTGAAGTGGCTGTGTGGCGGGCCCGGGGTCGCCTACCTGTACGTGCGTCCCGATCTGGGCCGCAGACTCCAACCCACCTTCACGGGATGGACGGCGCACCAGCAGCCCTTCGCGTTTGAAGTCGGCGCCATCCGCTATACCGATCCGCCTTACCGGTTCATGAACGGTACGCCCCACGTGCCCTCTCTGGAGGCGGCCCGCCCGGGAATTCGTATCATCCGCGACGTGGGTGTCGAGCGCATCCGCGAGAAGTCGAAACGCCAGACGGCACGGCTCATCGAGCTGGCCGACAAGCAGGGATGGCACGTCAACACTCCCCGCGACCCGGAGAAACGAGGTGGCACCGTCTCGATCGAGATGCCCGACTCGCAGGAAGTTTGCCGCGAACTGTTGCGGCGCGACATCCTGGTGGATTGGCGCCCCAACGCCGGCGTTCGCATGTCGCCGCATTTCTACAACACGGACGCCGAACTCGAGGCTGCCATCGCGGCCATCGAAGAGATCCTGAAGATGCGGGCTCTTGCCGCGCACTGAGGCGGTCATCCTGCTGTCCGGCCTGAGCTGCCGGGAGGAACTGGGATTCGGCGCTCCCTTCGTTCTCACCCACACTGAAGGCGTCAAGCCCGGTCACCACCAGCGACACACAGGCCACCCCGCACAAGAGGAAGCACTCCGAGCTGGATTTCGACCAGGCCCTCAGCCAACCGACACCCCGGTCGCGCAGCCGACTCCGGCCGACCGCCTCCAGCCAGCCGGATGCCGGCCGTCTATGTGGCCAGTAACATTACCGACGTAAGCCCGAACTCCTGCTTTTCAGCTGCCAGGCGGCCGCCCCTTCGATAGGCTCATGCCAGAACACTGGCTTCGATGGCCATGGCTTCATGAGCGCGGACGTACGACTGTGATTTCGCTTTTCGCCATACTGATTGTTCGTGTTTCCACCGGCCCCTGGGTGATGGAAGCCGTCGGAGCCGGTGCTGGCATTTACTTTTTTATTCGCGGATTTCTTATCCTGCAGCGGAGGCAGCTGATCCGGAATACTCCGGCCTCCAAGGTGCGCAGCGCGTCGCTCGGCCTGGTCGAGGTCAGCGGACTGGCTGTGGGTCCCTATACCATGTCCGCTCCCATCACCGGGGCCAGCTGTTACTGCTACCGTACTGTGGCATGGCGGCTGGAACAGGCCGGCAGGAACAAGGAGTGGAAGAAGGTTGCCGAGGAGAGCCTGCATGTTCCGTTCTTCCTCGACGACAACACGGGCAAGGTGCTGGTCGACCCGCGCGGCGCAGAGCTGGACATTCATCGCGACTTCCACGAGGAATACAGCGACAATCTGTTCTCGAGTCACGACCTTGTTCCCCCCGAGGTGAGTGACTTCCTCATGCGCCATGGCGTCTCCTCTGACGGCAAGAGCGTGCGCATCGACGAGTTCTGCGTCAAGCCCAAGAATTTCCTGTTTATCCTGGGCACGCTGGCCGAGAACCAGGGGACCAGGCTCGGGCCGGCGCCGCTTCCGAACGGTAACGACCGGCTGCTGAGTTTCGAACAGGAAGTCGCGAATCACCTCTCCAGCACGTCTTTCAACTGGAGCACGCCTTTGGACACGCTGGCTCCGGCGTCCCTCGAGGCTGACGCGAGCGCTGGCGGCAGGGCGAACGAGCATGCCTCCGCCAGTGGCCCGGCGGCTTCTTCGCCGGCCATGACGCAGCAGGGAACCATCGCGGCCGCCCTGGTGCGAGCCGGCATCACCAGTCCTGCTGCCTGGAAAGCCGCCGGCTTGGACCCCACCGCCGGCATCGCCCATGTCCAGGGGCCTTTTGGCGACAGGAACCAGGCCGGCTCGACGGCAGAATCCTGGGATCTACATCCGCCTGTCGTGTTGATGAAAGGGACCAACAACCCTGCGTTTCTGATCTCCTGGCGTAGCCAGAGCGCGGTTCTCAACTCGCTCGGTTGGAAATCAACTCTCATGATCTGGGGCGGTCCGGCGCTCACTCTGGCCTGCCTGTACCTCCTTGCCGCGCAGTTCGGATGGTTGTAGTCGTTCGTTTGCCTCCCGTCACGGCTTGAACTCCAGCAAACCGGATTGATCTCCTGAGCGCCTAACCACCAACGACCCAGGGCAGGGCCTGGGGTTCCCCGACGACTGAGGACCGCTGTTAGAATGGCTTGTGGCCGAGACCGTCCGCATAGGAATCCTGGGCGACTTCAATCCTGAGTTCCGCTCCCATCACGCGACCAACGACGCGCTGCAGCACGCTGCCACCAAGCTTGACCTCAGGGTGGAATCCGAATGGTTGTCCACGCCGTCGTTGCTGGAGCTCGAGGCACAGAAGAGACTGGAGAGTTATGACGGCCTGTGGGCCTCAGCCGGCAGCCCCTACAAGAGCATGGATGGCATGCTGGCGGGCATCGAGTTCGCTCGCCGCCGCGATTGGCCGTTCCTCGGCACGTGCGCTGGCTTCCAGTACGCGGTCATTGAGTGTGCTCGCAACGTCATCGGCATCAAGGATGCCGATACTGCCGAGAACAATTCCGCTTCGAAGAACCTAATTATCCATCCCGTGGCCTGCGCCGTCCCTAACCGTAGCGACGACGCTCCCAAACTCTCCGGCTCGATCCCGCAGATTCGCTTGCGCCCCGGTTCCTACCTGCAGACGTTCTACGGCAAGAAAGCTGACACCGTCACGGAGGAATTTTTCTGCAACTTTGAATTGAATCCTGATTACGAGTGGTGCTCCATCGAGGCCGGCTTCCCCATTGCCGCGCGGGGCCCGAACGGCGAGGTTCGCGCCATCGAGTCTCCTACACACCGTTTCTTCGTGGCGACCCTGTTCCAGCCGCAATTGGCCTCGAAACCAGATAAGCCTCACCCGGTGGTGCTGGCTTTCGTGCAGGCGGCCGCTGATTGGGGCAAGAAGAAACTCGACGACAGCGTGCTGGAGTAATCCCACCCCCACGGCCCGCAATTGTGCCGGCCACAACCCGGCGTGACACCTCGCGCTGACTTCCGCTATGCTCAAACTTTGTCATGACCAGCCCCGCTGTGGCCTGTCCGAAGTCTCCCGTCGTTGCTTCCATCGGCGACGAGGGGCGCTTCCTGTCCGACGGCGTGACCGCTGTCCTGCTCCTTGCCTTCACCCAATTGCTTGTGCACTGCTACTTCAACAACCGTTACGGCTACTTCCGCGACGAATTCGATTACCTCGCCTGCAGCGATCGTCTCGCCTGGGGTTACGTCGATCATCCGCCCCTGATTCCGTTTCTGGTTCATCTCACGCGAGTCACCCTAGGCGATTCCCTGCGCGCCCTCCGCTTCGTTCCCACCCTTGCCCACTCGGCTCTGGTCGTGCTCGCTGCCCTGCTTGTCCGCGAATTTGGCGGACGCCGCTACGCCCTTCTCCTTACCGCCACCAGCGTGGCCCTTGCTCCCATCTATCTCGCCTATGGGAGCCTGGTGACCACCAATGCCCTCGAACCCCTGCTGTGGATGGGCTGCGCGTGGTGCGCGGTGCGGGCGGTGCGTGAGGATCCCCGCTACTGGCTCTGGTTCGGAGTGATTGCCGGAATTGGCCTGGAGGAAAAGTACGGCATCGCCGTATTCGGGTTGGGTATTGTAATCGGCCTGCTGCTCACCGATCAGCGCCGCGTCTTCGCCCATAAGTGGATCTGGCTGGGGGGAATGCTGGCCTTGGCCCTGTTCCTGCCGAACCTGCTGTGGAATATCCACCACCACTGGCCGTTTCTCGAACTCATGCGCGGGGTGAAGGCCAGTGGCCGAGACGTAGTGCTCTCTCCCTTCGAGTATTTCGGCCAGCAGATTCTGATGGTCCAGCCCGCTGCCGGACCTGTCTGGGTGCTGGGGCTGGTAGCGCTGTTTGCCTGGCCGCGGCTCCGGCCGTGGCGCTTTCTGGGATGGTGCTACCTGGTCGCCTTCGCCGTGTTCGTGGTACTTAAAGGCAAGAACTACTACCTCGCGCCGGTCTATCCCCTGCTCCTGGCCGCGGGAGCTGTTCTGCTCGAAAACGGCATTGCCCGCTCCCGGCAGAACTGGCTGAAACCGGTGACGATGGCTCTGATTGTCGCCGAGGGGCTATGGATCGCACCGCTGGTCGTTCCTGTGCTTCCCGTGGATCGCCTGGTGGCGTTCGTGAGATTGCTCCCCTTCAAGGTGCCGCGCCCCGAAAACCGTCCCGCCGAGCCCCTTATTCCGCAGCACTATGCCGACCAATTCGGATGGCGGGAGTTGGCCGACGAGGTCCATGTCGCCTGGCAGCGTATCCCGCTCGCCGAACGGGCCGATTGCGCTATCTTTGCCCAGAACTACGGTCAGGCCGGGGCCCTCGACTTCTTCGGCCGCCGCGATGGCCTGCCGCCGGCGCTCAGCGGCCACCAGACCTTCTTTCTTTGGGGTCCGCGCGGTTATTCGGGACGCTGCCTGATTGTGGTCGACGATCAGCAGGCAGCTCTGGAGAGTTTGTTCTACAGCGTGGAGTTTGTGGGTACGTCCCGCGACAATCCCTATGCCTGGGAGCGCAGGCTCCCGGTTTATATCTGCCGGGGACCGAAATTTGGCTCCCTCTCGGAGCTGTGGCCACGGCTCAAGAAGTGGCGCTAGCTGGGGGCGGTAACCGACAGAGGAAGCGGCCTTTGTCTCCCATGTCAAGTGTTATGTCTGCCCGCCGCCGATTACACTCCATTCTTCAAACATTGTCCGGGCTGGGCCGTCCATTTACCTTAGCTTCTTGACCCTGCCGAACCAAAAGGACCGCATCATGGCTCGATATCGGTTGTGGGTAAGCTGGCTGCTGGTGCTGACCGGCACGCTCGTATTGGCGGGACAGACATCGGGACCGCTGCTGACTCCCGACGCTTCTGCGCGCCTCTCCGGTACGCCCGAGGCCTTTCTGTCATCGTGCCGCGGCGACCTGGAGGCCACCCGCAAACAGGTAACTCAGCTCAAAGCTGCCAAGCCGCCTCGTGATCCTTATACTGCCCTACAGGCGTTCGATACCGCGATCCTGTTGGCCAGCGATGCCGGCGCCCAAGCTGGACTCGCCGAGCAGGTCCACCCTGCCAAAGCCTTTCGGGATGCGGCGCAGACATGCGAGCAGGAGTCCGCCCGCCTGCTGACCGAACTTTCTCTCGACCCCGCCCTGTATGCTGTGCTGGCAGCGCTGGACGGAGCGAAGCTAGACAGCGCAGGCAGGTACTTCCTGCGGACCACCCTGCGCGACTACCACCGCGCGGGCGTGGACCGTGACGACCCCACCCGCGCCCGGATCAAGCAGCTGCAGGAGGAACTGGTCAAGATCGGCCAAGAATTCGATCAGAACATCGCCGAGGATGTTCGCAAGCTTCCGCTCGATCCTGCGCAGCTCGACGGCCTGCCCGAAGACTTCAAGCGTACCCACAAGCCCGACGCCTCCGGCAAAGTCATCCTCACCACCAACAACACCGATTACGTTCCCTTCATGCAGTACGCCACGGACGACCAGGCCCGCAAGGCTTTCTATACCCTTTATAACCAGCGTGCCTATCCCCAGAATATCGACGTGCTGAACCGGCTCCTGGCCAAGCGCTACGAACTGGCAAAGCTGCTGGGATATCCCGACTGGGCTTCGTACGCCACGGAAGACAAAATGGTGGCCACCGAGCAGAATGCGGCGGACTTCATCGAAAAGATCACCGCGGCCTCCGCGGCTGGGTCGGCGCGCGACTACCGCAACCTTCTTGCCTTCAAGCAAGGCACCGACCCCAACGCGACCGTGGTGCATCCCTGGGAGTGGCTCCACCTGGAGCACGGCGCCAAGATCGAAAAGCTGGGCTATGACACGCAGAGTGTGCGACCGTATCTGGAGTACTCGCGGATAAAGCAAGGGATCCTCGATTTGACCGGCCGGATGTACGGAATCACCTACCAGCTCGTGGCCGACGCCAAAGTCTGGCATCCCGACGTTCAGGCATATGACGTCTACGATGGCCAGCAGCGCATCGGTCGCATTTACTTCGACATGTTCCCTCGCGACAACAAGTACAAACACTACGCGACCTTCAATCTCGCCACCGGAAAGGACGGGCTGCGTTTGCCCGAATATGTGCTGGTGTGCAACTTTCCGCAACCGGCCGGTGGCGAACCAGGACTCATGGAACTGGAAGACGTTATCACCTTCTTCCACGAGTACGGCCACCTGCTCCACGGCATCTTCCGCGGCAACACGAAGTGGGCCACCGGCGACCTGGAGCAGGATTTCATCGAGGCTCCCTCGCAGATGTTCGAAGAGTGGCCTCGGGACCCCGTCATCCTGGCCAGCTTTGCCAAGCACTACAAGTCCGGAGAACCGATACCCGCCGAGCTGGCCAAGAAAGCAAGAGCTGCTGACGATTTCGATCGTGCTCTCAGTGTGCGCCAACAGATGTTCTACGCGGCCGTGAGCCTTGACTTCTACAACCGTGACCCCCACGGTCTGGATACCACCAAGCTGGCGGCCGAGTTACGCCAGCGCTACACACCCTTCCACCAGCTTGAAGGCACGCATTTCGAAACCGCCTTCGGCCACCTCAACGGCTATTCCGCCGTCTACTACACCTATATGTGGTCGCTGGTAATCGCCAAGGACATGTTCACCCAGTTCAAGAGCGACGGCATGCTGAATCCCCAGGTGGCGGCGAAATACCGTCAGACGGTGCTCGCTCCCAGTGGCACCGAACCTGCCGCGGACATGGTCCACAACTTCCTGGGCCGTCCTTATTCGTTTCAGGCCTATGGCAATTGGCTGAACGGACAGTGAGGATGATGAATGCTCTCGCGGGTCGACCGGAAGTTGGGCCAACTTCGTAGTTGACGCCGTTATTGAAGAGATGCCATGTTCTGAGTGAGCCGCCGCAACGCAGCGCCCAGTTCGTCTGGTTTGAAGCCAAACGGGCCGGGCTTGCTCTTGTACGCCACCTGGCCCTTGTTGTCGATCAGGTAGAGCCGGTCGGGCCACCCGGTGTAGGCCTGTTCGGTCGAGTTCCCGAACTCATCCAGCACCGCAGGGAACTTAATGCCCAGCTTGCGCACACAGGCGCCCGCTACCAGCGCCCGCTCCTCTTCGCTCCTTGGGCTGGCGAACAGCACGTGCTCCTTCAAGTTGCTGCGCATCTGCCAGACATCGCTGGGATGCGCTTCCAGGATGTACACCACCAGAAACGCCACCTGAGCGCCATACTGGTCATAGAGCTTGTTGAGGGCGGGAACCTCCCGCCGGAAGGGCGGTCAGGTGTAGCTCCCGAACACCAGCACCACGGGCTGCTTGGCCGTCACCTGCGCCAGTTCGACTGTCCCGCTTTTATCTTGCTTTGTCAGGGTGAAATCCGGCGCGGCATCGCCGAGATGCAAGTGTCCAGCGCGCGCGTGTGTCCACATGGTTTCAAACGGGAGCACGAAGTAGGCCGGCGTCGGCAGCCGCGCCATCACGTGGCCGAACTTCTCCGGCGGCTGGTTCATCGCCCACCAGATGTACCCGGTGAAGGCGACCCACAACACCAGCACAACCACCAGCACCGGAACCCAGCGCCTGAAAACTCTGATTGCCATGCTTTCCACCCCACGACCGTGCACCCCGAGCGCGGCCTCCTGTGAAAAGCTACACGAGCTTCGAGCGCCTGCGCCCTAATGTCTTTCTACTATTGCTGCTTGCGGCAACCGTCTTTAACGTGAACCCACTCCTGGGGTTTCACTGAGGACATCCCATGCCCATTCCAACCGAACCCATTGGCAGTGTGCCGCGCCCCGCGGATTTGCAAGCCGCCATGAGCGCCCGGGCTGCCGGTCAGATCAGCGAGGCCCAGTTGCACCTGGCGGAAGAGGCCGCGCTGCGTGATACGATCGCCCGCTTCGAAGAAACCGGCTCCCCCATCATCAGCGACGGCGAACAGACCAAGCCCAGCTTCGCCACCTATCCGCTCGCCGGGCTGGCTAACCTCGCCCCGAACGGCGTTGTGATTCCCTTCGCCGACGGCCACACTCGCCAACTGCCCTGTCTCTCCGCCGGCCCTTTTCGCTATGCGGTACACGCCGTTTCTTTCCTCAAAGCCGCGCAGCGCTACGCACACCGCCCGCTCAAGCAAGCTGTGATTTCCGCCTCCGCCCTGAGCCTGCTCTATCCCCAGCAGAGCTTATCCGGCTACTCGCGCGACGCGTTCCTTGCCGACCTGATCAACGAAGCCGAATGCGACCTGCGCCAATGTCTGGAGGCCGGCGCCGCCAACGTGCAGATCGACTTCACTGAGGGCCGGCTCGCGCTCAAGCTTGACCCCTCCGGCCGCCTGCTGAACTCCTTCGTCGACCTCAACAACCGTGTCCTCGAGCGGTTCCACAAGCACGACCGCCGCAAGATCGGGGTACATACCTGTCCCGGTGGCGACCGCGATTCCACCCACAGTGCCGATGTCGACTATGCCCGCCTGTTGCCTGCCCTGTTTGGCCTGAAGGTCGGCCGGTTTTACATCCAGCTGGCAAGCGAGCCCGATCGCCGTCGCGTCCTCCAGGCCATCGGCGGCTTGCTCGGGTCTGACCAGATCGTTTTCGTCGGGGTAACCGACCCAATCAGCTCAAAAATCGAAACGCCCGCCGAAGTGCGAGATCGCGTCCTTGAAGCCGCCGAGTTTATCCCGCTCGCTGCCCTAGGTACTACCGATGACTGCGGCTTCTCCCCCTTCGCCGACGATACCTCCACCTCCCGCGATACGGCATTCTCTAAGATCCGCAACCGCGTCGAAGGCACGCGCCTGGCGGCAGAGCAATTGGCCGTCTAGGGCTGGGCTCGCCTGCGTCGCCACCGCGCATCTCGCCGCCGCGCCCTAGCCTGCGTCGTCCATTGCCGCCGGCGCATGGTGCACGTTCGGGAACCTCATCCCACTTTTGCTTGTTCCCGTGGCGCCACAGGCCTTACACTCAGCAGCGACGTGACTCCGACGATGTTCCGCCCGGTGCTGATTCCTCTCGGCATGCTCGCAGCCGGGGTCCTGATGCTGCCCGCCTGTTCTTCCCTGAACCCTTTGTGCGGCAGTTCGCGACCCGTACCGGTGCTGACTTCCCTTTCTCCGTCCACAGTGGCGTTCTCGAAGGTCCAGCAGAGCTTTGTTCTCAACCTTAATGGCAGCAACTTTGACGCCTCCTCGATCGTGTTCGTCAACGGAAACAGCGTCACCCCGGTTGTGGCAAGTCACCAGCTGCTGCAAGCAACCATCACCAGCAAGCAAATCACCGGGCCCGGCGCCACCAACGTCCTCGTCCACACGCCCGCCGGCACCACGGGGGACCTGGGGTGCAGCAGCGGCGGCAACAGCGCCACCCTGGTGTTGACCGTCACCAACAACTAGTGGGCTGGCGCACCATGCGGTAGAGCCTTCCTGCGATTGACACCCCCTCTCCCCAGGTGTAGAGTCCGGTCGGTAAAACAGGCCCTTGAAAATCTAATCGCCTTCCCTTCAAGAAAGGAGAGTACTCATGGCAAAGGTGCTGGCCATTGGACTCGCGGTGGCGTGTGTGTGCGCCACCGTCGCTTCCGCCCAGGAAAGCAAATCCCCCGATCAGCCCAGCAAGTATGTCTGGTATGGGACAGAGAAGGTCAACAGCGGCAAATTCTCGGTGTATACCAAGGTCACCGCACAGTTCCGCGACGCCGTGAACACCGCCGCGCCCGATATCCACTGGGTTGCCGGCTCGCCCATCACCGGCGAATCCGATCGGGTCACCTACGTAACCTTCCACGACAACCTGGCCTCGGTCGAAAAGATGATGAAGGGCTTCGACAAGGTCGGCGCGGTTCTGGCCAAGAACGTCAGCATGGCCGCGCAGGAAGCCGAGTCCACCGCCGGCTCCCACTGGGTTCTTGCGGAATACAACAAGGACATTTCCTACCGGCCGGACATGGTTCCTCTCTCCCAGACTACGTGGTGGAGCACGACGCTGTTAAGCCTGCGGCCGGGATGCCGTGACGACCTCAAAGATCTCGCCAAGCAGGTCATCGACCTGCACAAGAAGGCCGGCGACAACGAGCACTGGATTGCCTACGACATCCGCGCAGGCTACGCCGAGCCCACGGTGCTGTTCGTTGAACCGATGCGCTCCCTCGCCGACGAAGACCAGGAGCCCAACGCTGCCGAAAAGGAGGCCTTCGACAACCCCCTGGTCAAGGGCGCGTTCAGTAAGTTCGACCGGGAATGTGTAACCCACGTAGAAAGCCAATACACGCGCGTGGAACCCAGCCTGAGCCGTCCGCCTCAGTCCCTGGTCGCCGCCAACCCGGATTTCTGGACCATCAAGGAAGAAGCGCCTGCCGTGGCCACGAAATCCAAGAAGGGCGCGGTCGAACCCGCAGCGTTAACGGAGAAGGAGAAGAAGTAGAAGCGGGGTGAGTGGATAGCCGCCCAGGGTCCCCAACCTGTGTTTTCTGCTCTCGAAAAGACAGGTTGGGACTTTGGCTCACCCCTTCACGCACACCACCTGCCGCAGCCGGTGTACCACCTCCACCAAGTCCTTTTGCGCTTCCATGACCGCGTCGATGGGCTTGTAGGCCATGGGTGTCTCGTCGATCACGCCGGCGTCCTTACGGCACTCCACTCCGGCCGTCGCCTGGACGTGGTCCGCCACCGTAAAGCGGCGCTTGGCCTCGGTTCGAGACATGGCGCGTCCGGCTCCATGGCTGCAGCTCATGAAGCTTTCCGGGTTCCCCTTGCCGCACACGATATAGGAGCGCGCACCCATGCTTCCGGGAATGATCCCCAGATCACCTGCCCGCGCCCGCACCGCTCCCTTGCGCGTCACCAGCACGTTCTCGCCGTAGTGATGCTCCCAGGCGACGTAGTTGTGATGGCAGCTCACCACGGTGTGGGGCGGGCATTTCGGTCCGTCTGCACCCGTGGCCGCCTCGCCAGGCTCCTCCCCTGAACGGAACGGCCGCACCAGCCCCGACGCCCGCACCGCGGCAATCAGGTTCCGCATCATCAGCTGGCGGTTTGCCAGCGCGTAGTCCTGCGCCCACTGCACCGCCCGCACGTAGTCTGCGAAATGATCGGTCCCCTGGGGAAAATATGCCAGGTCTTGGTCTGGCAGCTTGACCATCCAGTGGCGCATGTCGTTCTTGGCCAGCTCGATGAAGCACGTGCCCAACCGGTTTCCCACGCCCCGCGAACCCGAGTGCAGCAGGAACCACACGGCGTCGTTCTCGTCCAGGCACATCTCGATGAAGTGGTTGCCCGTGCCCAGCGTCCCCAGGTGGTTGATCCGCTGCTTGTGCTCGAGTTTCGGATACTTCTCGACCAGCGCCCTGTACTCCGGCTCCAGCCGGGCCCACGCCTCCTGGTGATGCTCGGGCGCGTGCTTCCATGCCCCGCGATCGTTTTGCCCGCCCCGGTCGGTACGCCCCACCGGCACCGCCCGCTCGATCGCCTCCCGGATTCCGTGCAGGTTGTCCGGCAGATCGCGCGCGTTCAGCGAGGTTTCCACCGCCATCATGCCGCAGCCGATGTCCACTCCCACCGCCGCGGGAATGATAGCCCCGCGCGTCGGAATCACGCTGCCTACCGTCGCCCCGATGCCCCAGTGCACATCCGGCATGGCCGCTACCCACTTGTAGATGAACGGCAGCTGCGCGACGTTCAGCAACTGCTGACGGGCTGCATCCTCCAGTGGTACCCCCTTGATCCACGCCTTGATGGGCACTCCCTGCTCGGAATGGATCAGGTCGTAAGCCGTCATCGCGTTCTCCGTCACGGTACTTGGCTGAATCCCTACCTTCTCTATTGTCCCTCCAAACCGTCCCCCTCAGCACACAACTATCCAAGGGTCCCGCAGTAAATGCCCCGGCAGACCATTTCCTCGCTTTGGCCGCTAGCTGTGCGATGCGAGTAACCCCGGCCGGCCACGATTCAGCCGGCACACAATCCGCCGGTTCTCCTCTACACACCAGCTTTCTACCGGCTCTTGGCATGCCGTCGTGGACAAGCTGTGCGTTGCCGTCTGCCCGATTGGCTCCGACGGCTACTTCAACTTCTCCGCTTGCTGTACCCACAACTACCGCGAGTTCATGGGTGGCTTCGCCGACTGTAACCATTGCCGACCGCCGCAGTGCCGCCGGCTACAGGGAAAACATGACCCCCCAGGAATCGCTATCGATGTGGCAGAGCCTGTCTTTCGCCGCGAACTACAAGACGGCATATTGCCTGGCGGTGTGCCGGCGGGCGAGGATGTCATCCGACCGTTGCTCGATCACCGCAAGGAGTTTCTTGATGGAGTTGTACGGGCGCTTCAGGAAAAGAAGGAAACCGTCTACCTACTCGCCGACTCCGACGCCGAAGCGTACGTTGCAACGGCGCTTCCCGCACAAGCGCACCAAGCGAGTGCACAACGGACTGCACTACGTCCATCGCCCGCTTCCTCGCCGGAATGCCGCTGACCTTCGAACGGCGACCCTCCGCTGGCCTGACCGCGACCCTGCATTTCACATTCACCGGCAGCGAGTCGGGACGCGCGACGTTGATCATCCGCGACCAGACCTTGCAGGTCCTCGAGGGACACCAAGGGAATGCCCAGGTCGCAGGGACCGCCGCCAGTGCCACCTGGCTGAAGTTTCTCTCGGGAGAAGCGAACCTGGTCTGGGCGCTGCTGCGCAGAAAGATACGCCTGAAGGGCTCGCCTCGGGTGCTGCTTGTTTCCCCAGGTGGAATGCCATCAATCTCCGCACTCTTCGCCGGCTCTCGGGTCAGGCCGACTTTTCGGTCGCGGCGCTGGCGGTGGAGAGCGCGCGCACTGCCTCCGCCACTTGTTGCCCCATCTCCGCGGTACTCACCGACGCCTGCCCCGAGGCAGCGAGGTCGCGAGTGCGATGACCGGCCGCCAGCACCGCTTGCACCGCGCTCTCGATGCGTGCCGCCTCACCCTCCAGACGAAACGAATACCGCAATAGCATCGCTGCCGACAGAATGGCGCCCAGCGGGTTGGCGATGCCTTGGCCGGCCAGGTCGGGCGCCGAGCCGTGCACCGGCTCGTACAGGCCCACGCGTCCGCCGATACTCGCCGAGGCCAGCAAGCCGATCGATCCGACCACGCCCCCGGCCTGATCGGAAAGAATGTCGCCGAACATGTTTTCGGTAAGAATCACGTCGAAGGCGGCGGGACGCTGGACCAGCAGCATGGCCGCAGAGTCGACGTACTGATGCGCCAGCTTCACCTCGGCGTAGTCCCTGCCGACGCGGGTCACGACCTCACGCCAGAGGCGGGAACATTCGAGCACGTTGGCCTTGTCCACCGACAGCACCTGGCGGCGGCGTGCACGGGCCAGGTCGAAGGCAACGCGCGCGATGCGCTCGACTTCGGCTTCGCTATAACGCATGGTATTGATGGCCTGCCGGGACCCGGGCGCTCCTTCGAGCGAGCGGGGCTGTCCGAAGTAAATGCCGGCTAACAGCTCGCGCACGATCAGCAAGTCGGTCCCCTCTACTACCTCCGCGCGCAGGGGCGACCCCTGGAGCAAAGCGGGAAAGCACACGGCGGGACGGAGATTCGCATACGCGCCCAGTTCTTGGCGCAAGCGCAGCAGGCCGGCTTCCGGGCGCAGGTGGCTGGGGGCGGAATCGAACTTGGGATCGCCCACCGCCCCCAGAAGCACGGCCCCTGAGTTGAGACAGGCGCGGAGCGTGTCTGGAGGCAGGGGGTCGTTCGAAGCGGCCAGCGCCGCGCCACCGATGTTCTTATGGGTGAGCTTGAGTTCGTGGCCGAAGACGTGGCACGCGGCTGCGAGGACACGCAGCGCCTCTGCGGTCACTTCGGGGCCGATTCCGTCCCCGGCGAGAACAGTTAGTGGAATGAGCACAGGTCCCCCCCGGTTGGCAAAGCGTGAATTCTACACGCAGACCGCCGTCCGACTCGCGATCTCCGACTGCGATTCGGATCCCCCGTTTTATGATCCTCGAGGGAAGCACGAATCGTGGCCGTCAGCTTCACCCGTAGCCACTGCCGGCGAGGGCCGCGCGATACGTCTGTGGGTTGCCATCAGAGGCGCCGCGCGGGAGCCGCCGAAGCGGATGCGCGAACCGCTTGTCCCGCGTTCGATTCCTCTCTTCGCGTTTGCATCCATCTGGCAAACCGGGGTCAGCCGAACGACGCCGGTAGAACGAGCCCCTGAGATTGCGGAATGAGGATTCCACTCCCCGGTCGAGAATTAGGGCTTCGGATTATCGCCTCGCCGATCGCCGTTACACGCCCCAGAGGTAGTCTTCCTGTTCGCCGTGGTGCTCGGGGGTGGAGGAAAGCGACAAAGGCCGGGTGTCGCCGGAAGCGGGCAGAGCAACCGCCATTTCCGAGTAGCCGCGCGAGCCGGTCTGGGCGCCTTGGGCAGCCGCGGCGGCGATCGCCGGGGGCACATCCGCATGAGCCGGCGGGATGCGGGGCGTCGGCGGGCGGACGCTGCGGATGAGTTCGAGCAGGTGGTGATCCTCGACGTGCTTGATCTGGTCGGCCAGCACTACAAATTTGCGATAGACGTCGTCCAACTCGCAGCGCTCGAACTGGTAGCCGAGCTGCTCGCAGCGCAGGCTGAGAGCATGGCGCCCGGAATGTTTACCCAGCACCAGCCGGGAATCGGGCACGCCGACCGAGTGCGGGGTCATGATCTCGTAGGTGAGGGGGTTCTTGAGCACCCCGTCCTGGTGAATGCCGGCCTCGTGCGCAAACGCGTTGCGCCCGACAATGGCCTTGTTGGGCTGGACCCCCACGCCCGTGACGTCGCTCAGCATCTGGCTGGCCGGATACAGCTGTTCGCTCACCACCGCCGTGTCATAGGCGTAACGGTCGGGGCGTACGCGCATGGCCATCACGATCTCTTCCAGCGAAGCATTTCCGGCACGTTCGCCGATGCCGTTGAGGGTGCACTCCACTTGCCGTGCTCCGGCGGCAATCGCGGCCAGGGTATTGGCCACGGCCAAGCCGAGGTCGTCGTGGCAATGCACGGAAATGGTCGCTTTCTCCATGCCGCGCACGCGCTCGCTGAGCAGGTGGATGATTTCAGCCATTTCGGCGGGCATGGCGTAGCCCACGGTATCAGGGATGTTGACGGTGGTAGCGCCCTCTTCCACCACCGCCTGCACCACGTCGCACAGGAAGTCGCGATCGGTGCGGGTGGCGTCTTCGGGCGAGAACTCCACATCAGCGCATAAGGACCTGGCCAGGCGGACCGCCTTACGGGCCTGCTGGAGGCATTGCTCGCGCGAGAGGCGCAGCTTGCACTTCAGGTGGATGTCGGAGGTCGCCAGGAAGGTATGGATGCGCGGCCGCGTCGCGCCCTTCAGAGCCTGCCAGGCGCGCTCGATGTCAGCTGCACACGCCCGCGCCAGTCCCGCGATGATGGGACGGCGGACGGCGGCAGCAACGGCCTGCACCGCTCGAAAGTCGCCGTCGGAGGCGATAGGAAACCCGGCTTCGATCACGTCCACGCCCAGCCGGTCGAGCTGCTGCGCGATGCGCAGCTTCTCCCCCACGTTCATGCTGCAGCCGGGAGACTGTTCGCCGTCCCGCAGGGTCGTGTCGAAGACCGTGACTCGTACGCGTTCCATGGCCTGAACCTCCCTTGACTAGGGGCTTATGCTACGTGGGCAGCAGTGTAAAGCAAAGCTTATAATCTTTTAATTTAGATTAGTTTTAATGAATATATAAGTTGTTTTGAAGATCAGTGCAGCTTTAGCTTAAGATCGTGCCATGGAACTCTCGCAGCTGGAGGTCTTTCTCATGGTTGCCCGGGAGGGCCGCTTTTCCCGGGCGGCGGAGAAACTGTACCGGACGCAATCGGCGGTGAGCCAGACCATTCGCAAGCTGGAGGTAGAACTGGGTGATCCGTTGTTCGACCGCTCCTCCCGGGGGGGCGTGCTCACCGACGCTGGCCGGACGCTGCAAGAGTATGCGGAGAAGCTGTTAAACCTGCGCGCGGACGCCCGGGAGGCGCTGGTCGAGCTGCGTGAGCTGCACAAGGGCAAGCTTTCCATTGCGGCCAACGAATTCACCGCTCTTTATCTGCTGCCCGTGCTCGCCGAATTCTGCCGCCTGCATCCCATGATCAAGCTCACCGTCCAGCGTTCGCTGGGCAGCCGCATCCCCGACGACTTGCTGCGCCATACCGTCGAGATAGGAGTGTTGTCCTATGACCCGCAGGAGCCGCTGCTCCGGTCTGTGGTCGTGTACCTGGACGAGTTGACGTTCGTGGTTCCGCCCACTCATCCCCTAGCCGCAGAGAAGCAGGTCAGCATCCGGCAACTGGGGGCGGAGGTTTTCGTGGCGCACACGGTCTCCTCGCCCTACCGGGAAAAAGTAATCGAAACCTTCCGCAGACACAAAACGCCGCTACATATGAGCGTGGAACTTCCCACCCTGCAGGCCATCGCCCGCTTTGTGGCCATGGGCAATGGCGTCGCGCTGGTCCCCGGAATCAGCGTGGAAAACGAACTGGCCCGGGGCGAGCTGGTTGCCATCGCTGTGCGCGAACTTCGCCTGCACCGCAAACTGCGGCTGGTCTATCGGAAAGAAGCCGGGCTCTCCCACGCCGGCCGCGCTTTCCTCCAGGTGGCCGAGGCGGTGGCTGCGGCACGACAGGGACAGTACCGATTCCTGCGAGAGTATTGAGCGAATGGGCTACGCGCGGCGACGGCTTTGCCGGCCCCATCCCGTGGAGCAGAGTTCGAAGACCGGCTTCAAGGCTGACTTTCTCTCGACCCGACACGAGATCTGGGGCGACCTCAGGGCAGTCCGATTTTGTGAATGCATCGCGAACGTGTAAGAATCTCATGAATTTCCAGCAACTGTGACCGGGCAAGGCAAGCGTGGCAGCGGCAGGCAAAGTTTTTGCAAGCCGTTGCATCCAAAGCGGCTTCACGTTTCCATCGTCGGTTTCCAGCTGGCTAACCCAGGGTAAGGAGAGTCTGTGCTGAAACGCGCCCTCATGGTAGTTGCCGTCTTCCTGCTGTGTGGACTGGCTGCCGCTCAGGTTCCGGAGATTCCCAGATTCGGTCTTTTCGCGGGCGGTTCCTATGCCAACACCCCCTACCTATCGGGCGGCCGTTCTAATCTCTTCGGCTGGGAGGGGACCGTGGAAGGCTTTCGCCTGAAACCCTTTCTCACCTTTGTCGCCGATGGCAGCGGTGACTATGGTTGGAACCCGTTCCCGATCTCGTGTGTGACGGTGGCGGTCGTCTGCAGCCCGAACCCTCCCGACTCGCGGGTGCGGGAGTATGACCTGCTGGCAGGACCGCAGATTTCGATGGTGCGCGGCCGGTTTCGACCTTTCGCCCACGTCATGGGAGGCGCCGGACACGTCAGCATGAGAACCAACGGTTTTTACGATGACAGCCTGGCCTGGATGGTGGCAGTCGGAGGAGGCACGGATTATGCCTGGCGGGGCCGGTTCAGTTTCCGGGCGCAGGGCGATGTCATCCGCAAGAATTTCTTCAGCGACACCCAGTACGGGTTGCGTGTCTCGATCGGGATCGCGATGAGGATTTTCTAGCGCCAGGCCCCGCGGGTGTCAGGGAGTGCCTCCTCTTGCCGGCTCTGTGGCTACGCTCCCAGAGCATCCCCAGCCGTAGAAAACCATAGACTCCCGGCAAGCCGGCTTCAGGAGAGTACGACTTGCTTCGTCTCGTCGGCAAACTCGGCTGCCTCCGAGGCTGCCCCCTCCGCCAGATCGCTTTCTGATCGCTCGTGGTATTCCCGGATCCGGACGCCCGCTTCATCCACCGTGATGTAAGTCAGGGGCGAGTCGATCCACCCGCCCGCGTTGTAGTAGTGAATGCCGTCTTTCTCGACTTCCATGGCCACATGGGTGTGGCCGCAGAAGATGCGGTCCGCCCCGCGCAGCCGGGCATAGGCCAGGGCCCCGGCTGCGACCTTAGGCGATATGCGCAGCCAGTTTGTATTCAGCCGGTCAAGGAGACGCGACAGCGGGTTCCCCTTGAGGTCGAGTTGCTGCAACCGCAGGTAGAGGCGGGTGCCGAAGCGGCTGAGCGCCAGATTGGCGCCCTGGAAGCCGTCGTACTGGTGGCCGTGGATCGCCAGGTGGCGCAGCCCGGCATATTGCCAGACGTATTCCTGGTATACCTTGACGCCGACCAGGTGCGACATGACATTGGTCAAACCATAATCGTGATTGCCTTCTACCCAGACGACTTCGACCCGGCGCTTCGGATTGGAAAGCTTGCGAATGGTGCCCAGAAACTGCCAATGTTCTTTCTTGAGGCGGCCGAAATTGAGGTCGGCGAAGATATCGCCCAGCAGGATCAGGCGACGGAAGGAATTCTCCTTCAACATGCGCGTCGCCGCCCGGGCACGGCTGATCTCCGCGCCCAGATGCACGTCCGAAACGATGAGCGTGTCGCAGGCTGCGCCACCCATGCCTGTCTTATACCGGGTGGATGTTACAGGATGATGAAAGATGCACTACCAATGGTGCAAGGTAACCGGTCTGTCATCGGTGCACTGACTCGGGTTTCGAGCAGTTCACGACGCTGGCGGAACGTATTCCTTGGGCGGAGCCGCGCCCTCGCCAAAGAAAAACTGTTCCATCTGGCGCACGATGACTTCCTGGTCCTCGCGCCGCGCCGGATTCAGGCGGTACTCGTTGAGGATCATTTTGCAGAAGTCCGTCCACTGGTTCCAGGCCTGCTGCGAAACGTTCTCGTAGATCTTCTTACCCAGTTCCGTGTCGAAGGGAGGCTCGTCCAAGCCCGGGAGTTCCTTTTTCAGTTTGACGCAGAACACCTGCCGTGCGGCCATTGGCTCCTCGTTGCGTTCGGTCAGCGAATTATCTCACAGGGCGCGGAAGTCTCGCAGGCGGGAACTCTTCGCAGCAAACGCCCGGTCGCGGGCCGGTTTTCCCGGCCCTGCCCGGCCTTCGCGCGGGAAATTCCGAATCCTCGGGGAGTGCACGCCAATCTCATGTGCAGGATGAGCGTCGACCTTGCCGCCGAACTGCGCAGCGTCCCCGTCCTCTCCGATCTGAAGCAGGATGAACTGGACTGGCTTGCCCAGCATGCCGAGATTGTGGTTGCCGAACCCCGGCAGGTCGTGGTCCGCGAAGGCGACCCGGCCGACGCCATGCTGATCTTTCTCGAAGGCGAGATGGATGGACGCCGTGAAAGCCTGGGACCGGATTCACCGGTTTACTCGATACGCCCAGGCATGATCACGGGTCTTCTCCCCTTTTCCCGCATGACGCACTACACCATCACCGGCCGCGTAGTGGCCCGCGCGCGCGTGGCCCGCATCTCGAAAGGCCTGTTCCCCGAGATGCTGAACCGGATCCCCGCGCTGGGCCCGCGGCTGGTGGGCGTTTTGTCGGACCGGGTGCGGGAAGTAACCAAGCAAGACCAGGCGCGGGAAAAGCTGGCCTCGCTGGGGAAACTCTCCGCCGGGTTGGCTCACGAACTCAACAACCCCGCGGCCGCCGGGAAGCGGGCCGCCGCCGGATTGCGCGAGACCTTCACCGCGTTGGAGCGCGCCAACGCTGGTCTCGACGAGCAGAACCTGGGGGCGGAAGCCCGCGCCTTGCTTCGCTCGATCGAAGACCTTACCCGCAAGGTTCAGGCCCAGACCAGGCCGCGAAGTCCTCTGGAGCTGAGTGACCGTGAAGGCCAGCTCCGTGCCTGGCTCGAGAACAACGGGATCACCGACGGTTGGCAATTGGCTCCCAATCTGGCTGAAGCCGACGTCAAGGTCGACGATCTGGTGCAACTGACCAAGCTGCTCCCGCCCTCGGCGCTCGGACCTGCCATCGCCCGGGTTGCGGCCAGCCTGGAGATACAGCGGCTGCTAGCCGACGTCGAGCACAGCACCGGTCGCATCGCTGAACTGGTCGGGGCGATCAAGGAGTACTCGTTCATGGACGAGGCTCCCCGCCAGGAGGTGGACGTCGCCCGGGGGATCGAGAGCACGCTGGTCATGCTCAGCCACAAGCTGAAGCGGGGTATCACAGTGATTCGGGATTACGATGCGAACCTGCCTCGCATTCCGTCCTACGGAAGCGAACTGAACCAGGTGTGGACCAACCTGATCGACAACGCCGCCGACGCCATGAGAGGCCAGGGTGAGCTGCGGATTCGCACCGCCACCGAGGGTGACGAGGTCCTGGTGGAGTTCGTGGACAACGGGCCTGGCATACCGGCCGAGATCCAGACCCGGATCTTTGATCCGTTCTTCACCACGAAACCGATGGGCGAGGGAACCGGCCTGGGGCTGGATACGGTGTCGCGCATCGTACGCAAACACCGCGGCAACGTCAGCTTTGTCTCTCAACCGGGAAAGACCTGCTTCCGGGTGCGGTTGCCGGTGAAAAACACGCGGATGTAGGACCGTGAAGCCGAGCCAGGCTCAGATGCCTCCGGTCGCTCCTACGGTCACCGGGATTATCAAAACCGGAGGCCAAGAAAAGGGAGGCGAAGGAGCCCGGGGGGCGAAGAAGAAAACGGGGCCCAGCCAACCAAGCTGCTAAGCTTAGGCTGCAGAGGGTCCGTAGCTCAGTGGTTAGAGCGAGCGACTCATAATCGCCCGGTCGCAGGTTCGAGTCCTGCCGGACCCACCCTCCTACCTACAGACAAAAGACTTGCCTGAGCTTATTGCTGGAACGTTCCCCCGGGGACTGTCAGGGGACATTGTTGTCTTCGGCCTGTGCCGAAGGTGTAAGCGCGAGCAGGGCGGTCAGGTCGTTTTCTAGCTTGAAGAGCTGGCGTTCGTCGAGATCCCGGAAGCGAAACGGTTGCAGGCAGCCCTTGGTCGCCCACATGGGAAACAACATCTGGGCCTTGGCGCGGACCGTGGTGGAGCATACGTGGAAGAGCACTTCCACGATGATGCCTTCGTCGAGAGGCTGCTCCAGCTGTACCAGTCCGCCGTTGACCGAGAGCTGGTGCAACCGGGCCCGCACCTGGCGCTTGTTCTGCAATTGAAGCAGCGCCAGCACGACGCCCCCGAGCTTGACTCGGGAACCGCGCTTTTCCCGCTGCATTTGAGGCGCTGGGGGCATCGCAACCCTCTCCACTATCGCACGCTCTTTGCGAGCCTGAGGAGGTTACCAAAGGCACTCACCCCCCGGGGAAGGTCGCTGCCCGATTCCAGCGCGGCCCCATCCAATTCGCGAAATGCCAGCTCGAGTTCCGGCAAACGGTTCGAGTACAATAACAGGTCGACGAGCCAGAAAATTCCGCTATTAAAACGTCAAACTAAGCGAGGCCCTACCTTGACTTCGAACTCTTGCCGCAGCCGTCGGGCGCAACCCAGTTCGGGATCCGTTCGCATGTCGTCAGCGCTCCGTTCTCTCTGCCTGAGATGGTTCGTGATGCTGTTTGCCTGGGCCGCCCCGGCGCAAACCATCAGGGTGGACATCACCCATCCCACCAACACGTTCCTCCCCAACCGGGCGCTGGGCGCAGGCGTGGACCGCATTCCGTCGGGTGCTGCTGAAAAACTCTTGACCGAATCCACGGTTCGGGAGTTACACACCGCGGGCTGGCAGCCGGTAACCTATCGCCAGAATACGGAACTCTACGTCGAAGCCTGGCACTGGAACCCGCAGGGGACCTGGAGCGATCCCAGCGGCAAGGGCTATTTCACGGGCAGCGATGCGCTGGGCGAGCCCATCCGCCACTCCTACGGCTATCCCCTGCCGCATCGCGGATTCACGCGCAATGAAGGCACCGAGACCACTGGCTATTCGCGCATCACCGACGGCGATCTCGATTCGTACTGGAAGAGCAATCCTTACCTCACCAAGACCTTTACGGGTGAGGAAGACCGTCCGCAGTGGGTGGTCGTAGACCTTGCCATGCCCCTGCCTGTTGGGGCAATGCGCATCGCCTGGGCTGAGCCTTACGCCAAGCAGTATCTGGTTCAGTATTGGACGGGGGAAGACCCCATCAAGCTGCCGACCAAGGGAACCTGGGTGACATTCCCGGGAGGCGCGGTGCGGGACGGCAAGGCCGGGACGGTGACGCTGCCGCTCCAATCTTCTGCCACGGTGGTGCGCTTCCTGCGCATCTGGATGACCCAATCGTCGAATACCTGCGATTCCCACGGCTCCTCCGACCGGCGCAACTGCGTTGGATTTGCCATCCGCGAACTGTATCTGGGCACTCTGACGGCCGACGGAGTTTTTCACGATTTGGTCCGCCATACGCCGGACCAGGACCAGACCACGACATTTTGTTCCTCGGTCGATCCCTGGCACGAGCCGTCCGACATCGATCCCAGGCTGCGCGACCAGATCGGCTTCGATCTCTTCTACACCAGCGGCATCACCCGGGATCTTCCCGCCATGGTGCCGATCGCCTTGATCTATGCCATCCCGGAAGACGCTGCGGCCGAAGTCTCCTACCTGGAGAAGCGCAAGTACCCTATCTCGTACGTGGAGATGGGCGAAGAGCCCGATGGCCAGTACATGCTCCCGGAAGATTACGCGGCTCTCTACATCCAGTTTGCGGAGGCGCTGCACAAGGTCGATCCCCCGCTCAAACTCGGGGGCCCGGTCTTTCAGGGAGTGAACGAAGACATCCTGGTATGGCCCGACGACGAAGGGCAGACCTCGTGGACTCGCCGTTTCATTCGGTACCTGAAGGCCCGCGGTCACCTCCAGGATCTAGCCTTTTTCTCCTACGAGCACTATCCCATGGAGCCCTGCAAAATCCAGTGGAGCAGCTTGTACGACGAACCCCGGCTGGTCAGCCACATCGGGCAGGTCTGGCGCGATGACGGCGTTCCGGCCAGCGTGCCGCTGTTCATTACCGAATCCAACATTGCTTGGGCCACGGGAGAGTCCTTCCTGGATATTTTCGGGGCGCTCTGGCTTGCCGACTATGCCGGAGCTTTCTTTACCTCGGGCGGCAGCGCCCTGTACTACTTCCACTATCTCCCCATGGGCGTGCACCCTGGGTGCAATGGTTCCCTCGGCACCTTCGCCCTGTTTACCGCCGACAAGGACTATCGTCTGCTGCAGAAAACCTCGCAGTTCTTCGCCAGCCAGCTGATCAATCTCGAGTGGGTGCAGGCGGGCAACGGTGAACATCGAGTCTTCCCGGCGGCCAGTGATATCGAGGATGGAGCCGGAAACGCCATGGTTACAGCCTATGCAGTCCTGCGGCCTGACCGGCAATGGGCGCTGCTGGTTGTCAACCGGGATCAGTGGAATTCGCATCGGGTCCAGATCAAGTTCCACGATTCGAATCAGGCAGAGGACCGGTACTTCTCCGGCCCGGTGCACGTCATGACTTTCGGAAGCGCCCAGTATCAGTGGCACCCCGAGAAGGGCGGGTACGCCGATCCTGACGGTCCGGCCGCAAGCTCCACCGTACAGGCGGATTCCGGCACCTGGTTTGACCTGCCCCAGGCCTCAGTGAGCGTCATTCGCGGGTCGGTTGGCGGGCCCCTCTCAGGGCCATCGCGACCCCAGACGCCGTAAGCCCACCTGAGCACGGCCCGAAGCCGGCGTGAGGCCGGCGCCGTCTCTCGGGCTGATGCCGGTCTCGGCCCACGCGCCGGTCACTGGGAAACGTTACGGAAGTTTGGCAAATTTCCCCTAATCGATTGGATTCCGACATCTTAGCTGGTAATTCTGAATCGAGCGCTCCCGTTCTTTACTTCCCCGAAGACAGCAAGAGAGGGAGCCGTGTGACCAACCCAATGGCGAGCAGAGCACAGTCATGGCGCTCCATGACTCGGGGCACCCGCGTATACATCAGTGCGGTCGTTGCTTTGGGGTCTCTGGTGCTGGTCTTTGGCGCTCTCCATCCCGCCAGCGAGCAGACGATCAAGTTCCTCTGCTATCTGGTGGTGGCCGTGGGCGCGTCGCGGCTGAAGGTCAACCTGCCCGGCATCACCGGCACGATGTCGGCCAACTTTCTTTTCATTCTCCTGGGGGTGCTGGAACTCAGCTTTGCCGAGACGCTGGCTCTGGGCTGTGTCGCCATTCTGACCCAGTGCCTCTACCGGGACCGGCCCAGTTTTGTGCAGGTTTTATTCAACGTCTGCGCGACTTCCAGCGCCATTGCCGCGTCGTATTTCGTCTACCATTTCCACTTCTTCCAGCAGCGCGCCAGCAACCCGGCGATCCTGCTGGTAGCCACCGCCGTCACCTATTTCGCGGCCAACACGATCCCGGTAGCGGGCGTGATCGCGCTCACCGAACACAAATCGCTGCGGCGGATCTGGTCGGACTGTTATTTCTGGTCTTTCCCCTACTACCTGGTGGGAGCCGGCGTCGCAGGGCTGCTGAGCTGGATGAACCGCACCGTGGACTGGCAGACCTCCCTGCTCGTGCTGCCGGCCGTTTACCTGATCTACCGTTCCTACCGCTTGTACCTCGCCAAGCTGGACGATGAGAGGCGCCACGTGGAAGAGATGGCCAATCTGCACCTGCGCACCATCGAAGCCCTGGCGCTGGCTATCGAAGCCAAGGATCACACCACCCATGACCACCTGCAGCGGGTGCGGGTGTACGCCGTCGAGGTGGCGAAGGAACTGGGACTCTCTGCCGACGATATGGAAGCTTTGCAGGCGGCGGCCTTGTTGCACGACATCGGCAAGCTGGCCGTTCCCGAACACATCATCTCCAAGCCGGGCCGTCTCACCCCGGAAGAATTTGAGAAGATGAAAATCCATCCCGTGGTGGGAGCGGAGATTCTCGAGCGCGTCCGCTTCCCTTACCCGGTAGTCCCGATTGTTCGGGCGCACCACGAAAAATACGACGGCTCGGGCTATCCCTACGGTCTGAAGGGCGATGAGATTCCGATCGGAGCCCGCATCTTGAGCGCGGTGGATTTCATGGACGCGCTGGCCTCGGATCGCCAGTATCGGCGCGCCATGCCCTTGAACGACGTCATGAAGCGCCTCGAGGCTGAGTCCGGCCACGCCTACGATCCCAAGGTGGTCGACGTTCTCAAGAAGCGGTATCTCGATTTGGAGAAGCTGGTCGAAAAGCGTTCCCAGTCAGTGCCGTGGTCCAAACTCTCCACCGACTTGAAGGTCGAGCGCGGCCTCGCCCCTGCCACTGGCTTCGTCAACGGCGGCCGCCGCAGCCATGAAGCCACCTTTCTGGCCTCAATTGCCGCAGCCCGCCAGGAAGCGCAAACCTTGTTCGAACTCAGTCAGGACCTGGGCGCTTCCCTCAGCCTGGGCGAAACGCTCTCGGTGTTTTCGGTCAAACTCAAGCCGCTCGTGCCCTACGACTCCATCGCCATCTACGTGCGGCATGGCGACTTGCTGATTCCCGAGCACGTGAGCGGCGACAATTTCCGCCTGTTCAATTCCCTCCGGATTCCCATCGGACAGGGGCTCTCCGGCTGGGTGGCGCAGAACCGAAAACCCATCCTGAACGGGAACCCTTCGGTCGAACCCGGTTATCTGAACGATCCCTCCAAGTTCAGTACCCTGCGTTCGGCGCTGGCCTTGCCGCTCGAAGGACTGCAAGGCGTGGTGGGCGTGATCGCTCTCTACCACGCCGAGTCGGACGCCTTCACCTCCGACCACATCCGCATTCTGCAGGCGGTGGCGTCCAAGATGGCGCTGGCGGTGGAGAACGCCCTCAAGTATCAGCAGGCGGAGAGCTCCGCCACCACTGACTACCTCACCGGCTTGCCCAACGCGCGCTCCTTGTTCCTGCAGCTGGAGAACGAGCTGTCCCGCTGCAAGCGCGAGAACTCGAGCCTCACTGTCATGGTCTGCGATATGGATGGCTTTAAACAGATCAACGACCGCTTTGGACACCTCGAGGGCAATCGGGTGCTGCGCATGTTTGCCCAGGCTCTGCGGTCGACGTGCCGCGAGTACGACGTGGTCGCCCGCATGGGCGGCGACGAGTTCGTGGTGATCGCGGCCGGCCTGAGTTCGGAAACCGCCAACAAGAAAGCCGAGCAGTTGCGCGACCTGGCCCGCCAAGTAGGCCACGAAGTCTGCCAGGAAGATATCCTCTCCCTGAGCGTCGGCAGGGCAGCGTACCCGGCTGACGGCCGTGATGCGGAACAGCTGCTGGCCGAAGCAGACCGCCGGATGTATCTGGAAAAGCAGCAGCAGCCCAACCGCAAGAACCGCCGACTCTATCCCCGGCTGAAAGGCCGGATCACGGTGGAGTTTTCTGCCGAACCCTCCAAAGTTCCGGTTCTCGGCAACCTTACCAACATCAGCCTGGGGGGGTGCTACATCGAGACCACCACCATCCTTCCCCCCGATTCCCGGCTGGACATCGTTTTTTCGATCGACGACGGTCTGCTCAAGGCCGAGGGTAGTGTGGTGCGGTCTGACCCGGGGGTGGGGTTAGCGATCAAGTTCAAGGAGGGCTCGCGCGAGGATCGAGTCCACCTGCAGAAGATTCTCGAGTTCGTCGACCGCACCACCAAGCTATACGACGATCAGTACATCTCCCAGATCGTGAAGCGTTGAAACCCTTCCTGAAGAGCGGCCTGAGAAGCAGCAATCCTGAATTGCGTTCGGGCATGTTGCGCGCGGCGTTGTCGGGTCAGAAGTCGGTCGGCCCTTCAGGCCACCGGCTGGATCTGCACCAACAACCCGACGGCGGCGGCCTGTCCTTTCCGCAACATGTTGGCCGTGGGAATGCCCGTGCGGTGGAACGATTTTTCGCAGTCGGTGCTGGACGGACCCAGCATGCTGCCCTCCATATAGGCGAGGCCCGGGCAGCGCGAGCAGCTCCCGGCATGGGCGCAGGATGAGCAAACCGTCAGATCCTTGATCCGGATCGACCGGACTTGCTGCATCTGCGGCGAGTGCCGCCAAATGTCGATGAACTTCTGCCGGCGCACGCTCCCGGTGGGCAGCGGAAACTGCACGCAGGGGAACACATCCCCGTAGGGCGAAATGTAGCAAAGCGTGTGCCCGGCGCTGCAGGAAACACCTTCCATCACGTCCTCATCGGGAGCAACCGGCGGAGCACAGTATTCATCCACGTTGCCCACCAGATCGGGATTGCTAAATAACTCATCCAGGCTCTCTTCATTGACCCGCAGGGCAAGCACCGAAGTGTCTCCGTCGAGCTTGGGCGTGACCGTGGGGTCCAGCGTGTAGTCAACTCCCAGTTCCCTGGCCAGGGCCTGCGTGCCCTCCTGGTCGTAACGGTTGACTGTCATCAGCACGTTCGACATCGTCACCTTAAGCCCCTGGGACTTCAGGAAGCGGATGGCGGCAACGGTGCGCTTCAGCGATCCCGGAAGTTTGGTAATGGCGTCGTGAATTTCCGGGCGGTAGGAGTACACGCTGATCTGCACCTGCTCGACGCCCAGTTCGCGCAGCCGGTGCGCTTCCCGCTCGCGGATCATCGCACCATTGGTTTTCACCTTCACATTAAACAGCAGGCCGCGCGCGTACTTCACCAGATCCAGGAAATCGCGGCGCATGAAAACTTCGCCCCCGCTGAAGGTGAGGAAGAACACGCCCGCCTCGGCGAGCTGGTCGAGCACGTTCCGGATCTCGTCCGTGGTCATCTCGCCCTTGTCGTCATGGTCGAGATAGCAGTGGGAACAACGCTCGTTACAGCGGTAAGTCACATCGATGTGCACGCTGAGAGGAACACCCAGCCTCTGCGCTTTCTCATTCATCTCCACCAGCAGGCTCATGAGCTCACCGTTTTCCCCTTCCGGGGATCGTCGATCGGATGGTCGGAGACCAGGAGGATTCCATGTTGGGACAATTCGGTCACGAATTGCTCCGCGTCGCGGCGCGCCACTTCCGAGTCGACCTCGAACTCAGGGCAGACTTTCTTCTCGACAATCTCGGCCAGCGGTGTTTGTCCGTCGGCGGCCTGCCAGATGACGGTTGCCACCTCGTTCAGAGTAAAAAACGTCGAGTCCATCGCAGACATGATCATCATCTCGCCGCCGAGCATGCGGGCGGCGATCGCAGAGCTGCGGGCAACATAGGTTTCTTTCATCTGGGTGCTCTCTTCCTGCAGGCCTCAGACCAGCAAGTCCCAAACACGCTCGTCCGGATAAAACGTCAGCCGGGCTGCCGGCACCCGGTCCAGGAAATCCCATGCCGAGCGGAACACTGACTGGATCAGATCGGAATCATCCGCAAAAAACAGGATGTTGCGCAGCAGCCTTCGCAAGGCGTCGCTGGCCGCAACCGGTTCGACGCGATTCTCAGGGCCCTTGGCCAGAAAAAAAAGCCTGGCGATCGGTGCGGTCGCATTCTCGCCCAGCCGCGCCAGTTCTCCCGCAAAGGGGGTTCCGCAGGCGCGGTAGGCATCCCCCTCCGGGCGTATGTAGGAAATTTCGTCGGTCAAAAGGATGGAATCGGGCGGCGCTAGTTTGGAAAGGGTCGTCTTGCCCGCTCCGGAAACTCCGCAGAACAGAAAAGCTCGCCCATTCCGGATGACGCTGGCCGCGTGCAGCAAGAAGCCACCTGCCCTGGCCTGGATCAGGGTGTGCACGATGCGCAACACCGAATCGATCGAGTAGGGACTCACGGATTGAAGGATTCGTCCCCGGCCCGCCTCGAGATCGAACTCCGCCTGGAAATCGCCCCGCTCCAGGCGCCAGACTCGGCCTTCCTTCCAGACCCTCAGTTCCTCCGCTTGGCAAACCGGACGCTCAGGCCGGACCAGGTCGACATCCAGGGCGAAGGCCGGCGACCGGGAAGGGCGGAGAAAACCCGCGTAGCGTCGCTCGAGCAGAGCGCGAAAGTCGGTGGCACGGGTGCGCAACAGGATGGGCGTGTCGCCGATTTCCACGGCAACCTCATGGCTCTCGAAAGATGCACCACCTGGATTCATCTTCTTCCCTTGGGGGTTGCCCGCCCGTGTGTGTGCGACTCAGAAGGCGCTGCGCAAAGAAGATTTTCGGGCCCGCCCGTCCGGATACGCGTTGGCCAGCCGGGAGTGGGCGCGCAAGACCAGGCTGCGCAAGCGGTCGCTGTAGGCCAAGGACAACCCCGCGAGTCGCCGCAACCAGGAACACGCATGCACCGGGACATTTTTACGGAAGCGGGTTACCGACATGACGCTACCCAGCAACTCATCGCTCCGCAGACTACCATCTTCCTGGGGCATGGCATCGCCGCGCGTAATGAACTCACCGCTGGCCCGCGACACGCGCACAATCCGGTGAACGAAGAAGCGACCCCCGCGTGCAAACAAGACTATATCCCCGACTCGAGTTTGGTCGATGGTCTGCGTCCGGATCGTGAGCACATCGCCCGGCCAGAGAGTGGGGAGCATGCTGTGTCCCCGAGCCGACAACTGCAGGCAGCCGGACTTCTCGAGGACCTCCACCGCCAAACTCTGCCTGTACTCTTCTCCGGATTGTTGCCAACCTTGCATGCGGGGCCACACGAACTACGAACTCCTGCGCCGGCCGCGGCACTGCCTCTGAGTCGGGCCGACCTTGGCGCATGCCAGAGCCATCGTCTCAAACACCCGCTCGAAGCGGAATCCGGGCTTCTGGTAAGGTTTGCGGGATGCTAGCTGACTTTCCTGCGCGGTCTTCTCTTCTGCAGAAGGTCGATTCTTCTGAGTCATAGGACATCCAAAAAGAGTCTCTACTTCTTCCTGAATAGCCAACGCCAACACCCATGCTGCCGGCCCGAAAAAACTTTAGTGGTGGAAGTGTACAACACTCCCTCCGTCAATTGCTAACCGTTCTTGGTCTTTTCCTGCGCGACACGGGCGTTTGCGGGTGGTAAGACCTGCGAGTTGCGAAATTCAATAAAAGGATAGAGTGCCCTGCAGCCGGGCCCGCCGCAGAGTCCAGGAAAATACCAGAAGACTAGACGGCACCAGAACCGCTCCAAACAGTCCCAGGATGACGAGTTTTTGGACTACCGCGCTCCACGGCGCCCCTTCCAGCAAAGCCAGCCGCATCCCATCGAGACAGTGGGTCACAGGAATTAACTCCGACACATACCGCAGCGGCTTGGGCAGAGTCGAGACTGGGAACATGGTCCCGGTCAGGAACCACACCGATCCCAGGGCCCAGACCAACGCCGATCCCTTCTGAATCGCCAACTGCAGCGCTGCCGCCAACAGCCCCAGGGCGCCAGCCACGACTACCGAGAGCAGAAATACGGCGACCGCGGCTCCGACGTTGGGTTGAAAGGGGGCGCCAAACAGCGCCAGACCTGCGGCCAGGTAAAACGCCAGGGTGAAGGTGTTGGCCGTGAAGGCCGAAATCGCGCTTAAAAAGACCAGGACGGGGGGAGACGTCGAGGTCGTCATCAGCACTTCCAGCGTGCCTGTGCGCTGCGCCTCTTGGACAGTTTGCAGGAAGGCGTGCACCCCCATCAGCAGGAATGTGTAGAACCCGGTTCCGACCACGAGGAAGCAAAAGTATTGCTCTCCTTCCGGGCGGAAGTTCGGTCCGACGGCGCGGGAAAGATAGTAGAAGGCGGCCAGCTCGGTGATGGCTCCCGCCCCGCCCAGCAGGAACCCCGTGCGGTAGCGCACTGCGGTGAGCAGGTCGCGCCGCGCAATCGCCACCGTCTTGTCCAACAAGGTGGAAACACTCACCGGCGCCCTCCCGGAGCTGCTGGCTCCACCTCTTCCAATTCACCCGTCGTCTGAAAATAAAAAGAGCGGAGCTGGTCCATGCTGGTGCTGGCCGAAAGCTGGCACTCCGCCGCCAGGGCACCGTGGAACAACACCGCCACGTGATTTCCAACCGCGACCGCTTCGTTAAAGTTGTGCGTCGCCAGGATTACCGTCGCGCCGCGCACGGGTAACTCTCGTACCAGGTTCCAGAACAGGGCCGCCGAGCCGGGATCAAGGCTGCGCGTCGGTTCGTCGAGCAGCACCACGGAAGGTTTCTTGATCAGCGCGCGCGCGATCCCCAGCCGTTGATACATGCCGCTGGAAAACTTCATGACCAGCGTATCCGCCGCCTCCAGCAGCCCGGTCTGATCGAGCAGTTGCTCAATGCGCTCGCCCCGTTCCCGGCGCGGAATCTCGTCGAGGGCAGCGAAGAAATCCAGGTTCTCGCGCGCCGAAAGCCGGGGAAAGAAGGATCGTTCTTCCGCCACGGCAAAGCCAACACGCGCCCGCACGGCGTAGGGTTCCTTCATGGTGTCAGCGCCCTGCACCAGAACGCGCCCGGCGTCCGGCAGCAGCATGGTGGAGATCAGCTTGAGGGTCGTGGTTTTCCCGCTTCCGTTGGGTCCCAGCAACACGAGCACGCTGCCGCTCATGACTCGCAGCGAAACTTCCACCAGGGCGCGAGTCTCACCCGTCCGCTCCCGCCCCAGCCAGTTAAAGAGCGCCGGCCGGTGCCGGAAGATCTTGCTCACGCATTCGAGGACGACGGCTGGCATGCTGGACCACTCGGCCGGACCGCGGCGCCCGAACCCGCGACCCGGTTAGCGAAATCTCTGTATTATAGTGTCCGCGCTCGCATTCCGCGCGCGCGGGGCGCTGACTGCGCAAAAACCTTGAGTCTCCCCTTATGCCGCTGATCGCCTCGTCTTCGCCGGAGCACACCGTGGGCAACGGGATGCCGGCGCTTTCCTCTGGCTGGGCAGAGTTCAGCTTTCTGCTCGGCTGCTGCAGCCTGGATGACGCCAGGCGGGAGAGCCTGCTCCCGGCGCTTGCCGCCGCTCTCGATTGGTCGCAACTTCTCGACCTGGCCGAGCACCACGGCGTCATCCCCCTGGTCTACCGGTCCCTGCGTGATTTCAGCCGGCTTGTGCCCGCAGACGTGCTGGAGAATTTTCGCTCGCGCTACGAGGAGAATGCCCGCAAGAACCTCTGTTTCCAGGCGGAACTGGTCCGCATCCTGGCTTGCCTGGAGGCGCACGACATCGTAGCCGTTCCGTTCAAGGGCCCGGTGCTGGCGGAAACCGTGTATCGCGATCTGGCGTTGCGCAGTTTTTCTGATCTTGATGTGCTGGTCGAGCCGGCGGACGTTCCTCGCGCGAAGGTTGCTCTGGCGACGCTCGGATATGCTCCAGCGCTGACTCTCTCCGCAGCCGAAGAAAGAGCCTACATCGCCTCGGCCTATGAGTATGTTTTCGACGGCCCCGCGGGCCGCAATCTGCTCGAACTCCAGTGGGGCATCGTTCCCCGGTTCTATGCCATGGAGTTTGACGTCGCCGGCCTTGTCCGGCGTGCGTCCCCAACCACCGTCGGAAGTTTCACGATGCGGAGGCTTACCGGCGAGGACCTCCTGCTGGCGCTCTCGGTGCACGCCGCCAAGCACCTATGGTCGCGGGTATGCTGGCTGCGCGATCTGGCCGGAGTGGTGGCGACTCATCCTTTCGACGTCGATAGCGTGGAACGCCAGGCGGCGGAACTGGGAATCGAACGCATCCTGGCGATGAGCGTGCTGCTGGCCAACCGGTTGCTGGCTTCCCCGGTGCCCGAGCCGTGGAAAGGGAAATGGCAAAACGACGGCGAACTCTGCGCACTGTGCGACCAGCTGGAGCAGCATCTTGTCTGCGCGCCGGCATGCAGTCCTGAGTCGCTAGGCTACTTCCGCTGGATGATGCGTCTTCGCGAGCGTCCAGCGGACCGGTGCAAGCTGCTCTCCCGCCTCGCGCTGACGCCGGGGGTGGGCGAATGGTCGCTCGTGAGATTGCCCGGGCCGCTGTTTCCGCTCTACCGTGTGGTACGCGTGTTTCGCCTGGCACGCAGAATTCTCCCCGCTCGTGGCCGCAGCTAGCCAGGACGCAGATCAGAGCCGCGCATTCCGCCGCGCCCGGGCTACACCGGCGCGCAGCCCACGCTCCACGATACGCGCGTGACCGGCTGCCTCCATGGCGCCCGTGACGGCGGTGGCAATTCCGCCGGGTGTGGCCGCTTCTCGGAGGAGCTTGGCCAGCGGGACGTTGCCTTCGCGCCATGCCACAATGCCGTCGGCCAGGGCGTGCGCAGCGGCCACGAGCGCAGTCTTGCGATCGAGGCCCAGCTTGGTGGCCGCGTCGGCCAGAGTGGACAGCGCATGGTAGCCGTGACTCGAGGAGTAGGTCGCGGTGAAGACGTCGAATCTGCCTTCGGGAATCGAGAGCACCGGACCAACCTGGCGGAAGAACTCCACCACCTCTTTCCGGGCTCGCGCCGGAAATCCCTTGGGGAAGGTAACAGCCGTCAACCCGCTTCCGCTGCGACAGGCAGGGCTGGGCATGGCCCGCGCCCACGCCACCGGCAACCTGGCCCGCAACCTAGCCAGCGGGATCCCCGCGGCCAGGCTGCACGCGATGACCGGATGCCTGCCTGCTCGGCGTGCCAGGCAGGGGTACACGGCCGTGAGCAGATCAGCCACGGAATCCGGCCGCACGGCGATGAGCAGCAGATGGGCCTGCGCCGCGGCGCGCTCCAGATCCGGTTCCGCGATGATCCCAAACTCCTGTTCGAGGGCGCGAAGCTTGCGGGGGTGGCGGTCGTGCACCACGATCGGTGTTTGGTATTTCGCCCGTCGGAGCCCTGCCACGAGCGCGCCCGTAATGCGGCCGCCGCCGAGAAACACGACGGCCTTCACGCCATCTCCCGGCAAACCCGGTCGGCGGCCCGTAGCAGGGCCTCAACGTCCCGCCCGGCATGAACCGTGGAAATGATCCAATGCAGGCCGTTCGAAGGCGTCATGTAAATCCCCTGATCGAGCAGCCGGTGCACAAAGCGGGAGTAGAGCGGTGCGTTCACATACCGGCAATAATCGCGGTAGTCGTGAATCGCGTCCCGCCCCGCGAAGTAGATCTGGAACATGGGACCGAAGCCCTGCACGATGGCCTTGAGCTTGCGCCGGCGGAAGACGTCGCGCAGACCGGCAACGGCCGCATCGCCGGTCGCATGCAGGCGTGGATACGTGCCCTCGGCTGAAAGCAGATCCAGGTTAGCAGCCACGACCTTCATGGTCAGGCGATGGCCGTTGAACGTGCCGTAATGCAGCACCATACGATCGCCCCAGCGCAGACGATCGAGAATCGCCCGCGGCCCGGCCACGGCACCGACAGGGAAGCCTGCGCCCAGCGCCTTGCCGAAGATCGAGAGATCCGCTCTCAGGCCGTAATACTGCTGGCACCCGCCGGGCGCGTAGCGGAAGCCGGTGACCACTTCATCGAGAATGAACAACGCCCCGTATTCGTGCGCGAGATCGCACACCTTCTCCAGGTAACCCTCGCGTGGCGGGATGCAGCCCATGTTCGCCATGATGGGCTCTGTAATGATCGCGGCCAGATCCCGGCCGTGCTGGCGCAGGATGCGCTCGAGAACGGGGACATCGTTCCAGGGGGCCACCACAACCTCATCGAACACGGCCGTGGGAATGCCCTCGGAGTCCGGGATCCGGTTCGGCTTTTCGGAGGGGCCGAGTTGCTTTGCCGGGTGACTATGGGCGCTGAGGCAGTATGGGTCGTACCAGCCGTGGTAGTGGCCTTCGAACTTGAGGAATTTCGTTCTTCCCGTGTGGGCGCGCGCCAAGCGCAGGGCGAGCATGCTGGCTTCACTGCCGGTGTTGGCGAAGCGCACCGCCTCGGCCGTGGGAACCATGCGCCGGAAGCGCTCGGCCGCTTCCGTCTCGGCGGGGGTCGCTGCGGCAAAGTGCGAGCCCTCGGCGATGCTCTGAGACACGACCTCTACGATTCGGGGATGAGCATGCCCCTGGATGCTCGCCCCGAACGACATCATGAAATCGACGTACTCGTTGCCGTCGACGTCCCAGACCCGGGCGCCCCGGCCGCGCTCCAGGACGATTGGCCCGGGGGAGTAGACCGCGGCTCCGCGCGAAGGCGAGTTCACGCCTTCGATGAGGGATTGCCGAGCGCGCTGAAACCACTCTTCTGAGCGCGGGCGGCTTCGGGTTGCGAGGATGTGGCTCATCCTGTTGGGTCGCCAGAGAACGAGCCTGCACTTAACCAGCAGCTCGCATCTGGCAGGTCGCGAGCATCGCAGCCCTTGCCCTAGCCCCGGTCAACGGACTGCGAGCAGAGGTTGAGCTCCTCCGGTTCTTTTGCAAGGCGCCAGCCGGCTGCCGGGCCACAGGCTAAATCCCCAAAATTCTCCCGCTCCTTGGTGTTTCTTGCTGGCATCTGGTGCTTGCATGATCTTCGGTCCCGGAGATCGAAGGCTCAATCCGCCGTCCCGCCGCCATCCACCACCAGGGCCGCCCCGGTCATGAATGACGAATCGTCGGAAGCAAGGAACAACACGGCCTTGGCGATCTCCGCGGCTGTACCCACGCGCCCCAAAGGCCGGTTGGCGCAACCCGCCATATACTCGTCCCACGCCAGGCCCCGCAGCTTCGCGTCGGCGGGCAGCATGGGCGTATCCACATCGCCGGGGCAAATGCAGTTCACGCGGATGCCCCGGCGGCCGTGGTCGATGGCCATGGCTTTCGTCATCAGCACCACGCCCCCCTTGGAGGCGCAATAGGCGACCGCCTTATCGCCACCCACGATGCCCCAGCCCGAGCTGTTGTTGATGATCACGCCGCCGCCTTGCGCGATCATGCCAGGCAGGGCATATTTCGCCATGAGGAAGGTGCCCTTGAGATTGATGTCGATCTGCTCATCCCACTCTTCCTCGGAACATTCGATCGCGTTGTGCGGATAGAAGATGCCGGCGTTGTTGAACAGGATGTCGAGGCGGCCGAACGCCTTCACGGTTTCGTTCACGGCGCGCTCACACTCCGCCGCCCGGCGCACATCGGTACGGAGGAAGATCGCCTTGCCTCCCGCTTCCAGGATTGCAGCCGTCACGGCGTGGCCGCGTTTCTCATTGCGTCCTGTGATAGCGATCTGTGCGCCCTCCCGGGCGAAGAGCATCGCCGTTGCCTCGCCGATACCCGACGTCCCGCCGGTGATAAGTGCCGACTTGTTTGGCAGACGCATGGGTGAGTGAGGAGCTGCCGGCTGCTTCGCTAGCCATCGTACCTTGTCAGTTCAGTACAAGAAACGGACCCAAGGTTAAACGGCAAGGGCTCGATTCACATCGGTCCCGCCAACCCGCCGCCGTCGACCACCAGCGCGGCTCCGGTGACAAACGAAGACGCTTCGCTGGCCAGGTAGAGCGCAGCTTGCGCGATCTCCTCCGGTCGCCCCACGCGGCCCAGGGGACGTCGCGCCGCGCCGTCTAGAAAGTGCCTCTCGTCCTCGCCCAGCTGGCCGGCTTCGGCGCGCAGCATGCCGGTGTCGGTGTCGCCGGGACAAATGCAGTTTACGCGAATCCGGTGCGGGCCGTGGTCGATGGCCATCGCTTTAGTCAGCAGAACCACTGCGCCCTTCGATGCGCAGTACGCCGCCGCCCGCGGCCCACCCACCAGTCCCCAGCCGGAAGCGGTGTTGATGATCGAGCCGCCGCCCGCCCTCTCCATCCACGGAATCACCTCGCGCGACATCAGAAAGATGGCTTTCACGTTGACGTCCATCACCCGGTCCCAGTCCGGCTCGCTGAGTTCAACCACGGACGCCCGGCGCATGATGCCGGCGTTATTGAGCAGAATCTGCGGTCCCCCGAATTGCTCCATGGCAAGTTGCGCTATGCGCCGACAATCTTCAGACACGGTGACGTCGGCTCCCTCGAACATGGCTCGGCCGCCTGCCTCTGTGATCTCGCGCTCGACTCTGCGTCCAGCTGTTTCGTTCAGGTCGGTCAACAGCACGGAGGCGCCCTCGCGGGCAAAGAGCAGGGAGGTGGCGCGCCCTATGCCGGAGGCGGCGCCGGTGACGAGCGCGGACTTGCCCTCCAGAGTGCGCGAGTGGTCAGGAGTTAGAGTCATGGTGCATGCTCCGCCGCAAGAACTGTCAGTTTACTCGCTTGCCGCCAGGAAACCGGTTCGAGAGAGGTTACTAGGTGACCCCTTTCGTGGCGGGGCGGGATTTCCACAGAGCGAATTTTGCACCCTGGGCGCTGGCTCTTCACTTGCCAATTCCTGTCACTCCGCCCGGATGCTGCGGGATTTGTTGCCTTTCGCCACCCTGTGGATTTGGAAAACAAAGTGCACAGAAGTGCTCGGGGTGAATTACGCCCGGATTGAGGTAGCGTGATGGAAGCTTTCGAGATTCTCAGCGCAGGTGGGGAAGTGCCTCACGAACCGGTGACCCCGGTGGTGGCGGCCGAGGCGCCGCGCGTCAAGCGGCAGCTCATGCGGCAACTGTCCATCCGGGATTACGTGCGGTTACTGCTCCCGTTTCTCGTCCTCGGCCTTTTGGGGGCCGTCGCCAAACTCAAGTACCCTTACTGGTGGCCAGGCACCGACCTGGTTTACTTCCTGGCCGATACGCTTCTGGTTGCTATGGTCATTGGCGTGGTTCTGGAACTGACCGCCGCCAGGCCCCTGGTCGAAAAGCTTTCCGAGAACGTAGCCCAGAAGCTGATCGGGCGTGGGCTGCCGGCGGAGCTGCAGGCTCGAATCAAAACCATCGTCGGGACGGGGTTGGTCCGGGACCACTACGTCAAGTCCTACAGCTTCTCGCCTCCTGAGGATGGGCGGGTCATGCTGGATGTCGAGATCCGCTATGAGGTGCGGAACTACTCCGACGCGATCGTGGACTATGCCCCGGAATTCACGGGAGAAACCTTCTGGCAACCGGAGTTCCGATTCCTGGAATATGGGATCGCCGGCAGGAAGATCCACACCCTTGCCGAGGACCATCTCTTCTCCAAGGTGGAGACCGCGAACGACCTCCACGTCAAGCGAGTGCCCGGCTACCTTCTGCCCAAGGTGGCGCTCCACCCGGTTGCGGCTGACCTAAAGGCAGTCTGCCAGGTTACCTGGCGGTACCGGGTCACCATGCCCGACCAGTATTCGGACAGCACGGATTTCGGCGAAGCCACTCTCGGGGCAACCGTCCAGCTGCAGCAACTTCCTGAAGAACTGAAGTTTGTCTCCGGAGGCGATGACAGCCTGCACCACGAATCCGGCAGCCAGTCCTGGTTCTTTGATCGGCCGTTCATTCCCGGCCAGCACGTGCGAGTGTGGTGGTTTCCGAAGAAGACCCGATGATCGACGTCGTGCCGGGCGCGGGCCCGCGAGCAGAAACACTCAGCGGCTCGCCAGCCCGCCCGCGGTTTCCGCTCCGTCGATGGTGAATACCTGCCCGGTGAGATAGGTAGCGTCGTCAGAGGCAAGGTAGGCAAACAGGGCGGCGATTTCCTCGGGCCTGGCGTGACGGCCCAGCGGGATCTTGCGGTTCACCTCGGCCAGCATCTCGTCGGTGTACTCTGCCCGCTGCATGGGCGTCAGGACGTATCCCGGAGCTACGGCGCACACCCGCACCTTGGGCGCAAGTTCCAGGGCCATGGACTTCGTCAGCTCGATCACCCCCGCCTTGGTAGCGTTGTAATCGGCATAGTACGGATACCCCACCAGACCGTTAGTGGAGGCGGTCTGCAGAATGATCCCACCCCCCTGCTCCCACATGTGCCGCGCGGCGACCTGAGCTACATAGAAGACACCGGTCAAATTCACGGCGATGACCTTCCCCCACTCTTCCGGGGTGATGTCGAGAAACTTGTGCCGGATGCTGATACCAGCGTTGTTGATCAGCACATCCACTCCTCCCATCAGGCCCACCGCCTCGGCAAACCCGGCTTCGACCTGCGCCCGGCTGGAGACATCGGCGGCCACACTTCCGGCGAGGGCCGGCAATTGGCGCTGGATCTGTGCACGTGCCTTCGGATCCTGGTCGAGCACCACCACCCGCGCCTCCTCCTCCAGAAAGCGAGCTGCAGTCGCAGCCCCGATTCCGCTGGCGCCGCCGGTGATGAGGACGCGTTTGCCCTCGAGACCGCGCATGAAGTCCTCCCTCGAAGCTGAGTTTGACGGATGATAATCGGACAGCCCATGGTACGCCGCGGGGCTGCGTGCGCGTGTACGGAGATAGGATCGCAAACTAATTTTGCTGCGAGCCTGGGGAGTCCGCGGAAGTCAGCGCAACGCAACAGCAGATTCGGCCGAGGCTTGCATTCTCACCGAACTGATTCAGGGTTCCCCGGGGACCGCAGAACAAACGGAAGTCCACGGCGCGAGTTCACGGCTACGGTTTCCTCCAGATCCAGCGTCTCCAGGGGAATGTGGCTGCGCGCTCCGTCCGGCCGGACATATTCGAGATACCCGGCCGCCAGCCAGTAGTCCGTCACGGCGTGGACGGTCCCACTCTTCAGCACCAGCACGAAAGCTCCCTGCTCCACCGTGGCGGCGGCTTCGGCTGCCGCCTCGACGGCAGGGTGCGCGTCGCTTGGAGAACGCCGAGACAAATCGGCGGCCATGCCCGAGGCCTTCAAGGAATCGAGTTGATCCGTGGAGGCGAGCGAGTCCCCGCCAAAGCCAAATCCGAAAGCGGGATCAAAGCTGCCTGAGAAGCAAAACAGCGCGAGGAAAGGCTCGAAAAAACAAACCTGATTCACGCCGTTGAAGAAACAGCCTGAGGAAGAAAACATCGGGAAACGGCTGGAGAAGGAGTGGCGATAATGGCGGAAGCCGGCGGTGTAGAAAGCAACGTCGCGAACGGACTTGGGTCGGGGAAGAGCAGGAATCCAAAGCGATGTCGACGGAACCGGATGCATCGGCGCCGGCGGCACGCCGGAAAACGGCAAACTCAGTTCCGGATGGCTTCGATCAAAGCCGCCAGCGAATTGAGCTCCTGCGTTCCGCGGTGCAGATCGATGTGCAAAAGCGTGAAACCACCCGCCGAAATGCCCACCGGCGTAGCCACCGCGCGCGTGACCGCCGAAATGCCCGTGCCCGCCGCCAAAATGTCCGCCGCCGTGGCCACTCCCGCTGCCATTCGCCCTTGCGGGAGCCAGCACAGACAGGACACCCAGCAAAACCAACATTGCGCCTGCCGGCCACGAACGGAAACCAACTCGGCTGGCCATGACCGTCCCACCCCGGGGACCGTTGACTCCAGTGTACTCCCGTTCTCGGGCTTGGCAGCAAGCGCTTGGGAGCCGGTTTGGACAGCATGCTCAGGAACAAACCGGACATCCTTGAGCGCGGATACACAATCCCGGTTTGAGCAGGTATATTGATTCTATCTGGCCACAAATCATTCTCCAGGAGACAGCAGAGATGCTTTCTTGGCTGCGGAAGTCTGTGGAGGTGACGACGGCGTGTGTTCTGGCGCTAGCTTTCGCAATTCCTCCAGACTTGGTGGCCCAGGCTCATGTCGTCAGTTCAGCGGAATTGCAGAACGCGATGATGGCGGTCACCGAGGCGCGCCAGGGCAACGTCGAGACCATCTGCCAGTTCCTGTCAGCTCCCTCGGCCGAAAAAGCCCTGAAAGCGGCACATGTGGATCCCACCCAGGTGAAGCAGGCTGCTTCCGGCCTGAGCGACCAGGAGCTCGCGCAGCTCGCTTCCCGCGCCCAGAGAGCGCAAGCGGATTTTGCGGCCGGCAACCTCAGCGACCGCGACTTGCTTATCATTCTCATCGGGATCGCCGTGGTCATTCTGATCATTGTGGCGGTTCGCTAGGGTATCCATGGTGGGGGGACACTGCCGATGGCTGGCTGTAACGTCGTGCCTGGGCGCCCTGCTGTTCGCCGCGGAGTCTTCCGGCGTCTGGCTGGATGTTCCCTTCATAAAGCAGCAGCAAAATGGCTGTGGGGCTGCCAGTCTTGCCATGGTCATGCAGTATTGGCAGCACCAGCAAGGCCAACCCCCGGGCGCGAGCTCGGATGCGGAGCACATTCAGCGGGCGCTCTATTCTGGTGAAGTGCACGGGATCTACGCTTCCGCCCTGGAACGGTATCTCGAGCAGAACGGCTTTCGCTCCTTCGCCTTTACCGGCACCTGGCAGGATCTCCGGCAACAACTCGAGAAGGGACGCCCCCTGATCGTGGCTCTCAAGCCCGCAGCCGGGGATGTGCCGTTGCACTACCTGGTGGTGGCGGGGCTCGACTGGGAGCGGGGACTGGTGCTGGTCAACGATCCCGCGGAGCGCAAGCTGCTCAAGCGAGACAGGGTGGAGTTTGAGAGGCAGTGGAAAGAAGCCGGCAATTGGACCCTCCTGGCGGTTCCTTACGACGGGGCTACGCCATCCGCTCCTTAGTCTTCTTGCTGGCCCTGAGCTGCACCGCGCGGCTGGCGGATGGGCAGATGTCCACGCCAGCGGCTGCCAGTGCCGCTTTCCAGACGAAGATCGAGCAACTCTTCGCCCAGCAGCGCTGGGAGGAGATTGCGCACGATCTCGCGCCGGTTTCCCGCCGCGATGCCGACATGGATTATTACTACGGCAGCGCGCTGGCACAACTGGAGCGCTGGACCGAGGCCCGTGAGGTTCTCCTCGCGGGCTCCCGCCTCGAGCCCCGGGACAAACGCTTTCCCATCGAACTGGCGGGAGTGGCCTTCAAGCGAAAGCGCTACGCCGAAGCTGCCGGCTGGCTTCATAAGGGCTTACGACTGGACCCCAGCGACGCCTACGCTAACGACTTTCTCGCTGCCCTTTACTTCCTCGAAGGCAACCTCGAAGCCGCGCTCAAGTACTGGAACCGGATTAGTAAGCCCGAGATTGCCAGCATCCATCCTGAACACCCGCTCCTCATCCGGCCGGCCTTACTCGACCGCGCCCAGGCTTTCGCCCCTGCCAGTCCCCTGCTCTTGGCTCAACTGAGGACCAGCCTGGTGCGCGTCGAAGGCCTGGAGATTTTTCCGGTTGCGCGCTACCAACTGGCAGCCCGTGAGGATGGGAAATTCGACGTCATCCTCAATTTTCAGGAACGTAATGGCTGGGGCGTCAACAAATGGGAAGCCCTGCTGTCGACTCTGAGCGGCGTGGCCTATCAGACTCTCTACCCGGCATATTTCAACCTGGATCGCGCCGCTATGAACGTCACGTCGCTCGTCCGCTGGGATTCCCAGAAGCGACGCCTCGGTGCCGAACTTGCCGGCCCCCTGCGCCAGAATCCCAAGTGGCGCTATCGGTTGGGGGTCGACTTGCGCAACGAGAACTGGGAGATTCGGGGCTCGTTCACCGGTCCGGCTCCGCTGCTGGGCGCTCTCAACCTGAGGCGGGAAGTGGCTAGCGCCGAAATCACCTCCTTCAATAGTGGGCACTGGGATTGGTCGGCAGCCCTGGAATTCTCCCATCGCGACTACCGCAATGTCGTCCCGGGATCGACCCTGACCCCACAACTGCTGCTGGCAGGCCCTCAGCTGAAACAGATTCTGGCGATCCGATACGAGCTGTGGCGAGTCCCGGAGCATCGCTTCACCCTCGTAGCCACTGGCTCGTCGCAACTGGCGCGTATCTGGTCCGACCCCTCCGAGGCCTTTGCCAAGCTGCAGGGTTCGCTGGCGGCGCATTGGCTTGCGAAACCTGAAGGAGACGACTACGAAACCTGGTTTCGGTTGCGCGGCGGGAACTGCTGGGGCCAGCCTCCCTTCGATGAGCTCTACATGCTGGGCATGGAACGGGATAACGATCTCTGGATGCGGGCCCACGTCGGCACCCGGGACGGCCGCAAAGGCAGCGCCCCGCTCGGCCTCCGCTATGTCCTCACCAACTCCGAAATGGACAAGAAAGTGTATGGCAATGGCCTCGTCACCATCAGAGTGGCTCCCTTCCTCGATAGCGGAAGGATCACCGATCTAACCGGCAGCCTCGGATCCTCCGGTTGGCTCTGGGACACCGGGGTACAGGCTAAGCTGCGCGTTCTGGGGGTTGGTCTCACCTTCATCTATGGCAAGGACTTGCTCACTGGCCACAACGCGTACTACTTCACCGCCGGGCGCTGAGCTGAAAAGCTGCGCGGAACATGCTGTGCGTTCTGCCATCATAGGATCCAGGGAACCGAGTGGATCTTCCTTGAAACCGGCACCCGAAAGACAAGTGATTTGTTTTCAGACTCTTGAACATGTCACAAAGGAGGGGTGCGGCATTCGGAAGCGAGCTCGGCAGGTCTGTCACGCAGGCTCGAGAGCAGAGTCAAACCTGAGGCTCTTCTCGAGAGCCTCAGCTGGCAGCTGACAGCCATGTCTGAACGCGCAAGTAGACCACCCTGTCTTCTTTTGAGCTGCAAACTGCCAGCTCACGACTGTCAACTCATTGACTCCACTCCCGAAATCGCATACGCTTCCGGCATCCCCGTCCATCCCCCGGGGTCTCCGCCCTTCATGCCGGCTTTCCTCCCCAAGGCCATCAGGCAAGGGCGCACGATGTACCTCTAAGGAGACCTGTTATGCCGCGAATGTCTCTGTTGTTGACCCTCGTACTGTGTGTTTCCCCCAGCCTTGTGGCCGGTGCCTCAACGCGCGAAGAAATCATCCCCGCCGGAACGATCCTGCATTGCACGATGGACGACCCTAACTTCTCCTCCAAGACCGTCCAGATCGGCGACCCGGTTCTCTGCAGCCTGGGCTCGGTTGCCGCTTTTGGCCACTCCGTCTTCCCCCGGGGCGCGATGCTCAGCGGCCATCTCCAGGACTCGAAAGACCCTGGCCGTCTTGTCGGCAAAGGCTGGCTGGACCTGGAGTTTGACCGCATCATCCTGCCTGGCGCCGAAATTCTGCCGCTGTCCACCAAGATCATCGCGGCTCCGCACCTTAAGACGGACAAGGATGGAAGGATTCATGGTAAGGGTCATCCCAAGCGCGATGCCCTCGGTTGGATGATCCCCGTCCTATGGCCGATCAAGATCATCACCCTACCCATGCGTGGACCCTATCCGACCCTGAAGGGCGAGTCCCGCCTCACCATGCGGCTCATGGAGGATGTGACGGTCCCGGCGATTCAGGCGCGCGCTTCCGTGCCGGCTCCGCCGTGGGTTACACCCGGAAGCTACACTCCGGCCAAATACGGATTGTTACGTCCCGCCTCAGCGGTGACGCGGGACGTCGTGGCTCCAACCGCGGACGTGAATGCGTCGCCTGCGGCCGAGCCGGCGTCGGTCGCGCTGCCTGCGGTCCAGGCGACGCGGGAAGATCATTCGACGCTCATCATCCTGAAGGGCGGATCGGCGTTTGTCGCCAGGGAATACTGGGTGCAGGGAAGTCAGCTGCACTGTGTTTCTGAATCCGGCGAACAAAAAGAGCTTCCGCTCGACAGCGTGGACCTCTATCAGACCGTACGCCTGAACCGCGAACGGAACGTAGAGTTCGAACTCCACACCAAGGACCTGAGGGAGCAGTAGCCGCCACTCCCTTGGGTCGTGAGCCGAAATCTTCTTGCTTCCGTGCCGCCTCGCCCATCGAGGGCAAGCGGCGTGGGCGTATTTGTGTCGGTTCTCAGGACCGTCGCCCGAGACGTCGAGTGCAGTAGACGTAACGGCTCACTGGCCGGTAATCTTCTCCCCCACCGCCTTGGCCTGTGAGAACAGGTACAGGTAATCCGGACCGCCGGACTTGGAATCGGTGCCGGACATGTTGAAGCCGCCGAAAGGATGCGCGCCGACGATAGCCCCGGTGCACTTACGGTTGATGTAGAGATTGCCGACGTGGAACTCGCGGATGGCGCGTTCGATCTTGTCGCGCGACCGGGTGTAGACCGCGCCGGTCAGGCCAAACTCGGTGTCATTGGCGATCTCCAGAGCGTGATCGAAGTTGCGCGACTTGATTACCACCAGCACCGGACCGAAGATCTCCTCCTGTTCTAGTGTCGACTTGGGCTCGATGTCGGCGATGACGGTCGGCTGGAGGAAGTAGCCCTCGCCGGCCCCCATGGCGCGTTCGCCGCCGGTGATCAGGCGCCCGTCCTTTTTGCCGGCCTCGATGTAGGCCAGGATATCCTTCATTGAACCCTCGTTGATGACAGCGCCCATGTTGGCATTCTCCGCGGGATCGCCCACCGTGATCTTCTCCACCCGTGCCTTGAGCAGGTCGAGGAACTTGTCATAGACACGCTCATCCACGATCGCACGGGAGCAGGCCGAGCACTTTTGCCCCTGGAAGCCGAAGGCGGCCTGGGCTACTCCTTCCACGGCCGCGTCCAGATCGCTGTCGGCGTCAATGACGATGGCGTCCTTGCCGCCCATTTCGAGAATCGTGCGCTTGATCCAGATCTGGCCGGGACCCTGCGCGGCAGCGCTCTGGTTGATGTGCAGTCCGACCTCGCGCGATCCGGTGAAGGCGATGTAGCGCATTTTGGGATGGGCCGCGATGGCGTCGCCAAAGCTGGCGCCCGCGCCCGGGCAGAAGTTCACTACACCCTCGGGCATCCCGGACTCTTCGAGCAGTTCCACGAACTTGGCGGCGATGGTGGGCGAGTCGCTCGAAGGCTTGAGAATCACGCTGTTGCCGCAGACGATCGAAGCCAGGGTCATGCCCGCCATGATCGCCGCCGGAAAGTTCCAGGGCGGAATGACCGCACCTACCCCCAGCGGAACGTAGAACAGGGAATCGCGCTCGCCGGGCAACTGCACCGGGGCGGCAGTCCTCGAGAGGCGTAAAGCTTCCCGACTGTAGAACTCGCAGAAGTCGATGGTCTCGGCGATGTCGGCATCGGCCTCGGCCCAATTCTTGCTGACCTCGAAGACCAGCCAGGCCATGTATTCGAACTTGCGCTCACGCAGCAGATCGCCGACGCGAAACAGCAGGCTGGCCCGTTCCTCCACCGAGGTACGGCTCCAGCTCTCAAACGCCTTCAGGGCGGCGTTCATGGCAGGTTCGACTTGATCACGGCCGGCTTTCTGGTGAATTCCCACCACCTGCGAGGGCCGGGCCGGGTTGATGGATTTGATCTTCTCCCCGGTCCGAACCCGCTTGCCGCCCAGGATGAGGTCATATTCCCGGCCCAGTTGGCCACGCACCTTTTCAAGGGCGGCGCGCATCTTGCGGGCGTTTTCTTCCTTGCTGAAGTCGGTCAGCGGTTCATTGACGAAGGGGCCGGCATGCAGGCGGATTTGCAGGCGGATAGGGGCTTCGACGGTTGCCATGAGTGCACCTCGGCTGGGATTTGAACTCGGGTCCGGGCTTGGACCGATGACTATGCCATCGTCATTGTAGCACCGGAGAATGCACCCATCCTGATGAAGAGGTCTGACTCCCCCCTGCCCACGATAGGCGTGGGTCGCGAAACCGGGCTTCGCTCGGGTTTCTTTACCACTCGCGGCTCGAGCGAGAGCTTGGCGCCGCCAGCACGCCCGGCAGCGGCTCCAGGTGCGCGGTGAAGTGGCGAAGGAAAGGCGCTTCGTAATCGAGCCTGAGACCCTGCACCCGTTCGCGGTTGCGCCAGACCTCGAGGATAACTTCGATGACATAGTCGATGTGGCTCTGGGTGTAGACGCGGCGGGGAATGGCGAGGCGGACCAGGTCCATCTTCGCAGCTGCGCCAAACATCAACGTACCGATCTCGACGGACCGGATTCCACCCTCCAAGTAGAGCTCCGCAGCCAGCGCGACACCGGGAAACTGCTCGGGCGGGATGTGGGGCAGAAAGGCACGCGCGTCGAGATAGACAGCATGGCCTCCCGGTGGCTCGACGATGGGTACGCCCTGTTCGCAAAGGTGATTGCCGAGATAGGCGGTGGAGGCAATGCGGTAGCGCAGGTAATCTTCGTGAAGGGCTTCCTGCACGCCCACCGCGATGGCTTCGAGATCACGGCCGGCGAGCCCTCCATAGGTGGGGTAGCCCTCGGTCAGAATGAGCAGATCCTTTTCCTGCTGGGCAAGCTTGTCGTCATTGGTGCAGAGAAAACCGCCGATGTTGGCCAGGCCGTCCTTCTTGGCCGACATGGTGCAGCCGTCGCCGTAGGCGAACATCTCCTGGGCGATCTGTTTGGGTGTCTTCGACGCAAATTCCTTCTCCCGCAATTTGATAAAGTAGGCGTTTTCGGCGAAACGGCAGGCGTCGAAGTAGAGGGGGATCTGATAGCGGCGACACACCTGGCTCACGGCGCGAACATTCTCCATGCAGACAGGCTGGCCACCGCCCGAATTGTTGGTCACGGTGAGCATGACCAGGGGCACACGCGGGCGGCCGACATTCTGGATCAACGTCTCGAGTTCGTCCACGTCCATGTTGCCCTTGAAAGGATGGTACCGTCCGGGTTGGCGGCCCTCGGGGATGAGCAGGTCCAGGGCCTCGGCACCGACGAACTCGATGTTGGCGCGGGTGGTGTCGAAGTGGGTGTTGTTGGGGACCACATCGCCCTTCTTGCACATCACGCTGAACAGAATGCGCTCGGCAGCACGCCCCTGGTGCGTCGGAATCACGTGGCGGTAGCCGAAGACATCCTGGACGGAGCTGCGGAAGTTGTCGAAACTCCGGCTGCCGGCGTAGCTCTCGTCGCCCTCCATCAGCGCGGCCCACTGGCGGGTGGACATCGCCCCGGTGCCCGAGTCGGTCAGGAGGTCAATCAGGACGTCGTCCGCGGGCAGAAGAAACGGGTTGTAGTGTGCGGCACGCAACAGTTGTTCTCGCTCCTCCCGCGTGGTCCAGCGGATGGGTTCGACACTCCTGATGCGGAAGGGCTCGATGATGGTGTGCATAGTGACTCCTGCCATCAGGAGACCGCTTCCGGGAACCGGTGTCAGTGACAGGGGTCACGGGGCTATGGCGGAAAAAGCTGGCCACCGCGACGAGGAACAGCGATGGGCTGCCCGTAGCTATGCCTGTCGACCAGCTCCGCGGGCGAGCAAGCGCGCCCGACAACCATGCTCCTTCGACTTGGCGTGGGCTAGCCGGGGCTTCCGGCACCGGTGGCGTTACACCTTTACCGATTCGCGGCGTTCGGCAGGGGCCCTCACGGCCGCCGTCCGCTCGAGCTTGTCCCAAGCAAACTTCTGTCCTTCAGCGGCTCGCTTCAGGGTTTTCAGCAGGACCATTGAAAACAACTGCCGGTAGGCGAAGCGCTGCAGCCAGACCTGGCTGAGGAGCCACACATCCTCGCGCGCCTCGGGACGACGGCGCTCCAGGGCAAAGGCAATCGCCGAAGCCAGGAAGTCAATCACCAGGAACGCCAGGAAGAACACAACCAGTTTCTGGAAGCTGGCTGGATCGGTGGACTCCGGGTGGAAGTATTTTTGCACGAAGTACCACATCACGCCGACCACGAACATCAGGTCGATGAACGGCGACACCAGCGGGAGCAGGATCTGGAAGATGAGGATATTGGGCAGAGCCACCCAGCCCAGAACTCCCTTGCGGGCGAACACTCCACTGTGCTTCCAGACCGACTGCAGAATTCCGAATGACCAGCGGAAGCGCTGCCGCATCAGGCCATTGGCGGTGGTGGGAGCCTCGGTGTAGGCCAGAGCCTGGTCTTCATACTCTACGCGATAACCGCGACGCAGCAGCGCCATGGTCAGGTCGGCATCTTCCGCCACGGTGTCCACGTGGAAGCCACCGGCCTCGCGCACGGCGGAGACCCGCCACGCGCCGATGGCGCCCGGCACCACGCTGACCGCACCCAGGGTATTCAGGGCGCGCCGCTCGAAGTTCTGGCTGGTGATGTATTCCAGGGCCTGCCAGCGTGTCCACAGGTTCACGCGGTTGCCCACCTTGGCATTGCCGGCGACCGCCCCGACCTTGGGGTTGAGGAAGTGCGGGACAAGGTGGGAGATCGCGTCGGGAGCGATGATGGTGTCGGCATCGATACCGATGAAAATCTCTTCGTCTCGCAGATGCTCGAGCCCGAAGTCGAGAGCTTCGGCCTTCCCGGAGTTCGGCTTGGTCAGGATCAGGACCCGGCCTTCAGCTTCTTCGCGGGCGAAGGCTTCGCGCGCGACTTCCAGCGTGCGGTCGTTCGAACCGTCGTCAATCACAATCACGCGCAGATTGGGATAATCCGAATCGAGCGCGGACTGCACTGTCCGTTCGATGACTTTTTCCTCGTTGTAGGCCGGGATCAGCACGGCCGCTCGGGGCTTGAAGGAAGCTATCTGGCCGGGAGTTCCGATTTCATTACGGCGTAGCCGATCGTAGACCGCCAGCAGGCCGATGGAGAGCAGGCGACCGGTCATGAGCAGGTCGCCCAGAAAAAAGATCCAGACCAGAGTCTGGCTGCCGACGTCAAACAGCCAGAAACCAATCCAGTTCAGGCGGGCGGCCCAGCGCTCGTTGATGGGCACGGGCGACATGATGTCGGCCCGGGTCTTGCCCAGCAACTCCGAGACAGGAACAATGGCGTAACCCCGGGCGCGCAACCCCTCAATGATCATAGGCAGCGCACGCACCGTTTCGCGGCGGTCGCCGCCGCCGTCGTGGAGCAGGATGATATTGCCGCAGAGCTGGTCGAGGGCGTTGCAGGGCGGCAGGTCTTTCATCACTGTTGCCGTGATCTGTTCGGCCGAGCGCCGGGGATTTTCTCGCCAATCGTTGGGATCGATGCGGTCTCCAACCGTGATGTAGCCCAGGTCCTGGGTGACCTCGAGCGGGCGCACCTGGTCGGCGGTGTCGGGCTCCTGGTCAGTGGAATAGGGTGGGCGGAACAGAATGGTGCGGATGCCCAGACGGCTGGCGAAGAGCCGTTCCGTGAGGTTGAGCTCCAATTTCATGAAGCTCTTGGAGATATTGCTGATGTCGGGATGGGTGAAGGTGTGATTGCCGATCTCGTGGCCTTCGCGGTAGATCCGCGCAGTGACCTCGGCATACCGATCAGCCTCCAGGCCGATCAGAAAGAACGTGGCCGGAGCGTGCTCCCGCTTGAGCACATCGAGGATCTTGGGCGTCCACTGCGGATCCGGCCCATCATCGAAAGTAATGGAAACCTGCTTGGGCAAGGCGCCATAGCGGGCCACGCGGTAGGGCTGGGGCAGAGAGTCGAAACTCTGGTCCGTGATCAACTTTGTGTTTGCGTCAACGACGAGGTTGCGGATTCCGTTGGCCGGGCGAGCCTCAATGCGCAGGATCTCGCCCTGGCCCTCCATGTCGACATCCTGGCCGGGGGGGACGTCCCTGAGTTTGTCGGGAGCGCCGGTGTCCCCGGGCATATCCCAGATCTTCCATAGGGAGCGATCTTCCGAGCCCAGCCGCCACAGCGCGAACGTCTTGATGCCCAGCGACTGGCCGGCCCGCATCTCGTTGAGCGCGGTCACACCGTCGAGAAACCAGACTTCATGCTTGAGGTTGCGCTCGTCCAGGTAGCTGAAGTGCGGGTTCAGGCTGTCGGAATCAAAGTCGACGTCTTCTTCGGAGTCGCGCGCCGCCAGCCAGGCTTCCTGCACGGTCACGTTGATGTTTTTGAGACCGGGCGGCGGATTTTTCTTGGGCTTCTCCACCCAGTCGTAGCCGTAGTTGCCGATGGCGCAGATCAGCTTGTTCTGGGGGATCTTTTGCCGAGCCAGCTCCAGGTTCTTGGTGAACCAGTCCTGCGAAGCCACAGGGCCGGCGTCATTCTCGGACTCGTTCTCGTCGTAGTTCATCAGCACCACACCGTCGGTCTTGGCGGCGATGGCGGTGTAGTCGAAGTCCCGGTCCCGGGCGGGCACGCTCACGTAGAGCTTGAGTCCCTTGGCATGCAGGTCGGCAGATAACTCGGAGAGCAAGGCCTGGTACCCGGGCTGTGCGCGTCTGGGGAAGTCCTCGAAATCGATCATCAGGCCGCGATACTTATCCGACCCGAGGAAGGCCATGATCTGCTGGCAAAACGAGGTACGGGCGTCGGGGTTCATAAGAAACCCCGCGATCTCCGGCTTCCATTCCGTCTCGTCGAAATTGTTGACCAGGGGGAAGACTTCCATCCCGGTATCTTCGGACTTCAGGAAAGGCATGACCCGGTCGTCGACGGGATGGACTTTGCCCTTCTGCACGACGTTGAAGTACTTGTAGGTCTCTTGGTCCAGACCCTGGACTGTGCCGTCGGGGCCAAGCACGTGCAACCATTCGGGGTAGAGCAGGTCAATCTGGCGGGCATACTCGCGCAAGGAGGAGAAGCTGGCGGCGTCCCATTGGACGTAAAAGGCCGCGCGGATGCCTTCTTCAGCGTTCAGAGTGACGGTTGACGGCGCCTCTTTGGACTGGCGGTGGGTACGCTGGGCGGCCAGCCGGCGACGCTCCTTGGCCTTCTCTTTTTCCTTCTCCTTGAGGCCGTGGTAGGGACGTTTCTGCTCCGCCCAGGGGAATTGCGGAAGTTGTTCGTTGCGAGCAGCGGTATAGATGAAAAAACCCACCAACAGCGTGATGGACAGGCCGAGCAAATCAAAGAAGCGCCGCAATCGGCGCCAGCGGGACTGGCGGGGATCGTAGAAGACTGGTTTTGCCATGAGAAGGTTTCGTATCAATCCTATGATGCGTTCGCCAGGGGGTCAACGATGGTTGGCCGGGTTTTTTCAGTGCCGGGAGAGCGTGCATTCCGGAATGTCAAGACGGAAACGCGCTATATTCCTACTGTGCGCCAGCTTGTGCGCCAGAACTTGCGGTTCTTCGGCTTCGGCGTGTTGGCCGCTCTGGCCCTCCGACTTTTCTTCCTCGTGAAATTTCCCCGGGTCACCGCGGATTCCCGCTTCTATGCCGACCTGGCGCGGAACTGGTTGCAGCATGGAGTGTTCGGGTTTACCACAGCCGAGGGCTTGATGCCGACGGCCGCCCGGCTGCCCGGTTATTCCGGGTTGCTGGCATTCTTGTTCGCTATCTTCGGGGTGGATCACTATGCTCCGGTACTGGTCCTTCAGGTCCTGGTCGATGTCGCCACTTGCTTTGTCGTTGCGGACCTGGCCCGGAGGTGCGTTTCGCCGAGGGCGGCAAAGGCCGCTTTCCTGCTGACCGCTTTGTGCCCGTTTCTCGCGAATTATTCGGCAGCAGCCCTGACGGAGACCTGGGAAATCTTCTTCACCGCGCTCGCTCTCGATCTCGCGGTCACCGGCCTCGACGAGCTCGAGCTTGGCAGATCGCGGGCCTGGCTCGGATGCGGACTGGCCGTCGGAGCATGCGCCCTGCTGCGACCTGACGGCGGATTGCTGCTGATTGCGATCGGCCTGTACCTGGGGCTTCGCTTGCTGCGCGGCTTGCGGTCGAAACAACCCGCGGCGGCCGTGGTGAGGGCAGGGGTTATCCTGGCCGCCTGTGCCTTGGCGCCCCTGGGGCTGTGGGGCGTGCGCAACTGGCACACGCTCCACGAACTCAGGTTTCTTCCGCCCCGCTACGCCAACGAAGAGGATGAGTTCGTGCCCACCGGCTTCAACCGCTGGATGAAAACCTGGATCGCCGATTATGTGTCAACCGAGGAGATTTATTGGAATGTGCCCGGTGATACCCTGGACGCCGACAATCTGCCATTGCGTGCATTCGACTCTCCTGAGCAACGCCAGAAGACGTACGAGGTGATTGCCGCCTACAATCGCGACCAGCGTATCTCGCCAGAACTCGATGCCCAGTTCTCGGCCTTGGCCGAGGAGAGGATTCGGGTGGCGCCCATGCGCTACTACGTTTGGCTGCCGGCGCTGCGGATTGCCGATATGTGGTTGCGTCCGCGTACAGAACTCTTGCCTCCCGACACGCGCTGGTATGAATTCACGGATGACTTCGGACGGATGGTGTTGGCGATTGGGCTAGGAGTGACCGGTCTCTTGTATGTGTTGGCCGGGGTGGCGGGAGCCATACGAGGACGTCCCCTTGCTGGGATCGGGCTGCTGGTTTCGTTTATCCTGGTGCGCTCGCTGTTCCTGGGCACACTGGAGAATCCCGAGCCACGCTACACCCTGGAGTGTTATCCCGCGCTGCTCGCGCTGGCGTCGGGTTTGTGGAGGCACAGCCGCTAAACCCACGGAACAGCGCCGGCTTCTGACACTTCTGGCTTCTAACGAATGGCTACTCGCTACCCGGCAAAAAACCGTTTCCTCTGGGAAATGGAAGTGAGGGAGTCTCGGAGGGGGCACCCTTCGACATTGATCGAGCCAGTGTTACTTGGGGACGCTCAAACGGTCGGCTGCGTCACGCTCGTGCTGTGCTTCCAGGGTTTGGCCGAGTTGGGCGTAGGCTTCGGCCAGGAACAGGTGCGCCTCGCGGGAATCCGGTTCCACCTCGACCGCCTTTTTCAGGTTGGGCAGCGCTTCCACCGGATTGCCCTCGAGAGACAGGATTCTTCCTCGCAGCAGGTTGGCGCGGTAGTGATCCGGGTTCAGGGCGAGGGTGAGGGCGAGGTGCTGCAAGGCCTCCGGCAGGCGGTCGATGCGCGCATACACGGCCGCCAGAGAGAACTGGGCATCGGCCCAGCGCGGGGCGCGAGCGACGGCGGCTTCGAACTCCGGTGCAGCTCCTTTCCAATCGCCGGTTTCATATAGCGCCAGCCCCAACTCGTAATGCCCCATGCCGTTGTCGGGTTGCATCTTGACTGCCTTCTCGAGTGGTCCGATCGCTTTGTCGTAATGGTACAGGCGCGCCTCCGCCATGCCGTACTGCAGGTTGGCCACGGGCATGTCGGGCGCCTGCTCGAGCACGCGTTCGAGTCGCGGTATGGCTTGTTCGTAACGCGCGTCCTCCACATCCAACATCGCGTCATGGAGGAGGTTAGCAATGTCAATTTTCGCTTTGGGATCAGCGCCGGAAATCGGGTCCGCCTCCGGCTTGGCGCCGGCCTCGGACCCGACGTAGCCCAGGGCCTGCAGTTTTTCGATCTGCTCCGCGTCCGGCTTGGCCAGTTCGACGAGGGATCGGCTGGTTCTCTGACGGAATTGGTCCAGCTGGAATGACAGCGTATCGGCGACCGCCCGGGCGCTGGCGGCAAGGTTGTGCATGTCCCGGGGATCGCTGGTTTGGTCGTAGAGTTCGCGTGCCGGAGCCTGGATGTAGAGATACTTCCCGGTGCGCAGCGCGCGCAGCGGACTCCAGCCGAAAGCGCGGTGTGGGTAGTCGGACTCGGCGTAGGCGGGACGGTCTGGAGGCTGTGTCCCTGCCGATGCCTGGCCTGCCCTCTTTACGCCCGCTTCTCCCGGCCTGGATGAGATCAGGGAGAGCAGGGATTCTCCCTGCATTTCCTTGGGAACGGCCAGGCCGGCTTCTTCGAGCAGTGTGGGAGCGACATCGACGAGTCCTACACGCGATTCGACACGCCTTCCGGCGGCGCGATGCAGGGGCAGCTTGATCAACAGCGGAACGTGAAGAGTCTCTTCGTAGAGGAAGATGCCATGTGTGTTTTCGCCGTGGGCCCCCAGGGATTCGCCGTGGTCAGCCATGACGGCGATGAGCGTCTCGTCGAAAAGGCCATGCTTGCGCAGTTCCCTGAATAGTTTGCCCAGAGCTGAATCCGCGTAGGCAATCTCGCCATCGTAGGGCTGCGCGGTGAAACGCTGCTTGAATGGCGGCGGCGGGTCGTAGGGATCGTGTGCATCATAGAGGTGCACCCAGAGAAAGAACGGCGGATTGTGCAACTGGCTGAGCCAGCCGAGCGCATGGTCGACGACCACGCCGGCCCGGCGCTCAACCGTCCCGTATCGGTCCATGCCGTGGCGGCGCAGGCGAAAGCCGGCATCGTAGACCTCGAAGCCCCGGTCAAAGCCAGGAGCGGTGCCATCGAGCGGATCAAGGATCAGCGAGCCGACGAACGCTCCCGTGTGGTAACCCCCGTGGCCCAGCAGGTCCGGCAAATACGGCAGGCGGGGCGAGAGCGGCACGCTGAAATCATTGACATGGTTGAACTGCGGGTAGGTGCCGGTGAGCAGGCTGGCGTGCGAAGCGGTGGTCAGCGGGACGTGGGAGAAAGCGTGGGTAAAGACGATGCCCTGGCGGGCAACTTCATCCAGGTTGGGCGTGAGGCCGAGCTTCGAGCCGAGAAAACCCATGCGGTCGGCGCGTGTGGTGTCGAGCGTGATCAGGACGATGTTGGGACGGGTCCCAGCTTTGAACACTGCCTGCGCTGCCCGGGGCTGCGTTGGCGGGGACTGGGGGACGGCGCCGCCGCTGGAAATCAGGAGACAGAGCAGCAGCGGAGAAACCGGGGACCGCATAAGAGGGGAAGAGGGAGTCTAGCACAGGCCAGGCTCCCCGGGGGTTCGCAATCGGCCCTAGAAGGTGAGCTTCAGCGAGAAGTTCATGTTGCGCGGTCCGCCTTGGGCGATAACCGGGTTGCCCACGGCGACGTCATTGGTCTCCTTGATTTGGCCAAAGGCTCCGGCATTCAGAATGTTATTGGGGAAATAATAGAAGTTGCCGCGATTGAGAATGTTGTACACCTCCCAGCGGAACTCGAGATTGACCCGCTCGGTGATCTGAGTGGCCTTGATCAGGCTCATGTCCCACTGGGCCAGGCCGGGACCGATCAGTTGGTTACGCCGTGAGGTGCCCACGGTCCCGGCGCAGGGAACGTAGAAGGGCGACAGAGGCAGGTTACCTTCAGGTACTCCGTTGGCATTGAGGTTGAGGTTCCCGCACGGATCGGGTTGGCCGGGAGTCGTGTAGGTCTCCACCACGTAGTTGTCGGGGTTGCGCGAGTTGTACTTGATGGGTGTTCCGTCATAAGAGGCGAAGATGGAGCTGCCATCCAGGCCCTGCCCGGAAGGGTCCGTGCCGCCGCCGGCGATGACGGTGAAGGGGCGCCCGCTAAGAGCGGTGAAGATCGTGCTGAGCTGCCAGCCCTTGCCCAGGTACTTCCCCGCCCGCGGTATCGTGGGAAAGGCATACACGCCGCCCACGTTGAAGTTCAGGCGCACATCGTAATCGCAGAGTCCGCGCGCATTGGCGACATTCAGCGGGTTCTGCAGCTGCGGATAGTCCCCGGTGCCGGCTCCGCCGCGGTTGGTCGAATTATCGTCGAAGCACTTGCTCCAGGTCAGGTTGTATTGCGTATCGAAGCCATGCCAGCCGCGCTGGTTGTAGGAAACCTGCAGGCTGTCGTATTGCGACGTAGCCAGGTTCGTGACCTGTACGATGTGTTCGAGGTCGGGGAACTGACCGAAGAAAGGACGGGAACTCTGGCAACTGGTTCCGCTGCAGGGATTACCGTTCTCGTCCGTGCTGCCGAGCGGATTCGCGTTCAGGTCATGATAAATGATCAAGTCGCGGCCGCGCTGCCCGGAGTAAGCCAGAGTGAGCACGTTGTTGCGGAAGAGTTCGTCCTGGATACTGACGTTGAAATTGTGGTAGCGGGGCGTCTTGAAGTTCTGCACCACGGAAAACGCATTAAAGGGCGGGGTCCCGGTCGGGTTCGGTCCAAAGACGGGACCTTGATTCAGGCAAATGTAATCTCCACTCTGTGCGCTGAAGTCGTAACAGGAACTCGCCATGGGGGGAGGGCTGGTGATTCCGTTCCCCACGTCACCGGTTACAGTGACGGAAGTGACCCCCAGGCCGGGCTGGGTGAAGGCTCCGACGTGAGCCCCCGCGAAGCTGTGGGGTGCTGCCATGGCGCCGAAATCGGGCACGTCATAACTCAACGTGTATCCGCCGCGCAGGGCGATCTTGCCGTTGCCAAACACGTCCCAGGCGAAGCCGAGCCGCGGACCGAAATCGTGAAGATCGAGGTTATAGAGCCGGTCGATGCCATGCCCCACCTGTACAAATCCAGACTGGGGTATAAAGTTGGACGCCTGTTTGCTGGCCTCGCTCAGCGCGCCATGGATGTCCCAGCGCAAGCCGTAGGTCAGGGTGAACCGGGGCTTGATCTTCCAGTCGTCCTGGGCATAGAGCCCCAACGACTTCTGGTAGATGTGGCGATAGGTGTCGCCGAAATTGCGGCTGGCGAAATCGGCTTTGGCCAGCAGGAGTTCAGCCAGCGCATCGGTTACGGGATCGTCGGTCGCAGTCGGCGACACGTAACTCGCCACCGACACGTAGCCGAACTCGTCGAAACCTGAGCGAGCGTTGTTGCGCAGGCTGGCCGTATAGGCTTCCTGGTAGTTCCCCCCGATCTTAATGTTGTGGTTGCCCTTCACCCAGGAGAAATGCTCCGACCAGTCGTAGGTGGCATCGGGGCGCGTGGAAAGGGGATATCCCTGCACGCCGCCGATGTAGCCGCCGTAACCCAGGGGGAGCAGATAGACATACGGGACTCCAAAATCCGCGGGGCTGAGCGGGCCCGTGTCCATGCCGAGGCTCTGGGGGTCGATCTTGTTATTCACGTCCAGCAACTGGGAAAACCGGGTGTAGCCCAACCGGCTTTCGAGGATCTTGTTGTTGCTGAGGTTCCACGTCCAGCTGACGCCAGCCATTTGCGCACGCGAGTTCGCCACCGAATTGAACAGATTCGCCGGATAGCTGCTCGCGGGTGGCAACCCCGCGAAAGGAGGAGAATTCTGCAAGCTGTCTCCGAAAATATAGCGGACCGCCACTGAGTTGCTCGCATTGAACCGGTAATCGAACTTTACACCGAAGCTGTTCTGGGTAGCGGTATTCGGGGTCGACTGGATGATCAGCCCGTTGTCGGAGGTGGGGAAATAACCGAGCAGGGTCTTCCCCAGATCGGTCGCCGCGCTTCCCACCGCGGTAAAGGCATCCTGCACCTCCTGGGTGGTGGGCACGATCCTCTGGGCAATGCTCTGAGAAGTGGAACGTTGCCCCTCGTAGTACATGAAGACAAACGCTTTGTCTTTGATGATCGGACCGCCGACCGTGCCATTGAACTGATTGTTGTGGATGGGCGTCTTCTCGCATTCTCCGGGAGAGGCACAGTTGTCCGTGTTGTGCTTGGCAAAATAGTTTACGGCGTCGCCAATGCCGCTGTGGTTGACCCAGGTTGCCGATCCGTGCCAGCTGTTGGTCCCGCTTTTCATGCTCAGCAGGATGGGTGCTCCGCCTTTGACCCCGAACTCGGCAGAGGGCGTTTCCTGCACGCTCAATTCTTCGATGGCCTCGGGCGGAAAGGTGACCGCAGGAATGCCCAGGATGCCGGTTTCTCCGATGGCCGGCTCGCCGTAGTAGCGGTCGTTGTTGTACAGGCCGTCGATGAAGAAGTTGTTCGAACTCATGCGGGCCCCGTTGATGCTGATGGATTGGTACCCGCCGCCGGGAGTGCGCTGCACGCCCGGGGTGATCGCAAGCAAGGACGTGAAATCGCGGCCATTGAGTGGAACGTTCTCGATTTTTTGGTTATCGACGTAGTTGTTGTTGTTGGGAGAGAGATCCACCAGCGGCGCTGTGCCTTCCACTTCAATGGTCTCCGTACGTTGCCCGACCTGCAGTTTGAAATCGGCTTGGGTAACGCCGGAAGCGGCCACCTCCACCGTCTGCATGCTGGTTTTGAAACCCGGCGCCAGCACCGTCACTTTGTAGCGTCCAATCGGTAGTTCCGTGATCCGGTAACTCCCGGTCCCGCTGGTGGTGGTCTGGCGGGCGAGAGCGGTGGCGAGATTCTCAACCGTCACCGCAGCGGCAGGCACGACCGCGCCCGTACTGTCGAGCACGTTCCCGGCAACGTCACCGGTGATCTTTTGTGCCGCAACCGGGAGATTCACGCAAAGGATTAGCCAAAAGCTGCAGACAACCCGTTTCCGGGCAGGCCGGCTGAGCATGGATTTCCCCCTCTCCAGCGCAGCCCTCGCTGCGTGGAGGTCCGATTAGCGCTCAAGTCTAACTAGCAAAGATGTGAAGTCAAGATGAATTCTTGATCAGCGCGATTTCCAGATGACTTCAAGTCAGAAGAAAATACCGGATTCCATATTCCGTACGGCCGGACTGGCGGATTCTGTGCAGCTTAGGAAGAAAGAGCCGGGAAAAAATGCAAAATCAGCGATGCACGGCGTGCCCAGGCAACACCTGACAATTGTTTAGGTAATGGGCGAGTCGCTCATGAGCGGGGAGTCGCTCATGCGGAAGCGGGTACGGACGTGCTCAGAGAGAAGTTCGATGGCCGCCCGGTTTCGAACCGGATCCGACTTCGCCAGGTACTTCATTGCTTCCACCAGCAGGCGCTGACCATCCACGTAGCGCGGATCGGAAGTGCGTTCTCGTTTCTTGCGGCCGAGCTTCGGTACGGCTGGAATGGTAAAGACTTTCGCCATGAGTCACCAACTACCCAATCTGTGCAGTATAGACGTCCCCTGCGCAATTTTCAGCCCTAATAATCTTGGGCTCCCGGATACAACAACTTACCCTTTCGGTGCGGCAATGAACTGGGTATCGCCCCTGGTCTTAAACTTGAAAACGCTGTCCGGGATCTTCTGGTTGACTTCTATGTAGGAGTACTTCGCCAGCCGGTAATCTCCGGAAACGGTATCGAAAAATTGCTGCTGAACCGAGATACCCCGCGCCGGATCGATCCACAGCCAGATGTGGCCAAAGAGGTTGCGCACCCGTTCGGACTTCGGAATCAATTCGAGTTTCACGCTCTCGACGCCGTCGATCTTCTCCGTATCCAGATACTTCAGCTGGAATGACTTCAGCAGGTCGTGGCCGCTACCGCCGAAACCAAGCACCAGAAAGCTCTCCACGGCTTCGCGGTTTTTCCCGGCTTCGTAGGTGGTGACCCGGTTCAGCTTCGGCTCCCAGACCTGAACCTTGCCGTTGTTGAAGAGCACACTCTTGGGCGGATCGGCAATCTCCGCCATCATCTCGATGTCTTTGCCGGAGCGGCGATAGTACACAGTCCCTTTCTGGGAGTCGGTCTCGTCGATGACCTTCTGATACTGGTCCCATTCGAACTTGGCTTGCGTGGTGCGAAAGGACGCGGCGGCGGCGTCCATCCGGTCCAGGACTTTTTCGAGCGCTGTGCGGGAGTCGCTCTCCTGTGCCGACGATGGCGCGTTCGCCACAGCCGACGAGGCGGCCGGGCGCCAGGGCGCGCTCAGCAGCAAGGCGAAGATCAAACCCATCCGGTGTGCCAGAACCGGCTTCATTCTTTTCCTTTCCCCACCGTGCCAGAGCGGACGCTATTCCTTTTCGATCCAGACTTTGTAACCGAGCACGCGGCCGGTGCGGTCGCGGACGGGCTCATACTTCTGAATAGCGACGGCCCCGGCAATCGGCTCGATGATCTCGACCAGTTGCTCACGAATGGCAGCGTCATCCTTGGCAGAAATCGCCGAAGCTTCGATCTGGTAGATGAATCCGCCGCCCTTTGCGTCGGGTTGGATGACAACACCGGTTTGGTGCGGAACCCGTTCCACCGGCTTGTCTTTGAAGTTGATGGCGTACGGCGAGAGAAAGACGAATAACAGAATCAGCGTGACCATCACATCGTAGTGGAGGGTGCCGCGCTCATAGTTCCACAGGATGTAGCCCCGGATTGTGCGCCAGAGGGAGTTCATCGGCAGCGACGGCCCGCCGGAAACCGCCGGATGCGTGTTCGTCCCTTCCAAGTCTAGTGACTGCTCCTTTTCTTGGCAATTGCCTTGGCAATTGCGGAAACGGCCCGGAACATCGCTCCCGGGAAGGCTCCGATCACGTGGAGCGGGGGCGCCTCCCGCGTATTGGCTGCGAGAAGACGCTTATCTAAAGTTTCTTTAAAACTTCTTCGCGGTGATGCGCTCCCCCCCTACGTAGGGCTGTAGTACCTCGGGAATGGCCACACTGCCGTCGGCCTGCTGGTAGTTCTCGACGATGGCAACCCAGGTGCGCCCTACGGCGAGCCCGCTGCCGTTCAGGGTGTGCACCAGTTCGGTTTTGCCCTTGCCTTCACGGCGAAAGCGGATGCCAGCGCGCCGGGCCTGGTAGGACTCGAAGTTGGAGCAGGAGGAGATCTCGCGAAACACGCCCTGTCCCGGAAGCCAGACCTCCAGATCGTAGGTCTTGGCCGACGCGGCTCCCATGTCTCCCGTGCACAGCGTCATCACCCGATAGTGCAGGCCCAGTCTTTGCAGCACGGCTTCCGCATTCTGCGTGAGCTTCTCGTGTTCTTCGTAGGATCGGTCCGGATGCGCGAACTTCACCAGTTCGACTTTCTGGAATTGGTGCTGGCGGATGATGCCCCGTACATCCTTCCCGTAGGATCCCGCCTCGCTGCGAAAGCACGGCGTGTACGCAGTGAGGGAGATGGGCAGGCGGGCCTCCTCGAGGGTCTCGTCTCGGTACAGGTTCGTCACCGGGACCTCGGCAGTCGGGATGAGCCACAGGTCCTTATCGCCGTGGGGTACGCGAAACGAATCGGCAGCGAATTTGGGCAGTTGCCCGGTCCCGTACATGGAATCCGAGTTGACCAGGTAGGGCGGCAGGACCTCGGTGTAGCCATGCTCCTTGGTATGCAAGTCGAGCATGAAATTGGCGAGCGCCCGCTCCAGCTTGGCTCCCAGGTCCCAGTACACGGCAAAACGGGCTCCCGTCAGCTTGACCGCGCGTTCCAGGTCCAGGATTCCCAGCTTCTCTCCCAGTTCCCAGTGCGGCCTGGGAGTGAAACCGAACCGGGGCGGCGAGCCCCAGCGGCGCACCTCGAGGTTGTCCTCCGAGCTTTGGCCGATGGGCACGCTGGCGTGGGGCAGGTTGGGAATTCCGGCGAGCAGTTCACGCAGTCGGGTTTCCTGATCGGCGGCGGACTTCTCGAGCTCCTGGATTTTCTCCCGCAGTTGCTTGGCCTGGGCCATTTGGCCCGCCGCGTCCTCGCCCGCCTTCTTTCGTTGCGCGATCTCCTCGGCGAGGCGGTTACGCCGCGCCTGCAGGGTTTCCACTTCGGTGATGGCCTGGCGGCGCCGGGTGTCCGCGGCGCGGAAATCCTTCAGCACCTCGTCAGGATTCAGGCCGCGTTGCCGCAGCTTTTCTTCGACCAGCGACAGATTGTCACGGACAAAGTTCAGATCAAGCATGCAGCTTTTTAGTCTATCGGAAACCCGCTGCCCCGGCACGGACCGCAGACGAGCTACTTGCCTCGCTGCCCGACTTCTCCAGAGACCTCAGGTAGGCGACCACCGCGCTCGCGTCCGGCTTGGTAAAGCGATATTGGGGCATGGGCGGGCGCGCGGGCAGGTCGTTATAGGCGACACCGGTCATGAAGAACTTGATGGCCGCGCTCTGTTCCCATCCCGGCAGACCAGCGATGCTGGGCGCCTTGTCCGCCCACACCGGCATGGGGACGATCGGCTTGAACGGGAGCACCGATCCCTTCAGATACTTTTCCTGGATCAGCTGTCCCTTCTCGTCGTGCGGGCTGTGGCAGTCGCCGCACATGGCTACCTGATCGACCAGGTATTTGCCGCGCACGAGCACGTCCGCCGAGGGCCCCGCCGGCGTGGCGGAAGAAGCTCCCAACAAGGCAAAAACCGCCGCCAGCGCGAACCCCAAGCCCATGGCTAAGGCCCCAAGCGTCATGGATGCACCCCCCATGTTGCATGATAATTCTTGTGCCCTCCGCTTATAGACCACAGGCCAGCCACCTGTCGAGGGAGATGCAGGCTACTTGGGATGTTCGCCAGGCTGGCTGTACACTAACCGTCGCAATGAAAGCTCTGGCTCGAGGGGGCGCGACGGGCTTGTGCGCAAGCGTGCTGCTGTGGGCCTGCCTTCCGCAGCCCTCGGCCGCTTCCGCCTACAACGGCCGTCCCCGCCTGATCGTGATCCTGGTGATCGATCAGTTTCGGGAGGATTACTTAGAGCGCTACCGGGACCGCTTCACCGAGGGCGGTTTTCGCCTGTTCCTGGAACGGGGCGCATACTTCCCGGACTGCAACTACGACTACGCCAACACTCGCACGGCTCCCGGACACGCGACTCTGCTGACCGGCGCCTACAGCAACGGCCACGGCATCATGGCAAACGAGTGGTGGGACGCAAAGAAGAAAAAAATGGTGACGTCGGTCGAGGACGATGCTACCCACCTGGTGGGCATCGAGGGCAGCAGGATCGGAGCATCGCCTCAGAACCTGCTAGCCAGCACTTTAGGGGATGAGCTCAAACTGGCGACCGAGGGAAAGGCACGGGTGTTTGGCATGTCTCTGAAGGACCGTGCCGCTGTCCTCGCGGCCGGGCACGCAGCGGACGGGGCGTATTGGATCGATCATAAGTCCGGCGCCTGGGTGACCTCAACGTATTTTCGAAGCGAACTTCCCAAGTGGGTGGCCGACTTCAATGCCAGCAAACGCACCAGCAAGTACTGGGATCGGGAATGGACCGACACGAGCGGCGCGACCCTTCGCTCCACCGCGCACCGCAAGAACCAGGATGGTTCCGAAGCGGATTTCTATGAAGTCGTGGGGGCAACGCCTTTTGCCAATGACTACGAGTTCGAATTTGCCCGCGAACTCGTCCTGTACGAACACCTCGGCACCGGTCCGGCGACCGACCTGCTGACCATCGGCCTTTCCGCCAACGACATTCTTGGACACCAGGTCGGGCCGGACTCGCCAGCCATGGAATCGATGATCCTCGACACCGACCGGCAACTGGCCGATTTCTTCAGTTTCCTCGGCCACCAGGTCGGCTTGGCGAATGTCTGGATGGCACTTGCGGCCGACCACGGGGTGGCGCCTCTCCCCTCGCTGGCAACCAAGCTGCACCTGCTGGGTGCGAATCTGAACGCCGAAAACCTCCAGTCCCAGATTAATAAGCTGCTGGCTGGTAAGCTGAGCCCGGGGCGCACGCCGGCATTCATCGAGAAGATGGACTACCCGCTGGCCTGGCTCAATGACGAAGCCTTCGCCGCCCTGAAGATCAAGGAAGCCGATGCCGAGCGCCTGGTGGGCGAGGTCATGAAGCAGGAGGGATTTCGTGGTTACTTCACTCGCGCCCAGCTGGCCGAGGGTGCTGTCCCCGACACCGACACGGGCAGGAAATATCTGAACAGCTATTCCTCGGAGGGTGGCTGGTTGGTGATGGGCGTGCCTGCGCCGTTCAGCGTCGGCGTTACAGAGGGGACGAATCATGGCTCACCCTACAGCTATGACACCCATGTTCCCCTGGCCCTGTATGGACTCGCCTTCCAAACCGGCACCTATTACACCCATGTGGAGCCCGTGGACCTGGCAGTGACCCTGGCTGCGCTGCTGGGCATCAACGCACCGACCCATGCCGTCGGGCGCGTCCTGAAGGAGACCATTGCGCCGGCCCATCACGGCGAGAACCCGCCCTCTCCTCCGGAAAAGCCTCCCAAGCCACCCAAGCCGTCGAGCGAACTCAAGCCCGCGTCTCTATCCTTGCCTGGGGAGGGGCGGCCTTGAGCGATACCACTCCCAGCACCAAGGCTCCCGACTTGAGCGTGACGGTAGCCGGCCTCCGCCTCAGGAACCCGGTGATCGCCGCGAGCGGCACGTTCGGCTACGGGGTCGAATTCGAGGACATTGTCCACCTCCATCGACTGGGCGGACTGGTGGTGAAGGGCCTGTCCCGGGAAGCGATGGCCGGCAACCCGCCGCCACGCTTGTATGAGACTGCCGCGGGCATGCTGAACGCCATCGGTCTACAGAACATCGGGGCGCGGGCCTTTCTCGAGGAAAAACTCCCCAGGCTGCGGGAACTCAAAAATGTCGTGGTCATCGCCAACGTCTTCGGCTACACGCGAGAGGATTACGAGCGCACCTTGCAGATCCTGAACGAGGGCGAGGGCCTTGCCGCATACGAGCTCAACGTCTCCTGCCCCAACACGCAGCACGGAGGCATCCAATTCGGCAGCGACCCGCGCCTGCTGGATGAATTGGTGGTTACCGCCAAGCGGGTCGCGCGCCGTCCCCTGATCGTAAAACTCTCACCCAACGTCACCAGCATCGCGCAAATGGCACACATTGCTCAGGAAGCGGGGGCGGACGCGCTGTCCCTGGTGAACACCTTCCTGGCTATGGCGATCGATCCGGAAACGCGCAAGCCACGCCTGGCCAACGTCACCGCTGGACTTTCCGGCCCCGCGATCAAGCCTATCGCCGTGCGCCTGGTCTATGACGCCGCCCATGCCGTGAAGATTCCCCTGATCGGGATGGGCGGCATTTCCACCGCCACCGACGTCATCGAATTCATGCTGGCCGGGGCGACCGCCGTCCAGGTCGGAACCGCCAGTTACTGGGACCCGTGCGCCACCGAGAAGATCGTCAACGAGTTACAGGCCTATTGCGTGGAGCGCGGCATCGAGAAGTTGTCGGACCTTACAGGAGGAATGCTGTTGGAGTAACCTCGGGATTCCTCCCGCGCGCCTCAGCGCCCCGCCCAAACTCCCAGGATGGCCCCCATGGCCAGGTAGCTGACCAACTGGTAGCCGGTATTGATCAGGAAGAGCGTAAGCGGACGCCGGGAGAACAGCTTGTCTGTAAGCTGGACGGTCATCACGAAGCCGGCCCAGACGGCAAGGCCCGCTTTCATTCCGTAGAGGGCCGAGCCAATCGCCAGGTGGTAAATGATCTTGCCCAGTACGAAGGCGCTCAGCAGGCTGGTCAGCAGAGTGATGGCGTAGAGCCGGCCCGCTCCCTTCCGCATCTCCGCAATTCTGTCTTTGTCGTCCGGGCTGTAGCCCATCGCCATCATCCACGGTCGCGCGAATAGAAGAGGCGAATACCACAGGAAGCCGATCACCATGGCCGCAACCGCCGCCCCGAGCACGGCCCAGAGATTGACGCTCATCAAAAGCATAGGTTCCCTCACTGTCAAGACAACACGGATAAGGCAAGAATGCCTAACGGCCGCGAGCATGCCAGATCGAACCCGGGGAGTCGTACCTTAAACCCTCGCCCCAGACCACCTGGGTGTCCCCGTGGTTGTCGATGTCCATCTCGAAGTAGTCCCCGAAGGGAAACTTGAAGCCGCCCGGCTCGATATAGCTGTAGCCGGGAACGAAGCTGGACAGTTGGGTTTCGCCCGACCAGGTCGCGCCCCCATTGGTGGAGCTGCGGTAGTAGGTGTTCCACAGCGAGCCGTTGCGCGTGTCCATCCAGGCGATGCGGACGTCGCCGACAGCACCCGCCACCATGGCCGGGAAAGCGTGGGTTACACTTCGCCCGGCACTCGAAACCTCTGCCCGAGGCGACCATGTTGCGCCGGCCGTGGTTGACGACGAGAAATACATCCGCTCCGGGCCTCGCGTCCGGGTACCAGAGTTCCATAAGGCGTACAGCGTACCGGCAGCGTCGGATGCCACGCTGATTTGCGGCCCCAGGTACGCCCATCCGCACTCTTCGGTTATGCAGCCCGGTGGCGCGGCTGAAATATCAAGCCGCAGGGTGCGCCAGTCTCTGCCCCCATCGAGGGAGTTGCTGACATTCAGGCTCGCCGGCCCTTGGCTGCCGCTGTAACTCGCCCAGGCGATATACGCGTTGCCTGCCAGATCTACGGTCGCTCCCCCGGCCTGCGCCCAGCCGGCCACACCCACGCCGTTGACCCGCACGGTGTCGTAGGAGACCCCTCCGTTATGTGAAATCGCCACCCACAACTTGGCCTCGTGATTGTAGGCCACGTAGAGGTCCGTCCCGCGCACCGCCAGCACGGGCTTGTCCGCGCCACCCGGAGTGCGGCTGGCCAGCACGGGCGCCCAGGTGCGTCCGAAATCCGTCGAGCGGGCGACGATGATGTCGGTCTTGCCGCTCTGCAGCCAGGCTGCGTACACGGTGCGCCGCTCGAGCGGGTCGACTACAATCTGCGCATCAAACTGGGCCGAGCCCAGTGGAGCCAGGGCGCGGGGGCTCTCCCAAGTGCTGCCGTTGTCGCTGCTGACGGCCAGCATCATGGTGGGTACCGGACACTCCGCGCACCCCGGCACCACCAGGTACTGCGGATAAAGAACGTAAACATGACCGTAGCCATCCGCTGCGACGGCCGGCTCCCACTGGTCGCCGATTTGCTGCCCGATGCGGGTTTGCGGGCTGAACACTGGATTGAGGGAGAAGACGGCCAGGTCCGCGCAGGCGACGAGGAAGACAAGAATTCCCAAGACTCCCCGTTGGTACCGACTGCGCACAAAACTCCCCGGGCGCCGAAGCGCTTGGAAGGAGGACTGTAGCCTGAAACCGCAGCCGCGTCAATAGATTGGGGCTAGGTCGTCCAATGATCCCGTCCATTCAGACGGCCACGGGAAAGCTGCATCGAGAAGCAGAGCTCCAACCTCCCGCGTTCCGTGCTTCAGGCCACGCCCTCAATCGCGTACTCGTCCACGCTCCCTTCACCAGGGTTGAAACCCGGTCGACGCCGATCGCCATCGCCTGGTTGGCCGCGAAGCATGAACCAAGCAGGGAGACAGCCTTATCCCTCGCTGGGATGGAACAACCAAGGGCTGTCGTAGACCCGTGACGCCACCCTACATCGCAGCCCCAGCTATCCCGGTTCGCCGCGGTTCACGCCGAGGTCAGCAGCAGCGGCCGGCCCCGCGTGATCACGATAGTGTGTTCGTAGTGAGCCGCCGGACGGTGATCGGCGGTGCGCACCGTCCAGCCGTCCTTGGCCAGCACCGTCCGCCCATGGCCCGCCGCGATGATCGGCTCCACGGTGATTACCATTCCCTCCGCCAGCAGCTCTTTGGCCTCAAAATCGGGGTAGTTCGGCACGCGCGGGGCCTCGTGGATAGTGCGTCCGATACCGTGACCGCCCAACTCCCGAATCACGGAAAAGCCGTCGCGGCGTACTTCGCGCTCCACGATGCGGCCGATCTCGAACACCCGGAAGCCGGCACGCGCCACGAGCATGGCCTTATGAAAGGCGCGCTCCGCGCACGCGGCCAAACGGGCCGCTTCGCGCGAAACCTCGCCAATCGGGATGGTCTCCGCCGCGTCGGCCATGTAGCCGTCCTTCTCCACCGTCACATCGAGTTTTAGGAGATCGCCCTCGCGCAGCGGCCTGTCACTTGGGATTCCGTGCACCGCCTCGTCGTTCACGCTGATGCAGTTGCTGCCGGGAAATCCGTATACCCTGGCGGGCGCGGAAACTGCTCCCTCCTGAGCCATGACCTCGGCGCCCACGGCATCGAGTTGAGCTGTCGTCACCCCAGCGCGGGCCGCCTGCTTCATGGCTTCCAGCACGCGGCGCACGATCGTTCCCGCAGCGCGCAAGTGCTCCAGTTCCTCGGGGCTGGTAATCGACACGCCCGCCTCCTCGCCGAAAGTGATTTCCATTTTATTCTAGATACTGTTGGCAACCGGGCGCGGCCGGCGCGGCCCGAAGAACAGCAGCAGAATGAACCCCGCGGCGTAGAAAGAGAGGACTTGCGAGAGGGAGAAGCCCAGGATCCGCAAGACAAGGCCAAACAAAGCAATGGCTTCCGACAAAGCGTAGGTCATGATGTAGCCGGCCCGCCAACGGTTTAGCGTGGGCGCATCGCTCGGGCGCACTACCAGCACGGACTCCGAGTGCCGGACCAGTGTGCGCCGTACCACCAGGATCACTCCCACGATCGTGATCGTCACCAACGACAACACGTAGTAGGTGATGGGATCTCTCATGCGGGGCGCCGGACTCACCAGTTCGCCCACGACCAGATAGATCACGATGGCGGCCAGCATCGCGATCTGCAGGGCCCGGATCAGCCTGATGGAGCCTTCCACGCTAATGATTCTGCACCAAGATGCGCTCTCCAGGATTCCAAAATTTGGCCAGTCGGTGCTCGAATCGGCAACTTCCGTAACCACCCGGATTTAGAAATCTCACTTCGCGACTGGGCGCTAGGGACGGTGTCGGCTGAGCCCTGGGCGGACGCGCAGAAAAACCTGAAAGGAAACCGGGTTGTTCCCGTAGGTCGTATCCAGGACTGAGGGCTTGGAATAGAAGGTCAGGTCTGCCCCCAAACCGAGCTGCCAGCTCGAGTGGTGCACCAGGTCGCGCACGCCTCCGAAGGTGTAGGCGCCGATGCGATAAGCAGGGTGCACCGGCGCTTCGGGAAAAAGCTCGTCCTTATCGACCAGCTCCAGTCGCGTAAAAACGTAGTTGCGCCGCAGGAAGTTCAGGGTGGACTCGAACAGATAACTGTTCAGAATTCTGCCCGTCGCGTCCTTGCGCTTGCGTCCCCAGATCAGCGACGTGGCCCAACTGCCGTTTGGGAGCGGCCGCGCGTACTCGAGGGAAGCGCTTTGCCGTTGTTCGTTGCCCGGCTCCAGAGCCTCCGGGTCGACCAGGTACCCGTAGCTGTATTGGGCGGTCCAGTCGCGGTTGGGCGCCACGCTGCCCCGCACCGACCAGGAATCGAGCGGCGCCAATGGGATGCTCCACCGCTCCTCATTCGGTTCGCGGCCGTTGAAGGCGGATGCTTCGATCTTGAAGCGATCGATCACAAATCCCGTGGTCACGACTCCGAAGCTGGTGTGCGTGGAATCCTGCAGGTGATGCCCGAGCGGCGCTGCCGGCAGTTCCGCCGCGGAGGCACGGTGCATGTAGGGCTGGGGTCCAAGGGCGGGATTGCCCGCAGGTCCGCCGTAGAGCAGCCATCGCAGTCTTTCTTTCAGCGGGACCTCGTAGTACGCTGCCAGCTCCGCGAACAGGTTATGGGGATGCTGGTGGTCCACCAGGGGCTGGCCGTGGTAGGTCTCGCCCGTCTGGAAGATCTGGGGAAACCCGGGAGGCGGCGCTGTCAGCGGCTCGGCGGAGAACATCTGGCGGAACAGCAGCGTGCCCTTTCCCAGCTTGTGCTGCTCCATGATCATCACCCAGTTCACCGACTCGGCTTTGCCCACGCCGCGCGGCCCGCCTTGCTGGTTGTAATCGATGAAGATGACGCCGTGCGCCATCAGGTCCCAGCCTGCACGAGATGTCATCCACATGTGCGACGGTGCCGACGCCGGCTCCCAGGCCGTGCCGGAACCGGCGTGCGGCGAGGGCAGCGGCAGGGTCTTTTCGTGGTTGCCTCCCGGCATGTTCTCCATCTGTTGGCTGGAGTGCCCCTGTGCGGCAGAGTTGTCCTGGCCAACGGACCGGGGCACAGAGCAGAGGAGCCCCAGAAGAAGACCAACCCAGATGGCTTGCACGACTACGCTCCTGCTTGAGGCAGAGATTTCGAAGACAAGTTCGACCTGGTGCGAGCGGGCGCGTCTAGCACCCTCCAAGACGGCACCATGGGCGCAGGAATGTGGGTTAGACCCGCAAGGGAGAGGTGCCGGGTGGAGCAGCCGAAGTCAGGATGATTCTTTTCGCGCCGTCAGCCATGATCAGTACGGCGGTCAGCCCGAAGTTGGTAAGGGGTGAGGCGCCGGTCATGATCGTGGGCAGACTCCGGGTAGGAAACAGCATCGGGACGTCGTGCCCTGCCTGGCAGCAGCCATAGTCCGCCGGTGCGCGACCGGGTAGCCGAGGAGCACGCTGGTGACAGCCGGCCGGATGCGCTTGCGGTGCCGGCATCAGCGCGCCAGCACTCAGCAGGGCGACGAGCAACCAGGTTAATGCAGGTTGGTGAAAGCGCATGCCTGACTTTTGAGATGCCGAAGTTCACCAAAAGGAGCAACCAGACCCCGCCGGTTTAGGATCCGGTAATCTTCAGACGCAACTCTTCCGGCAGGCGCTCGCGGATCTCGGCGGGCAACCGGTCATGCACCCTGCGCACTCCCAGGCGCGCCACGCCGACCACTGTGGTGGGCGCCGGTGTCGCCACCGCCACCACTACCCAGAGCAGCGCTGACAGGACGAACCCGCCCAGCGCGATGACCTCCAGCAGGAACGCGTGCCGTGGCCCGAAGTGGCGGATCACCCCAAACGCCAATAAGAAAAGCCCCGCTGAAAGCGAGGCCAGCACGATCAGCGAAACGTCAATCGTGCGGTGCAGGCGCTGCCGTTTTCGGCAATGCTCGCAGGCGGCAAAGTGATGCTCATAATCCTCGCGCATCTCGGGCGCAAGGCCGGAGATGTCGTAGCGCCAGCCAGCCAGAATCTTGCCTACCAGGGGATCAACACACTGGCTCATATGATGACACTACAGACGGATGGGCTCGCTGGCTTCTGACTGCCGGGCCAGGACCACCCGGTTGCGTAGCAACGTCCGGCGATGCCCCAAAGCTTGTTCCGCCGCTCCCCGAGCTAGCGCGGGATGGTTGTTCTGCTCGGAAAGGTGCGCCAACATCACGTATGCCGCCTCTCCATCATAATCGCTGGAAAAGAAATCCGCGAGGGCTGCATTGGAGAGATGTCCCACCCGGCTCATGACCCGCTGCTTGACCGACCAGGGGTAGGGTCCGACCCGCAGCATCTCCAGATCGTGGTTCGATTCCGCCACCAGCACGTCGCAGCGGCGCAGATGATCCCGGACGCTCGCCGGCAAGTAACCGAGGTCGGTCACAAAGCCGATCTTCACTCCCTCCGCCCGGAAGGTGAACCCCACGGGATCGGCAGCATCGTGCGGGATGGTAAACGGAGTTACCGCGATGTCTCCGATCTGGAAGCTCTTGCCGGCGGCGAAGATCTCGAGTTTCGCAACTTCGGGACGAACCTTGTCTGTGTCCCGCACCGTCTTTGCCCAGGCCGCGTGCGTGGCTCCCGTCAGGAACACCGGCACCTTGAGCTTCCTCGCTAGAACGGCCAGTCCGCAAACATGATCGGAATGCTCGTGGGTGATGAGGATGGCGGCGACCGAGTGTGCATCCTGGCGCAGGGCCTTCAAACGCCTGAAAGTCTCCCGACCGGAGATGCCTGCATCCAGCAGAATCTTCGTCTGCGAGGTTTCGATAAGGGCGCTGTTGCCGCGACTGCCGCTGGCCAGCACCGAGACCGTCACTCCCATAGCTTCGAAGCATACGCGGGTTCGCTGTGGAATCGGGAGTAACTCTCTGGTTAATCGGCCGTTTCCGCGTCAACCTGAGGTGCGAGGGGGCGCCGCATGGTTTGCGACCTTGGTGGCATCACTTGCCGGCCACAATGTTTCCGATGGCCCGGCGCATGAGCGCCCCTCCGTAGGCGCCGGCAATGCCCGGCAGGAATGCCAGGAACGACTCGTAGATCTGGGCTCGGCTCGGCTTTTCCACCAGGATAAGGTATCCCAGCAGATCGGCGAGGGGCACGCAAACGCCGATCAGCGCGACCCAGCGCCACGGCCGCTCCGGGCGCATCACGCCCAGCAGCATGCAGGGTACCAGCACCAGCAAGGCGGTGAACAGCAGGTCCCCCATCTTGATATCCACCCACCCGGCGAACCCTCCCGTCACGGCCGCGAACACGTAATATGCTGCGTCCCCCCGGCTGCGCGGGTTCCGCTCGGGCAGGACTTCACCCCAGACGGTAGTCACGCAACCAGTCTATCCTTTTCCCCGCCGCGCAGAAACTACACCCTGCTGTTCCTTTTCTCCTGCGACCTCCCTCCGTCGTGTCCCCTGCCTAATACTCATAAAAACCCCGCCCGCTCTTGCGGCCCAGCCAGCCCGCATCCACCATCTTGATCAGCAGCGGACAAGGACGGTACTTGGGATCGCCCAACCCTTCCTGCAGCACGCGCATGATGTCCAGACACACGTCCAGGCCGATAAAGTCCGCCAGGGTGAGCGGGCCCATCGGATGCGCCATGCCTAACTTGAACACCTCATCCACAGCCTCGGGTGTCGCCACGCCTTCCATGACGGCGTACATAGCCTCGTTCAGCAACGGCATCAGGACGCGGTTGGAGACGAAGCCCGGCGCGTCGTGCACCTCGACTGGCGTTTTTTCGAGGGCGAGGGCTAGTTCCCGCACCCGGTCGAAAGTCACCTGCGTCGTCGCCAGACCGCGAATCACTTCTACCAGCCTCATCACCGGCACGGGGTTGAAGAAATGCATGCCGATCACGCTTTCGGGACGCTTGGTCAGCGCTGCCAGCCGGGTGATCGAAATCGAAGACGTGTTCGAGGCCAGGATCACTTCCGGGCGCATGAGGCGGTCGAGATCCCGAAAAAGGTCCGCCTTGATCTCCAGCTTTTCGGTGGCCGCCTCCACAACAAAATCGCACTCTGCCAGCCGGCCGCGGTCCAGCACCGGGGTGATGTGCTTGAGCGCCGCCGCCTCTTCGTCGGCGGTCAGCTTGCCTCTTGCGGTTTCGCGTCCTAAGTTCCTGGCGATCGTGTCGAGTGCACGATCCAGCAAGCGCTGCTCCAAGTCGCACAACACCACCGAGAATCCCCCGCGGGCGAATACGTGCGCGATTCCGTTGCCCATGGTGCCTGCCCCCACGACTCCCACACATTTAATGTCCATGATTCGAGCTCCGCAGGATCAGCCAAAAAAACAAGAAAGTCTAACAGAGCCGGTGCGCCAGACACCCTTGTCCTCGCTGCGCGGACGCGGTTGTCCGAGTTGATTTTTCCATCCCGCGGTTGTGCGCGCGTTCAACCCGCCGGCGCGAAAAAAGTTGCGGCCCCGCATGGATAGCGGCGATTCCCATCCCCAGTACCGGAAACAACCGAGCGGTTTCGAGGCATCGCCCCCCCTCCCTCGCCGCATCCCACGCACAGAGAACGAGCATCGAGACGGAGGTGACTATGAGGCGAAACACGAAGCTGGGCGGGTTCGCGGTGACGGTGATCCTGGGGTTGAACATGTGCGCCATCGCGCAGGATACAGACGGAGACCGCGACGACTACTACCGCAGCAGCCCTGCCGAGGCTCAGGACTCCGGGTACCAGAACGGCTACCAGCAAGGCTCCCGCGAAGGCTTTCAGTCCGGCTTCGCCAGCGTCGCTTTCCGCGGCCCGGATGGTGCCCGCTATTCGGGAAGCGTAGGCTACCAGATCGGCTACCAGGATGGAACCACGGTAGCCCGAGAAGACCTGGCCAAGAACAAGCGCTTCGACCCCAACCCGCGTGGCCCGTACAATGGGCGCGATCACGGCTACCGCCGCGAGTACGGCGACAAAGGTTACTACCAACAGCTGTACACCGACGGATATCGTGCTGGCTACCGGACCGTGTTCGACCGCCGGCGTTGAGAAACAAGCTACCAGGCAAGTGCCGCATCGCCGGTGCAAGGTTCCCTGGGAAATCTTCCGGCTTAGAACTGGCCGCAGAAATACCCGAAACCGAGCAGTTGGGTGTCCACAGGGGACCTGGTAAGACACCGTCGAAACCGATTGGCTTCTTCCTCTTGAAGTCTAAGCAAGAGGCCTGAACCGGCCTCCCGCGGCGGTTCGCTGCCGACTCACGATCCACCAGCCGCGGCTAATGAGTGACTCCCGCGTTCTGTGCGACTTCCAGCCGCGTGTTGGCCTTGGCCAGCGCACGCTGCGCCCGCTCCACATCAACGTCTGCCTCGGTGCCGCTCAAGCGCTTCTCGGCCCGTGCTTTCGCACGCTGGGCCCGGTCGCTATCGATCTCGTCCGCGCGCTCCGCCACTTCGGCGAGGATCGTCACCCGGTCGGGCAGGACTTCCGCGAATCCCCAGGCCACGCACAAATAGTGCGTCCGGGTTCCATTGCGATAGCTGATCTGTCCCACCGCCAGTTCGGTAATCAGCGGCGCATGCCCCGGCAGAATGCCCAGGTATCCTTTCTTGCCGGGCAACTGCATCTCCTCGGCAGAGTCTTTCACCACCAGCCTCTCCGGAGTGACGATTTCGAGTTGGAAAGAATCAGCCATCCGTCGTCCGTTGTCGGTCCTCCGCCATGCCGTCGTCGGGCAGCATTAGGCAACCTTGACCACCGGCTCTGCGGAGGACCACGACTGCTCGCCTACGCTGCCGCCTTCATCTTCTCCGCCGCTTCCAGCACTTCGTCGATCTGGCCCTTCATGTAGAAAGCCTGCTCGGGGACATCGTCGTATTTGCCCTCAACGATTGCCTTGAAGCCCTTCACCGTGTCTTCCACTTTCACGTAGCGGCCGGGCGAACCGGTGAACTGCTCGGCCACGTGGAAGGGCTGGGAAAGGAAGCGCTGGATTTTGCGCGCTCGCGCCACCGTGAGCTTCTGATCCTCGCTCAGTTCGTCGATCCCCAGGATGGCGATGATGTCCTGCAGGTCCTTGTAGGTTTGCAGTGTCTTTTTCACTTGTTGGGCCACGTCGTAGTGTTCCTGGCCGACGATGCGTGGATCAAGAATGCGCGAGGTCGAAGCCAGTGGATCGACCGCCGGGTAAATGCCGATCTCGGTGAGCGCACGCGACAACACTGTGGTTGCGTCTAGGTGAGCGAAAGTGGTCGCCGGCGCCGGATCGGTCAAGTCGTCCGCCGGAACGTAAATGGCCTGCACGGAGGTCACCGACCCTTTCTTCGTCGACGTGATGCGCTCCTGCAATTCCCCCATCTCCGTCGCCAGGTTGGGCTGGTAGCCGACGGCGCTGGGCATACGCCCTAAAAGCGCCGACACCTCTGATCCAGCCTGGGTGAAGCGGAAGATGTTGTCGATAAATAGCAGCGTGTCGGCGCCCTCCACGTCGCGGAAATATTCCGCCACGGTCAGACCGGTCAGGGCCACACGCAGGCGTGCCCCGGGCGGTTCGGTCATCTGGCCGTAAATCAGCGCCGCCTTCGACTTCGACGGATCCCCTGGCGTAATTACGCCGGACTCGGTCATCTCCAGCCACAGGTCGTTGCCTTCGCGCGTGCGCTCGCCCACGCCGGCAAACACCGAGAAGCCGCCGTGCTGCTTGGCAACGTTGTTGATCAGCTCCATGATGACGACGGTTTTGCCGACGCCCGCGCCGCCGAACAACCCGATCTTGCCGCCCTTCAGAAAGGGCTGAATCAGGTCGATGACTTTTACCCCCGTCTCGAACATCTCCGCCGTCGTGGCCTGTTCGTCAAAGGCCGGCGCCGGACGGTGGATGGGGAGTTTTTCCTTGAACCCGATCGGGCCCAGCTTGTCCACCGGCTCGCCAATCACATTCATCACCCGTCCCAGCGTGCCCGGCCCGACGGGCACCGAGATGGGTCCGCCCAGGTCGATGGCCTTCATGCCGCGCACCATGCCGTCGGTGGGCTCCATGGCGACACAGCGCGTGCGCCCCTCGCCCAAATGCTGCTGCACCTCGACGATCACGTTAATCGGCTCCGGCACCACGAAGCCGTCGCTGACGATGCGCAGGGCCTCGTAGATGGGTGGCATCCTGGACTCCTCGAACTGCACGTCCACGGCCGGCCCCGCGATTTTGACTACGTGTCCGATATTCTCAGGCATAGGACTCCGAATTCTGGATTCGAGCACTCCGCACGCAGCATTTGGCATTTAGCCGAGCGGCGTCTTTGGAAACCTCCCCCGACCCAACCAGGGCTCATGGCTGACAGCGGCTGCTCACAACGCTGCTGCCCCGCTCACAATCTCGATAATCTCTTTTGTAATCTTGGCCTGACGGGCCCGGTTCATGGCCAGCGTCAGCGAGTCGATCATGTCGGTCGCGTTGTTGGTGGCCGCTTCCATAGCGGTCATGCGGGCCGCGTGCTCGGCCGCGACCGACTCCAGCAGAGCGTGAAAAATCTGGACGCTGACGTACCGGGGCAGCAGGTCGCGGAACAGCTCAGCCGGCGGTTGCTCGTAGATATAATCCACGGCCTCCGCCCCGAAACGGGCGGCCCGGGCCACGATCTTTTCCTCCGAAGGGGGCCGCATGCCCACGCCCGCAGCCACGGCCGCTTTACGAGCTTCGATTTTTTCCTTTTCCGTCTGCTCCCGCACCTGCTTCACGTCGTAGACCCCGATGCGAGTGATGGGCAGCGCCACTTCCACCACCAACCGTTGCTGGATCACCGACTTGAACTCGTTGTACAGGAGGTACACGGAGTCGATCTCGCCCTGGCTGTACCGCTCGATCACCCGCTTCGCGATTTCTTGCGCGATCCCATACTCCAGCCGGTTGAGGACCCCGACCTTCTCTCCGATGAGGGTTGTCCGCGGTACCCGGTTCGTATCCCCGGCTTCCGCCTCGGCCGTGGGAAACCGCCGCCGCAAAAAGTCGCGTCCCTTGCGGCCGACGGCCTCGATCTCAACCTTTTTCCCTTCCGTCGACCAGGCCGCGATGGCCTCCATCGCGGTCTTCAGGATGTTCGCGTTGAAGGCGCCCGCCAATCCCTTGTCGCCCGTGACCACGATCAGCAAGAGGTTCTTCTCGGTCCGTTGCGCCAGCAGCGCATGGCGTGGCTCCCCGGTTTCGGGATCATAGATTTCGGCGCGGGACACGAGGGATTGCAACACGCTGGTCAGCATGTGCGCATAGGGCCGCGCCGACAAGGCGCGCTCCTGCGCCCGGCGCAGCTTGGCTGCCGACACCATCTTCATGGCCTTGGTGATCTGCCGTGTGTTGATCACACTGCGAATCCGGCGCCGGATGTCGAGTACATTGGGCATAAACTAACGGCTGGCTACCTGCGGCTGGCTGCCCGCTTGGGCCACAAACTGTTCCTTGCACTCCTGGATCAGTTTCTTCATGTCGGCCTTCATCCCGTCGTCGAGGATCCTCTTCTCCATGATGGTTCGCAGCAGGCCGGGGTTGGTCGTGTCCACGTACTGGTAGAGCGCCTGCTCGAATCCCTGCACCTGCTCCACCGGCATGTCATCCAGGAAACCTCCGGTTCCGGCGAAGATAATCAGGATCTGCTTGGAGAAGGGCAAGGGCGAGAACTGCTTCTGCTTGAGGATCTCGACCAGGCGCTGGCCGCGGTTGAGTTGATTCTGGGTGGCCTTGTCCAAATCGCTGCCGAATTGCGCGAACGCCGCCAGTTCGCGGTACTGGGCCAGTTCCAGCTTCAGCGAGCCCGCCACCTGTCGCATGGCCTTGATCTGGGCGCTGCCGCCCACGCGGCTCACCGAAATGCCCACGTTCACCGCCGGTCGCACCCCCGAGTTGAACAGGTCGGTCTCGAGAAAGATCTGCCCGTCGGTAATCGAGATGACGTTGGTGGGAATGTAGGCGGCAACGTCGCCCGCCTGCGTCTCGATCACCGGCAACGCAGTCAGCGACCCGCCCCCCTTGGCTTCGCTCATCTTGGCAGCCCGCTCCAGCAGACGCGAATGGAGATAAAACACGTCTCCCGGATAGGCTTCGCGCCCCGGCGGCCGCCGCAGCAGCAGGGAAATCTCCCGGTAGGAGGCTGCGTGCTTCGAAAGATCATCGTAGATCACCAGCGCGTGGCGCTTGCTGTCGCGAAAGTATTCGCCCATGGCGCAAGCCGCGTAGGGCGCGATGTACTGCATGGGCGCTGGCTCCGAGGCCGACGCCGCCACCACGACGGTGTAGTCCATCGCTCCGGCATCTTCCAGAATCTTCACTACCTGTGCGATCGACGAGCGTTTCTGCCCGACCGCGCAGTAGATGCAGATCAGGTCGTTCCCCTGGTTGTTGATGATGGTGTCGAGGGCGATCGCCGTCTTGCCCGTCTGCCGGTCCCCGATGATCAGCTCGCGCTGCCCGCGGCCGATCGGGATCATGCTGTCGATCGCCTTCAATCCGGTCGCCATGGGCTCACGTACCGGCTGCCGGTCCACTACGCCCGGCGCCAGCCGTTCCAGGTCGATGAATTGCTCCGCGGCGATAGGTCCCTTGTCGTCGATCGGCTGCCCCAGCGAATTCACCACCCGCCCGACCAGGGCGTCGCCGACCGGCACGCTCATGATGCGCCCCGTCCGCTTCACTTCGTCGCCTTCCCGGATCTCGGTGTATTCGCCCAGCAGCACCACGCCCACCTGGTTTTCTTCCAGGTTCATGGCCAGTCCATACACGCCGTGGGGAAACTGGAGCAGTTCGCCCGCCATGACCTTGTCCAGGCCATACACCCGAGCGATGCCGTCACCCAGGGTGATGACCGTACCCACTTCGTCCACGGCGATCTTGCTTTCATAGTTCTCGATCTGCTCGCGGATCAGCTGCGTAATTTCGTCTGCCTTGATTTGCGCCATATTCAGCTCTGGGCTGCTAGCTCGTAGCTGTTAGCCCCTCTCCCCGCTGCTAATTTCCGGTCACTGCTTTCCCAACTCGGCGGCCGTGCCGCGATCTCCGCGGTGATGCGCTTCTGCGGGATCACGGTCAAACTCCGGGGCGAGCTCCAACGGCTAGTAACTCCCTCCCGCAATCTGCTCCCGGATCCTCTGCAATTGCCCCAGCACCGAGCCGTCGTAAATCGTGCTGCCTACCTTGACGACCGCCCCGCCCAGCAGCGACGCGTCGCGGGCGTACTGCGCCCGAACTTTCTTCCCGGTCACCTGCTCGACCTGCGCCTCGAGAACACGCTTCTCGGCCTCGCTCAGTTCCCGAGCCGTGCTGATCCGCGCCTCGACAAAGCCCAGGCGCGCATCCAGTTGGTGTTCGAACTCCCGCTCAATCACATCGAACATGGATATGCGTCGGTGGTCGATCAGTACGGCTACGAAGTTCCTCACCGGACTGGAGATGCCTTCGCGCACAGCAATCGCGTCGAGGACGGCGCGCTTCTGTTCGGCCGGAACCGACGGATTCTCCCACACCCGCCGCAAATCTTCATGTCCGGCGAGCAGGGCACGGAGCGCCTGCAACTCCTCGACCGTCCCGTCCAGACGCTTCTCGACGACGACGTCCACCAGGGCCTGCGCGTAGGTAACCGCCACCGAAGCCATGGGCTAGTTCTCGCCCTTTCCCCCATCTGAGAGCCGGTCCGCGAAGTTCCTCACCAGTACCTGGTCGGTGCCGGCGTCGACATGAATCTGGCGTTGGGCCAGCGATACGGCCAGGTCGGCTGCGTAGGCGACAAGGTCCCTCCGGGCGGACTTGGCGGCGGCGGCAATCTCCTGCTCCGCCCCTTCGACAATCTTGCGCGCGTCGTCTTCGGCTGCGGCCTGAATGCGGGCTTCTTCTTCCGCCACATCCCGCTCCCCGGCGGCCTTCATGGCCGCAATCTCGTCTCCCAATTTGGCGAGCCGCGCCTCCACCTCGGCCAGCCGGCGCCGAGCATCTTCGCTTGCCTTGCGAGCCTCATACATTGCCTTCTGAATGGCCGCGGTGCGGTCGCGAAACAGACCGGGCAGGTATCTCCGGCCGGCCCAGAAAATAAGGGCGGCTACCACCACAAAGTTCAGGCCCACGGCCAGCCAATACGCACTCCGCAAATCCAGGCCGCTGATCTTGGCCAGCCAGCGCACGGAAGGTGATCCCTTGAACTGCTCGTTCCCGTCCTCCCCGGCCGCTTCGCGGCTCTGCCGCGCCAGTTCCGCTCCCATTCCTACCGGTCGCTGGGCCGAGCTGGACGACGATGGTGGGGCCTTCGCCGACGAGTTGGCAGCCTGCCCGCCACTCTGAAGAGCCGTCAACCGCGTTCCCATCAGGGCGGTCAGAACGACTGCGGTCAAGACCATTCGGACTCTGGGAACAGAGGGATTTTGCCTCATCGCCTTCCTCCGACAGACCTGCCTTCGCCGACGGGACGCAACACCGTGCGCACGATCTCGGCTGCCAGACGGGCTGATTCCGCCTGCAAGCTGGCTTGCGCATCCACTTTGTCTTCTTCGATCGCTGCCCGCGCTTGCTTGACCTGCTCCTGGGCCCGCTCCCGTGCTGAGGCCAGCGCGGCGGCGCGCGCCTGAACAGCCCGCTGCCGTTGCGCCTCCTGCGCCTTGAACACCGCCACCCGCGCCTCGCGCAGCCTCTGTTCATAGTCCGCCGTGCGCGCCTCTGCGGCCGCGATGTCAGCTCTTGCCTTCTCGATCGCGCCCTCGGTGCGATCCCGCCTTTCGGCCAGGACCCCCGATAGAGGCTGGTGGACGATCGTGCGATAGAGCGCGTACAACAGAGACAACACCAGGACCGTGGGTAGGGACCCGAGCAGTAATCCGCCTAATTGTCGCAGCGTCTCGTCCATGGTTCAGGAAACGGTCTGGAAGATATGAGGACTATAAAACCTCTAAATTTAACAGTTTACAGGGCTTGTGTCAACGCTCGCGGGAGCGATTCCGGCCCGAAACCGAACTCCCGTAGCCCGTTCGCTAGGGTCTTTGTCAAGTCCTATCTTTGCGCTTGCTCTGTAACTAATCCTTGACTTCCGCCTCAAGCGAGCTAGTATTGAACTATCACCTCCGATCCAATTCAGGATCGAATGGGCCGATAGCCAAGAAAAGTCACCGCTTCTTGGCTGCCGGCCCATTTTAATTGAGACAGGCCCCGAGCTACGAGCTGCGCGCCCTTAGCTTCATCACAACCAACCCCTCGAGCGGCTGCTAATGCGAAATCCCTTTCGCGGTAGCGCGCACCCAGCCGAGCTTTCGCAGCCTGCTAGCGAACGATCCCTGAGCCTGCCAACAGGTTTCGGTGTAACTGGAAACTGGGGTGGTAAGAAGAAGAAGAAAGGGGCAGGCAGGAATCCATCGATCGAAGGCGCGCTGCCGGAACTCCGAACCCCAAGCTACTTCACCACAAATTCCCGGACCCTCCGCAGCACCGACTCCGGCGCTTCCGCTTCCATCTCCACCACGCCGTCTTTATAGGCTCGGGAGTAGATCCGCGACTGCGCCGCCAGCATAGCCAGCACCTTGCCCTCTTTCTGCGGCACGCTCAGCCAGACGCGGGAGAGGGGATCCTGCTCGAGCACCTGGTCGATACGCTCCAGGAGCGTCGCAATCCCGATCCCCTGAGCGGCTGAAACATGCACCGTCGTAGCATCGTCCCGTAACGAATCCCTCTGCTTCGGCTCCAGCAGGTCGATCTTGTTCATGACGTGCAGCCGCGGCTTCTGATCCGCCTCCAGTTCCTTCAGCACCAGTTCCACCTGCGCATCCTGCTCGGCGGTCAACGGGCTGCTGGCGTCGGAAACCTCGAGCACCAGCGCCGCCCGTTGCACTTCCTCGAGCGTGGCGCGGAAGGCCGACACCAGGGTGTGCGGCAAGCTGCGGATGAAGCCCACGGTATCCGACAGCAGCACCTTCCGCCGTGAAGGCAACTTGACGGCGCGGATCGTGGGATCGAGCGTGGCAAACATCTTCGCCGAGGCCAGCACCTCGGCGCGGGTGAGCGCGTTGAACAGCGTGGACTTGCCCGCGTTGGTGTAGCCCACCAGCGCCACCGTGGCCACCGGCACCGACTCCCGCCGCTGGCGCTGTTGCCCACGGATGCGGCGCACGTTCTCGATCTGCTGCTTCACATGCCGAATCCGCCGGTAAATCTTCCGCCGGTCGGTTTCCAGCTGTGTCTCGCCCGGACCTCTGGTTCCGATGCCGCCGCCCAGCTGCGACATTTCCACGCCCCGACCCGCCAGCCGCGGCAGCAGATACTCCAATTGCGCCAGTTCGACCTGCAGCTGGCCTTCGCGGGTTCGCGCATGCCGCGCGAAGATGTCCAGGATGAGCTGGGTGCGGTCGATCACGCGCCGTTGCACGATGTCTTCGATGTTCCGCTGCTGCGAAGGCGAGAGGTCGTGATCAAACAGGATCAGGTCCGAATGGGCGGAAGCGGCGGTGCCGGCGATCTCCTCCAGCTTGCCGCGTCCCACCAGAGTCGCCGGGTCGGGGCGGTCACGACGCTGCAGAACCTCCCCCACCACCGTCGCTCCCGCGCTCAGTGCAAGGTTGCGCAGTTCGTCCAGTGACTCTTCTGCGCTGAACTCCCGGGCACTGGGTGCCTTGGCTCCCGCTCCGACGCTGGTGGCCGCATCGCGCGCCGATTGGGCGCCCGTAGTCAGGCGTCCGGAAGCGCGCGAACGCCAGCGGCATTCCAGCCCCACCAGAAAAGCGCGCTCCTGAGAAGCCTCGGACTGCCCGCGCTGCTTCTGGAGTGCGTGGCGGACCGGATCGTCTTTGCGGGAAGCTCTGGGCTCGGCGCTACGCAACAGGGACGTGCCTTATCCTTCCGTGCCGGACGCACTCGGGGGAATGACCGCAGGTGTCGCCGCTGCCGGCTTGGCCTCCGCCGGGGTGGCATGCGCCCCATGCACCACTCGCCCCATGACCACGGTCGAGATCGCGTGCTTGAAGATCAATTGTTCCTGGTTGTTCGTCTCTAGCACCACCGAATACTTGTCGAAGGAGCGGATGCGGCCTGTCAGTTTCACGCCGCTGAGCAGGTAAATCGTGATGCTCAACTTCTCCTTGCGTGCGGTGTTCAAAAACGAGTCCTGAATGTTCTGCGCCGGCTTGTTTTCCATCTGCCGATCTCCTCTACCCGACTGGACTGTCACTGCCGACAAAATTGGCGGCCCGCCAGCCCCACGGGATGGCGCACAGCCCGGGAGGAAAACGGGACAGAGCTTTCAGCGAACAGGTGGCCCTCGAACCTGGTCCTCTGCAGCGCCGCTGGCCAGTTAGTCATTCGTACGATACGGCCTTACCCTCGACTTTTCAACCCGCAATCTACACTTCGTGTCGGAAGTTGACAGACCGTCGGCAAAGTGCAAGTATTCCTGCCCTTAGTTCATGCTGGCGGGGAAATTGCCGCGGTTCCCCGGTTTTTTGCCGCGCCAAGCGGCTCTTCACCCTGTCCGTGCCGCTTGCTCAGGCACCCGAAATACGACTTGGTGTCTTTCTAACCGACTTAACGGGGAGAACCAGATGCATACGCTAAGTGCAATTACGGCTCTGATCGTGATGCCCAGCCATACCGGCACCGAAACCCTGGCCATGTTCTTGCGCTGGGTTCATTTCCTGGCGGGCATTACCTGGATCGGTCTGCTCTACTTCTTCAACCTCGTCAACGTCCCTTTCATGAAGCAAGTGGACCCCGCCATGAAGCCCAAAATCTTCCAGCACATGACGTTGCCTACGCTGCATCTGTTTCGCTGGAGCTCGCTCATCACCGTGTTTGTCGGCTTCTGGTACTGGTCGCAGGTTTATGTCGCAGCGGCCGCGCAACGCGAAGGCGGCAGTGCCGGCGCCACCATCGGCCTGTTCTTGCTGATCTGGATCGTGACCTGGGGGATCTTCTATGCCATCGTCTCGCGCACGCCGCATCCCTGGTTGCTGGCGGGGATCGTCGCTGTCCTGGTAATTGCGGCCGCGTGGCTGTTTGTGAGATTCACCCCCGTGGGCGGTGATGATAACCACGTTCTCAGTATCGGCATCGGTGGTGGCCTAGGTATCGTGATGCTGTTCAATGTCTGGGGCATTATCTGGCGCAATAACAAGGCAATCATCCGGGGCGCCCTGTCTGGCACGCCCCCCGCCAACGGCGCCACTCTGGCCCGCCAGGCTTTTTTGGCCTCCCGCACCAACGCCTATCTGTCCATCCCGCTGCTGTTCTTCATGGGTACAAGCTCCCACTATCCCCTGTTTGGGAAATAGTCTGGAAGGAGGTGGAATGCGGGCACCTGGGGTGCACAACGCTTCAAGCGGGCAAAATCGGGGAGGCTGGGAACAACGGCGCCCACAACCGTCCACGTCCGAGCCGCAACTCGCCGCAG
>DASPST010000081.1:0-9650 GCA_035623795.1 Terriglobales bacterium
CTGTGGTACTGAACTAGAAGACACCCGAGAACTTGTTCTCCAGTGCTGGTTTTGCGCACTCGTATTTCTCGCTGACTGGCAGGAGCGCAAATCGAAACACAGTGAGCGTGCGTCCTGAAAAGAGAGCGGGTGGTGGGCACCCGCCCTCAACGCTAGCCCGGCGGGGCAGTTCCCCTTCTTGTTGTCCCCAAACTGAGCGTCGTCCCATATGATGTCCGTTAGAGTTGACTTCCCTTGAGCAGTCGCTAGAGCTGAAAATACCGTAAATGCTGTATTGAGGACGCGCTCGGGACGGAAGGAGAATTGCTAAGCCCCATCTCCCGCGTCGACTGGTCCAAATCCCCCTTCCCGGGCCGGTCGATGCGAGGAAATCCCGCATCACGAGGGCGGGCTCCAGAGACCCGCCCTTTTTTCTGGCGTGCCGAGCATGTCCGACACTTACAGAAAAACCTGATAACGGAGGATGTTCATCAGATGAAATCGCAAGAGATTATTGACATATTGAACCTAAAACCGCTCCCGGCAGAGGGTGGTTTTTTCATTGAGAGTTATCGTGCTGATGAGAGCGTTGAAGTGCTGCCGACTCGATACCACAATGAGCAACGTTGTTTCTCTACGGCTATCTACTATCTCTTGACTCCGGATACTTTTTCAGCAATGCACAAGCTTCCGAGCGATGAGATTTTCCATTTCTATGCCGGTGATCTAGTGGAAATGCTCCAATTGTTTCCCAACGGAACGGGCAAAGTGATCAAGATTGGATCGGATTTAAAGGAGGGCCTGCGCCCCCAAGTTGTGGTACCAAGGGGCACTTGGCAAGGCTCGCGCCTCGCTGAGGGTGGACGCTTTGCATTACTGGGGACAACTGTAGCACCAGGGTTTGAATTCACCGACTTCGAGGCTGGCGCACGTGAGATGCTGATCGATCAATATCCCGAGTATGCACATTTGATTTGTCAGCTTACCGTGTGTTCGCCGAAACCCAACCCTCCATCAAGGCTTTAGAACCAGTACCTTTTCCCGAAGCATAAAGTCGACGCACGCGCTTGGGCCGAGGGGATGGGGGCGATTGCTCGCAGAGCTCAAGGTGGCGCGGGTGGGCTTGCCTCCGGTATTGCACGCGCGTCCGACTCTAATCGCCAAACGAATGCCCGATGGGTGGAAGATAGTCGCGTTCCAGAACACGATGGTTACGCCAGAACTCCAGCCGGGAAGGATCCGCATGCGATTGCAGAACATCATCCGATCAACGAACGGCGCGCTCAGGCCTGATGGCGACAACTGACGTTCTCACATCTGCTTATCTCGCTGCGCACTCAACTTCTTCAAGCGTCTCAGGTTGAATTCCCCAGGGTCCTCACGATAAAAGTTGAATTCTATCCACGGGAGAACTGCCACCGACACACGGTCATTTTCGTCCCGCTTTGGGTACTTGACCGAATCCGGTGCGGTAATGCGGATTTCGTAGGTACCCTGTTTCCCATTTGCAATCGCTGTAAAATCAATCGCTATCGATAGATGGTATTCGAAGCCAACCGAACTGATGAGCGAGATCTTCTGCAGAAATTCCGTCAATTTCACGCGGCTTGCAAATTCCCTGTCGTCATTTCAATAAATGAGGTCTGGGCTCAGAACAGTGAACCTAATTCCGTCTCGGAGCGCGTTGTACTCCGAGGCTGGGACTTGATCCACGCTGGCGGCAATTTGTTGCCATTCTTCAAGACTCCTAACGTGGGCACAGCAGGGAACTGAAGGAAATCGAGGACGTGTCGAAGAACCAGCTAAGCGCTTGAGGAGAGAAAGGAAAAGTGGCGCGCCCTGAGAGATTCGAACTCCCGACCTTCTGGTTCGTAGGGAAAATCCGCGCTACACGCCAGCCTAAAGCAACCGACTATAATAAGTACAAAGAAACACAGCTTTCGACTCTCGGCCTTTTGTCCCGTTTTGGTTGGTTTTGTACCCTGCACAGAACACGCACAGAACCAGCACAGTCCAGACTCAGCGGCCCCGCCCAGGTGCGCCAACACCTGAACGAGCGCATCCACATACGCGACAGGCAGCGTGACACTCGCAGGCTAGAATGCGCCCACGGGGTACGGGCCCTGCGGGGGTCCTGCAGCGCCAATCCGCAAGATGGCCATGACGGCCTGACATGAATAGAGGCGCTGGTCTTCTTGACACGCCCTTCGGTCCGGTGTAGAAACCCACCCCATGACTTTGGCGGTCGAGTAATTGACCCTCAACAATCATCTCGGCCTTAGAAGGCATTACCTCCCCTAAACAGCTTTTTTCAGGAGTTACCCGAATTTCGCAGGTGAGGGTTGGGCCCTTGTGGAACAGCCTTGCTGCTCATAGTGTCGGCTGCTGTTCACTCATCATTTCAACCGAAAAGGAGAACCAAAATGGAAAGCTTCAAGAGAATCTTGATCTTGGCGGCAGTGTTGCTAGGTCTCGCGATTGCGGGCACGATGATGTACCCGCACCCCGCTTCCGCCACCCCTCCCGTCCCGGTGCTTCCGGCGATTAGTGTAAAGGATGCTGGGTCGCCGATCGCGATACCTCTATGCACGTCGGGGGGAAGCGGGAACAACAACACCCCTCCCTGTGGCCCCTATACCTATACCGTACCCAGCGGACAGCTCCTCATCATCGAAGAGGTCTCGGGAAATTGTTTGTTGCAGGCACAATCGGGCAGCGTCTCTCTTAACGATCTCAGCCTGCAGTTCGCCACCGGGGGACAATTCGCTAACCATGAGATCACTGGATTTAACAACAGCATCGTGGCTTCTTCTGACGCTACCGGTACTGTGAACTTTACGTTCGCCCAGCCGACGAGGCTATACGCTGATCCATCAACACAGGTAACCCTCGCCGAGGCGTCAGGAGACACCGCGGGAACACAGATCTTAGTCTGCAACGCCGTCATTTCCGGCCGCCTGATAACGCCTTAGGGTGCAGTACCCGAGCCTAGGCTTCACATCACGGTAACGTGCGGGGAACAGGGTCGGTGCGGGACTACGGAGAGGGCCCTGGTGCTTAGATGCCCAGGGCCACTTCTAGTCTCGGGGGATCAGCGGCAGTAATTAGAGAGATTCAAGCACACCTGGACGTGGCCAAGGGGAGGGCATTCTGATTCTTAGGCCCCCGCCTTCTTCTCGGGAAAAACACCCGCTGGAACGCACCAGGATCGCATCCGAGGCCTCGGGTAGACCTGGATATCCCCCCGTTAGCGCGCCGCTGCACGCCTGATTCTTGATTTCTGCATGGCCGCGATCCAGTTGGCCATGCTCGGATGAGATTTCTCCTCAGAGTCAGAGGAAAGCAGCTTCGTCCCGCCCCGGCCGAGAAGCATTGCAATCGCAAGTGCACCACATTTAGGGCAGCGAGTGTGAGCATCAGGCGGAGAGGTTGTGGCGAAGCGTATCTCACCGCATTTCTTGCAGCGCGTGCGGACGTAGAATGAGTTCGGCGAGGCTTTCGGAAACACTACTACCGGCGGCTTCTACGACCGCTTCGGTTCGGCTTGTGCTCCCAGCCCTATCAGCACTTTTTTCGCCCCTTCATGGCCAGCCCGGTAAATATCAATCCGGTTCCGCCTGACGTTCATGGTGACGTCTGGGATCTGCAGGATCAGTGGATCAAGGCTCACGGTATTGATTCCCGTGTCGCCGAGCACGCCCTGCGCGTGGGCTTCATCTCGGCCGCGGTCGATGGCCGCCCGACGCTGCGGGCTCAGGACCTCGGGCCTGCCTGTGCATTCGCCAAGTATCAGATGCGGGTCCGCACATTCCTCGCGCCCAATCCCGGAGAAAATCCCGATGCACGCTGCGCCATCAAGATCAGAGCGTGGCTATTGGCCAATGCGCCGAAGGGCGAATGGGTGCGCAAGCGCGACCTTGACCGCGGCATCTCGAGCTTTCGTCTCGGACCAGGAGTCTTCAATCGCTGTTTATCAAATCTTGCGGTGAACGGAGAAATTGAGACCAGAGAGCGGGGCAATGTTTTGCGGTTAATTACCACGAGTCAAGGAGAACAAAAGTGAGCAGGACCATCAACAAAGTCGAAGTTCAGGGCCATGTCGGACGCGACGCCGAGCAGAAATCGGAGAAGGCGCCGGTTAGGTTCTCAGTCGCAACCGGGCATGAGAATAAATCGGACGGAAGCGGAAAGTACCCTCTCGTCTTTCACGACGTCACGGCATGGACCAAGCAGTTTCCCGACGCAATCAACATCAAGAAGGGCGAGTATGTTCGCGTCGTTGGCCGACTGAACTACACCAAGTGGACCGGCAAAGACGGCCTGGAGCACACAGGCAAGGCGGACTTCGAACTCCGCGAGATTGCCAGCCCGCAGAATTGCTCGCTCCTTCGCCGTGTAGACCGCGATTTCGGCATGTATCGGGCGAGTGCGCTCACTGCCGAGCAGGTCGCGATAGCTACATCGAGCAACGCAAGGCGGCGGGCGAGTGCCCGGCGAGCATCAATCGCGTTACGCAATTGCTGAAGCAAAGGTATGTATTCGCCAACCTGCCCGCGCCGCGAATCCGTCACTTGTCCGAGAAGGGAAACGAACGCCAAGGCTATTTTTCCCCGGCTGAGATTGAACGTGTGATTGAGAACCTTCCCGGCTACCTGCAACCCTTCACCCGCTTTGCATGGTTGACCGGGATGCGCAAGGGCGAGATTGCCTCGCTGGAGTGGGCCGATGTCGATGGCGACGTGATCAAACTCCAGGCCGAGGACGCCAAGACTGTCTTCCGCACGCCAGCAGGCTTGCCAATCCGTGAGTTCAGAAAGTCATGGCGAACGGCCTGCCGAAAGGCGGGAGTCAGCGGCCGACTATTTCATGCTCTTCGCAGGAGTGCCATTCGCTGGATGACCCGCGCCGGAGTGCAGCGCCACATTGCCATGAAGATCAGCGGGCACAAGAGCGAAAGCACGTTTGAGCGATACAACATCGGCGACGTGACCGATCAACGCGTCGCCCTGCGCGCCACCCAGCAATACCTAAGAACGGTGGTTGAGAACTAAGGCCGTGCCAGTACGTCACGAGGAAGAGGAGCCAGTCCTCCTCCGACTTCGACCGGCCGACGGTTAACAGTCGGTAAACTTCCTCCCGTGAAAGGTGGGCCAATTTTGCACTGTTCCATGGTTTTAGCTTTTGGATACATTGTTCGGCCCCTAGGATTGGCCGAGAATCTCATTAGGAAGAGCCTAATGCACACCTCGTGGCCAGGGTGGTAGAACCCTGAGCTGGCGACCGGGTGACTGGAAAGGACTTACGAGGGCATTAGCGGTTACTTAGATTGACCCGCATCAGCGGCGCTTATTACCGCCGCGTACGTACAACTCCCTTCCGTAACCCTAGGTTAATGGCCACTTACAACTAAACTTCCACGCGGGGGTTTAAGTTTCCGAGGTCAACAAAATCATGATCAACAAAATCGCAAAATCGCTTTCCATCCTTGCAGTGGGTGGCTTGATTTTAGTCGGAGCCGCCGCTGCTCAAACTCAGAGCAATACTTCCGGCGCTGGACCGGGAGTGGACGATCCGGGTCATCCCCGCGTCAACGAAGTTAACCAGCGGGAACAGAATCAGCAGGACCGCATCGCCAACGGCCTGAAGAACGGCACCATGACGCCGGGACAGGCCGCGCACGTTGAGAAGCAGGAGCAGCACATTGAGAATCAGGAAAAGCGCGACATGGCCAGGAACAACGGCCACCTCACCAAGGCCGAGCAGAAGCAGTTGAACAAAGAGCAGAACAAGACCAGCAAGGAAATCTACAAGGATAAACACTCCAAGTAGGATGCATTACTCCCCCGGTTCAAGATGAAAGCCGCACCCGCGGCTTTTTTCTTTTCCCAGCCGCGAAGCAGGAATGTGAGGATTTGCGCGGGAACGTGGGGTTCGGGACACAACATCCCCCTGACCCCCGTGCGCAGGCGGGCGTAATTCAAGATCACAACTTGGCGACAGCTCAGCACGTCCAGAAACTGCCGTGCACCGTAAAGGCGGTCATCGGTCAAACCCCTAGGTATATGACTTTTGACCAGTCAATTCTAAGCGAGGTCAACTCGCCTCCGCCGGGGCCGGCCCTCCGCGATCCGCCCCGGCTCCGAAGCGGTCAAGCGGTCAAATTCAGTTTGACCAGTTGACCGGTTCGTCCTAAGCGGTGAGTGTTTATGTTCACGCAGAACACGCATCCCCTGCGCACAAATATCAGTTTTGCTGAACCGCATTAGGTTAATATATCGATTAGGAACGGTGAAGGGTCCTAACCCCGCCACCGCGGCAGACAGAACCCGCGGGGTTCCTGGTTCAAACCCGGGTCGTCGGAAATCAGACCGTCCTGAGCCAGGGCAAAGACACCGGCCCAACAGAGATTGCGTAAACCGCGCGAGGTCTCCCAAACAAAGGAGCTCGCGCATGTCCACCACGGTACTAACCCCCACCATCTCACCCCCGACGTTCCTCGGTCTGCATACGCGGAAAATGCCAGCCATAGCTCGTGACGAACGCCAATAACCAGAACCACGGGTTAGGTGTCACCCGCACTGGTGCTGTCCGAAGAACCATCACCCCAATCAGGACAAGAAGCTGCAACCCTAAAACGGCGCGAGGGAAGCTTACATTCCCAATCGTCCAACGGCGATACAGTTCAACTGCAAAAGGAACTGAGGCTAAAACGGCGATGGTTTTATCGACCCACGGAATTACGAGGATTTCCATGAAACGTCGAGCCATTGGACGCCCCGCGATCTTGGTAGGCTGCCACTGCCGGAAACAGAAAATTCGTCCCAAGGATATTGTTTTAGACCAAATCAGGTCAATCGGCGAAGTCATGAAACCACTGACAGGCTATCACTCGCGAATCTTCGCACGAGCCGTCATTAGTTCGGGTCGTTCCTCGCCAGCGGCAACTTCGGTCAGTTTCTTGAAGTAGCTGCGTGCGAGGGTTGGGTTCGATGATCCCTCGGCGGCGCGGGCTGCGCCGTACAGTGCGTTGAACCGATTGGGCGCGATTTTCAGCACTGCCTGATATTCAGCGAGCGAGTCTTTGGCTTGGTCATGTAGCAGGAGGAGTTCTGCGAGCATTTCGCGGGCGGGTACAATTGCACCGGGCGTCACCACGTCCTTTTCCATGCTCTCTTCTAGTTCCGCTGCTGATCGCATCGTTCTGAGAGCGTCTGTTGTGTCCCTGTTGGCTTCCTTGATCCAAGCCTCCACTTCCCGGCGCTGTACCTCAGCCTGATCTGACCAATACAACTCTCTTTGCTGTGAGAGTTTCTCACGAATTGAGGCAAGCGCCCGCTCAGAGCGTATCGCACGGTCGAGATCGTGCGCCCTCGCGCTCCCGACTCCGATAGCCTGCCAAGTGACCGCTTGAGCAAATGGTGCTGCCGTACGGTTAACCTCCAGTTCGGCTGCCTCCCTCCAATGCCCCAGTTCAACCGCATAACGCGCCGGAATCGCAGCCATCGCATAATCGCAAGTGGGCGTGAGTCCTGCCACTGGTGGAAGTGACTGTAGCGTGGAGAGCACTCCGTTCGCCTTACGCACTCGCCCACTCTGCAAATACGCGTATTCGAGGTAGTCCATTGAGTGGACACGATACTGCCGCGCCTCAATGGTGGTGGAGGTTTCCTCAGCGCTGGCTGCTATTGCAACGGCATTCAGATTCGAGTTGATCGACTCGTCCCACAGCCCCAGTAGAGTGAAGATGTGCGACGGCATGTGGTGCGCGTGGGCAGAAGCCGGGGCGATCCTCGCGTAGGCACGGGCAGCGACAAGACCCCTTTCGGCGAGCAGAGGATAGTCGTAGCAGTGGATCAGATAATGGGCTGCTCCGGGGTGGTGCGGATACTTCTCAAAAATGGGTTCGAGGATAGCGCCGCACTCGCGTTGATTCGCGTAAGTCTTGTCGGTCTTTGGTGCGGCTATAGCTAACGCAAGGGCGTGAAACACAGCAGCTTCGGTATCGGTCGGATACTGCTGCTGGAGCGCCCGCATTCTGTGCTCGAAGCCCTGTGCGCGGTCTGACGAATCTGCTCCCTCTCGATATATCTCAGCAAGTGCGCTGATGTAACCCTTTTCGCAGGTACTGGTATTTGGGTTCGCCTTGGCGATCTGCTGAGCTTTTTCAAGAGCACCGCGACCCCCGATCAAGTCGATGCTGTTGGCGAACCCGTTGTAATAAGACATCCCGATGCCCCAATACGCCATCGCGCAGTTCTGGTCTCTTTTTGAGATGTCAGCAAAGACGTCACGGGCGAGTTCGTACTGGAAGGAATGCAACAGCGCGACCGCTCGGCTGAAGCTTGCTTCCGTGGTTTTCGAGCATGTCGTCGAAAGATGCACAGAGCCAATCTCTTCTTCTGTGAGTTGGTGAACGTGCTGCTCTTGGCACCGTAGAATGCCGCCCAGCACGATGAATGCGTGGCGGTGATGGCTCCAGACCGCGCTATGGAGGATGTCTTATGCGCAATCTGACTGGGCACTCTAAGCGCAGTCATTTAGAGTGGCACTTCATGAGACAAATATTCGCTATGGTCGTCGTGGCTTTCTCGGCTGCCTCCATCGCCTCAGGGCAAGAGCAGGGCGCGATCAAAGATCCAAAAAGGATTGTTGAGCAGGCCATCAGGAAACTGGACGACGAACGCATACAAGCACAGATCCACGCGGATGCGGCGGCGCTAGAACGGGTCTACGCTGATGATTTCATCGGCGTGGGGCCGAGTGGGACAGTGCGAACTAAGCCGCAGGTGATTTCAGATTTCACGTCAGGTGAGTTGAGATTTCAGTCCATAACTACCGACGACGTTCGAGTGCGAGTTTATGGAAATGCGGCGGTAGAGACTGGCCGCTCAACAATGAATGGGCAAGATAAAGGCAACGCAGTTCCGCACGACACTCGCTTTACCAGAGTGTGGGTTAAGCAGCATGGGCGTTGGCGATTGGTCGCCAACCACTACTCGTCCATTATGTCGCACCAATAGGGGCTGATTGTCGCTAATAGCCCGCTGAACGACTTGGAGGAATGCCCGCCGCAAACTGATCACGCGCTCGCCTTTGAGGCTGCTGCCCTTCAGGAGCATGGTGCGGAATTGAACGTACAGAGAGACCTTTCGAAGCAACTCAGTAACCGATAAAAGCGCTTGTGGCGCTCAGGGTGAAATGGTAGGGGCGAGGAGCAGGCGAAGTCAACACGCAGGGTCAAGGGGCGAGGGAATCGCGAACCAAGTGGGAGAAATCGCGAGTAAGAATTCTCGCGCCTATTGCAGCTCGCGTATTCGGCTTTGGCTTGCTTGAGAATGTGGATGTCCGGCGTAGGAGGGGTCGAGACTGCACGGATTACACGCTCAAATGTCCCCCTCACCGCAGTCCAACCAGTCCTCTGACCGACTCCATCAACCTCGCCGAATCGTACCCGACGCCATCCTTGAACACGACTTCTACGTTCTCCACATCGGAAATCTTCACCGATGGATCTCCGCGCACTACCACCAGATCCGCCCAGAACTCGGCAGTCTTGCGCGCGTCTTCCGGCCCGCTGAGTTCGTGTACCTGCAAACGAAAATTTCCTTTCCCCTCCATGTATGGACCATGAATCTTCGGCCCCGAAATTTTTCCCTCATCGATCCACGTCT
>DASPST010000043.1:0-9998 GCA_035623795.1 Terriglobales bacterium
GACCATGCCGGGCAGGTTCCCGGCATACACGTAGCGCAGGCCGGAACGTTTGCCGATCTCGGTGGCGCGCAGCAGGTCGCGCGGCCGCGTGTTTTCTGGATCTGTCATCTTGTAGTCCTTGTGAAAAGCTGTGACGTGCCACGGAATGTTGGGCGAAACTCCTGCGAGAAACTCGGTGAGACGTCGCAACTCGTCGTCCGAGTCGTTGAAGCCGGGAATCAGAAGGGTAACCACCTCGAGCCAGATGCCGGCGCGATCCAGGCTTCGGATAGTCTCCAGAATCGGTTGCAAGCGGCCGCCCAGCTGCCGGTAGTGCCGGTCCTCGAAGCTCTTGAGGTCCACCTTGTAGAGATCAATCCACGGACCCAGGTATTCCAGAACCTGCCGGGTGCCGTTCCCGTTGGAGACGAATGCGGTGAGCAATCCGGCCGCCTTGGCTTCCTTGAACACCGCCACTGCCCACTCGGCCGTGATGAGTGGTTCGTTATAAGTGCTAACCAGTACCTGAGCACCTTGCCGGACCGCGTCGCGCACGAGTTGTTCTGGGGAAGCCTCAAGCGGCGCCGAAACCGCCATGGGATCCCGCAGTGCCTGTGACGTCACCCAGTTCTGGCAGTAGGAGCAGTGCAGATCACACCCCAACATGCCAAAGCTATACGCGAGAGCTCCCGGCCGTGCATGAAAGAACGGCTTCTTTTCAATAGGATCGCACTGCACACCGCCTACGTAGCCCCAGGGAACGTAGAGGGTACCGCCGCGGTTGTAGCGGACTTTGCAGACCCCGGGTTGACCTTCGGGAATGGGGCAGCAGTGGCCGCAGGCATAGCAGCGCACGCGGTTGCGGTCCAGTTTCTCGTAGAGAACGCCTTCGCGAACGCGTTCATCCAATACTTCGCGCAGGCTGGGCATCGCTGGCACCTGACCGGGCTGGCTTCACGCTATGGTGAAGGCTCACCCCCATTTTACCCCCGCCCTAGCGAGCCGGCGCGCTAGTAGGAATTGGTGGGTGCTGCTGGAGAAACTTGCTGGCCGCCGCCTGGATCGCACTCACTTCGCCGGGCGTGAGACGGGAGGTCAGGAAAGCCACGCGAATGCCGCTGGCCTCGCTGTCTCCCTCACGCGCCACCACCGACCAGTAATAGGCCTTGTTCACATCCTTGGGCACGCCGCGCCCCATCCAGTAGTAGGCGCCCAGAGTGTCTTGCGCCAGCACGTGACCCTGTTCGGCCGCCTGCAAGAACCAGTGGGCCGCCACCGCGTAATCCAGCGGAACGTCCTCTCCAGTAGCGTAGCGGGTTCCTAGAGAGAACTGCTCGAAGGGATCGCCCGCCAAAGCCCGGGCGCGAATCTGGTCGAGGCTCTCCGGCTGAGGGGCAGGATTGGTCGCCTGAGCGCTGGCAGGCAGGGACTGAGCCGGGGGGGGCGGGCTGGCTGAGTGCCGGAAGGCACGCCAGGCATCCTGTGCCCAGGGCACCAGCAAGTAGGCTAGCACCCCTGCGATCAGGAGGGCGGCCAGGATGAGCAGGATGAGTTCCCGCCGGGGGACGCCAACGTCGCCACCCGGCAACTCCTCCAGCGCGGACGAAAATGGATAGTCGAGGGTGATCGTGAACGGAGGATCCGACTCGGGCGTTTCCATGGGCGGAGGGGAAGGCTTGAAGAGAGCGGCGCGATTCACTGCCGCCAGAATCGTCTCCACCAGCCGCTGGAGAATTGCGCTGTCCCGCTCATGAAATGCATGGGCTTCAGAGGAGAATACCTCCAGGAGTCCAACCACCGAATTTCCCATTCGCACCGGCGCGGCTATCATGGAGCGAATTCCCAGCAGGCGACAATTGGCCTGGTCCACGCGCGGATCGGTTTCGGTGTCATGGCAACGCTGCAGCAGACCCGTGTCGAGACACAGGCCGGAAAAGCCAATGCCTCGCTCGAGTTTCGTGCCCACGGGAGGAGCCGAGCCGGCGGAGGCAAGGCAGAACATCTCTCCACGGTCAGAAAACGCAATGGCAGCTCCGTTTGCTCGCGTCAGGGCACGCGTGCGCTCGGCGATCAGCCCAAGCGCTGCCTTGAGATCCAGCCCCAGAGATTCCACCTCCCGCTGCACCGCAGCCAGTGCCGTAAGAGTAGTTGTGTAGTCCGCCATCTGGAATTCGGCCGGGCGAGCGCGCAGCCGCTTGCCAGCCTCAGGCTCGGGTGCCGAGGTGAGGAGTTCCTCTTCCGGCGCGCGGCTGGCGTGATTGGCGGCAGCCACCATCGCGTTCAGGAAGAGCCACTCCCGCAGCATCTTCTGCGCCGCCTCTCCGAGCTCGGAGAAATGGATACCCAGTCGCCCAGAGTAGTCCGACCACACCACATGCCCCTTGGTGCGGATGCGACTTCGCGTCTCGGACAGGTCAAGGCTCAAGTCGAGGATACGGTTCCGGTTTCCCAAGAAAGCGGTCTGGATCGCTACGCCCTGTTCGCTGATATCGAGGACCTCGCACAGGTCGGGCGCACTTATGCCGCCGCTGGTCAGGGTGACGTAGGCGGGCGTGTGGACCTTCTGGCGCACAGCGCGACGACGCTCGCGAAAGAGCGGTTTCAGGGAACGGTCAACACCTGCGAAGCGGGGCTCGAGCGGCTCCATTTCTGATGGCCCTAAGTATCACGCCGATGCTTGTGGAAAAAGATAGCCCAAACGGAAAAAAGGGCTCGGATTGGCCACAGGCTACCGGGCCCAGAACGGCTGGGGGCCGAAAAGGTCAGAAATCGCGCTTTTCAGGCCGGGCGCGGCGCCCGAGCTGTGCGGCCAGAGGCGTAGGACGCAGGGCGGACAGCCGGCTCATGGCCGCGACCAGGACGCCGGAGAGCAATTGCATGGTGGCGACATCGCGTGAACTGAAGGCGTAGGGCGTAGAGGAGAGCACCTCGAAGACTCCCAGGGTACGGCGGAGCTGGCGCAGAGGGGCTACCAGGATCGAGCGCACGCCAAGTCGGCGGCAACTGGCCAGATCGACTCGCGGATTGGCCTCGGCGTCGTGGCACAAGAGGATCTCTCCCGTACGGACGCATTCAGCCGACAACCCGGAATCGGTTTGCAGGCGCACCCCCAGGTCCGGAGCGGTGCGGCCAGCGCGGGTCTTGCATACGATTTCATCTCCGTCCCGCAGGGCGATGGCAGCCCCGGTCGCCCGGGTTAAACACTGGGCACGCTCGGCAATGGTGCTAATCCCCGGTTCCAGATTCAGTTCCGATAGATGGATCTCGTACTCCTCACACTCGCCATCGGGCGGCCAGTTCGACATTCCCGCGGTCCGTAGATGATGTCGGCCTGGGTGCAGGGCAACCGAGGCGGCGGGCTTCTTGCCAAGCACGGGAGATTCGGGAACGGCCTGAAGCAGGTTGCGTACCAAACAATCCAGTTCCGCGTCCGCGATCAGGTGCGTAGTCTCTTTATTTCGGAGTGATCCACCCAGGACCCGGGAAAGGCTTAGCAGGGCCTTACTGCCGCAGGCCAGGCAGTAGGGAGTGCTGTTCTCGCTGATCATTTCGCACTCAGCGCAAAAGATTGCAGCTTCGAGCGATAGAAAGCTGGCATGACGCGCCGTTGCCCATCCCAGATACATCCTGGTGATTTCCTCCCACTGAAGTGCGAACGAAAAAGGTAAACGACGGCCTTGGGCCGCAGAAGTGGCTGCTGAGGTTCAGGGGCTGTGGATAAACAGTTGTGCTCAAGCGTAAACTCCGCGCTGACATGCCCATGGGAAGGGGTATATACTTGGCCCACTGGATTGCCAGCGGTGGGGTCCGCCTGGTCTTCCCCTCGTAGATGACTGCGCTCGTTCGCTCTGCATTTTCTTCACGGGTATCCCCATGGGTGAGCACGGCCGAAGGCGTGAGCAGGTTCCAACTTCGGGACGCGGCGGGTTGCAGCAGGACCTTCTCAGACATCCCGCGCCCTGAGAGACGACAAATGATCGTCAAGCGGGGCTAAGCAAAACACATCAAGCTTAACCAGCCAATTACGGTGCATTCAGAGCGCGAGGGATAACCGAGAGATAGCCAGAGGAAAGGTGCTCCATGCGACCAGAGACCCGCAGATCAAAAGAGCTGCTCCTGACTGCCGCGGTGGTTTTGAGCATTATCGTGTTGTTTGCAGGAGAGGCGACGGCACAACAGGCGACAGCGAAGATCGTGGGCACAATCACTGATCCGCAAGGAGCGGTCGTGCCCGACGTCCAGGTCACAGTCACAAATGCGGCGACGAACGTTCGCACCGAAACCACCACTGACAAGGATGGCTTCTATCAGGTCTTGAACCTGCCCATCGGGGTCTACCGAATCACCGCCCGCAGAGAGGGTTTTCGAACGCTGGAAACGGCCACCCCTCCGCTGGAGATCAACCAGACATTTCGGGCAGACCTGAGACTGCAACTGGGTACCGCGACCGAACAGGTGTTGGTCGAGGCGCGAGCATCAGGGGTGGAGACTGTAAACCCGACCATCGGCCAATCCATTACCAGCCGTCCTATCGTGGATCTACCCCTGAACGGGCGCAACGTGTTGAGTCTGGCTCTTTTGCAACCCGGGGTCACGGAGGACAACCCCGATGACACGGGCGCGGGAAGCATCAGTCAGAACGGCGGAAATTTCAACGTGGCCGGCGGCCGTTCGGATTCCATTACCTTTCTGCTGGACGGCGGCCTCAATAACGAGCTTCTCGGCAATGGGGTTGTTTACAACCCGAATCCGGACTCGGTCGCTGAGTTTCGCATCTTGACCAGTAACTATACGGCGGAATATGGCCGTAACGCCGCAGGCGTGGTGAGCGTCGTAACTAAGTCGGGCTCCAACCAGTTTCATGGCAGCGCCTTCGAGTTCTTACGCAATACCGCCTTCGACGCCAATTCTTACTTCAACAAACAGGCTGGCATACCCCGAAACAACCTCAAAAGGAATCAATTTGGCGGTACTGTCGGGGGTCCCATCGTCAAGAGCCGCCTATTCTTCTTCGCCTCTTACCAAGGGCAACAGCAGATCGAGACTGAAGTCCTACCCGAACAAACGACCTTCACTCCAGAGGAACTGAATGGAGATTTCTCCCACGCGGCGAATGGCGGCCCGGATTTGAACGTCGCTGCCTTTCTCCAGACAAACACCTATTTTCAATCCAATCCCACTCTCGCCGCCCAGGCCATTATCGACCCACTCAAGATCGACCCTGCCGCTCAGGCCTACATCGGGTTGGGTCTGATTCCGACCTCGCCGAACGGAGAGCTCTTCCCTTCGGATAACGGTACGAACAACAATAATGAACTGACGGGCAAAATTGATTTCGACATTACCACCAAGGACAGGCTGACGGGCACAGTCGGTGGTATTCGAACTACCCAGCTTCAGCCCTTCGGATACGGTTCGAACGTCTACTCGGCCACGGTGCCGGGCTTTGCCAGCACAAACCAGATCAACAACTACTTTCTTAACCTCGCCTATACTCGGACATTTTCGCCTGCTCTGCTGAACGAACTCCGGCTGACGGCCCAGCGGCACAACACGATTTTGGACAAGCCAGTGACTGTCGTGACCACCGCGCCCAAGTTAGGATTCGGGATCGCATCCGACCTCGCCAACGGCCCTCCGCTCATGTCTTTCGACAACGGCCTGACGTTCGGGCCAGACCAGGCCGGACCGGCGCACGAAGCCGGCAACACGTATGCGATTGGGGATACGGTCACCTGGGTGAGAGGACACAACACCTGGAAATTTGGCGCAGGATTTTCCGCGTATCAACAAAATACGGTTTACGCTTTCTTTACCGACAGCAACTTCTTTTTTCTGGGACCCTATAGCCAGGGCGGTGCGGGCACGGGGAACAGCTTCGCCGACTTTTTGGTGGGCGCTCCCAACAATTTGTTCGAGGGTCCGAATGCGCACAGCAATATTCGCAGCAAGGCAACCTACGCATTCGTGCAGGACGAGTGGCGTGCGAAACCTAACCTGACCTTGACTTTGGGGATTCGCTATGAGTACAACACGCCCAAGCTTGACACTCAGGGAAGAACCTTTTCCGTGGTGCCCGGGGCCCAGTCGACAAAGTTTCCCAGTGCGCCACTCGGTCTGGTTTTTCCCGGAGACCCGGGAGCACCTCGGGGCGTCAATTTTCCGGACAAGGATAACTTTGCCCCGCGAATCGGGTTCGCCTGGAGTCCAAGAAGCAGCGGCAAGATGAGCGTACGCGGAGGTTTCGGCATTTTCTATGATGTCCTGAAAGGTGAAGACAACCTGCAATTCAACGGTGCGCCCCCGTTCTATAGCGAACCCTTTACGGTTTTCCCCTGTCTGCCATCCACCGCCCCCACCAACTCCTGCACCAACCCGCCGCAAACCACGGCGGGGCTCCCTTTCTACAGCCAGCCGTGGACCTCCACCGGCTTTTCGAGCAACCCCTTTCCGTCCACCCCGCCTGACCCGGCTACCGCTTTCAATCCAGCAACGGGCGGGCAATTTCTCCCGGTCGGAGGAGGCGGGATTTATTTCGTGAATCCGCACCTCCACACGCCTTATACCTACCAGTACAACCTAAGCGTCCAAAACGAAATCGCGAAAAACCTGGTGCTCGAGCTTAACTATGTGGGCAGCAGCTCGAAAGGACTAACGGCGTTGCGGGATGTCTCACCCTTCATTCTGGGAACCACGACCCGCCTGTTGAACCAGAACCAGACCCCCGAAATGACTGCATTTTGTCTGGCTAATTTCGGCGGCCCTGCCGGTTGCCCGTTTGCCGACGCCTTGGAGTTCTCCAATGTCAGCTTCGCCAATTTCAACAGCCTGGAAGCCTCGTTGACCAAGCAACTGGGGGACACTCCGCTGGGGGCCCTCTATTTTACCTTTGCTTACACCTACGGCCACATCATCGATAACGCATCCGGATTCCGGAACCGCGATTCCCAGGTGCCGTCTTACAACATTGGCCAGTTCCGCGCTTCCTCCAACTTCGATCTTACGCACCGCATTACGGTGAGCGGAGGATGGGATTTGCCTTTCCAACGAGCGTGGGCGTCGGGACCAAAGCGATTGGTGAACGGATGGAGCCTTTACCCCATCTTCAGCTGGCGGACGGGATTTCCACTCAGCATCCTCGCAGGCATCCCGAGCAGCGATCTGGCGGACCCAGGACCCTCGGGAGCTGGCGACGGCTACTTGGCCAATGCTGTATTCGCGCCCGGGTTCAGCAGCATCTCCATCCTGGATCCCAAGACAAACGGCAATCTGTACTTTAACCCGGCAGCGTTTATCTGTGACGGCGCACCGTGTGTCCCGACGTCCGGCTACGGCTTGCCGCGAGATTTCTTTCGCGGGCCGGGCCGGACAAATCTTGATTTGGCTCTAGCCAAAACCACCGCGATTACCGAGCAGGTAAATGTTGAATTCCGGGTTGAGGCGTTCAACGTCTTCAACCACACGCAATTCGCAAATCCGGACACGAACATTAATAGTGGAACCTTCGGTCAGATCACGAGCACGACGTTTGGAACGGGCGTAGCCGCTCTGCAAACCCAGCGCATCCTGCAGCTGGCTCTGCGGCTAACGTTCTGACCTGGAAAACGTGGGCTTTCCCCGCGTTTTTACATTCGTCAGAATTGGCCGGCTCGAACAGCCGGCGTGGTGGGGTAGTCCGCATGCCCGAGCAAAATGCGCCTTCTCAGAAAGTTGCGGCAGATGAACGTTTTTCCGACTCTCGTTATGGGCGTTTTTCCCTGGTCGTTCTGCACCGCTAAGGTTGCAAACCCTTGCGCACTACGCCTTTTGGCCTCTAATAACAATTGACTTGTGCATGGTGACCGCCTAAGATGCCGCAGACCTCTCTCCCAGGACAGAAGTGTTGTGGGGAACACTTGATCCCAGGTTTTCGTTTCGAGACTTAGACAGGACCGCACACATCTCTTTGCACCGCACAGACAGAAACGCCTGAGAAGAAAAAGCCTAGAGGCTCCCCGGTCCATGTCGCCGTGCAGACTGGCGGTTTTGCGACTTCTGGAACTAATCGGCCCGGAACTATAAGGAGAGTGCTTATGCGAAGCGACATACGAAGAATGAGTAACATTGCGGCGATGCTTTTTCTGGTTCTGGGACTCGCCGGCATCTCGCAAGCGACGACGCCGACGACAGGCTACGCCGGAGGGAACCCCTGGCAAGTAGGCGACGTTATCATCTGCTTCGGCAGCGGGACATGCAATGTGCTGCGGATTGTGGCAGGCACACCTGTGCTAATCGATCAGATCTTCGATGCTAATCCGCCCAATAACGTGGCCACCCCGGGGGACACTCGGGGCGTGGCCATCAACAACACTCTCCACGTGGTGGTAACGGATAACGGAGGCGGCAGCCAGTCCAACGTGGTGGTGTACACCATCGCAAGTGTGAATCCCAACGCCGCGAATCCCAACGCCCCGATTCCCCACACCGTCCTTTCCAATTTCAACGGCAGCGGCGGTGCAGTTTCTAATAACGCCCAAGCTGTCGCCGTGGATCAAGCCGGAGACATGTTTATCGGCAATGCTGGTAATGGAGGTGCGCCGAGCATCGTCGAACTCAGCGTGACAGGGGCCCTTCTCGGCACATTTTCGGTACCCCCAGCGTGTGCTTCTACACTGGTCAGCCTGGATGTGAGCGCCGATGGAAATTCGGTTTTCTTCACCGCGGGGGATGGCACGATCCGGCAGGTATCTATGCCCCTATCGTCGGCGCTTAACTGCACGGCAATTCCGATAACCCAACCCACTATCAGTGGGAACGTTAACAGCACGCAGTATTGGTTCGTTGGGGACTCCCCCAGCATCAGTGCCTACGGCATCCGCGTTTTGCCCTCGGGTTCGCTGCCCGCGAATTGTAGCTCAGCGGTTGCCACATACTGGGAGGGTCACGGACTATCCCCCAACACTAGTTGCCCCAATGGCGGATTCCTTGTCGTTGCCACGGGCACGGTGCTGTTCGATTTCGATGTAAACGACGAGGACTGGCCAGATGACGCCAACAGCCCCGATCCTAACGACGATACCGCCGACATCTGTACGCTCCAAGCCCCGAACGGGTCCACCTCCTGCGCCCTTCTCCTGGACAACTGGGGACACATTGTAGCCAGGTATCCAATTACGACTACGAGTGGGCTGCGGGCCTTGGCCCTGGATCCACTGGTGACCGATTGTACAAACAACGCTAATTGCTCCCCGAGCTATACCCCCGCGCCAAAGGTCAACAATTTCTGGCTGGGCGACTCCGCCTCCTCAAGTTTTTACGAAGTGGATTTTGCAACCGGTACCCCATTTCCGTTCGACGCAAACGCTAACCAAAGCGGGGTCTGTAGCAGTCCCTTATGCACCAGTGTCACCGGCATTCAGGGCATAGGCATCTACGGTGGAGAAGGCGCCAACCAGGCGGGCCTAGTAAAGTTGCTCCCGAACAACACCGATATCACTTTGTTGGCCAACAACACGGCAAGCGTGGGGTTTCTGGAAAACTTCATGAACGTAACTTTGTACTGCCCATCGTCGCCGAACTCGATCTGCTCACAGGGCGAGGGGATTCCGGTCGCGCTCTGGGCGTCCGTGATCAACGAGGTTAGCTGTTTTAACGATCAGATTCCCGCTCTGCCATGCCGGCAGACGACTTCCATTTCCAGAAATGCTGAGCATCCCGAGGGCCTTGTTTGGAAGATCGACATACCCCAGGGCAACATCGGCACAACCTTGCCATCGGGGGCGATCGTAGCCCACAAGCACTTTACCAACTTCATTTCCCCCGACGCACCCCAACAGCCGATTGACAATGGCACGGACGTGTTCACCGACATGTTCTACGACACCACCAATCTGGTCGGGAACAACGACCCTTCAAGCCCGAAAAAAAGCGTGCAGACGCTGCACGAGGTAGTGGCCCAAACTACTAGTGGTGGTGGTAGCGTGTCCAACTCGGGTTGCTTCTACGTGCTGCCGACGCCAAATGGGGCGTGCTTCCCTGCG
>DASPST010000047.1:0-32666 GCA_035623795.1 Terriglobales bacterium
CCAGGTAGATCAGTTCCTTCGTCAGCGGATCCAGCGCGCCGGCAGCCATGATTTGCTTGAGGGATTCCCAGGTGCGCTTGAGGGTCGCAGGATCGCGCGCCAGGGCCTTCCAGAAATTATTGATCCAGTCGGTCTTGCGCGTAGCCATGATGTCGTCATAGACCGCCTGCACCTCTGGACTCGCGTCTTTGTACTCAATCAGTCCAAGCGTTGCCATCGTTTCTCCTGAATTCTAGGAAGACAAAAAATTTAACCGCAAAGAGCACGAAGGCCGCGCAAAGAACGCCAAGATAAGGAACGTCTTCTTCGCGAACTTAGCGGATCTTCTTTGCGGACTTTGCGGTAAGGCTTCCCTTACCCTTTGGGCGCCTTCCTCGTCGAAGCGCATTTCGTAGATCAGCTTCTTGAAAACGAGCGGATCGTCGGCGAACAGGTCCACGCCCCATTCCCAGTCGTCAAGGCCAATGGAGCCGGTGATGATCTGCTTGACCTCGCCTGCATAACGCCGGCCAACCAGGCCGTGCTCGTTCATCTGCCGGGCGCGTTCCTCGATAGGCAGAGTGTACCAGTTCTTGTCTTCGCCGCGTCGGCGGTCCATGGGATAGAAGCAGAGGTAACGGCTGGGCGGAATTGCCGGGAATAGCCGTGGGCGCATGGCTTCCTTCTGTCGGGCCAGCACTTCCCCGATTTCCCGCCGCCAGTCGTCCGAATGCGGTTCCACACCGCGCTCCACCAGCGACTTGTAGAGCTTGGTGGTGGACTCATACAGACTGAGCTCGATCACTGACAGGTATGAGGTTGCCGACTCCATGTATTCGCTCAGGCGCAGCTGCGCCAGTTGCAATTCCGCCCGATTTAATTCGTCAAAAGACTGGCGGAAATGCAGGAACATCAGATCGCCTTTGTGTCCGAGCAGGGAATAGACAGCAGATTGCCCGGCTGGGTTGGTCTCCATGCGGGCGAGCGCAGGCACGGCCTCCTCGACGATCTGGCGGCGTTCCCCCGCACCCAGCGCGCGCCAAGCCGTCCAGCGAAACCGCATCATCTGGTGCAGGGTGCTGTAGCCTTCCACGGTCAACGGAACGGCGGGAATCTCCGCCGCGGCCGTCGGAGGGGCAGGTCGAGTGATTGACATGTGGAATCCTCGAATCTTCGGCTTATTGTACTAGCGAATCACCAGGCAAACGGGGCAGCAGTAGCCGCGCACCCAGAGCGCGGGAAAATGCACAGCCACACCCGTTACAATGCTTGGGTCGTGATCGGAGACCCCAGCAACCAGCTCGCACTCTTGGTGGCTTCGTGCCTGATTCTCATGCCGAGTCTGCGCCTGCAGGCTCAGACCCGGCGCCTGTGGGTCATCGAGGCGCCGGGCAGCGTGGTCGAGTACGATCCCTTCACCTTTGCGAAAAAGAAGTCCCGCTCTGTTTCCGCGGAAGTGCTGAAGGCTCCTCAAGTGCTGCAGATCAACCGCCAGGGCCAGATGCTGTATGCACCCAATCCTGAGGATCCCTCTCCGGACGTGGGTAAGGGAGAGACTGTGTTCTGGTTCTGGAACGACGAGGCAGCGGTCAAGCTTGGGCGGGAGTCCATCCGTGCTGCCAGCCGTAGCGGTTCAAACCAGAAAGTGACGGAAGCGGCGCCGCTGCCCACCCTCTCCGCAGACGGCACCCATCTGTTTTGGTTCAGCAACCAGTTCGAAAAGCTGCAGCGTGACAACGTCGATTTGGCGGTTACCACCACCGTCACCGTCTGGCGCACCGACCTCGGGGGCAAGGAGCGCGAGGACCTCCTCTCGGTTGAACTGCCGGAGTGCCGCTGCAGCACGGGCTCCTGTTCGGAAACCTGTCCCGAGGCGGCCTTCTGGGCTCCGGAAGGGGGCGTCAGCGATTTTTTCCTGCTGACCCAATTCGTACCCGGACAGGCCGAAACCAAGTACCTGGGCAGCTGGCTCTACAAGGGATCCGGGGCTACCTGGAGCCCAAATCCGTTGCTGCAGCCTTTGCAACGGGTTATGGACGCGGCGGACGGTGGGTCCGTCATCATCGATGCGATTCCCGACACCGGCTGCTGCGGCTGGGAGAACCAGAGTGACGACCAGACCCTGCTGTTCAGCTACGGACGCAAGGCAACGCTGTTCGACGAGCGTGGGCAATATGACAATCCCGACTACGACGTCAGTTTCTTCACCTCCAACGCGAAGCTTTCTCCGGACCTCAGTGCAATCGCCATGACGATCGCCGCCAGCGCCAAGTCCAACCTTCCGATCCAATTGTCCGAGGAGGGCCAAGCCAACCCGACGGAATCGCAGCGGATACGCAAGGCACTCACCCAGCTTCCCGCAGTCCAGGTGGTCAGCGCGACCGATCCCGGCAAGCGTACAGCCTTCCTGCCGCACAGCACTCTGGTGGGTTGGCTCAGCGAGAAAGAGATTCTGATGGTGGAGAACCACCTGCTCGTCGCCTACAACGTGGTTTCCGGGGCGCGTCGCACTTCTCCCATCAAGATCGAGGATGCATCTTTCGCGTTCGTGCGTTAGGCGCGGGTTCCCCCAGCCCATCTAGTCTGACCAGCGCTGCGGCTTGCGGTCCCAGCGGTGAGGACGCAAGCCCGCCAACAGACTCCCCTCCAGCTGCCCTCGATCGCTGGTAGCCAGATTCTCCCTCACGTGCTCCCCGCTGCGCATACCGATGATGGTCGTGCTCACTGCCGGATGGGAGAGGATGAACCGCAGCGCAACCTCGGGGAGCAACATGCCGGGGGGAAGAGCGGCTTTCAGCTTGTCCACCCGGTCCATGGTCGCGGACAGGTTCTCCGGCCCAAAATACCTCGAACGCCAGTCGCTCTTCGGGAAGCGCGTCTGCCGAGTCAGGGTTCCGCCCAAGCTTCCTTCATCGAGCGGCACTCGCGCAATCACACCGATGTTCAGCTCCTGGCAAGCCGGGAACAACTCGTCCTCCGGCGCCTGGTCAAAGATGTTGTAGATGACCTGCACGGCATCCACCAGCCCGGTTCGCAGAGCCTTCAGCCCGTTCTCTGGTTCCCAGCGGTTCAAGCTCAGGCCGAACGCGCGAATCCACCCGTCTTTCTTGAGCTTCTCCACGGTTTCGTGGAACTCCGGCTCGTCCGCCCAACTGTCATCCCAGACATGGAACTGCAGCACGTCGATCGTCTCCACACCCAGCTTCCCCTGAATCCGCTCGGCAATGCGGAAGACATGGCTGGCGGGAAAGACCTCCTGGTACTTGTAGCGTGGCGAAGCTGGCCAGCGTTCGTTCTTCGGCGGGATCTTGGAGGCGGCGTAGAGGCGCTTGTTCTTATTGCGGGCCAGGATTTGGCCCAACAGAGCGTCGCTTTTGCCGTTCCCGTACGCCCAGGCGGTGTCAAAGAAGTTGCAGCCGAGGTCGACCGCCAATTGCAACGCCCCTAGCGAAACCTGGTCGTTAGACCCGCTCCATCCGCTCATGCCCCAGAGCCCGTGGGCCACTTCGCTTACCTCCAATCCCGTTGCGCCCAGCTTGCGATATTTCATCGTGGCTCCCCCATACCCATATCCGTTTCAGTGCGCCGTGGTTCCAACCGTCCATCCCCTGCGGTTGATGGCATAGACAGCACAAAGGATCACGAAGGACGCGATCAGAAGCGCAAAGGAAGTCGTGGCGGCAGAGGCGTAATTCAGCGCCTGGACGCTGTCATAAACCGAAATGGAAATGGTGCGTGTGACGCCGGGAATATTGCCGCCAACCATGAGCACCACGCCGAACTCTCCCAGGGTGTGCGCAAAAGTCAGCACCAGGCCAGTCAGGATTCCGCCCAGCGACAGCGGCACCACCACGCGGCCAAAGGTTCGCAGCCGCGACGCCCCCAGGAGGGCGGAGGCGGCGAGCAGTTGACGGTCTACGGCCCGGAACGAAGCGGAAACCGGTTGGACCATGAATGGCAGGCTGTACACCACGGAGGCCAGGACCAGTCCGCCAAAGGTGAAGGGCAGGCCGTGACCAAAGATCAGGCTGTATGCCTTGCCCAGCGGGCTGTGCTGACCCATCGCCACCAGGAGGTAGAACCCCAGCACACTCGGCGGCAGCACCAGCGGAAGCGCAACCACTGCCTCCACCAGGAACTTCCAGCGCCATGGGGAGAAGGCGACCCAGTAGGCAATCGGCAGCCCGATCCCGGTCAGGATCACGCAAACCACCGCATCCAGCTTGAGGGTCAGCAGAATAGCGTCCCAGTCCATAGCCAATTGCCGCTTGGGCCCGGCCAAACTAGCACATTGGCAGGCAGGCTGTCACACCCGTGGGGCCTGACGGCTCGAGCTTTGAAATGTCCCCTGGGGTTCCGGCAGAATAGCCTGCGATTTCGCGAGGTGACGGATGGCGTGCAACCCAGAGGTGTTGAAGCAAGTCCCGCTTTTTGCCCTGCTGGACGAAGAGGAAACGGCAGTTCTGGCGGGTCAGGTGGAGCTGAAAACCTTCTCCGCTCGGCAACGAATCTACAAAGTGGGGGACCCCGGAGGCCAAGCCTACGTCATGGTCTCCGGCAGGGTGCGCCTGACCACGGTGGACGAGGACCAGCAGGAGGTTGTCGTCGACGAGCCCGGCCACGGAGAATTCTTCGGGTTTGCCTCCATGCTCGATCGCACCCCCCACCAAACCGAGGCGGTGGCCGTGGAGGACACCGTGTGTCTTGAGGTAGACCGAAAAGACATTGCCGTGCTGTTGCAACGCAAGCCAATGGCCGGCATGGACATGCTCGCTGTGTTGGGCCGACAATTTCACGCCTCGCAGCAATTGGTGCGGATCCGTGCCAGCCGCAACGCCAACGTCATCATCGAGCAGGAGGAAACCTTTGCTGAGCACGTTGCCGATGACGTGGCCCACTTTGGCGGCTCGTGGACCTTCATCATCAGCTTCTGCCTGGTTCTCGCTGCTTATGTCGCGGTCAACGTTTCGCTGCACCAGACCGCCTGGGATCCTTATCCCTTCATTCTGCTCAACCTGTTCCTGTCCATGCTGGCCGCCATCCAGGCGCCGATCATCATGATGAGTCAGAACCGGCAGGACGCGAAGGACCGCGTACGCAGCGAACTTGACTTCGATGTCAACCGCCGCGCCGAAACCGAGATCCAGGGAATCTCCCGTAAACTGAATCGGCTCGCCGACAAGATGGCAGACATCGAAGACCTGCTGCGTGGAAAACCGCCGGCCGGAAACGCGCTCCCGGTCTCTGGCTGACCAAGGCGATCGCGCTAGTCGGGAGCCGGGTTCGACCAGGCGCTTGGGAATTCGACGTACGACGGGCTCAGCTTCCTCACCGAGGAGCAACCGAGAAGTCGGACCGTGCGCTCGACGTCCTCGCGCAGGATTGCGATGGCTCGCGACACTCCAGCCTCGCCTGCAGCCGCCAGCCCGTAGGCGTAAGCCCGCCCGAAGAGCACCGCCCGCGCGCCCAGGCAGAGCGCCTTGACAATGTCACTCCCACGGCGAATGCCTCCGTCCATGAGCACCTCGATCTGGCCTTTCACCGCCGCCACGACCTCCGGCAAGGCCCGCAATGTGGCCGCGGAACAGTCCAACTGCCGGCCGCCATGGTTCGAGACCACCACGGCAGCCGCGCCTTCGTCAACCGCTCGCCGCGCGTCGTCCCCGATGAGGATCCCCTTGACCACAATCGGCCCAGTCCAGAGGTCGCGGATCCAGCGCAAGTCCTCCCAGGTCACGGCGGCGCGCGCCAGAGCCGCGCCCACATCGATCATCTCCATCGGCCCGGCTCCGGGAACCACGACGTTCTCCAGCCGGGGCACGCCACCATCGAGCAGGAAGCCGGCCAGCCAGCGGGGATGAGCAAGGATGTTGGGCAAGTAGGGAAGCTTGGCCAGGAACGAGGCGGACAGCAACTCCTTCATTCCGTTGCGCGGATCGCGCTCGCGCATGCCGCTGACCGGCGTATCCACGGTGATGACCAGAGCGTTGAAGCCGGCGCGCCGGGCCCGGTCGATCGCGCCCTCGGCAGCGTCCCGCCCGCCCATGAGGTACAACTGGTAAAACGCCGGACCGTTGGTGGCGGACCGAACGTCTTCCAGCCGGTGCCCGGAGATAGTCGACAAGATGTAGCCGGTTCCCGCCTTGCCAGCCGCTCGGGCCGCGGCGACTTCTCCTTCGGGATGCATCAACCGGCTGTAACCAACAGGAGCCAGCATGGCCGGAAACGAAAGGCTCTGCCCGACCACCTGTGTGGTTAGGTCACAATCGCCCGAGATGGCGCCGCGTGGACGGAAGCTGACGTCGCGAAAAGCGCGGCAGTTTTCCGCCAGCGTCACCTCCCCTTCTGCGCCGCCGTCGAGGTAATCGAACACGGCGCGGGGCACGCGCCGACTTGCCATGCGGCGCAGATCCTCGATGTTCACGACTCGGGGAGAGCTGACCGCGCGAGTTTTCGAAGCCATGGCTCAGCTCCAGAGCCGAGACTACGCTCGAATCCTTTGAGGAACCAAACCCGGCAGTATATCCACACCTCTGCCCGATTGAAAGAAGAGGCAGGGCGGACGTTGTTGCGGTCGACGCAGGGAGCCCGGAGGCGGAGCGCTCTACCTGGCTTTACCTGTCTTGCGGCAGATAGGTGCCGGTCGCTGCCTGCTTTTGCGTTGCCCGTATGCGTCACACACCGGCGCCTGCACTCGCGCACGCTAGGGGCGCTCGGGACGCGAGTCCGCACGGGGTAGGCTAGGCAGTCGACGCCCATCCTCCTCTACGCGCAGCATGTCTCGAACAGTGTTTACGAGCGCCGGTACGGCTGCGAGCACCGCCGGGTCGACGCTTCCACCTAGCGTGAAACAGTCGGCCGCTTCAACGGCGATGAAGAAAACCTCTTCGGCAACGGGCAGGCCTAATCGTCTGGCGATCGCGAGGGTCTCATACAGCCCAACGTAGTGCGGCGATCCTCCCGGAACGGCCTTCAGTTCGTGATCGCGAAAAACGTGGACCGCCCCCAGCGGGGAGATACCGGTCACCACCGTATCGACCACCACGAGACGCCGGATATCTAAAACATAATCCAGCAGATGGAAGCCGCTCTCAGGCGTGCTGATAACTTCCACTTCCGGCGATGCGACATCCCGAATGCGTTCTGCGACGATGTTGCCCAGGGAATCGTCGGCTAACAGTTCGTTACCGAGACATAGGACTCGCACCGCGATCTTCCGCCTTTCCGCCGTCGTGGGTTGGCTTGGACTGTGACGGGTGAGGTTACTCACGGTGCACCCTCCCGTCGAAGTCGCGTCGTAAGGTAGCCATGGTCTGGCCGCTTGGGTCGCGGACTCGAACCAGCAGGGGCATACTTCCGGGCAACGAATGCGTCGCGCAACCGTGGCAGGGATCATAGGCGCGGAAGGCCATCTCGATTTTGTTGAGGACGCCTTCTGGAACGTTGGCGCCGTGAATCAATCCTTTGGCGGCCTTTTCCACGCTCATGGCTATGCGCGCGGCGTTCCCCTGAGTTGCCACGATCAGGTTTGCCCTCTCGATGATGCCGCGCTCATCGGTCCAGTAGTGATGGATCAGCGTGCCGCGCGGTGCCTCCACGATTCCGACCCCTTCCGTCGGCCTCTCGCTGGGTAGAGTGCGGATGTTGGAGTCGGTGATCTGCGGGTCGTGAGCCAATTCTTGCATGCGTTCGGCGGCGTAGAGCAACTCCACAACGCGAGCCCAGTGGTTGGCCAGGGTGTGGTGCACGGGCTTTCCTCCCAGGATCGCGAAGAAATTGGTGTAGGCCTGCTGCGCCAGGGGCGTCGACATCCCGTCCGCCACGTTCAGCCGTGCCAGGGGTGCCACGCTATAGATTCCGCTCTCCGCGCCTTCCGAGAAACCCTTCCAGCCCACGGGCTTCAAGTAGCAGAACTTGACGTAGCTCCAGGGCTCCACGTGCTCGGCGACGTTGTCCAGGTATTCGCAGGGCCGGAACTTTTTCCACTCGCCGCCTTCTGGAGTGACCACGCGAATCAAGCCCTCATAGAAATTCACCTGATTGTCGGCATTCACCATGCCCATGTAGTACGTGCGATGGGTATAGATGTCGGAGAGGATCAAACCCGCATAGTCCGAGTTCTTGAGCACCAAGTCCTCGAAGAGTTCGAGGGTGAACCGGGCAAAGTCCACCGCCTCGGCGGCGACTTGTTGGAATTGCTTTTGCGTCTCAGGCGTCATGGGTTTAGCCAGGCCGCCAGGCAACCCAAGCACAGGATGGATCACTTTGCCGCCAACCAGGGTGATCAGTTCACGCAACCGCCGGCGCATGCCGATGACCTGCTTGCCCACATCCACGCCCAGTTTGGCGATTACGCCCAGAACATTGCGCTCCGCGGCCGGGGCTTCGGGTCCGACAACGAAATCCGGTCCACCCAGAAAATAGAAGTGCAAGGCATGGTCTTCGGCCATGAAGGTGTTATAGACGAGTTCGCGAATCTTTTTGGCCGGGGGCGGCGGATCCACGTGGTAAAGGTCGTCCAGAGCCTTGGTCGCAGCCATGTGATGCGCGGTGGGACACACCCCGCAAATGCGGGACGTGATCTGCGGCATGTCCTCGGCGGGGCGTCCTTGTACGAACTTCTCGAACCCGCGCAGTTCGGGAACCTGGAAATAGGCACGCTCCACCTGGCCGCCTTCGTCCAGGAAGATCTCGATCTTGCCGTGGCCCTCCAATCGCGTGATCGGATCAATGGTGATGCGCCTGCGGACCTGGTCCGATCGGGCACTCGCCTCGCCCTGCTGCCAGGCTGGCTGCGGCTTTGCTGCGTCGGACATAAGTCACCTCACCGGGTTTGCGAATCCCGTGTCGTTTTCCGCCACAGCAGACAGCAAGGCAAACTGTAGCGGTAGAAACTACCGGCCGGATCAGGGATGGTGGCCAGCGTGTGATCAATTTCCGCCGCTTCCTTGCCCGCCACCAGCGCGGCCAGCGCGGCAAGAATCTTCGCGCCTTGGTCTCTCACTCGACTGGTGGGACCGCAGCAGCCCGTGCACGGCATGTTGCCCTGGATGCAGAGAGCCTCGCAGCCGGCGCGGGTGGCCGGCCCCAGGCAAAGCACCCCCTGCCCCAGCAGGCACTGATCCTCGTCGATCAGCACCTCCGGCAGACGCTTGAATTGGTTGAGGGACAAATTCTCCGGCTTGCTATCCCTGCGCGGGCACTCTTCGCAGAGAGCCTGGTCAGGAGCCAGCACGGTTCCCTTCGGCGGCAATTCTCCGCCCAGCAAGGTTCGAAGCGCGGAGTGCAGGATCTTCGGGGTCGGAGGGCAGCCGGGAACGTAATAGTCCACATCCACAACTTGGTCCAGCGTGTAGACCGTCTGGTAAAAGCGGGGCAGCTCCACGGATCGACCGTTATCCCTCGATTGCCCGCCCGGCAACACGCCTTTCTGGTTAATCGTGCTGGGCGATTCGCAATAGATGCTCTCGAGAATGCTCTTTCGGTCGAAAAGGTTGGCCAGGCCGGGAATTCCCCCCAGATGGGAGCAGGCTCCGCAAGCAACCAGCAATCTGGACTTACGTCTCAGCAGATGCGCCATCTCGGCTTGCTCCGTAGTGCGGATCGCCCCGTTCACGAAGGTCGCCAGGATGGCCCCGTCGGCGGCGGCTTCGACGTCATTGCGCTTGAAATCGAAAGCCACTGGCCAGAAGACAACCTCGACCGCAGCCGCCACATCGAGCAAAGCCTCCCCCAGATCGAGGACAGTTTCTTCGCAGCCGCCGCAGGATGCGCACCCGTAGAAGGCAACTTTCGGTTTCTCTGCCATCACCTCGTCACCTCCTCGACGATATCCTCGGGGTATCTGAGACGAAAAGGCCCCAGGGTCCGGAGGCGTTCTACCATATCGTTCATCACCCAGCGGAATCGCTCGGCTTCCGATGCGGAAATCCATTCGAGACGAAGCCGATCTTCTTCGATACCCATTTGCCGCAACATGCATTTCAGCAACCGACAGCGCCGGAGTGCTTTGTAGTTGCCCTCCTGGTAATGGCAATCTCCCGGGTGGCAGCCGCCGATCAGCACTCCGTCCGCACCATGAGCAAAAGCGTCGAGCACAAACTGTGGGTCCACCCGCCCCGAACACATGACACGGACGACCCGTACATTGGGGGCATACTTCATGCGCGACGTCCCCGCCAGATCCGCCGCGAGGTAAGTACACCAGTTGCAAAGAAAAGCCACCACTCGGGGCTCGAATGGCTGGGCCGCTTGTGACGCAGCTTGCGACCGCTTGGGCTGGGAGTCAGGCATAGGTCAGAAGCCCCTCCACTTCCTCGAAAATCTCTTCGTCCTCGAACAAATTCTGCGTGATTGATCCGGAAGGGCAGGCGGCGACGCAGGTTCCACAGCCTTTGCAGAGCACGTCATTGATCTGCGCTTTCTTCGACTCCACCCCAAGGGAAATCGCCTGATAGGGACAGAGTGGGAGGCAGGTCTTGCAACCGGAGCACGCTTGCTCGAGAACCTTGGCGGTGTAGGGCTCCTGTTCGACATAGCCGAGGTCGATCAAGGCCAGAGCTTCCGCGGCGGCGGCGCCCGCCTGGGCGACGGTGTCGGGAATATCCTTAGGCCCCTGGCAGCATCCCGCCAGAAACACGCCGTCGGTGAAGGTACTCACCGGAGCCAGCTTGGGATGACGCTCCAGAAAGAAACCTTCGCTGGAGCAACTGAGGTGAAAGCGGCGGCGCACGTCTTGGGCGTCGGGCTGCGGCTCGAGGCCGGTGGAAAGGATGACCATATCCACAGGAATTCTGCGCACGGTGCTCATCAGCGTGTCTTCGGCGACAACCAACAGGCGCCCGTCTCCTGACGGGTCGGGATAAATATCGGCTACCCGTCCCCGAATGAAGATCGTTCCCTCTTCTGCCACCCGGTTATAAAACTCCTCGAAACCCTTGCCCGGCGTGCGCATGTCGATGTAGAAGTTGAAGATTTCGGCCTCGGTCTTTTCCTTAATCAGATGGGCCAATTTCAGGGAATACATGCAGCAGACACGCGAACAGTACCGATTTGTATTCTCATCGCGACTGCCGACGCAGTGAACAATGGCCACCCTTTGGGGCTTGCGGCCGTCGCGTAACACCATCTCCCCGCTGGTAGGCCCGGCGGCGTTAACCAGCCGCTCCACTTCCAACCCGGTGTACACGTTGGGGTAAGTACCATAGCCGTAATACGGGATGCGCCTGGCATCAAACGTGAAGAAACCCGTGGCCAGGATGATGGTGCCTACCTCGATGACTTCCGTTCTCTCCTGCTGCTTGAAATCAATGGCTTTGCGCTCGCCGCACACTTCGACACAGGTCTTCTTGCACTTGCCCGACTTGAATTCGATGCAATTCTCGCGGTCGATCACGACCACCTGCGGAACTGCCTGCGGAAACGGAATGTAGATGGGTTTGCGTTTGCCCAGGTACATATTGAATTCGTCGGGCACCTTGGCCTGCTTGTAGACGCAGGCCTCAATGCACTCCATGCAGCCCACGCACGCATCCTCCAGCACGTAGCGCGGCTGGCGTTTTACGGTGACCTTGTAGTTGCCCACGTATCCGTCCACCTGCGTGACTTCGGAGAGAGTCCATAGAGTGATGTTCGGGTGCGACTTCACGGCGGTCATCTTGGGTGTCAGGATGCAAGCGGCGCAGTCGAGCGTGGGGAAAGTCTTGTCAAACATCGCCATATGGCCACCGATGGTGGCGTCGCGCTCGACCAGGTAGACGTGCTTGCCGGCGTTAGCCAGCGTGAGGGCGGCGTGAATGCCGGCGATGCCTCCTCCCACAATCAACACGTTGGCCTTAATGGGGACCCGTTTGGGTTCGAGCGGCCGGTGCAGGCGAACGCGGCGCACGGCGGCACGAATGAGATCCTTCGCCTTTTCCGTGGCTGCCTTCTTATCGGTGTGCACCCACGCGTTGTGCTCACGCAGGTTCACCATATGGAAGTAATAAGGGTTGAGTCCGCCTTCGGCGGTGACGTTGCGGAAAGTCTTCTCGTGCAGACAGGGGGAGCACGCCGCCACGACCACGCGCGCGAGCTTGAGTTCACGGATGTCTCGCTTGATCAATTCCTGCCCGGGCGTGGAGCAGGCATATTTGTAGTTGCGCGCGATGGTGACTCCCGGGAGAGTGGCGGCGTAAGCGGTCAGGGCGTTCACCTCCACCGTGCCGGCGATGTTCGTCCCACAATGACAGAGGTAAACTCCAATCCCTCCATTGCAGGAAAGAATTGCTGGTTCCGGCATAGAAGGCGCTCCTGTTCCTAAGCGGCCATCGCTTCTTCCACCAGTTCACCCAGATCCTTGACGGACAACTTGCCTTCCAGGCCGGTGGTCTTTAGCGCATCCGCGAACATTACGTAGTCCTTCGGGCAGGTAACTACCAGGTATTGAACTCCGTCCAGGCCCGCTGCCTCCCGCACGCGGGCTTCGCTGGGACGCGAACGGGCTTGCCCTGCATCCTCCATCCAGACGCGGCCGCCGCCTCCGCCGCAGCAAAAGCTTCTTCCGCGGGAGCGGGGCATCTCTACTAACTCCACTCCCAAGGCTTCGAGCACCACCCGAGGCGGATGGTAGACGCCGTTATAGCGACCCAGAAAGCAGGGGTCGTGATAGGTGACGCGGTAGGGTAATCGGTGCGCTACATGCAGTTGCTCATGCTCGAATAGAGTGGCCAGCAATTCCGTGTAGTGGGAAACCGTGTACCGGCCATGATCCAGCTCCGGATACTCATGTCTCAGGGTGTTGTAAACATGCGGGTCAGTTGTAAAGATGTGATGGAAATGGGCCCGCTTGAGCGTGGCTGTATTCTTCTGCCGTAGCAACTCGAACAGTCCTTCTTCGCCCACACGCCGCACGTCGTTGCCCGAGTTGCGCTCGGCTTCGTAGAGAATGCCGTAGTCCAACCCCGCCGTGCGCAGAGTACATGCCAGCGAGCGGGTGATGCCTTGCAGCGCGGGGTGATAGCCGGCGTACTCGCCCACATACCACAGCCATTGCACGGGCTCCTGGCGTGCATCCTTGGGCTTGAAACCCAGGCTTTGGGTCCACATGGCCCGCTTTCGCTCCGACTGACCGAACGAGTTGCCGTAGCGCACCAGGTTGGTGAATGCCTCCAGCAGGCGCGGCTGCACGTCTCCCTGGGAAACCAGCTTTCGCCGCATCTCGATCAACAACGGAATGTGCTCAATGAACACCGGGCAGACTTCCATACAGGCGCCACACGTCGTGCAGGCCCAGATGTCTTCCGCTAGGATCTTCTCCAGGAGAAAATTCTTACCGCCCCGGCCACTCTCACCCTCCGCCAGTACGAACTCCTTGACCTGATGGATGACCTCTTTGGGAGAAAGCGGGCCCCCACTGGCAACGCTGGGACAGACACGGTCACAGCGGCCGCACTCCGCGCAGGCCAAACCGTTGAACAGCTCTCGCCAGGTGAACTCCTCCAGACCAGAAGCACCTTCCGACGCGGGGGGCATTTTGCTTTGGTCAAGAGCGGCAAAGAAAACGCTGAAAGGTGAAGCTAGCAGATGCAGATGCTTGGAATACGGAAGGTAAGCGAGGAAACCGAGGACGGCGATCATGTGGATCCACCAGGTCCAGAGGAAAAGGAACGGCGCCTGGGACCGGGTCACTCTCAGGGAGGCGAAGATCCTGGCAAGCAAGTCTGCGACCGGTTCCCGCGCTGCACCTGCGGCCCCCAAGGCTCGAAATCCAGCACTGGCAAGGTAAGAGAGCAGCACGCTAGCAATGAGGAGCAGAATGATGGTCGCGTCCCAAGACCTTTCCAGGCTCAGCGGAGTGAACCAATAACGCCGCACCGCTGCCACTGCCAATGCGATCAATCCCAGCACGCCCAACCCCTGTGTACAGAATGCAACCCACCCCACCTCATCGGGATACGGGATCGACAACGCGGGAACAAGACCACGCAGCAGGTTCCAAAAGAAGGTGGTGGCATAGGCGACAAAAGACCAGAAGATAACCAGGTGAGCGGCGCCAATCAAAGGCTCGTCGAGGAGGCGGCGCTGGCCCAGAACGTTGCTGACAACCAGACCGATCCGCCTGCCAACGTGATCCCAGCGATTTTCCCTACGCGCCCGGGCGAGGATGCGAAGATGACGCAACAGCCGGCCGCCGAAAACCAGAAATGACACCAGGGTGAGCAGCCACAGGTGGACGTATCCCGGCACGCCGAAGTAGGGAAGAGTCGCGGGATCAGGCTGCATGGGCTTTTGCCTCTTTCCGGCTGCGCACCGCCTCGGTAAGCGCGGGCAGTACATCCATCACATCAGCGGTGATGCCGTAGTGCGCCACGTTGAAGATGGGCGCTTGAGGATCGCTATTGACCGCGACGATAAGGTCGCTGTTCTTCATACCCTCTACGTGTTCTGGTGCGCCGCTGATGCCCGCGGCCACATAGAGTTTGGCTTTCACTACGACGCCAGACTTACCCACCTGCCGGGAAAGCGGCAGCCATCCCTGGTCAATGACCGGACGCGATCCGCACACCGCACCACCCAGCGCTCCCGCCAAGTCCTCGGCCAGGGCTAGGTTGTCGCGATTTTGGATGCCTCGGCCCACCGACACCAGCACCTCCTGCTTGCCGATGTCGATTTCTCCGGGTTCGGGTTCGAGGTAGCGCTTGAGCTGCACAGCGGGAGTGTCTGCCAAATCGACGGCCAACGCTTCGACCGGAGGTAGGGTTGCTGCCCGCCCCTGGTCAGCCGGGCGAGCCCCGGGCAAGATGCCCAGAATGACCGGCGATTGCGTCGGACTGACGACGGCCTCCATCTTGCCGCCGTAGAGGACCGAGCGCACTTGCACGGTACCGTTCACCAGCCGCGCATCCTTGCAGGCGTTGATGTAGGCCAGCTCAAGTCTGGCTGCCACTAGAGAACCGATCTCCCAACTCACGTTTGTCAGCGGAATCAGGACCGCCTGCGGATTCTTCGCCCGGATCGCGGTTGCCAAGGCTTGCGCGAAAGTCTGGGGCACTGGATCCGCAAGGGCGACATGATCGATGTACCAAACCGAGTTCGCCGCACCCAAGCTCTGCGCCAGTTCCCTGACTTCGTGGCCGAGAAGCACCGCTTGAAGGTCGACCCCGAGGTTGGTTGCGAGCTCCTTGCCCAGCGCCAGAACCTCGTAGGTGATCTCCGAGAGCTGGCCTCTCCACTGCTCAGCGAGGACCCAGATATTTCCTGCCATAGCTCCTCCTTGTCTAGAGCAGACCGTGCTCGGACAGGACTTGGCAAAGCTGATCGGCCATCTCTCGGGGAGAGCCCTCGAGCATCTGTGCGTGTTCTGTGACTTGGGGCTTAAGCATCTCCTCTACCACCGACAGGCCGGCGCCGCCGTCGGCTGCGCTGGGAACAGGTACAGACTGGATGACCTGCGACTTCATCGCTGCCCGTACCTTGGACACGGGCACGTAGCGGGGAGGTTTCTCCGCCGCCTGAATCCCCAGCACGGCGGGCAGCTTGATTTCGTACGCGCCACGAACACCGCCAGGGAATTCCCTCCATACCGTTGCCACTCCTGCCGAGGAATCCAGGCTGACCTGCGTGACGATGTCCAGCTGGGGCAGCCGAAGATAATGAGCGACCAAGGGAGCGGTCATCCCGTCAAGATCATCAATGGCTTGTGCCCCGGTCAGGATGAGGTCGGCAGGCAGCAATCCCGGAAGGGTAGAGAGGGCCTGCGCCAGGCGGTAGGCTCCGCTCAGCGTACTTTGCGGGCCGCCGCCATCGGTGATCTTTAGTGCCTGATCAGCACCTTTGGCTAAAGCGGTGAACAGAGCCTCGTCGACTTCGGCAGCATCCAGGGCCACCACCGTGACCGTCCCGGAATATCTCTCTTTCAGCAGCAACGCCTCCTCCAGCGCATGGTTATCGAGCTCGTTGGCGATCAAGCGCAGAAACTCGGTATCGAGTGTCTGGCCATCGGCGGCCACTTCGAGTTCTTCCACCACGTCCGGCACCATTTTCAACAACACAATCATCTTCACGCTCATACCTCCATGGCCTCCGCCAGCAGTTCGACGATATCGCGGACGATCATCCGCTTCTCGTATCCCAGGACCTTCAGGGCGTCTTCGAAGCGCGGGATTTCGTAGGGGCAGGCAACCGCCAGCACATCGGCGCCGGTTGCCACCGCTTCCTTGACGCGGCGCTCGGAGAGCCGTTCATACCCCTTCGATTTGTAGTAAGTATCCAGCCACATGCCCCCGCCACCCCCACCACAGCAGAGCGTGTTGACGCGGTTATGAGTCATCTCGACCAGGTGCATTCCAGGGATGGCTTGCAACAAAAGGCGCGGTTCTTCGTAGATAGAACTATGGCGACCCAAGCAGCAGGAGTCGTGGTAGGTGACGCGGCAGTCGGCCTTGCGCTTCAGCAACGGCTTCAGACCGGAAAGCTGCTGTGCCAGAAACGGGGTGGTGTGGGTTACGACGTAATCAAAACCCAGCGCGGTGTAACGATAGCGGAACGCGTCGTAAGCGTGGGGACAAGAGGTGACGATGCGATGGAAGCGGTACTTACTCAGTACCAGCATGTTGTATTCCATCAGAGTGCTGTAGAGGCCGCGTTCCCACGAGAGCCGGCCGCACTCCCCGGCACATTTTTCCTGGTTGCCCAGAATGGCAAAGTCAATCCCCAGCGCCTGGAAGATTTGCGCGGTGGCACGGGCGCACTGTTGCCCCCGCGGATAGTAGGAGAAGTAGCACTCCACAAACCAAAGCGTGTCGGCAGGCCGGGGATCTTCGGAGAAAATGCGGATGGGCACGCCGGCGGTGTGGGTCCAGGCGGCGCGCTTGCGCGGCGATTCTCCCATGGGATTGCCGTAGCGCAGCTTGTTTTCCAGCGCTTTCTGCAACTCTGCCGGCATCTGGGGCAAGTGCTGCAACACCTGCTCCTTTACCAGTGGGAGAAGAACGCCGGTGAGATCAATCCCACGAGGGCACTTGGCCGTGCAGGCGTAGCATGCAACACAGTTGAGCAGGCCGTCGCTGCGGAAGACCTCGTCCAACTGTCCGGCACGCAACATGCCGATGATCCGGCGGGGCGGATACTGCATTTGTTCCGCGTAGGGACAAGTTCCGGCGCAGGTCCCGCACTGGATGCAAGTCCAGAGCCGCCTGCCTTCGGGAAACTGAGTGAGATTATCTAACCCAATATCACAAGGCGGTGAGGGACTGAACACGCCATGGTTCGCCGTGACCATTGGCACACCTCTGCCGATATAAGCGCCGTCTGCTGGTGAAAGACGCGATTGATCACAAGACGCCCCGCCAGCTTCTTCTGACTAAGACTGGCGGTGCGAGGCGCGATGTGGCCTGAAGCTGTGGCAGAAAACCAATGTGTGGGCTTGTGAGCGAATGATCTTGACACGGCATGCAGGAAACGGCATCGCCGCCCTTTCCTTGCACGTTTATTCCCCGGAAAGATGAGAACATCGAGTGGTGCAGCGGCAATAGGCGACTGCGCCATGCTACAAACCACTCCCCGTTGATTGTCTTGATTGTGTGCCGTCCGTGCAGTGATGGCCGTCACATCCGTTGGCTTCACCGCTTTGGGGGCGTCGCGGCTCTCTCCAGAAGCCAGGAAACCTGCCTCGAGTCATGCCTCCGCAAAGGGTCGCAGCCTGCATCGAGCCCGGCAATGGGGTTCTCGAAGGCCGATAAGGGCCAAGATCCATTGGAACCGCTCTCTCTAGTTCCGCGTAGACCAATTAAGATCCCAATTTCTTGGCGCCAGAGGCGGCCTGGGCAATGTCGCCTGAGACATCAAATGCAGACCAGAGTCGCTCGTTTCCTTGATCGAGCCGTAAGCCCGGATGATCCTTGCAGCTCCGGCTCTCCTCCGTCTACGTTGTAGACTAACAACAGAAGGCCGTCCCAAGCGGGAGGCGGCTGAGTTTGCGGATAATACGTCGACGGAACGCCCGAGCGTGAAGAGCGGGTGCGTGAGCAGGGTTAGACAGAAGGTTTGCCGATCTCCTCGGGGTGAGCCAACATGGCATGCCATGACTCCAAGGCCATGAACCGAGCGGAGTTCCAACCGGCCTATCTCAAATTGTGGCAATCCGGCGAACTGTTGCGCCGCGTCGAGCTCGGGTTAGCAAAGCTCGCAGACTGCACTCTGTGTCCCCGCAAGTGCCACGTCAATCGCATCCAGAACAAGACCAAGACCTGCCGAACCGGGCGCCACGCCGTCGTCAGCGGCTCCTTTGCTCACCACGGCGAGGAACGCTGCCTGCGCGGTACGCGCGGCTCGGGAACAATCTTCTTCAGTTGGTGCAATCTGCGTTGCGTTTTCTGCCAGAACTATCAAATCAGTTGGCAGGGGGAAGGCCGGACTGTCAAGGCCGAAGAACTAGCCGGAATGATGCTCACGTTACAGGCACAAGGCTGTCACAACATCAATCTGGTTACACCGGAGCACGTCGTCCCACAAATTCTGGAGGCCTTGTTGCTGGCGGTGGAACGCGGCCTGAATCTTCCTCTGGTGTACAACACGAGTGCATACGACTCGCTTGACTCCCTCGCCCTCACGGACGGCGTAATTGATATCTACATGCCCGATTTCAAGTTTTGGGATCCACAAAAGTCACGCCTATATGCCAAGTCCGCGGATTACCCCGAAGCTGCACGCCGTGCGATCCGTGAGATGCATCGCCAGGTGGGATTGCTGGTCACGGATGAACAAGGCATCGCCCTGCGCGGCGTATTGCTGCGCCACCTGGTGATGCCCCGCGGCGCAGCCGGAACGGCAGAGATTATGCAGTGGATTGCCCGTGAATTAAGCACGGGGACCTATGTCAACTTGATGGCGCAATACCGGCCTGCCGGTCGTGTCTCCGCGAACCAGTATCCCGAACTCGATCGTGGTATTACCAACCAGGAATTACAGCAGGCATACCAGGCTGCTCTCGCCGCCGGCCTTTATCGGCTGGACGGCGATTCCGCCGCCATTTTAACTGAACTTGCATTCGGCTAGGGGCTCCCGCCGGGAGCTCACCCGTCGTTGATTGATTGCAACCTGCGCTTCACGCGCTTTCATCCGCTGCGACCCCTTCCCATAAAGCAGTCTGGGGCACAGGTGGAACCGCGCCGGCAGCAGGTGTGACAACCGGCAGGAATGAGCGAAGTGAAGGGTGAACGCAGCGCGAAAACCCCGCCCTCTCATTGAACCACCTGAGTCACCCAGACCGGACCGTGACCAAAGGCACTCTTCCACCCCACAAAGAGTTATTGTATGAAATTCAGTTATCGTCGCAAGATATTGATAACAAGGACATAAACCTTGGTGGAGGCGGCGGGAGTCGAACTATTCAGCGTGTTGACAGCACGTAAGTTATTGAATCTTCGTATGGCCAGAGGGCCCAAAAAGGCACCATTGCCGATTCCATTGTACGTTTATTGTACGAAAATCTTTTCGCGCTTCCATAGCGCAAAGCCTCATCTAGAGCGGAGTATCCCACACTTTTGCCGCTACCGCCAAAGCATATTTCGACTTCCGATCCCTCTTTTCAGGGTCCCGGAAGCTCCCTTATAGTGAACCGCCCGACTCCCGTGACCTCAATCAACTTGTTCAGCAGGAAATCTTTATCCCCGGATTTCTTGACGTGCTCGACCATGGGAAGGAGCCGCTTCCACTGTTCCTGCCGGCTCAGACCACTTTCGCGCAAGACTATCAATCCCGGATGAATAGGTGCGTCGAGAAGAGCCGACCTCTGCCGCTAGGGCAGAGGTCATTTCCGTTCTGGGTGGAAAGTGCAAGCTTACAGAAACCGGTCCGAATAGCGTGGAAGCAAGAGGTTCGTTGCGGCCGCCAACCCGAGTGCTGCAGCAAGGAGAGCGAGCAAAGAAGAATAGGAGCCGGTCGCATCAAAGGCGCGCCCCAAAATCACGGGCCCGATAGCTCCTGCTGCGGCATAGAACGTCCAGGTGAGACCGTAAAGGGTGGAGAAAGCTCGGAGCCCGAAATAGCGCGTTAGCAAGTACGGTGTAGTCGCAGCTTCGCCTCCGGCGCCAACGCCAATGAGTGCTGCCGCAATGCAACCGGAGGGGAAACTGCTCGCCCGAGCCAGAAGAAAAATGCCGAGTGCCGTGATGAGGTTTATTACAAACGCCACACGTGGCCCGAAAAATCGATCTAGCAGCCATCCGACCACGATCCTGCCAAACAGGCTCGATCCACCGAGTATTGACGCGCACAGAGCCGCATTTTCGGCTGTGATACCGCGATCGGTCAGCAATGCAGAGAGATGGGTGATCGCCCCATTCATGCTGATCGAACTCACGAATAGAATGGCGGTGATAATCCAGAAAGCAAAAGAGCGCAAGCCCTGTTGCCATGTCATTCCAGAATGAGCAATGGCAGCGGACTTGTGCCCGTCCGAGGCACGTTCGTGGATATAGTGCCAGCTAAAAGGCAAGCCGAGCAACAATGCCAGACCGCCGAGCGATCCGTAGGCGGCCCGCCAGCCAGATCGGCCAATGATGGATTGCGCGGCTACGGGCAAAATCATGGCGCCCAAGCCCGCTCCGACCATCACGAAGGCCAACGCCGTCCCCAAGCGTTGCTGAAACCACGTTGAAATCGATCGCGAGTAAGCCAGATGAGCCGCACCGTTGCCGACAACGCCCAAGATGAAGCAGGTCGCGTAAAACTGCCACAATCCAAAACTCAACAGCGACAACGAGGCAATGGCGCAAGCGTAGATAGTCATGCAAATCAGAATGATGCGGCGAGGGCCGAAGCGATCGATCCACCGGCCGAGCAACGGGGAGCATAGGCCCAGCGTGATGGCAGCGATTGCGAAGCCGGTGGAGATGGCTTCGCGACCCCAACCGAATTCGGCAGCCAGCGGCTTAACAAAGACCGAGAAGGTGTAGACGAACAGCGATCCGAATCCAGCCATCACGCCGAGGCAAGCCGCTAAGACTACCCGCCAACCGTAGTAGCCCAAGTCGAATTCACTCGGGCCGGACGGTATTGTGGAAGCCGGCGTTGCGGCTGCGCCAATTCCGATACTTCCGGAAACGGCCCCCTTGCTCATCCCTGGATTCCCCAATCTTGCCTCTCGACGGGTCTTTTAGCAGTCGTGGAAAAACGGAAAGCTTACTGCGATTGCGAAGCCTGATCTCTAGTCTTTTTCGATTATTGCCGCGCTGTCGTGGCAACGATTAAGGTTGCAAAATTCCGAAACCTGCCGGGGACGCCTGTTTCCGAACAAACAACGCGAACTTCTAAAGTTATACTCAGGGGCTGCGAAGCAGGAACATGCCGATACCGACCCACCCAATCGGAAGCATCCCGCGTGCGGCGGACTTGGCGGCAGCCGTGCTCGTTCGTGCTGCGGGAAAGATCTCTGCAGTAAATATTCATGGAATTCAGATCGTCTCAGGAGGAACAATCTCGTGGCTCACATTCAAGTACCCGAAGGCGCCCCAGGCATCCTCGGGCCGATGGCAATTAGTCCTGAAAGCACAAAGGCGCTACGCGAACTCGCGGATGTCCTTTTACGCAGCCCAAACACTCTTACTCCGGCCGAGCGCGAGATGATCGCAACCTACGTTTCTTCGCAGAACGATTGCTGCTTCTGCCAACTATCGCACGGAGCCGCAGCGGCGGAACATCTGGGTGGAAATTACGATCTGATTGATCGCGTGAAGCGCGACTACGCTGCCACGGAAATCTCCGACAAACTGAAAGCGCTGCTTGCGATTGCGGGTAAGGTACAAAAGGGAGGCAAGCACGTCACCGCCGAGGATGTGGCCCGGGCGCGCCAGCATGGAGCCACCGACAAAGAAATTCACGACACGGTTCTGGTCGCGGCGGCCTTCTGCATGTTCAACCGTTACGTCGATGGCCTGGACACCTGGCAGCCGACCGACCCTAACGACTACCGCGAGATGGGAAAAATCATGGCCCACGATGGTTACACGAGACCGGACTGGGAGAAGAAGGGCGAAGCGGCTTAGTTTAGGCAACCTGGAGGATCGTCAATGGCTCACATTCAACTACCGGAAAGCTTGCCCGGTATTCGCGGCCCAATGGTCTTCAGCCCCGAAACCACCAAGCCGTTGTGCGATCTCGTGCAGGTTCTGCTCACGGGTCCGCACAGTCTGACGCCAGCGGAACGGGAAATGATCGCAACGTACGTTTCATCTCAGAATGACTGCCTCTATTGCCAGAGCTGCCATGGTTCGACTGCGGCGCAACATCTCGGCGGCAGTGACGCGCACTATGACCTGATCGCCGACATGAAGCGGAACTACGAAGCGACTGCGATTTCATCGAAGATGAAAGCATTGCTGGCGATCGCGGGCAAGGTTCAAAAGGGTGGCAAGCATGTGACCGGCGATGACGTGGCGCGGGCCCGGCGAGAAGGCGCGACCGACAAGGAAATCCACGATACGGTCCTGATTGCCGCTGCCTTTTGCATGTTCAATCGCTACGTCGATGGCCTCGCAACCTGGCAGCCGACCGATCCCGAAATCTATCGTGAAATCGGAATGCTGACAGCGCAGCTCGGATATGTAGGCAGGGACTACAAGAAGCCGCTGAAGGCGATCGCGGCGAAACCAGACAAAGTGGAAGTTTAGGAGACCCTTATGGCACACATTCAACTACCGGAAGGTATTCCTGGAATCTTGGGGCCGATGGCCTTCAGTCCAGAGACCGCAAAGCCTCTCAATGCACTCGCTGAGGTGCTTCTGCGTGGCCCGAATTCGTTGTCAGCGGCTGACCGAGAAATGATTGCAACCTACGTGTCATCGCAGAACGATTGCTACTTCTGCCAACACGCTCATGGTGCCGTGGCTGCTTACCGGCTGAACGGAAATGAGCGACTCGTCCAAAATGTAAAGGAGAATTTCGAGGTAGCCGCAATTTCGGAAAAGCTGAAAGCCTTGCTCACGATCGCCGGCAAAGTACAACAAGGCGGCAAGCAAGTCACAAGCGACGATATCGCTCGCGCTCGTCAGCAGGGCGCTACCGACAAAGAGATGCACGATACCGTGCTGATTGCAGCCGCGTTCTGCATGTACAACCGATACGTGGATGGTTTGGCCACGTGGGCACCCACCGACGCCGACCTATATCGTGAGAATGGAAGACGGCTTGCCGACGAAGGCTACGTTCAGTCGACTGCACACTTACCAGCCGCGCAAAAAGAGTGTGCTTAGTCCTCACCGAAATGTAATACGGGCAGGACAAGCCTGCACGAACCGGAGTTTTCCGAGGGAGCTATGAATCGGCGCAACTTTCTCCAATCGACTGGCGTACTCTGCGCTGGCGTGGCAGTCACAAAATCAATGCCAGTCTTTGCTGGCGCTGTACACCCGGGCGGGTGGCGGACCTTCGACGTCACCACGAGGGTAGAAGTACTGAAGCCAAGTGGTGCGACTCACATCTGGCTGCCGTCGGCGCTGATTCGTGATACCCCATTTCAGAAGACGCATGCCAACAAGTTCATTGCTGAAAGCGGAACGGCCCAGTTGAGCAAAGATAAGCAGAATGCACTCGGCATCGTATCGGCAAGTTACCCCGCTAACGCGAAGCCCGTGCTGACGCTGACCAGCCATGTGTCGCTGAAGAACTACACTGTCGATCTCTCCGTGCCCGGCAGAGCGCCGCAGGTTTCAAAGGATGAGCTCGATTACTTTCTTCGGCCTACCCGTTATGTGCCTACAGACGGCATTGTGAAAGAGACCGCGCTCAAGGCGACCGCGGGCGCGACTACTGACATGGAGAAGGCTCGCGCAATTTACGACTGGGTGGTGGACAACACCTTCCGCGATCCGAAGGTCCGTGGCTGCGGGCGCGGTGATATTCGGTTCATGTTGGAGTCGGGCGACATGGGCGGAAAATGTGCCGATCTGAATGCCCTGTATGTTGGCCTGGCACGCTCCGTCGGACTGCCGGCGCGGCATGTGTATGGACTGCGGATTGCCAAATCTGATTTGGGCTACAAAAGCCTTGGATTAGCGACCGACAAAGCCACCAAAGGCCAGCACTGCCGCACCGAGGTATACCTTCGCGATCATGGCTGGGTTCCGGTGGACCCGGCAGACGTACGCAAGGTCGTTCTGGAGGAACCTCCTGGGAATCGGCTACTGAGCGATGAGATGGTGGCGAAGGCACGCAAGCGTTTGTTCGGCTCCTGGGAGATGAACTGGATGGCATATAACTATGCTCATGATGTGGCCCTACCAGGTTCTGTCAAACAGCCGCTGGTGTATTTCATGTATCCGCAGGCGGAAACGGCAGATGGAAGAGTGGATCCATTCGATCCGGACAACTTCAAGTATGAAATCACGGTCAGAGAGATGAGCTAGCTGTGTTGCTGCTGGCGATAGAAACGCGAGGAAGGCAAGAGAAACGGGTTCCGCCTAGAAGCTGCGCTTCAAACACTAAGCGAGTTCGAAGGAGAGTTGGTGAAGCTTCAGTGAGGGCCATTGCGACAATCATGAAGCTGCGTTCGGGTGATCAAACGCCCGGCACGGGAGAGTTCATCTCATGGTCCACGTTCGTCCAATTTTGAAATCACTTCCCAGGCTTCGCCCTATTCTTTTCGTGGGGCTTCTTATCGCATTGTGGCAACTGCTCATTCACCGCGTTCCAGGTCAGTTGCTTCCTGGGCCTTTCCAAGTCCTGCGCGGCATGCGGGATTTATTGCAGCACGGGCTGATGGTCAAGTACGTTGTGGCCTCGCTGTTTCGGGTAACGTGGGGCTTTCTCTTAGCTTTGGTAACGGCCATTCCACTCGGACTCACCATCGGCTGGCATCGGCGGGCGGAAATGGCATTCAATCCTCTCGTACAAGTCTTACGTCCGATATCGCCTCTGGCATGGATTCCGATCGCTATCCTTTGGTTTGGCGTCGGAGATCTTTCCGCTATCTTCCTTATCTTCGTCGGCTGCTTCTTTCCTTTGCTGCTTACCGCGATCAGCGCGGTCCACAACATTCCGGCGGTTTACGTGAACGTTGGCCGTAATTTTGGTTTGCGGCCGGCAGAGTTTGTTTGGAAGGTCCTGTATCCGGCGGTTGCTCCGCGACTGATTCTTGCCTGTCGCATTACCCTGGGAGTGGCTTGGTTAGTGGTTGTGGCGGCGGAGATGATCGCCGTGAACTCCGGGCTTGGTTTCCTGATCATTGACGCGCGGAATGCCGGGAACCGTTACGATCTGGTGGTCGCGGGAATGATCATCATCGGCGTCATCGGGCTGCTTCTGGATCAGGCCATGCGCACTCTGGAGCGGGCCAAGTCATTTCGTTGGGGCTACTCGGAGGAATAGTTGGCAACCGAAGCGATCACATCCATTTCGTCAGGCAACGCCAAGTTGCAAATGCGCCATATGAGTATCGCATTTGAACGTGACGGCAAGACCATTCCGGTCCTTGAGAACATCGACCTCGAGATCAGGAATGGAGAATTCATCTGCCTGGTGGGGCCCTCCGGATGTGGAAAATCAACGTTGTTGAACGTGATGGCAGGTTTCCTTTCGCCCACAGAGGGAGTAGTCGAGATCGACGGCGAAGCGGTCCGCGGCCCTGACCCGCGCCGCATCCTGGTTTTTCAGGACCACGGTGTGTTTCCCTGGCTCACCGTTGAAGGCAACATCGAGTTCGGACTGTCAAAGTTCTCTGGTCGAGAACGCAAAGAACGCGTTGCGCATTATGTACAGATGGTTCGTCTGCAGGGCTTTGAACACACCTACCCTCCCGACCTTTCCGGTGGAATGAAACAGCGATTGCAGGTGGCGCGCGCTTTGGCCATGAACCCTGATGTTTTGTATCTCGATGAGCCTTTCGGAGCACTGGATGCGATTACCCGCGTAATGATGCGGAACGAGCTTATGCGAATCTGGCAGGCGGAGCGGCGAACGGTCATTTTCGTCACGCACGATGTTGACGAGGCAGTGCAACTCGCCGATCGTGTTGTCGTCTTGAGTTCGCGTCCGGCGAAAGTGCAGGATGTTCACTCCGTCAATATTCCTCACCCGCGAAACATCAGTTCGCCGCGCTACCTTGAGCATCGGGATGAACTATTACAAAAGATCGGACTGGCCTACTCGGTATGACGACGCTCGGAAAACCATATGCCTGGGAAAGATTCTTCTGGCCGATGCTTACGGCAGCGCTGGTTCTCGCCGCGTGGAACTACTCCGTGAAATGGAGTCACACTCAGATCTTTCCGTCACTCCAGAGTGTGGAAAAGGGAATGGCCGAGTTGCTTCGGCATCACGTATTGTGGGCCGATATAGGAGATTCATTGCGCCGGGTTGCTGTCGGATTCGGGACTGCCGCCCTCGTGGGAATTCCGTTTGGACTTGCGCTGGGCTGGTATCCGGCGGTGCACGAGGTTTTTAACCCGGTCATTCAGCTTTTGCGTCCAATCAGCCCGATCGCATGGATACCAATTGCAATCGTGCTGTTCGGGATTGGTGATCACGCCGCGACGTTTCTGATTTTTCTCGGCGCCTTCTTTCCGATCGTGGTCGCGTGTGCTGGCGGCGTCGCCGGAGTGCCGGTAATTTATCGGCGAGCGGCGCGCAACTTTGGTTTGCGACCAGCGGAGATACTGCTGCGGGTCGTATTCCCCGCGGCTTTGCCGCAAATCCTGATTGGCTTGCGGGTAGCCCTTGGGATTGCGTGGCTTGTAGTCGTCGCGGCAGAGATGATTGCCGTGGATTCGGGCCTGGGGTTCCTGATCATGGATTCACGCAATTCCGGCAAACGTTATGATCTGGTCGTCGCGGCTATGTTGATGATCGGGCTGATCGGACTCGCTCTCGACACCGCATTTCGCAGGTTGGAAAAAATTCGGTCGGTGCGATGGGGATTTCGCGATGAGTATTAAGACAAAAGTGGTGTCGGCTGCTCTCGCGTGGCTTGCGTTGATCACGGGCCTGCACGCTTATCTGAACGTGAACTGGCCCGCGTTACTCAACGACTATCGTCCGGTTCAAAAGCGGAAAATCGTCGTGGCTTATCTGCCCGTGACCTGTCAGCTCACCTGCCCGGTGACCGATTACATTTCGAAATACTCCACATCGGGTGAAATTTTCCTGCCCCGCATGTTTCAGGGATTCCCGGAAATTAAAGAAGCGTTGATTTCAAACCGCGTGCAGGCCGCTTTCATTGTGGCGCCGCTCGCCCTCGCTCTTAAAGCACAGGGAGTGCCGATCAAAGTTGTGTATCTGGGGCATCGCTATGGCAGCGCCGTGGTGGTTCGCAAAGATGGCCCGATTAAAACCTTCGGAGATATGCGCGGCAAAACCGTCGCGATTCCCAGCCGCTTTTCAGACGAGCGCCTGCTCCTGTTTCGTGCCATGAAGATCTGGGGCATCTCGCCAGGCGAGATCAAGATGCTCGAAATGGCGCCGCCCGACGTTTCCAGCGCGCTCGCCGCCCGCGCCATTGACGCCTTCGTGATGGGCGAGCCGTTTCCCTCGCAGGCGGAAATGGCTGGTTTTGGCAGAGTACTGTTTCAAGCGCGCGAATACTGGCCCGATTACATGTCTTGCATTTTGGTGGTTCGGCAAGATTTGATCGACACCCGGCCGGAAGCTGTGCAGGTTCTGGTGGATGGCATTGCCCGGTCCGGCCTCTGGCTTGACACCAGCAAGCCTCATCGGGAAGACGCGGCCGACTTTGTGGGACGCTTTTATTACAACCAGAAACCCGCGTTGCTGCGCTGGGCTCTCACCAAACCTATGGATCGGGTCGTATACAGCCCGCTCGCGCCGCGTAAGGCGGACTTCGACATGGTTCGCGACCTGATGATTGAGACTGGAGTCTTAAACAAGAAACTCGATTTCAGCGAGTACACCGATGTCCGCTTCTCGGAAGGCGCAAGTATTGAAACGCCCTGGAAATATGAGCCGGGCGTGGCAACAGCGCAATAGGCTGCAATAAATTTGTGGGAGGTAATTCATGTTTCGTCGTCGCTTTCTTCAATTCATCCCGTTGGCAACCGCCCTTGGTCTGGCTCCGCTGAGAGCCGCGGCAAAAGGCAAGAGCGAGGTCGCGACCTTTCACGTGAAAGGGTTCAGTTGCATTACATGCGCGACTGGTCTCGATACCATGCTCGCCCAGCAAAAGGGAGTGACGTCCAGCAAATCGACTTATCCCAAAGGAAGTGTGAAGGTAACTTTCGATCCAGAAGAGATCTCGACGAAACAGATCGCCGCCTTCATCACGGAATTAGGTTTTACCGTGGAAACTGTTTCATAAAGGCACGCAGCACCCGGAAGCTTTCACGGCTTCCGCATTTGCAGCTTCCAGTATTTCTAGATTGGGGTACTCCATGTCTGAGCAAATCAACTATTCGCAACTGGCCAACAGACTGTCCACTTCTCTCCGGCTGCGCCAAGCCCCGGTTGCGGTTTCGTTTTCAGACTCCATACCTGCGGGGATGAAAGCGCATGATGGCCGCGTGCCGGCGGGTTGCCGCTTCTGGCAGGATGCGGCGACTTCGGCATTTGCCACTTCTTCCGCGGATCATAATCTCTGTGCCATCGGTATTCATACCCACAATCTGCAATCCTCCGCGGCTCAGCAGGCAGACCTGATGGATGCACTCAAAGTGTTTGCGGACCTCAGCTACGTCAGGCCAGAAGATGTCGCGGCGATTCCGACATTGAAATCACAACCCGAGATCGTGATTTATTCTCCCCTCGCTAGCTGCACAGTCGCTCCCGAAGTTGTGGTGCTGTTTGTCGATGCCGGCCAGACTTTGCTGCTTTCCGAGGCGACGCAGCAGGTCGAGAATCAGAACGCTCCAGCCATGGGCCGGCCGGCATGCGCGGTAATCCCGCACGTGGCAAATACCGGCGTGGCGGCGCTGAGCCTGGGATGCTGCGGAGCGCGGGCTTACCTCGACGTGCTTACCGACGATATCGCGATTTTTGCGATTCCCGGCAGCAAGCTCGAAGCGTACGTTCAACGGATCGATGCGCTAGCCGGCGCGAATGCCGTGCTCGCAAAATTCCATCGCATTCGGCGGCGCGACATCGAGGCAGGTCATTCCCCCTCGGTAAAAGAGTCGCTGGCGGCTATGGCCTGACTCGTACACGCCCAAATTCAAAGGAGGTTTTCATTCATGTCACCCACAAAAACACCCGCAGGACGCGATGTCCTGACCAACCAAACCCGCATTCTCTCTAATCAGAAAGTTCTGAGGAGCAACCAGGAAGTCATTAAACACAATCAGCTCGACATCTTGAAGAACCAGAAAAAACTGGATGTCGTGGTGAAGAACCAGAACACCATTCTCAAGAATCAGAAGAGGCTCGAGGTCATAGTGACGAATCAGGAAGTCATTGTGAAGAACCAGGAGGCCATCCTGAAGAATCAGGTCCGCATTCTTGCGCTACTGGAGAAGTAGGTTTTCTGGCCCCCGCCTGGCGGGGTGACAAAGGGGAGTGAGCGGGATGATGCATAGGAGGTGAGAATCCCGATACGTAGTTGATTTGTATTATTGTTCCTGGATGTATTCCAAACTACTTTCTTGTCCCATCGGCTGGAGCGCTCATTCGTGGGGACATGGGAATACAGGCCGTAGTCAGCGTAAACACGGTGCGGTCGAAGGGTCTCGAAGTTTCTGGGGCCTTCCTCGCTTCAATCCAACAACTGACTGCGATCGCGCATCAGCTCGAACAGTTAACGAACGAAGTCGAAGTTCTTGTCGCTGGCCGTGACAAAACTGCGCTAATGACTGGCATGGAGCCGGGATCGTGGTGTGTTGCGGAATGTCTGGATCATCTCACTCAAACTACACGCGCTTTTTTGCCCGCTATTTCCCAAGCCGTGGATCGAGCTCCAAAACTCAAAGCAAACCGCCGATTGCGAACCGGAATCCTTCCGAGTTTGTTCATCCGCAACTTGAACCCGCCGTACCACATTCGGTTCAAAGTGTTGCCGCGACTGGCGCCACAGAACCCGGATTTTGGTGAGCGATATCTGAACCCCATCTTGCCTACGCATGTCGGGTGCGGCAAGCTTCCGGAATGATCCAACCTGTAAAGCAAAGAAAGTGGCAGGGTCTGATTTTAGACCAGGAAACAAGTGGGCAGAGCATCGCCGCGTTTTGTCGCGCGCGAGAAGTCTCGGAACCGCTGTTTTACTACTGGAGAAAAAGGTTACGAGAGGTAGCGACGCCTGGGTTCGTGGAAGTGCAAATGGCCGAGCCCGAGTCGAGAGCGAGGCATTTCCCCTCGGCAGCGGGATCCACGATTGAAGTGCGGCTCAGCAATGGGCGCAGTTTGATGGTGGCGCCCGAGTTCGACGCGGGTCACTTGCGAGCGTTGTTGGCGGTGGTGGAGTCGGCATCATGATGGGGCTGCCCAGTTTGCACACGCTGGACCGGGCACAAGCCGCGCGCATCTGGTTAGCGGCCGAGGCGACCGATATGCGCTGCGGGTTTGATCGGCTGGCGGAGCGAGTCCGCGCGGTAATTGGCCAGGATCCTCAGAGTGGTCATCTTTTTGTTTTCCGCTCGCGGCGAGGGGATCGACTAAAAGTTTTGCTATGGGAGCAAGACGGATTTGTTGTTTGGTACAAACGGTTAGAGGTGGGCGTGTTCAAACTACCGCGGGTCGATCCAGGAGTGCGCTCAGTAGAACTGCGGGCCAGTGAGTTAGCGATGGTGCTCGATGGCATTGATGTTTCGAAGCTTAAGCGCGTACCGCGCTATGCAAGAATCAACGAGCAAAACAAAAAAAAGATATTGGTCTGAGAAACTCACAGCGATTGCGTCTATAGTAAGTGCACTCCTGTGGACGCGAACCTAAAGGACCTTCCGCCAGAGCGGGAATCGTGGGAAGCCATTCTACGTCGGCTGATTCTGGAACGGGATCAACACAGGCAGCGAGCCGAGCAAGCGAGTCAGCGCGCAGAACAAGAAAGTAAGCGTGCCAATGATCTGCAGGCGGAAAGTCTGCGGCAGAGGAAACGCGCCGACGAACTCCATCTGGAAAACCTGCGGCTGCAACTGGAGCTGCACCGTTATAAGAAATGGTATTACGGACCACGAGCGGATCAGCTGGCGTCGAACCAAGATATAGCGCAGGCGCTGCTGGAGTTTGCCGAGCAACTGGATGCGAAACCGATCCACGCCGAAGATGTACCTGCGAAAACGGGAGCCGAGTATGAGCTGCGACGGGTAAAGCGGCGCCCGGGACGTCGGCACCTGGCCAACTTCGAAAAGCTTCCGGTTACCACCCAGGTTTACGAACTGAGCGCGCAGGAACGCATCTGCCCCTGCTGCGGCGTGGAGCGGAAAGAGATTGGCGCGGACGAGAGCTGGCAGATCGAGTACATGCCGGGTCGCTTTGAACGCCTGCACCATGTGCGCAAGAAGTATGCTTGCCCGGGATGTGAGAGCCAGGGGGAGAACCCGCAGATAGAAATAGCCGCGAAGCCAGAATCAGCGATCGACAAGGGCATGGCGGGGCCGGGGCTGCTGGCTTACATCGTTACGAGCAAGTTCTCGGATTACTTGCCGCTGTATCGGCTGGAAGACATTTTCGAACGCCAAGGGTTTGAGATCTCGCGGGCGACGCAGTCGATCTGGTGCGGTGACGTAGCCGACCTGGTGGAGCCCTTGTATGAGTTGATGGCGGGGCGAGTCCGGCAGTCGCATGTGGTGGCCACCGATGACACGATTATGCCGATGCTCAGCGTGGGCAAGACCCAATCGGCTCGTATGTGGGTGTATGTGGGGGATGCGGCGAATCCTTATAACGTTTTCGATTTCACCTTGCACCGGGGACGCGATGGACCGAAATACTTTCTGAAAGATTACCGCGAGGTTTTGCTGGCCGATGCCTATGGGGGATACAACGGCGTGGTGGTGGGTAATGCGATCACGCGCGCTGGATGCTGGTCGCATGCCCGCAGGAAGCTGATTGATGCCGAGAAGGTGGCACCGGAGATGGCGCGGGAAGCCGTGGATTTCATCGACGCTCTGTTTGGAGTGGAGAGGCAGGCCAAGAATGTTTCTGTAGAGGAACGCCTGGCATTCCGCCAGAAGTACTCGGCCCCATTATTAACCAAGCTACGAGAAAAGCTTCTGCAGTGGAAAGAGCAGTTGTTACCCAAGCATCCTATGGCGGAAGCGATCCACTATGCCCTCAGCCAATGGACGGAGCTGAACGTATTCTGTTCCGATGGCGCAGTGCCCATCGACAACAACGTTTCCGAACGCGAGATGAAGCGGGTGGTACTCAACCGCAAGAATTCTTTATTCGTAGGGAACCCACGCGGCGGGCGAACGGCGGCGATCCTGGCCAGCTTAACCAGCACGTGCCGCCGGAACGACGTAGACCCCCAGCACTATCTCACGCAGCTGCTGATGAATTTGCCCCAGACGAAAGTACGTGACTTATCCGATTGGCTGCCCGACCAGTGGAAGATCGCTCATGAGGCTCGAATGGCAAGCCTCAAAGCCGCTCCGCCCGCAGCGTAAGCTACCTGTAGTTCGCGTATCGCTCACCATGGATCGATGTCAGCCGAACCTTGCGATGTGATCGTCGTTGGCGCGGGTATGGCGGGAAAGGCGGCGTCGCTGCAGCTTGCCCGCGCTGGTCTTAAGGTCATTTGCATTGCCCCCGCTGAAAGCACGCGTCCGCCGGTC
>DASPST010000053.1:0-135304 GCA_035623795.1 Terriglobales bacterium
GTCTCATCCCTTACTGACTGCAGCTGAGGATTTGAAAAGGACCTGCAATTGCGCCCACTGTTCCGGCGTGGGCTTGCCGGAAATTAACTCATAATCTGTAAAAACGACTTCTCCACCGACCAACTCAGGCGAATACATCGATTCAAAACGTCTCACAGCCTCCGACTTACCGTGACGTGTTCGCGCGGCTTCATCAGCGAAGATGAACAGATGCAAGAAGCACGTGGGATCGCTCTTTTCCTGCCAAGCCAGATACATCTGCGTGCCCGGCTCGTTGGTCTCAACGTATTGCACGAAGTCCTGGATTGCCTGCTTTACCTTGTTCAGTGCTGACGGCTATACCTGATAACCACCAGTCTGAAAAATCGGCATTAGCGAAGCTCCTTTCTGTTGCGACTTCAGAGTGTCGGGAGCGAGTACAGTGGCTAGCGCTACCTGCCGGCCTCGATCGCCACACGGTGCAAGATATCAGCCATTTTCTTTGCTTTCCGCGATCCGCCTTATTCTCTCCAGTGCGGCCCCGGATTTCTGCCCTCGACATAATCCCTCAGACGGTACATCAGCTCACCCCAAGTGGAATTGCACGTTGCACAAAACTCGCTGATCTCTCTCCAGCCGCTCTGTGTGAAACGCAAAATGGTGCCTCCGTCTTGTGGGCTCAACTCCCAGGCGAGAACGGTGCCATTCCATTCCGGATGGTCACCGTGACAGCTCCAGACCACGCGCTTACCCGGCTCGAGCTTGTCGATATTCATGCGGAATACCATGGCGCGCTTGTCAAAGCCGAATTCCGCTTTGCCGCCGGTCTTCTCGTCGGCAGTAGTGTCGGCGGTCCACCAGCCGCGCAGACCCGCCTGAGTAGCGAGAGCGGCATAGACTCTTTGAGGTGAAGCTTTCATCGGTATCTGGTGCCTGATTTCAGCCATAAATTTCTCCATGATTCAACTCACACTCGATGATCGAGACTACGAGACTAATCATGCTGGGTTCACCAGTTGTGTCATTCCGCCATCCACGAGGATTTCTGATCCGAGACAGTAGCTGGAGTCGTCTGAGGCGAGAAACAAGGCGGCTTTGGCCATCTCTTCCGGCGTGCCGCGTCGTCGCATCGGGATGGTGCTGGTGATAACGGCCGCGAGTTGCTCGGGAGTCATGCCCGGTGGTCCGCCTTCGCGGCTGATAATGGGCGTGTCGGTCATACCGGGACTTAGTACGTTGACGCGAATGCGGCGGGGCAGTAATTCCAGCGCCATGGAACGCGCCAACGAACGTACGGCGGCCTTCGCAGCGGAGTAAATCGAAGTGCCGAAGCGTCCAAGCTTGTCGGAGTCGGCCGAGCCGACGAGGATAATCGATCCTCCACCGCGCATATGGGGCAGTGCCTTTTGCACCGTAAAAAATAGGCCTTTGAAGAGAATGTCAGAGAGTTCGTCAAACAACCCCTCAGGCATGGTCTCGATGGGAGCAAACTTGGCAATCCCGGCATTGGCGACTAGAACATCGATTTTGCTGAATGTCTTAGCCGTCTGTTCGAACAGGCGTTCGAGATCGTTCATCTTACGAACATCGCCGTGAACAGCGAGCACGTCCCCGAGGGTTTGGGCGGCTTGATCCAGGGTTCGCTGGCTACGGCCGAAAATCACTACCTTCGCGCCGTTGCTCTTGAACTCGCGCGCTATCGCCAATCCGATTCCGCTATTGCCCCCGGTAATGACCGCCACTTTGTCTTGTAGTTTCACAATCTCACTCCCGCTGCTGATTTCCTGCAATCCTAGGCCCGCTGCACTACCCTCTCGCTACGATTGCTTGCGAGATACCCGGCAAGCTTTCGTGCGATGGTCCCCCAGCCCATTTCATAGCGCTGGGCCACGTCTGCCTTTGTGAAGCGCTCGTGCGTAATGACTAATTCGCTTTCAGCGCCATGAGGGATGAACTCCACCGTCACCAGCGTTATTTCGTTCGGATGGTCCAGCCCCGACCAAGTGAAGCTTAGTTTCGCCGGCGGCTCAACGACCTGATAGGTCCCGACATGCTCGTGCACTTGTTCTTTGCTTCGCATCGTGATGCGAAACGAACCGCCGACCCTTAAATCAAGGGTAGCCTCAGCCGAGAGCACATCCCCCGGGCACATCCATGCCTTCAAGCCTTCCGGATCGGTCCACGCTTCATACACGACTTCCCGAGGCGCCGGCATTCTCCGGCGCACCTGAATCCGATGCCTGTTGTCAGTGGTTGTTTCCATGCCTAGACCTTCCTCTTTGAAGCTTGGTATTTTCGAGCGACATACGCTTCCAGTGTGTCCATCCGCTGTTCCCAGAATTGCCGGTAATACTCCAACCACTCATCTGCTTCGCGCAAAGGACGCGGCTCGATCCAGCAGAAGTGTTCGCGTCCCTTGATTTCGCGCCGTAACAGTCCTGCGCGTTCCAGCACCATGACGTGTTTAGAAACCGCATTGAGTGAAAACGGAAAGGGCCTGGCGATTTCATTGATGGTGGCTGGACAACGCGTGAGCGCCCGCAGAATCGCGCGTCGCGTGGGATCCGCGAGTGCGGAGAAAATCCGATCCAGTTCAGCGGACCGCAGACGTTCAACCATTCGGTTGAATATTAGGCAAGCGCCGTCGATCTGTCAAACGGTATTTGGTCAAGAGATCGTCACGGCAGGATGGCGGTATCACAAGACAGCACGTTGGTGTTGATCAAATCCCGTGTGAGGTGTGCCGCACCGGTATACCATGAGGCGTGCGCCTTCCCATTAACCCGCCGATACTGCCAATGCTGTCCAAGCGAGTGGACGAACTACCAGCTGCCGGAAACTGGATTTTCGAACCGAAGTGGGACGGGTTTCGTGCACTAGTGTTTCGTGACGGAGACGAAATCCTAATCCAGAGTCGCGATGAGAAGCCGCTGAACCGGTATTTTCCCGAGCTTCTTGAGCCGTTGCGTTCGACGTTACCTGCTCGCTGCATCCTCGACGGAGAGATTGTCATCGTCAAGAACAAGGGACTCGATTTTGAGGCCCTACAGCTTCGTCTCCATCCAGCCGCATCCCGCGTGACAATTCTGTCCGGTGAAATTCCTGCGTCGGTGGTATTCTTCGACCTCCTTTGCCTAGGGGACGGGGATCTCTGTGGCGAACCATTCCGATCCCGGCGCCGAAAGTTGGAATCGCTGCTTTCGTCGGCCGTGCCGCCCATCCATCTAACGCCGGCAACCGACGACCGCACTATTGCCGCTGACTGGTTCCGTCAATTCGAGGGAGCCGGCCTTGACGGAGTCATGGCCAAAGATATTTCGGGAACCTACGAGCCCAACAAACGTGTGATGCTTAAGGTCAAGCACGAGCGGGAGTGCGACTGTGTGGTTGCAGGATTTCGCTGGTACAAGAAGGTTGAGCACGAAATGGTTGGTTCGCTGTTGCTTGGCTTGTTTGATGCTTCCAGCACTTTGCAGCACGTCGGAGTGTGCGCAAGCTTTAGCGCCACCACGCGCCGAGAACTCGTGGATTTCCTTCAACCTTACCGCAGAGATGCCCTCCTTGGTCATCCGTGGAGGGCATGGGCCGATCACAGCACCAAGGCCCTGGAAGCCAGACGTATGCCTGGCGGCCAGAGCCGCTGGAGTCAAGGCAAGGATCTATCCTGGGAACCTCTGAGGCCCGAGTTGGTCGTGGAAGTCGCCTACGAACACATGCAAGGGGACCGATTTCGCCACATGGCGCAATTCCGAAGATGGCGAACGGATAAGAAGCCTGGCGATTGCACCTATGCGCAGCTCGAAGTCGTTCCGCCGCAACAGTTAGCGGTAATTTTTCCGCAGGGTCGATAGGTTGCGCCATCTACTTATCTGTCCTCCTGCGCCATTCGCGCCATTCACGCGTGGGATCATCATCGGGATCGGGAGTTTCCTGCGGCGGCCGCGCCTCTTCTGGCACATGACGTAGATTGACTCTGACGCGTGTCCATGTGGATGTTCTGCCGCGCATCGAGTCCACCAGTACGTCATCAACTGCCAGGAATTCGGCGACCCGCGCATGTCTTGCCTTCCATCTTTCGAGACCTGCCAGTGCCGCCGCTTTGTCGGGAGAATTGGCAACAACGATGAGCGGCATCTTGACGCGAGGCTTACTTGCAGCTGATCTGGCACGAGACGGCGCCACCCGTGAAGCTTCTTTTTCCATTTTGCGAAAGTGCGGTGGCCAGGGTGCATCGGCGAGACCGGCAGCTTCGTCTTTCGCTGCAAGTTCGAGCAGTGTGTCGAGCAAACCAGGAGCGTCGTTCATGTTCGCGTGGGGATCACCTAATTTTGCAAAGCGATCCGGAACCGTGAATATTGTGAAATCTGCGGGATTACAATCGGGCACCTCGTGCCAGTGAAGCGGCGTCGAAACCCGCGCGTCCGGAAGTGGGCGCACCGAATACGCAGAGCACGTGGTCCGGTCCTTCGCATTCTGGTTGTAATCGAGAAACACGCCATGGCGCTCCTCCTTCCACCACTTCGAACTGGCGAGAGCTGGCGCGCGTCGCTCTACCTGACGCGAGAACGCCACGGCCGCCCGGCGCACCTCAGCGAATGTCCAGCGCGGTTCGATGCGCACGTTTACGTGCATGCCGCGCGAGCCGCTGGTTTGTGGCCATCCCCGAAGACCTAGTTCGTCGAGTAGGCCCTGCACTTCGAGCGCCACGCGCCGCACATCGGGCCAGCTCACACCGGGAATCGGGTCGAGGTCGATACGCAGTTCGTCAGGGTGCTCCAGATCGGCGGAGCGCACAGGGTGCGGATGCAGTTCGATGCAGCCCAAATTCACGATCCAAGCGAGCCCGGCCGCATCGTCGACCACGATCTCTTCTGCAGTTCGGCCGGAAGGGAATGACAGAATAACTGTGCGCAGCCAGGAGGGACGTTGAGCCGGCGCACGCTTTTGGTAAAAAGGGTCTGCCTCAGCGCCGTTGACAAAGCGCTTAAGAACAATCGGCCGATCCTGGATTCCGGCGAGCGCACCCGGCGCAACCGAAAGATAGTAGCGCACGAGGTCAAGTTTGGTGATTTGCGCCTGCGAAAAGTACAATTTTTCGGGATTTGTTATGCGGACTTCGTATCCCGCAATTGACAGGGTTAGGCTGGGCGTGTCCTTCGTCACCCAATCAGGCTACCATTGGCAGCGCCAGAAGGGCTTTCCCGGAGTCGCTGGGCGGTCGGGAGCATGCACAGTGCCGCAATTGATGGCCCCGGCTTTCAAGGCTCGCTAACAGCGTAGGAACGATCTGCCCTTTCCTGCCACTTCGGCAGGTTCAAGCCCACCACGATCAGCCACAGGCAGAAGATCATCTCCGGAAGCCCTGCGCCGACGAGAGCAAATGACGAGACCATTGCCGAAAACGCGGGACTCAGGAAGAGTGCGAAACTGTTGAGCAAATAGCTCAAGCCGGAAATAACCACCAGAATGCCCAGAAAGCTGGGGAAGAACCCGGATCGAAACATCAAATATCCGCGAAACAACTCCTCGAACCCAAAAAACACCAGGCTGATGCCGAAGCCGTATTCAAACAGTTCCGCCGACAGCAGAGCCAACGCATTCAGCTGTTGCGCGTCGAACACTCTCAGATAACCTGCTCCTCTCAAAACCAGCAGCGGGGCAAAGTGAAGCAGCGTGCTCATGGCTTCCACCGCGATCGACATGAGTGCGAAAAATGCCGCCATCAGCGCGATGTTTCTGTTCACAACCCTCATCAGCACATAGAAGATCATCGTGAGCGCGACAGCGCACGCCAGCCAGAGCACCTCGGCAGAGAAAGCAATGCGCCAGCGTAACTGGGAAACCATGATGTTGCTGGCCGTGGCGGCAGCGTCCCCTGAAACCACGAGCTTGCCCCGCACGAATAACTCGGCGAAGAGGCCCGCGACGATGATGTACAGATACAGCACGCCACCAATTCGTGCGTAGAGTTTTGGAGAGAATTCCAGTTTGCTAGCAGGCATCTAACGACCTCCCGAACGAGACGGTTCGCGGGTGCTTATCTTAATTCTTCCACCAACTGCTTGAATCCGACCAGCGGGACAAGACTCTGTGCCGGGCAGGTTCGCAGAACAACCGCACCGCCCAGTTGCACGGGCGCACATTAAGGAGTGCGGGGAAAGCCCCCTAGAGATTCAACGCGTCGGGAATCTAGCCATTCTAGTACGAATAGCCCTGCCAGCAGGGGCAGTAACCAGATCACGCGGCTCTGGTACCGATCTTCGACCAAGGAAAAGACGGCGGTGACCAACGCGTTGGCGATCGTCATTGAAACTATTATCACGGTCAGCCCCACGAGTCGCGACGATAGATGCCGGTACCTTAACGTGGTGAGGGCAAGGATCAACCCGAGTGCTGTCATCACCATCCAGTTTTGCGCTGTCGTGGAGAATTCACCAGGTAGAGCGCCCTGCGCTTGCCGAGTTTGCAGGTATCGCGATCGTGCTCCAGGTAGCGCCCGATCGAACGCCTCCGAGATCCACGGGTCCGGGCCGTAACCCCACAGGGCAAAAGTCCTAAGCTGTTCCCAGAAGTTGTTCGCTGCGATGGCTAGCTCCGCGCGCGGGTAGGTGCGCAGAGTGGCGAGAACGAATGACGTCTCCTCGGCGCGCAGTCGTTCCTGTGTAGTCGGCGAAGCACTGTCCCAAATTCCTTGTCGTTCCCAGAGGAAGTCGTCTGAGCTCATACCACTCCGGATCTGGTGCACATGGTCGCAGATGGCGAACTTCACTTCCCCACAACGCTGCTGCAGGTACCATCGCCCCGGGCCGTCGGCGATCACTCGGGCCATCAAGAAGGCCGGCCTTCTGCCAGTCAGCGACGGTCTGCCATATAAATACGTATGCAGCGCCAGGTGTGCTGCCGCCGCAAGCAAAATGATCATCGCCACTTTGCTGATGACTCCCAGCCATCTGCGAACTGGCTGGCGCTGAAGAAGCAGCACAGCGACTAAAAGAGCGCACAGGCCACTGGCCAATATCAGATGCGTGATGTGCGAAGCCACCGCCCACCAGGCGATCAGGACTACGGCCAAACGCTCTCTGGGAGAGAGGGTCTCCCCGGCAAACACAAGCAAATAAATAGAGAGATACAGCACTGGGCCCAGAATGTCAGGCATGATCAGGCTAACGAACCAGCCGAGGCTGGTAAGCAGACTGAGCGGTATGAGGAGAGCAAGATAGCTCATCACTGTTCTCCGCGGCACGATTGATCGTACGACGAGCCAGATGAGGTATGCCGTGAGCAGGGCCTGCGAGGCGACAACCGGCCAAGGGGTGATGTTCCAGTGCATCGGCAGGATACCAAGGCTGTAGATGAGTGACCGTCCGCCATAGTTAGTCGAAAATTCATGCAGGAATATGGCGCGCGCGACCAGGCGGCCGCCTTCGAGGTACGAAATCGAATCTGGGTACAGCACGGGATACCGGTTATACAGTGCGGGCCAGGTCATGAAAACCCCTGCGAGCAGTAGCGCTCCGCTGCGCCAGATGACCCTAATCCACTCTCTGTGTAGTGCTCGCACGGTGACTGTTTGCAGGGATTGGCGGACCAAGAACAAAGCTAACACTGATTCCGCGGCAGACATAATTTCTCAATCATGCGCGTCTTCAACACGGGCCAACTCCGCCCGCGCCTGCCAATGCCGTGGATGCGGGCCGGCGTCGGCCGCGCGGATGAAAGCGGTGTAGGGTGCAGAGATATGCGGGGCCTGAAACCTGTTTCTGGCGCTTTGAAGAACCGTGACCCTTCGGAAAAATGCCAAGTTAACCTGCGACTTTGGCGTCAGGGACACGTCCGCTGTAGAGTCTTTCCAGCAACCACGGCTTTTTCTTTAACAGTACGACGATGGGCGGCTCGGGGAGGTCCCTGCAAGCGTTGCGAGCCTCGGCCGGCGACTCCGGCCACTCGAATGTAAGCTCTACGTAGGTGTCAGGTGCGGCCGCGGTCGCGAGCGCTCGGGTCAAATCAGGGATCATCGAGAGCGCCACTGTCGGGATACCGCTGACCTCGATCACTCGCTGGACCAGTCCCACGGACCGGCAGCAGAACGGTCAGGCAGGAAACAGCGCGGCGGCATCGACACGCTCGGCGCACATGCACTCGGCGATAGCGGGCGCCGTCTTCTCGACCAGTTCGGTTGGCTCAAGGATGTAGCCCATTATCGAGTAGTGCCTGGCTGCGGGAGGTCCGATGACACCATCGCTGTGAAGCTCGGTTAAGCGGCGCATCGGCAGCACGACGTCGAGGTCGGATTCGCCGAAGCGCGGGTCGATGTGCATGTCATAAAGTCTGACGTCCTTCTCTGTTGTTCCGAGGGGAATCACGCGGAAGGTAGGATCGCCCCACCATGGGTTACGCCTTTCGCCTTCCTGGTCGAAGGGCCGATCATCGTTGCATGCCACGCCCGCAGTCGAGACAAGCGCGACAGTGCACTCGCGTAGCGGCTTCGTCAGCGGTGTGAACGGGACCGCGACGGACTCCTGCCGAGATGCCCAAGCCTTCATCACCTGTCGCGACGCAAAGTCGAGAAAGCGGTACAAGTCGATGGCCATCGCGTTTAATCCAAGAGAATCCGCATATTCCCTCGGCTCCGTCAATGGCTTCGATGTGATCACCGTCACACAGCGGCGTGATCAAACCCGGACAACCATTCTGATTGGAGCCAGCAGGAACAACCAGCCAAAGGCGAGGCCTTCGGGGTCTTGCCGAGGCGTCACCAAACAAAGGGCCTGATCCGGTAATAAAGGAAGGTACCAGCCGCCTGGAATGCATATTGCCGTAACGATTCCAAAGATTGTTAACCCGATAGGGCATGGCCATTGCCGCATCCAAGGCTTGGCGGAAATGACAAAGCCGTGATGATCTTTTTTCTCCTGTCCGCTAGCGGGTTGGACCACCCCAAAGGCTTGCCTTTATTAAACCGTTTCGCATGATAGCGCTGGCGTGCCCATCCAGGCTCTATGCTGTCTTGATTTTGAATAGCATCGCCCTGCCCGATCTGGCGCTAAGTTTCGTGGCGCGGCCCGATGCGACCAAGACGTAGAGTGCATTCAACCGGTCGAAGTATTCGCCAAACAGATCGGGGCGATGGCCTTGTGACTTCAAAGTTTGCACGGTCACCCGTTTACCCTTGAATTTTTTGGTAATCACGTCGGGCGCTTCTCTCTGCACCAGGGTCAAGGCAAAATTCCTCAACGACCTCTGGGCGACAACCAGGTAGCCATCATCGGCCGAAAAGACATAATAGTTACGACGATCGCCTTTAGCCTGACCGATGAACTTGGCACCATTGAACAAGGTTCTGATCGCCATGCTGTGCTCCTTGAATAAATCGGGGTCCCCATTTTCGTGCCACTCAGCCTTGGTGAAGAGTGAATTCGGCACGCCGGCCAATCTTATCGAGCACACTTCCATGGGTCAATCGCACCTGGCTGTCGACATCAATTTGAGTCCAACACTTGGACAACCGCGACGAGGGTATCTCGGGGAAGCAAGGGCCTCGGAGCGAGGCAGATGAGTGCTAGGGCCGCGTTCTCGCCAGAGGAATGGGAAAGCGTCTTGGACGCGCGGCGAGGGTAGGAATGCGGGAGCGCGAAGGGCGGAAGGCGCGGAGAAGTGGTGGGCTGCCCCAACCATCAGGCGCACTTAGGTTCCTGCCAGCCAGTGCTGCTCCGCGTTGACTTGAGAGTGACACCGCCCTAAGATGGCGCTCTAAGCTACCCCGGGTGGCAGACCATTTCGCGCTGCCGCAGCCCTGGACAAAGTGGACAGCGGCGGGATGGGCGTTGTCTACAAGGCAGTGACCGGTTCTTCGATGGACGCTTTCTGCTTTACAGCGATTTGCAGGAAGGCAGCGTGCTGCATCTCTGGGTCTTGCCGATAATCGGAGAGCCTAATCTCTTCCTGCTTGACGTTGGCTAGACTCAAAACCCCCGGTCACAGGTCGATGAGTGCAACGGGACTTAAGATGCGCGAGAAACAGCCGCACTTGTTGGTGATCTGGGACAGGTATGACCTCTCGTTTGATCTCGCAGAGCCCGAGCGCTACCGCAACGACGTGCGAAATGCTGAAGTTCACGTTCTCGACCCCGGTCATTTTGCACAGGACACGGCTGCAGATGAGATCGCCGCTTTGGTGCGAAACTTTATCGGTTCTTCCCGTTCAGATTTGGGGGCCAGGCACGCTAGTTGAGATCGTCATGAGACCTCAGCGCACCATCGGAACGAAACCCGTATCAAATCGCTTGGGGGCCATGGCGTGCTACTCGACATCATCCCCGGGGCGGTGGTGAAAGTGGAGTAAAGATGCCCGAGTCCATCGATTGGCCGAGATATCCGTCACGGCGCCGCCGGCTGTTCCTGGTTCTTGCCTTAATTGCCGTCTTCTTTTTCGGTAGCCGGACCGCGTTGTCGTATTACGTCGACGCCCTCTGGTTCGGATCGCTGGGATACGAAGACGTATTCCGCAAAACACTGAGTCTTCAGTGGGCAGTCTTTGCGGCGTTTTTCGCCGCCACATTTCTCATTCTGTATGGATGGTTTCTCGCGCTGCGGCGGGCGTACCAGCCCAATTTGCTGAACGGCGGCATAATTTTCGTCGGACGTCAACCGGTGAAATTGCCGGTAGAGCGCATCCTGAGTCTCATCGTGCTCATTATCGCCCTTGTCATTGCCGTTGTGACCGGCGCCGGCATGATGACGGAATGGCCGACGTTCGCGCTCTACTGGTATGCGCCGCACACCTCCAGCACTGTGGATCCGATCTTTGGCAAGTCGCTGCACTTTTATCTATTCACTCTCCCGGCATGGCAATTGGTCACGGGCTGGCTGCTGACGCTGGCCGTGATCGCGTGTGCAGTCGCCTTGTTCTTCGTTTTCATTACCGGCAGCACTCGGGTGTTTGCTGGCCGGGCAGGCAGATCCCTCCCGTTGCCCTGGCGCGGGTTCTCGATTGCGTTTGCGTGCTGCTTGCCGATCCTCGCGATGCGTGTGTATATCGGCCGATTCGAGACATTGTTTGACGAGCATACGATCTTTGATGGCGTGACTTATACCGATGCGCACGTCACGCTTACCGGCTTGCTTGTGGTCTGTGCCGCGCTCATTCTGGGTGGTGCCATTGCAGCCGTAAATCTCGGGGCCGTGCCGCGCGGGCGCTGGCTCGCCGCGGCGGTCGTTCCGGCCGTGCTCTGTTATCTCGTCCTTCAAGTAATAGGCTGGTACGTCGGCAACTTTATCGTTAAGCCGAACGAGTTGGTTCGTGAACGGCCTTACATCACCTATAACATCAACCTGACGCGGCAAGCCTACGGATTGGACCGTGTCTCGCAGCGAGAATTTCCCGCCGAGACCACAGTCGAAGCGAGCGACCCGGCGAACAATCGGGCTACGCTGCAAAACATTCGCTTGTGGGATTGGCGGGCGCTCCAGGACACGTTGCGTCAGATTCAGGAAATCCGTACCTATTATGACTTTCCCGACATCGACATCGATCGCTATGAAATCGACGGTACCATGCGGCAGGTAATGCTGGCCACGCGTGAGCTAAGCGCAGATAAGCTCCCGGAAAGCAGCCGCAATTGGATCAATGAGAAGCTGATTTACACTCATGGCTACGGCATCACCATGAACCCCGTGAATGGCTTCACTCCAGAAGGATTGCCCACACTCATTCTTAGTAACATGCCCATCCAAAGCACGGAAAAGAGTATCAACGTGACGCGTCCGGAGATCTACTTCGGTGAACTGACCAACACCGACGTGTACGTGAAGACGCGGCAACAGGAATTCAATTACCCCCAAGGCCAGACCAACAACATGACCTCGTATCAGGGCAGCGGCGGAATCCTCCTCGGCGGATTTCTGCGCCGCATTCTTATCGCTTTCGACCAAGGGGACGTGACGAAGCTGCCCTTCAGCGACGACATCAACCCGCAGAGCCGACTGCTCATGCGTCGCAACGTGCGCGATCGGCTAGTAGCACTGGCGCCATTTCTTACTTACGAATCGGATCCGTACATCATCGTGGGTGACGATGGGCGGCTGTCGTGGATTATGGATGGGTTTACGACATCCGACAACTATCCGTACTCGAGCCACTATTCTCTCGGCGGTAATCGCATTAACTACATGAGGAACAGTGTTAAGGTGCTCATCGATGCCTACGATGGGACCACTACCTTTTATGTGTTTGACGCGCAGGATCCTATCATCATGGCCTACCGCCAAATGTTTCCTTCCCTATTTAAGGATGCGGCTGCCATGCCCCCAGCGTTGAGGAAACACGTGCGTTACCCCGAGATGTTGCTCAAGCTGCAGGCCGCTGTGTACGGCCTTTATCACATGACAGATCCGGAGGTTTTCTACAACCGGGAGGATCTGTGGACCGTCGCTGCGGAAGTCGGCATGAGCGAGTCTGGTGAGCAAAAGACGCTGGCGATGGAGCCGAACTTTGTGCTGATGAAACTGCCGGGCGAAACCACCGTCGAATTCGTGACCATCCTGCCGTTCACGCCGGCCAATCGAAACAATCTGATTGGCTGGATTGCCGGGCGCAGTGACGACGCCGAATATGGTACTTCGCTAGTCTACGACTTTCCGAAGACCAAGCTGGTCGACGGCCCCTTGCAGATCGAAGCGCGTATCGATCAGAACGCGCAGCTATCGGGACAACTGACTCTGTGGAATCAGCAGGGCTCCCACGTGCGGCGCGGAACTCTGCTTGTGATTCCCTGCGGGCGCGCGCTCTTGTATGCAGAGCCGATCTACCTGCAGGCTGAGCGGAGTCCTATGCCAGAGCTGCGTCTGGTCGTGCTCGCGCTGCAAGACCGTCTCGCATACGGGCCCACCTTCGAGTCGGCCATGAAGGCATTATTCGGCGGAGAGGCCTCGTCGTTAAGCGCCGCAGCGGCCGCCGTCGAGCCCGGAAAAAGCACAGCAGCATCCGTCGCAGCGACCAAGACTGGCGCGGATCTGAACGCACTCATCGAGGGAGCTGCCAAGGACCTAGCGGATTATCAACGACTAACAGCGGAAGGCAAGCTCGGTGAAGCTGGGCAGAAGCTTGAACAGCTCAAGCAAAAGCTTGATCAACTGAAGGCACGTCAAAGGTGATTGCAAGCGCGTGGTGGCATCGTTACCTGGGCACAGTAACGTACAACATGAGCGCGGGCTTTCGCCCCAGGCCGGACAGCTTCCTGAATTTTCATCTGCCCCACCTCTGCAGAGGAAATAGCAGTGCATCTTCGGGCAGGCCTGGTGGAGAAAGCGCATATCAGAAGGGCTTCCGTCCTAACCGGGCCGTCGTAGTTCGGTTGGCTGCTTCCCTAAACTGCACCCCGTGCGGCCGTAGAGATCCGACCAGGCCACCCTCGACAAAATCCTTAAAACGCATGGGCCACTGGGCACCTGCAGGAGCAAATGGTCGAACTGAAAGCAGATCGAGTTCCGGGAATCATCTGCTGCGGCGGAATCGAGCAGCACATTAGTCTCGAGTTTGTGCGGGAGAATTGAATGACAGCTAGAGCGAGACTGGCCGACCATCGACTGATCCCGACCTTCTGCTGCTTATGCTGCTGATTGGGTGGGCTTTAGCCAAAAACAGGATAGATCGCTCGAGGGTTGCTATTCTATTGACTCGCGCTCAGGCGAGCAGGCTATGGTTCGGGAGGAACACCGTTGCCATTAACGCGGGAAGCAGGCTGGTACAAGAACGCAATCATTTATCAGGTCCACGTGCGCACCTTCTCTGACAGCAACGGAGATGGTGTTGGAGATTTCCAGGGTCTCGCCCAGAGGCTGGATTATGTCAGAGAACTTGGCGTCAACGCCATCTGGTTGATGCCCTTCTTCCCCTCTCCCTTGCGGGATGATGGTTACGATATCTCTGATTACAAGTCCGTTCATCCCAGCTACGGAACGTTGGAAGACTTCAAGACGTTTCTATCGATTGCTCATGACAATGACATCCGCGTGATCATCGAAATGGTCGCCAATCACACTTCTGATCAACACCCCTGGTTCCTGGAATCTCGGAGTTCTAGGGACAACCCAAAGCGGGACTGGTATGTTTGGAGCGATACCGATACCAGATATCGTGGAGCCCGAATCATTTTTCTCGATACCGAGATGTCGAACTGGGCCTGGGATCCGGTTTCCAAATCCTATTATTGGCACCGCTTCTTCAGCCATCAGCCTGATCTGAACTACGACAATCCCGCCGTACAAGAAGAGATCTGGAATGTCATGAAGTTCTGGCTGGATCTCGGGGTAGACGGTTTTCGGCTGGATGCTGTTCCGTATCTCATCGAGCGCGAGGGGACGTCTTGCGAGAACCTACAGGAGACGCACGAAGTGGTGCGGGGCCTGCGCAGGAAGGTTGATGAGCATTACCCCCACACGATTCTGCTAGCGGAGGCTAACCAGTGGCCAGCGGATCTTCGGCCGTACTTTGGCGATGGCGACGAATTCCACATGGCCTTTCACTTTCCGTTGATGCCGCGGATGTTCATGGGGTTGCGACTGGAGGACCGGAAGCCAATTACAGAAATTCTGCAACAGACGCCAGAGATCCCTCCTTCCTGTCAGTGGTGCCTCTTTCTGCGTAACCATGACGAATTGACGCTGGAAATGGTTACGGATATGGAACGCGACTACATGTATGACTTTTACGCCCGGGACACGACCATGCGACTGAATCTTGGCATCCGGCGGCGCCTAGCTCCGCTGCTCGACAATGATCGGCGCCGGATCGAATTGATGAATGGCATTCTGATGTCGCTGCCCGGCACTCCCATCATCTACTACGGGGATGAGATCGGCATGGGGGACAATATCTATCTCGGAGATCGCAACGGAGTACGCACTCCGATGCAGTGGAGCGGCGGCTGGAATGGAGGTTTTTCAAACGCTGATCCGGAAAGTCTGTACTCGCCGCTGATTCTCAACCCTGTTTACGGCTACCCTGCGGTGAACGTGTTATCTCAAAAGCGCACCGAACACTCACTGCTCTCCTGGATGCAGCACACCATCCGGATTCGCCGTTCAACCCCAGTGTTCGGTTCGGGCTCGATCCAGTTTCTTTACCCCGCCAATCACCGGGTTCTGGCTTATGTCCGCCAATGGAACGAGGAGACAGTTCTGGTGGTGAACAATCTCTCTAATTCCGCGCAAGCGGTCGAACTGGATTTGCGACCCTACAAAGGAAATATTCTGATTGAGATGTTTGGCAGAAACATTTTTCCTCGCATCGGTGATTTGCCTTACCTTCTGACCATGGGCCCTTATCAGTTTTATTGGTTCCGGCTACGGCGAATCTGAGCTATGAGGCGTTGCGTGCCGGTTGGAGGAGACGGTGATTCACCGATGCAAGGCTTCGCTCGGGGGTTGAATTGGCGGAAAACATGATTCTGACAGATGATTTTCTTCGCCAGCTCATCAATGTAGGCGAGGTCGACATCCTGGTAGGTCTGCCGACTCACAATCATGCAGACAGTATCAAGCCGGTCCTCGGTGGTGTTCAAGCAGGCATTCTCAAGTGCTTTCCCAGGGAACGGGTTGTCATCATTAATGCCGATGCTGGATCGCAAGATGGGACTCCGGAATTGGTAACCGGCGCCTCAATCGATGATGTGTGGACAGCGTCGAAAGTGTATGCGCTACGTACCTTGCACGCAATCAGCACGCAGTATGCCCGCACGCCCGAGCCCGGAACTGCGCTGCGAACAATTTTGGCGGCCGGCGATCTGCTCCGGGCCAAGGCATGTGTGCTGGTTTCACCCGATTCGACGACCATAGAGCCGGACTGGCTGCAACACCTTGTCGCTCCCATCTACCGCGATGGTTTCGATCTGGTTTCTCCAATCTATCGCAGACAAAAGTTTGAAGGCGTCCTCATGCGGAATCTGCTCTACCCCATGACGCGTGCCATTTACGGTTATGGAATCCGGGAACCCTACGCCCCGGAATTCGCTATCTCGGGCCGACTCGCAACTGATTTCCTGGGCAAAGAAGTCTGGAACGACGAATGGGGCAGAATCGGTGCCGAATTCTACCTCACCATCACGGCTATCACAGGAAAATACCGAATTTGCCAGTCATTTCTCGGCACCAAGACGCAGCCGGGTCAGAGTGCAAGCGATGTGGTCGCGGCCATGCGCCGGACTGTAGGCGCTCTGTTTTCTTCCCTGGACATTCATTTTCCAGTTTGGAGTACAGTTGTCGGCTCCCAACCGGTTCCCACTTTCGGTGCTCAATCAGAAGTCATGCCGGAATCTACCCACATCAATCGGAAACGTTTACGGGAGATGTTTGCTACTGGGGTGTCCCAATTAGATCCTGTTTTTCGCTCCATCCTCTCGGCTTCGACACTTTCGGAGCTGCAACGAATCGCCACTCTCGAACTCGGTGAGTTCAGTTATCCAGCCGAGGTGTGGGCCAGGACCGTATTTGAATTCGCTTCCTCGTTCCACAAGTCCGTCATCAGCCGTGATCACATTGTCCAGGCCCTGGTCCCCCTCTATCGGGGAAGAACACTGAGCTTCCTGCTGGAGAATCGAGATGGTGGCGGCGATGACATAGAGAAGAGTGTGGAGTCTGTATGCGGCGAGTTCGAAGCATTAAAACCGTACTTGCTCGAAATCTGGGCTGATCAAAAGTGAGGGCACCAATGCGGGAAATCATCATCAGCGAACTGACCCAAGCCTGGCAAGACCTGGTCAGAGGCTTTGCGCACTACCTGCCCCGTCTGATTGTGATGTTAATCATTGCCCTTGTAGGCTGGCTGGTTGCCTATCTCCTGAAGGTGGTCGTGCGCGGTATCCTCAGGCTGACGAAATTCTCCAAACTATCGGAAAATGCCGGGGCCACTCAACTGCTGAACCAGGCGGCATTACCGTCTTCCACCGAGCTGTTGAGTCGCCTTGTGTTTTGGGTGGCCTGGGTCGGCTTCATTCTCCTCGGCGTGAGCGTACTAGGGATTGTGGGTTTGCAAGAATACATCTCGCGGTTTTTTCTGTTCCTACCCCGGCTGTTTGCCGCGCTGATCATTCTCTTCTTTGGTTCGTTGGCAGCCGGTTTCTTCTCCCGCGCGGCGCTACTAGCGGCGGTGAACGCAAATTTCCGGTCTTCACGACTCCTGAGCATATCGATCCGGATCATCATCAGCATTTTCGCTCTCTCCATGGTGTTCGAAGTACTTGGTCTTGCAGAGCAGACGATGTTGATCGCTTTTGCGATTGTGTTTGGTGCTGTGATGCTCGGACTCGCAATTGCCTTTGGCGTCGGCGGCAAGGACCTGGCTAGGGAGTTTCTCGAAAGAAAGCTGCCTAAGGACAAGAAGGATGAGAAGGAGGATGAATTGTCCCCACTGTGAACGCATCCCGGGCGATCGAGAAATCGTGCCCGGTTCACTCCGAGCTGAACCAACGTCCTGAGGGGTGGCTTATGCCGGAAGGGTCCGGGCGCTAGAGATTTGCAAACCTTCGTGTAACTCAGGCGCCCTACCCGCACCTTGGCTGCGTGCGAAAACCCTCCCAGACTGACGCAACATGTCTTCGTTCCCAGGAATGCCCAGGCCCCTTCTCTTCGTGTGCGCCGGTGTTTGGTTCCTGCTTACGTGTGGGGATGCGTTTGCAAGCTCCGGCAGTTTGACTTGTACTCCCTCCAATCTGTGGTTCGGTCAGGTCACAGGAGGGCAGACGAAAACTCTGCCTGCCACCTTGACCAATACTGGCTCTGCCAGTCTGACCGTTTCCAACGTGCAGACGAGCGGAGCGGGATTTCGTGTCAACCTGAAGCTCCCATTGACGTTGGCTGTCGGCCGCAGTGTGAAGTTCAGCGTCAGTTTTAGCCCTCTGCTCGCTAAGTACCTGACAGGATATGTTGCCTTTACCAGCAACGCATCCGATCCAAATTGCTACGTCTACGTTCACGGGACCGGAATGAAATTACTCACGGCGAACCCTTCGGGTCTCGGATTCGGACATGTGCCGGTGGGAGGCAGCAAGTCCCAGTATGTAGCGTTGAAAAATTCTGGCCCTTCGGCTGTGGCGATCTCTCAAGCTACCGTCACCGGCGCTGGGTTCAGCCTGATTGGGTTGAATCCGCCCTTAACCTTGGCGAGCGGGCAGAGCGTTACGTTCAGCATCGTTTTTGCACCAAAATCGCCTGGGGCCGGCGGCGCAAAAATTTCGTTCTCTACGAAGCCCTCCAGTCCAACCGAGACCATGTCGGTGTGGGGCTACGGCACTGCTGCTAGCAAGCTGACTCTGAGTAGGGAAGCTCTAAACTTTGGCAGCGTGACGGTTGGGTCAAGCAAGACGCTTACCATCAGTCTGAACGCCACTGGGGGAAACGTAACCGTCACGTCCGTAACGTCGACCAGTTCTGAGTTTGGTCTAAGCGGAGGGTTCCCCTTGACAATTGGCTCGGGCCAAAGCGCGAACCTCACCGTGAGCTTCACTCCCAGGACCGCCGGACAAACCGCCGCCGCGATCTCCCTTGTTAGCAATGCCTCCAGCTCTCCGACAGTCGTAACGCTCGCGGGAACGGGCACATCGGCGTCCCAGCACCGTGTCACTCTCTCTTGGGCACCAAGCAGCTCAGTGGTGGTGGGCTACAACGTTTACCGAAGTGGAACATCCAGCGGCCCGTACACGAAGATAAACCCGATTCTGGATCCGAATGACACCTATACTGACGACTCTGTCCAGGCAGGGAAGACCTACTATTATTCGACCACTGCTGTCAATGCGGATGGCATTGAGAGCAGTCATTCTAGCGTGGTGCAGGCAATAATCCCGAACCCATGAACGCGTGGTGGGGAGCCGGGGAGAGAACAACTTCAGTGGAAATTGCGGGCTGGGATGCCGTCGCTGCTTGGATTGTCCTTGCCCAACTGCAGATTGCTTGCCGTCGCGGGAGCAGGTGAAATCGAAAACACGGCCGGACGGAAGGCTGATGACCCGGCGCGGCGCTCCAATCGTCAGTGGTTAGCACATACCGAGTGGAAATCAGCATCAACCGAACCTTCGTCGGGCACGCGGTTTGCGCGCTCAAATAGCGCACTGCTGTGTGCCTATACGGGAAGTCTAGAGGCAGATTCAACTGCTGCCCGTTCGTCCACCACTGATCGGTCCCAAGCGACTGGATGGGCGCCTCGCACCTTCGGGGACAGCCAGAATCACATACGAAACTTGCTTGTGCCGCTTGTGCCGCAGTGACGTACCACGTGGCATGCCAGGTGCTACGCAAACGGTTGAAGGGGGATTTTGATGAAGGATTTCAATGACGTTTTGCGGCAAAAAGAAGCAGATCTCGCACGCGTGCAAAAGGAAGTCGAGGCACTTTCGTTACTCGAAGAACGGCTCACGGCCCAAGTGCAATGCGACCCAGTCCGTGAGCCTCAGAGCACAGGGACCGAGGGAGACGCTCGGGAACTTCGAGGTGAACTGTCGAGATCAGGCATTAACGCATAGGCCGCCGGGTCGTGAGTTCCGCACTCTTTCCTACATTGGCCCCCCTCGTTTGGCAACGCTGGTCTTGGCACAAGAACTGAGATCCAATTCGGAAACGGGAGCAAATTGCCCATCAAATTTCTGCGGATAAGGATCGATTTCTTCTACATCTCGTGCAGAAACTAGGCTAAGATGTTCGCCTTAGCTGGGGTGCAGTTCTCGCTCCCCCGAGCCATTTCGTCCTTTTGCTGAAGCAAACGAGAGGAATAAAGAAACCAAACACTCCGGGGCCGAAGGCGGAGCGCATACTAATCAGGAATCCGCACGTATGATCCAGCGCCTTGCCCTCGACGCTCCCTTTTTTGAGCAGGTTCTTTCGGCCCTGTCGCTCGTCCAGCAACTCAAGGAACAGATCCCGCAAGGATCCGTTAACGATCCGGAGGCCGGACTGCTTTCGGAACTGGTAGAAACGCAGCAGGCCATCGAAACCGAGACCGTGGATCTCGAGGCGACCCTGTCGCGGCTGGTGAGCCTGGCGCGCCTACTGACGCCGGCCAGGGGCGCCGCGGTCTGGTTCTTCACCGAGCATGATTTTGTCTGCCGCGCAGCCACCGACGGCCTCGTCGGGGACGAAGGCCTGCGCCAGGAGGTGATGGCCCGGCTGCTGGTGAGCGAGGTAGCAAATCGGGATGGGTGGCGGAATACGGCTGCGGCGCAATCGTTGCTGGTGGCACCCATCCACCAGGGTCGAGACATTGTGGGGGCTCTGGCGGTCTTTTCCCCGGCACCCAACGCGTTCAGAGAGCGGGACGGTACGTGTGTGCGCTTGCTCTCGGGCCTGCTGGCGCATGCGCTGCGCAGGACGGCTGATGCGGAGCTAAGACAGGTCGTGAGCCTGGAGCGGGCGGCCATGCTGGAGGCGATGGACCAGATCATGCCCGCGCTGAGAAGGATGGCGGAAGACGGCGGAGGAGAGAGTGGGTGCGGGGCGGGGACGGTCACGATGGCTGAACTGGAACCCGCGATGGAGCCGACACCAGAACCGGTCCCCGATGGTCTGGGGATTGTGGGGGACGTTGCAACGGGCGAGGTGTCGAACCCTGTGAGTCCTTTGGTACGGGGAGCGGAGGCGGAGGTTGAAGCGGCAGGAAACGCGGGTGAGCTGCCCAATGTCTTTCTGCTACTGCAGGAGGAGACAGAGAGGGAAGCGAAAACACCAGTTGTTGTGAATAATGGCACGTCGGAGGCGGAGGATTGTGAGGTCGCGGTGGAGCCGGCAGAACAGCCGATCGCACAGGTGGGGACGGAGAAAATGCAGCTTCGAGTGCCGGATGAGCCAGCGACCGAGGATTCCTCCAGGGCCGCCGCGGGCCCAGCCGGAAGGCTGATTGCGGCGCGGCTCGCAGCCAGGATGTGGTCGGCAGCGCGCCGGCTTGAAGATGTGGGCTCTGGGGTGATGGTTGCCAGCCGGCGTACCGGCCTGCATTTGCGGTTGCTTGCAACGCGCGGGCTGGAGTCGGCGATGTGGATGCCACGGCAATTGCGCAGCCGAGGAGTGCAGTTGTCTGCAGCCTTGTTAGCCAGGCTGCGGCGGAAGAGCACGCCAGTGGTTGTGGCTGCCGTGAAATCCCACCTCAGTGGCTTAGCAAAAGCGGCCCTCGGGAAATTGCGGGCGGGGAGAAATGCAAGCTGGGAGCGGTGTCTCCGTGCCACGCGAAGGGCGGCCGTTCCGGTATTGGTGCTGCTGATTGTGGCTGCTCACTTGATCATGACGAGGACCGGGGGTGTTCCTTCGCATGCGGAGTCCCGCGATCGCCATCTGGAGTTGCTTCCGGGAGCATCGGCGTCAGCAACCTCGCCGGCCATCGAGCAACAGGTGTCGTCGTCGGCGAAACCACATTCGGCGACTGTGTCTAGGCCGCAGACACCGCCAGGAACTAAAGACGGAGTCAAGGCTGCCAGCACCTCACCGCGATGGGTATGGGTCGGGGAGAACGAACTCGATTACCTGGCACAAGGTGTGAAGGTGCGGTATTTCATTCCCCGACCCCCGCCGCAGCAGCGACTCGGGAAGACTCATGTCAAATATATTGGGGAAGATGTGATAATACGTTATTTCACGCCCGAACAAGCAGCCGGGCTGCCGTCGCGGCCGGCTGGAAGCGCAGCACGGCCGGCACAAGTATGTACGGCGGGCGGCGTCTGCCCAGGAGGGCGTGAGAATTGGCCCGGCAAACCTCAATATCAGGGCAAACCTCAATAATTATTGGGGACGAGGAATCTACAATCCCGAGTGCCGAGAGGAACGTGCGGGTTCGATTCCCGCCCCTGGCACCATGTTTCCGTTTTCACCTATCTCCTTGCCGTTCGTACCATCCGCGCTGAGCTAAACCGAATGGCAAGGCTCATACCGGGCCAATACCGCCAGCAGTACATTTTTCTTGACATGCACTTTCGTTAGGCGCAGGATACCCAGCGCTGAGGGGCGTTTTCGTTCACATCCTGTCCGTGGGTTTGGCCGAGCCCACTCTGCGTTGCGCGTCTTTCTTATTTCTTACAGAGCCGTAAACTTCAGGACTTATCGGATCGCATCTGTTTTGATGCTGACCTCGGAGGCGCACATGAAGGGTGTCTCCTTCGCTCCTACAGTCCTGTTACTTGCTTCAACGATAGTCATTACTAGCTGCGGCGGCAGCTCGTCGGCCATTACTCCCAGCATCATAGTGGCAGTTTCGGCTGGCTCGAACTCGGTCATGGCAACCGGAACCGCCCCCTTTACTGCAATGGTGACCGGCGACTCATCTGGCATGGGCGTCAGCTGGATAGCGTCATGCGGCGCGGCACAATGCGGTAGCATTTCTGCGAACCCAACCGCGAACGGGAGCACTACCACCTTTAACGCCACCTACACTGCTCCGAGTGCGCCGCCTGCGAATAACCTCACCGTGACCATCAAGGCCACTTCTTTAGCTGATCCTTCCAAGTCAGCGTCCACAACCATTACCGTCTTGGCAATCACGGTCTCCGTGTCCTCAAGCGCGGCTGCAGTGCAAGCGGGAGCAGGAAATGTTGTCCAGATCAGCGCATCCGTGAACAACGACCCATCAAGTATGGGTGTGACGTTCACCATTTCTCCTGCTGCCCAGGTTGGAAACCTCAAGCAGCAGGACCCTTTGGACGCCACCTAACCTACAGTGCACCAACTACGCCGCCGGCTAGCGATTTGACCGTGACAGTGACAGCCACCTCGTTGGCAGACTCGACCAAATCTGCGACTGTGTCCATCACGGTTCCGTCCGTCACAATTTCTGTCACTCCGGCCACGGCAACCGTCGAGGCCACCGGAACCGTGCCGAATATTGTGGCAACAGTGGGCAATGATCCCAGCGGCAAGGGTGTCACATGGAGCGTTTCGTGTTCGCCAGGGTCTTGTGGGAGTATCCCGCCTGGTCCAACTCTCAGTGGGAATCCAACGACCTATACCGCACCCCCGACTCCGCCATCGCCCTCGGATTTGACGGTGACGGTTACCGCGACGTCGGTCGCCGACCCGGCGGGCCAAGCTTCGATGACCATCACTGTGAAAGCGATCTCGGTGACGGTGACTGCACCCAACACTACGGTGCTCTTCGGACAAACACAGCCTAACATCGTTGCCGTGGTGAGCGATGATCCTGCAAACAAGGGTGTAAGCTGGACCGTACAGGCGTGCGGTGTCTCCGATTGCGGCTCCATTACACCTACTGCCACGTCCAGTGGAGGTGCAACTAGCTACACAGCACCTTCGGCCCCGCCCGCCAGTAACCTAAACGTTACCATTGTCGCCACTTCGGATTCAGACCCCAACCAACAAGGTTCGATACAGCTACTGGTGCCGGCGATTACGGTCTCTGTTTCGCCACCCAGCGCAACCATTCCGATAGGGGCAACCACGGCGTCAAACGCAACTCCATTCACCCCCACCGTTAACAATGATCCGAGCACCAAGGGTGTGAGTTGGACCCTGACACAGGGCACAACCACGTGTCCGAACGCGTGCGGCACGATCAATCAGGCCATGACAGCGAGTGGTAATACCACGGTATATGCAGCTCCCGCCGCGGTTCCAACCAATTCCACTGTCACTCTCACCGCCACGTCAGTAGCTGACAGCACCAAGCAAGCCAGCGCAACCATCACCCTTACAGCAGGCACGGTGAAGCTTATACCCTCCGGCTTAAATTTTGGCAGTCTGAAGCTTGGGTCCGGGTTTCCACATCCGAGGAAGACTCTGTCGGAAACGGTAACGAATACGGGTGGTTCAGTATTGAACATTACAGGCCAAGCCATCACCGGTACAGCTGCGGGCCCGTTTTCGATCACTACACCGTGTCAGGGAGCCCTTTCGACAAACCTTGCGTCTGGCGCTTCGTGCAACATCGCTGTGATGTTTGAGCCGCTAAGTGTAGGCTCCTTTACCGGGACTCTGTCGATCACGGATAGTGACACTACCAGTCCACAACAAATACCGTTGTCGGGCAAGGCTTGCAATAGGTTCACTCCTTGTACCCAGGGGACCGAATTCCGCTCAGCGATAACGGAAAATCGAATAGCAGCGGTTCCAAGCCCCACTGGGTCTAACAGGGTTGGGACTCAGTTGGTAGATCTTGTAGACGCGACTCGTTCTGATCCATATCTCGCGAACGGCGTGAAGCGTGAGCTGCTGGTGCGGTTCTGGTATCCCGCAGCCGTTGGCAAGAACTGCACGCCCGCCGAATATACTTCACCAGGGATTTGGAATTATTTGGCGCAACTTGAAAAGGTTCCTGCACCCCAAGTGAAGACCAACAGTTGCCGGGATGCGACCCTAGCAACTGGCAAGCATCCCGTTGTGGTTTTCACGCATGGATACACGGGGACGTTCACCGACTACACCTTCTTGTTCGAAGACCTCGCCAGTCGGGGATATGTGGTCGCATCGGTGAATCACACGTACGAAGCAACAGCCGTCGAGTTCCCAGATGGACGCTTGGTCAAGTCCATGGTTGGCAATCATTTCGCACATACACTCCAGCTAGATGACAAGTCAACCTGGTTCGCGGTTGCAGCACGGGTGAGTGATCTGAAATTCGTTATGGATGAATTGCAACGCATGAATTCCAGCCGCAATGGCCCATTCACCGACAAGCTGGATTTGTCACATGTAGCTCTGGCAGGTCATTCGCTGGGAGGAGTGACGGCCCTTTTGGGAAGCGAAATGGAGCCCAGGTTCAGCGCGGCCCTCAGCATTGATGGCGTAATTCCCGGTTCGTTGTTCGGCACCACCGGCAAGCCCGTTCTGATGATGTTCACGGGACGCGATCCCTGGGACGAAGATACATGCCGGCTCTGGGAAAAGCTGCAGGGACCGCGCATTGCGCTCAATCTGAAAGGCACTGAGCATCTTACGGCGTCAGATGCGGTCTGGCTCGCAAAGGGAGCTGTGCAGGCCGGACCGGAGGGCATGGAGAAAACGGTGGCGGCGATCCGGGACTATGTTGCAGCGTTCTTGGATGTCAATCTCAAAGGCAGTCCAAGCGACCAACTGCTCAATGGCCCGTCGGCAGACTACCCAGATGTAGAAGTAACTACGACCACAACGTTGCCGTGCAGTAAGGCAAAAAATGTGGAGAAATGAAGTGGACTCCGGCGCGCTCTGAAACGCGCGGCTAAGGAAACGGAACCAGAGAGCCTCTTCGCACGGAACATTGTCCTACTCTCAAATGTGCCAGTCATTGACCGGAACCTTGGCCTGCCCCAACATTTCCGCCAATGAGCACTCCCTCCCGGCTCATTGGCCAGGTTATCTCCCACCACCCCATCATCGAGAACCTGAGCGGTGGCGGGATGAGTGCGTGCAAGGGCGAGATTTAGGTCTTTTGCGAAGGTACCCTGGATTGGAGAACCCCTACGATGCGCAGCGCAGAACTCGAGGCGGAGTGGATCGCTAGCTCGTAAGGCTTCTTCCTCCTCTACCCTCCTACCGGTTTAGTCCCGGCGCGGTAATCGCGTGTCTTCCTGGATGCAGTAAAAGGTTGGACCTCGGTGGCGCAGAAATAGTTTTTGCCTTGGGTCAGAACTAGAGGTACCGGAATCGGACAGCGTTGAGGTCTCATTCCAGTTTCTCAAACATTGGGAGAAGCAGCGATGGCCTGCGGCGTCTTGTGCCAGACTACCTGCTCCAAGGGGCCAACGAGGAAGAACCAGGAAAGCGCACCTACAAGTGCGACAGCGGTGAGGATTGCGAAGGCCCAGTAAAACTGGCCAGTGCGATCAAGGACGAGACCGGTGACGGCCGGAGCCACGATTCCCGCAAGATTTCCAACAAAGTTTTGGAAGCCTGTCCATCGCCCGGCTGCCTGGGGACCTGCAAGCGTCTGCGTGATTGCCCAAAGGTTGGAAGCGGAAGCACCAAAGAACATGACACCCAAGAACAGCAGGATGACATAAAGCAGAGGCCCACTAACCGCCGCTAGACCCAGTGAAATTCCCGCGAACGCCAGTCCTCCTCCCGTAAAGATCTTCCGAACGTGAGTGGGACTTTCCCCCGCCATGATCCAGCGGTCAGAAAGCCAGCCCGCCACCGTAGAGAACGCAGCACCCAGAAGATACGCGGCTCCTCCAATTTCGGCCATCGCGTGCATCGAGAATTGGCGTCCTCGTACCAAGTAGAAGGGCAGCCACGTGATCAGGACATAATTCACGTAATTGTTGCAGAACAGGCCGATACATGTTCCCCAAGCCGAGCGCAGCCGCAGGAACTCGAGCAAGCTGGGAAGGCCGGCTTTATCCGTGTGAGTGGGACCGCCCGCCTCCGGCATGCATTGGATCCATGGGATAAGCCAAAGCAGGCTTAAGAGTCCGAGCGCGATGAAGAAAGGTCGCCAGCCGAATCGCGCCATGAGCGTGCCGCCTAGGAGTATGCCGAATCCAGGGCCCAGAACCAGTCCGGCTGAAATCAGTGAATTGGCGAGACCGCGATGCTCTTCGGGGATATGAAGAGCGATGATCTTGGAATAGGAGGGGTAGGCTACGGACTCGCCCAGGCCCAGTGCTAGGCGCAGCAGAAACAGTGTAGTGAAAGCCCCCACGACCCCGGTGCCGGCCGTGGCTGCAGACCAAAGAAAGAATCCACCAGCAATCACCCAATTGACGTTGAGCCGGTCTACAAGCCAGCCGGATACCAATTGCATACACGCATATGTCCAGAAGAACGCCGAGAGTAAAAAGCCAAGTTGCGAGGCCGAGATCCCCAGTTCGTCCTTCAGCATGGGGGCTGCGATGGAGAGGTTGCCGCGATCTACGTAGTTGATAAATACAGAGACCCCCAGCAGAATTAGGACTGCCAACAGCCTGCCTGTGATTCTCTTCCGCTCTGGACCTGAGGTTTGCATGAATGCGGTCCTGCTCTCCCCATCCACAACTCCCCTCCAGCTCGTTAAATATAACGTTGGTGATAAATCCCCGGATGCAACAATCAACCCGCCGTCAACGCGATTTTCTTCTGCATTGCTGCCCGCGTGCGCCCCTTGCCTTGCGCAGCATTCTCGACCCGGAGCATATTATCCGAATTCAGCGATTCCCAGTCATCGGCAGTGTCGCCGCACGAGAGCCCGGCGGAGGTGGCTCGCTTCAATACTGGAACGAAGCAAGTCGTGATGGCTTATTTTGGTCTGCAAGTTCAATCGTTACTGCAGGGCGAAGATTGCACTCGGCGAGAGCAGCCCCCCTTGCGGGCATAGAGATATCTTCGAAGCGCCAACCATCTCTGGCGATGTGTGTAAGAGGCCACGATGTTTGCCGAAAACGGCGTCATGCCTTTTTTCTCCGCCCAACGGAAGAATGCCACATGTATGCAACCGCATCGCTGGGTTTCGAGGAGCCAGCGGTGCCATCTACAGGATTTGTCGGATTGGCAAGTATCTTGGATGTGTTAGCTTAGGGTACGATGACACGTGAATCCTACCCATTTACTACTCTCTGCTCTCTGGTCTTTGGCCGCAACGCCGCTGCCTGGGAGTCACTATGTTCTGGCTCGGAGTCATAGTCGGAGCGCTTATTGTTTTCGTACTCTGGATTATCCAAAGCGGTGCCCATGGCGGATCCGGCAACCCGTAACTCTCTTCGGTAGAGTGCTACAGTTAGCCCGGCACCGACGTCCGGCTTGGTGCCGTCGGGCGTCACCACCCCCACAGACCTACGGGGCACCGACCCCGGCCCTGTTTGCTGCCCATCCGAGGTGTTCCATCCTCCTCTTACCAATGGTGATGCTGCTTGTGACAGCCACTCCTCCCTCCTGAAGTTTTTAGCGATAATCGGTTCCCTGTAGCTCCGCTTCGGTGTAAGAGGTTGCTGGCTCCGCTTACATGAATATGGTTTCGAAAGGATGCTTTCCTAGCTAGCCCTCATTTGACAGTCGAGTGCTTCAGGAATGCGGCAGAGGTGGCCGTCGACTGCTTTTGCAGCTGCTCAGCAGCCTGAGCCAGCGTCAAGTTGTCAGGCACTCGCTGAAAGTCGGTCCGCACCTTGTCTTCGTGCACCGAAATAGTTTTGAGGAATAGAACCCTGCCGTGCATGTTGACGTGCAGAAGGGTGATCTCCCAATTGCCAGGCGCAATTTCAGACTGTTTGACATGAAACTCGCCGCCTTTGTCGAGGTGGCCGAGCAGGCCGTCGGCAAATTTCACGTTTTCGATGAGATGGCCCTCGATTTCCACAAGCCTACCTTGTTTCTGGTTGATCCAGATGCGCCCCGCCATTTCACGAAATACAGCAGCCTCATGTGTCGGGGGATTGAAGTTCGGGTTTGGCTTAAACAGTATTTCGACCAAGTCCCCGCGGTGTTCTCCATAGCTTGAAATTACCGCGTTGGGGATCATCCGGAACAAGTTTTGAGTTTGTCGATCGTCTTTCTCTTCAGCGGCGTGACGTTTTCTCTGCTCATTGGGTCGGCTCAGGAGCCGTTCGATGCGCTGGACTTCTTGTTTATCTTGTTCAGGAGTGATGGGCCTCCCATTGACCGATCGCAGGCGGTAAAGCTCCCCCTCTGGAGTCTGCACCACTAGCTTCACTCGCTCATTTCCAGGGGCACCCGATTTGTCCTGGTACATCCAGTGCGTACGGTCATCGGCTTGAGCCTTCAACTCCCTGTCTATTGCGGTGCGCAGAAGATTGTCGGCCGATGCCGTAACACTGGAAGTATTTTGTGTGGAAGAGGAAGCTCAGGCAACCAGACAAGCGGCGACAACTAAAATAGTAATTTCACCTATGGCCGCGGTCGTACGTTTGGCCACGAACCAGCGTGGATCGCTCATTTGAATGTGTGTAGACTCCGAGATCGGTCCCGGATCTGTCTCCGGTAAAAGTGTAGTTCAAGAATATAACCGCTGAAATCGGACGCATTCTGTAATCCCGCCAAAGACGTTGCCGTAGTCAGGCCCTTTGTGAGGATAGCAGGCCAGTAAACCGAACCAGATCCTCAACCAGCGTGCTGATCGACGTTTCCATCTCCTCCCAGGCTATCGCGGTTGGCTGGGTCGCCGCTGGTCTCGTGGCATGCATTTGTTCGGCCTTGCTTTTTACGAGTTAGACAAACCCGGCTTGTTCTGGTCGACGTTGGCGGCTCGCCGTGTCCTTTCGGCCCCATTTTGCCGGCTGGTTGGGCTGCGGAGCAGCGCTCTTGCAGTTCGCAATCGAGAGTCGCGCCGTTCTGGATTGTCCGTCGACAAAGCGTCCCAAACCAGACGCAGCCATCGCATGTATCGGGCTTCTTCGTCTTCGCGTTTTCTCATACGCAACTATTGCGACTTTTCGGAGTTAAAGCACTAAGGTTTTTTCCGGAATAGGAGAACATTGATCCCCCAGAGGCATCGTGGCACTGAATCTTGTTGCACGTGGAAAAACTTCAAGAGGCGCACGCGATCTACAGGGTTGAGGATTCTCTGCCTAGGGCACAAACCCTATTTTCTGCGGCTCAAGATGTCACTAGGCTTTGGGTTGAGCGATTGCTCAGGGAAAGTTGATAGTCACCCGTTGTACGGCGTCATGACCGAAGCTCGATAACAGGGAGGTGAACTCATGAAACGGTTCGTTCTCACCGCAATTGTGTGCTTCGCTCTGGGCGGACTGGCACTGGCAAGGCCCAGCGAGCGAGAAGAAGATCAGAAAAAGACTGATGAACGTCTGCAAAACGCAGCTGAAGTGCTGAAGTGCTTAGAGAGGTGATGGCAGCGCCGGACAAAGGCATTCCGGATGATCTGCTGAAAAAGGCTCATTGCGCAGTGATCGTTCCCGGAGTGAAGAAAGGGGCGTTCCTGGCTGGCGCGGAATACGGCAAAGGGTTTGTGAGCTGCCGAAAAAAGGGTGGCTGGTCTGCACCCGCAGCCATCCGAGTGGAAGGCGGCAGCTTTGGCGTTCAAATTGGCGGTGAAGAAATCGACCTGATTATGCTGGTGATGAACGCGCGCGGTGCCGAGAAACTAATGGCCAGCAAGTTCACGCTGGGAGGGGACGCCTCGGTGGCCGCCGGGCCGGTTGGACGGACGACGACTGCCCAGACCGATGCCCAGATGAATGCCGAGATCCTTTCCTGGTCCCGTTCGCGGGGAGTTTTTGCGGGAGTCTCCCTGGCGGGAGCGACCCTCAGACCGGACGAGGATGACAATCGAGCGCTGTATGGGGAAAAGCTGGGCACGAAGGAGGTCGTCGATTCGAGCCGCAGACCCCCGGTAGCAGCCGATGCTTTGCTCAGCCTGCTGAAATCGTACTCTCCGGTGGAACAGGGACAAGAGTTCGCTGTGCCAAGAGAGCGAGAAACAGTTCTGAACGTCATCGCTAAGCTGTCATGATCGGGGCGATCGGAAAGGGCGAACTCGCACACGAGTCCGCCCCCGATCTGGATCCTAGGTGCTGTCGAAGATTCTCCACTTCCCGTCGAGGAGGAAAAGTGTTCTTGACGCCCCTCATTTAGAATCAAGGCCTTGAGCTGGCGGCGACTCTCCGGCAGAGGCTATACTCATGGACGTCCAGTGTCCCCTCCCCGGCGCGCTAGGCCTAACTGGCCTAATATTCAATCCGGTAAATCGGGTAGACCCCCGCCAACCACTGTCGAGTGCCGACCAACTTGTCGCGTTCCTGCGTCCACGGCAAGAACTTGTACCGGTCTGTGCCTACGATGTATCGTCCAGCGATACATAACCTCGTTTCCAGCAGGAAAATCGCATCTGACGCCTTAGGCGCTATCGAAGTACTCGGTAATGCTCAAAAAGGGCAAAAATTACATAGCGAAGTGCCTTATCGTCTCGCCGGAGTGCCTGTAAGCCAGTTGCTTGTGGGTTTGGCACGCTTAATGCATGATCAACATCGCAGAGTCGGCTTGATCTCCCAGGCCCTTCTGAATGCCCGACTGCTTGGCGATTCAGGTCACTCTTGTGCTTATGGCACCGGCCCAGGAGTCCCTTCGTGCACCGGGTTAATCGCTGCTTACCCCAGGAGGATACCGACCATGCATGAAGTTGCGGAACGCGATACCGCGCTACAAGAGCTGCAACAGAGTGAAGCCAGTTTCCAAGCGCTGGTGGAGGCCGTGCAGGACTATGCGATCTTCCGCCTGGATCCGCTGGGCCGGGTGGCAACCTGGAATAGCGGAGCCCGGCGAATCAGTGGGTATGGCGCCGCCGAAATACTGGGTGAACACTTCAGCCGGTTCTATACACGCGAAGACGTTGACGCGGGAAGGCCTGAGAAGCATCTGCGGTTGGCCGCTCAGGGTGGACGAATCCAGTACCAGGGTTGGAGAGTACGTAAGGATGGCTCGAGATTCTGGGCCAACGTTGTGGTCACGGCGTTGTGCGACGAAAGTGGCAGACTGCAGGGTTATGCCAAAGTGACGCAGGATATCTCGGAGCTCAAGCAGGCGGAAGATGCGCTGCGCCACCGCGAGCAACTGCTCGACGCGTTTTTCAGCACTTCGCCGGTAGGTTTGGCAATTCTGGGTCGTGACCTGCGCTTCCAGCGCGTAAATCGGACCTTGGCCGCAATCAATGGTATCGCAGCTGAGAAACACCTCGGCCAGACGGTGCGGACGGTGATTCCGGAACTCGCCTCCCAGATCGAGCCTTTTCTGCAGCAGGCTTTGGTTACCGGGCACGCCATCCTTAATCGTGAGATCTGCGGGCCGATCCCCAGCCTGGGCGAAAGCATGGGGTACTGGGTCGCTAACTACTTTCCCATTCGAGACGACACTGGAGAGGCGGTGCAAGTAGGTACCGTGGTCATGGACATCACGGACTGCCGCAAAGCTGAACGGTCCCTGCAGCGTCTGAGCGGGCGCCTAATGGAGTTGCAGGATCAGGAGCGTCGTCGCATTGCCAGGGAATTACATGACAGCATCGGCCAATGCTTGACTGCGATCAAGATAAATCTGGAATTGCTGCTCCGTGAGGTGGGAAATGCGCATCTGAGCGAGGGTGCGCACAAGGCGCTGGCAGAAGTATCGACTCTTGCCGACCAGTGCACATCGGACACGCGCACTATCTCTTACCTTCTGCATCCACCTCTTCTGGATGAGCGAGGACTTTCGTCGGCCGTGCGTTGGTACGCCGATGGTTTTGCCGAACGTTGTGGGATTGCTCTTTCCCTAGACTTGCCGGAGGGAATTCGACTGCCACAACCGGTGGAGACCACGTTGTTCCGCATCATTCAGGAGTGTCTCACGAACATCCACCGGCACTCCGGCAGCGCCACCGCCAGCATTCAGCTGCTAACCAGCTCAGAGGAAGTGACTCTGGAAGTGCGCGACCAAGGCAAGGGCATGCTGCCAACACAGCTCAAGCGTTGCAATGGCGCTGCCCAGGCCGTGGGTGTGGGCATTGCGGGCATGCGTGAGCGGGTACGGCAATTGGGTGGTCGGTTGGAAATCGAATCAGCCCCGCATGGGACGACCGTGCGGGCAATTCTTCCCTTAAGAGGTGAACAGTGACAACATTTCGCATCTTGATTGCGGATGACCACGAGATTGTCCGTCGAGGTATTCGCTCTCTCATCGAAGGCCACGCCGGATGGGAAGTGTGTGGAGAGGTTAGCGATGGCCGGCGGGCTGTTGAGAAAGCCCGCGAGTTGCACCCTGACCTGGTGCTCCTCGACGTCGGAATGCCTAATCTTAACGGTCTGGAAGCCACCCGTCAGATCTTGAAGAGCGCGCCCGGGGTTCGAGTGCTGATGCTCACCATGCACGAATCGGACCAGGTCATCCGCGAGGCACTGGAAGCTGGCGCCCGTGGCTTCCTGCTCAAGTCAGACGCGGCTCGCGACCTGGTAAATGCCGTTGAAGCACTTCAGCGTCGCTCCACGTTCTTTACTACGACCGTCGGAGAAATGGTGCTCAACGGTTTTCTCGTGCCAAGAAATCAGAAGGAGTTGGTGCTTAAGAATCGCCTCACCCCACGGGAACGTGAGGTTGTACAGTTGCTGGCGGAAGGCAGGAGCAGCAAAGAGGTGGCGATTGTTCTTAACCTGAGTGTCAAGACCGCAGAGACCCATCGCACCAACATTATGCGTAAGCTCAGCTTGCATTCGGTGGCCGACTTGGTGCGCTATGCGATCCGCAACAACATCGTGCCGCTCACTGCCTTCGACGACAGCCATGCCGGTGCCGGCAATTCGGGCATGCAGGAGCAAACCACGGGATGATCCCTGTCCCGGTTCTCGGTCTCTCCATTCGGGCTACAATTTTGCCAAGAGCTGCGTGGGACGTGGGCAGGCATTTCGTGGAAGGTCCCCTCGAGGTGCACCAGGGACAGTGCCTGCCTTTCGGAAGAAGTGCTTCGAGCAACTGGGCACGACCACTAACCCGTTTCCGGGACGTGTAACGTTCGACCGTACAACCTCTCGCTGTGAAAAACCTTGGTTCTCCTGTTTGAGCCTACCGAACGGCTCGCCGTTGGACTACAGAAGTCACCGGATAGATGGCTTCGACCGGTTTTCTTAAGCTCTGGTTGTGCGGCCAGGCCGCCTGTGAGCCAGCCGATGCGCTAGAACTGAGCGATGTCGGAAGGAGTCCCACATGGGTACTTGCACCTTTGCCACGACATACGTTGCTCCAGCAAGCATCAGTTTGTCTTCCGATGTTCAGGTCATTGCCCGTGCCAAAAGGGGAGACGAGCAGGCATTTTCTGCCTTGTTTGAACAGAACAAGAGACGCGTTTACTCCGTTTGTCTGCTCATGACAGGTGAGGCTTCTCTGGCCGAGGACCTGACGCAGGATGCTTTCATTCAGGCTTTCCGCCGCCTGGACACCTTCCGTGGCGACTCCGCCTTTTCGACCTGGCTCTACCGCCTTGCAGTCAATACCGTCCTGATGAGTCTTCGCAAGCGCCAGCCGCGTCAGGTGTCTCTAGACGAGTCCATACGCGCGGACTCGTCGTTGCAGCCTCGTGAGTATGGCCGGGAGGATCCTCATTTGAAGGCAGCCATTGACCGGATAGCCTTGGCTCGAGCGATCCGGGAACTGCCTGCGGGATGTCGCACAATTCTCGTGCTGCATGACGTCGAGGGATATGGACATCACGAAATCGCTCGCTTGCTGCGCTGCTCAGTAGGCAACTCTAAGTCCCAGCTTCACAAAGCGAGGCTAAAACTGCGCGAGTTATTGAAGTTGCGTGCCAGCCTCGGCAGGCGGGCACTGCCCGGCACAGCCAATTACAGCCATCGTGCAGGCTCCAGAGCCGACACCAGAACGCGGGTTTTCATCTTTCCCAAAGGTGGGAATAGGGATTAGCGTCGAGCACGCAGCCACGTGAACAGGTGGTCCATGCCGCCGTTGCTCCTCTTCAAAAAGATGACGCTTCCAATCAACTCGCTGGCTCTTTCGATGGCTCTTAATTATCCCTAACGAAGGGGAAGGGAACGCCACAGGAGTCCCCTTTCGGTTGGTGTTGCGACCTTCGGCCCCTTTGTCCTCAGGAACCAGCTTCGATGCTGACGACGTGGATCGTACCCGTTTCGGGGTCGAGCGTTCCTGTTACTTTGACCTTCTTGCCGACGTACTGCTTGGCTTGGTCCTCATTGTCGAGCTTGTAGGTCGTGTTCGACGCTTCATCTTTCAGGATGTAGCCCTCCTTAGACTTAAGCAATCTTGCCCATGAAAGCCTGTGCCTGTTGCTCACTCTGGGCAGAGTTAGCCTGTCTCGGCTGTTGGTACTGCTGTTGTGCTTGCGCCAGCGCTGGCAGACTCATCAGGCTGAGAGCCAAAACGGCCTGCGCAAACCCGACTAGACGTATCGATTTCATCGCTTCACCTCCGATCGTGGCGATTTTGGGATTCTCTTTTTCCGGTGCAAACAGATCACCCCATCGGGCTGGGCGCATGGCTGAGGACTTAGCACACGTTGGCAGGATGCCGTATGCAAACCTGGCTCACAACCAAGTAACATTTGCCGTGTGGGAGAGCCGCTTCCCACGTGTACGGCAGTCCAGTACTGCGTGCTCTGCATGGCGTTCGGAAACCATACTTTCTCTCCTGTACAAGGAAATGCCCTAGCGACCGAATGTCTGGGACAACCAGCCCTGAGAGTCAACGCCGCATGTCAGGCAAAAGCTGTAGAGAAGGCTTGCTCGGCACTCCTGAAGATCCGTTTTTTTTCTCTACACTTTTACCCCTCTGAGCAGGATGTGCATCTCATGCTTGTGTCGGAAGCCTCAGAGGAGTTCCCCGGCACCCGGCGAATTGGCCTGACCGAGAAGGCTTTGTGGCTAAGCTTCGTATCCTATTGGCGGATGATCACGAGATCGTGCGGCGGGGCATCCGGTCTCTCCTTCTGACGCACCCGGACTGGGAGGTTTGTGCGGAGGCGAGGAATGGCAGGGAGGCGGTAGAACAAACCCTCCGCCTAAGGCCCGACATTGTGCTGATCGACATCAGCATGCCGGTGATGAACGGATTGCAAGCCACGGGTCTCATCGTCCGGCAGATTCCGGATCAGCGTGTTCTGATTCTCACCATGTACGATAACGAGCGACTTTTTCGCGATGTGATTCAGGCCGGAGCCAAGGGCGTGCTCTTGAAGACTGATGCCTCGCTGGATCTCATCCGGGCTGTCGAGGCTCTCCAGCAACACAAGACGTTTCTCACCGCAAAACTTGCTCGGGCCAGGATCTCCGGCCTCACGCGCTCTGACCATCTGCATGTCCAGGAAGCACTCACGCCTCGCGAACTCGAAGTCACTCGCCTGCTCGCCGAGGGCCTGAGCTCGAGGCAGGTCGCCATGGTGCTCAGCATCAGCGTCAAAACCGCTCAGACCCATCGTTCCAACATCATGCGAAAGCTTGATATCCATTCGATTTCCGAGTTGGTTCTGTACGCCGCTCGAAACAACGTCATCCAGGTGCTGCCTCTTGGCAGCGAACTGCCCTCGACCGAGAAGGAAAAGACCTAAGGGGCAGCGTTGGAACTCGCGGAGAACCAGGCACCTCCGACGTGGATCACTACCGCTCGAGACTCAGCTGCGGAACTTGCACGATGTTATTGCGAACTGCGTACAGGACCAGCTCGCTCACCGAGTGAACCCCTAACTTCCTCATGATGTTTGATCGATGTGTTTCGGCGGTCTTGACGCTGAGATTCAGCTCAACTGCCACTTCTTTGCTGCTCTTGCCCTCTGCCAGCAGTTGCACGACTTGTCGCTCGCGGGACGTTAGGCGCTCCGGCCCCACGCTGCTGGCCTGCACACCATTCGTATCCAAGTATCCGCTCAGTACCATTGAGGCGACCCTCGTTGTGAAGTAGGCGCGGTTTTGCCGCAGCGAGTCCACTGCCGCCACAAGGTCACGAGCGGCGTCGGACTTGAGCAGGAAACCCATCGCCCCTGCATCCAGAACTTCACGAATCAACTGCTCCGATTCGTGCAGGGTAAGAATCAACACCTTGGTTTGCGGCAGGATTTTCTTGAGCAGTCGGGTCGTTTCCAAGCCGTTCAGAGAGGGCATGCCGATGTCCAGAATGAGTACATCTGGCTTCAGTTGCTGAGCCTTTTCCACAGTCTGGCGCCCATCAGACGCCTCCCCGCAGACTTTCCACCCTGGCTCGGTATCGAACAAAGCAACCAAACCGCGACGCACGATTTCATGATCATCGGCGACCAAAATGCGAAACGGCATGACACACCTCCAAGTGCACTGGTGACTTTGGCGTGGGCCGAAGAACCCCACTTTCTCAAAACTTGAAGCACTTTCAACCTCACCATTTCTTATGCACTAACCCTGCCAAATTCATAGTTGCTAGCAAAGACCCAGTTCAAGGGGCGTGTGGTAATTTCTACCGGCAAGCAACGCAAAGGTTCACACTGATCTCCGCTTATCTGGGATGACAGTTGATCCTGCATTTAACTTTGCGCGTGAAAACCATCAGTTTGGCAGACCGGACTTTCCAGCAAGCCGGCCCTGAATCTTATCCAGCGCCTAAGAAGTTAAACCGGAGGGGACCTGATCAGATTGGACACAGAGAACTGATGCTCACAGATAATTTTTTCGACCAGGTCCAGATGGTGATACTTCAGGGAAAGTCTCCAAGTGTAGTTGCGTCGCAACGGTCTACGGTACTTGGACTGGGTGCCGCCGTCAGAAACAAACACTCAATCACCAGGCGAGCCTGGGAAAGGATCAGCTCCCGAAGGAAACACACTCGGGCTCCTTCCCGCTAGGGGTGAGCCACCAGCTCCCTTCTATCCCCGTGGCTGAGCAAGGCAATCAACTCGTCGGTTGTGGCGATGTCAAACGTGGGCATCCAAGCACGGCCGAGCCCCTCCCGCACTCTGTTGGACGGGTTAAACAGTTTCAACTTCAGGTTGTGGTCGCGTGCCCAGCGCTGGATGTAGGCGAGCATTCCAAGTCCGCCACCTTCGATCACGTCAACTTCGGACAGGTCCACCACCACGAGCCGCGCATTCGAATGGGACAGGATGATGTCCCGCAGCCGAAAGGCCGCGTCACTGTCCACCAGTCTGCCCATGCACTGTACCACCGCGACCTCGCCTACGATCTCAACATTAATGTCGAACATCGTCGTTCTCCCATCACACCTTGGGCCAAGCACGTGGTGTGCCGCGTGCCAGGGTCTTGTTTTTACAGCGGGTAAGCTTCGGGCGTCAGCCGCGACTGTGAAATTTAGGAGGTAGAGAGAGAAATCTTGCGCTACAGATGTCGCCGTAGACCAGAGCCCCAATCAGTCAGTGCAGTACTGCGCCGGGCCAAATGGAGTCGGCGATAAAGTCAGCGCGCATGGACCAAACCAATGTCAGGCCGCGTCCCGCCCATCAGATTCATTCTTCCTGCCGGCCCGCGTGTCGTCCATACAGCGTCTTCTGTACGAGAGTTTTTCCGACCCAGGTGTCAAATTTTCGTCCCGCTTTTGCCTTGTAGACTGCTGTATCGCGTGAGAACTCGCTCAACCAATTCGTGAGGATTCCCCAGCCTGCTTGGCCCGCCACGGCGTAGCTTCCCTCTCCCCACACATTTCTGGGGCCTGGCTTCCAGGTGCTTGCAGTCATACCGGCAACGAAGGCAGCTCCGAACAGTGGGAGCTGCGGCTTCAACTGCTGTTCGTTCGAGCTGTAGGTCATGAAGTTCCTCGCTATGCATGCTTGGTGCGTTCTCAGAATCCATCACAGCGGCACAGGTCATACCGCGGTTCGTATCCAAACGCGGCATCTCCGGCCGATTTCAAGGTGTTCCGGATGACAAATTGTCCGTAGCGTGATTCCAGCCGCCTTCCGAATCCTTCCATACCGCCACTCCAGCCGGATTCTACGCCACGCGCCTGGTCGAAGCCTGCACCGAATACCCGGTCGGCGTAGCTTCCTGCGCTGAAAAATGTCTGGCGGAGGTACAGCCGAAACCGTTCGCCGTTGCTCAACGGGTAGAGTCCTCGGTCGCGGAACTGCAGAACCGAGGAGCGAGCGGTTGGCTAAATTTTGCATTGGGTCCAGTACCGACTGCCGTGAGGTCACTGCCCACAGGACAGAAGATCGTGTCATCTGCTCGTTTGCTCCCATTTCGCGAAAATCCTCCTGGAAATGCTGGGGTGACGGCGCGTCCGGCAGGATCTCGATGACTGCCCGAGCCCGACACACTGCCGCAGACAATCCTGTGGTGACTAACAATACTTGCATCAGCCCCCGAGCTGTTGACAAGAGCCCCATCTCGACCTCACTTGTGACGCTAGCACCGCCCATAGCCCGGGAACCTCGGGCAAGTGTTGTAGGAGGACTCGGAAATTTCTGAAGTCGCAAGTCAAGGTGGGCGTACGAACAGGCCGGCGTCCCAAGTCCCAATCGGATCGGTCGATGCGAAGACCTGATGCATGAGCCCGCTGGCGTCGAGAGTTACATTGGAGCATTTCCAGGAAACGGCTAGCGCAACGCGATGAGGTTCTAATGCGCCCTGGCAGCAGGCCAACAGGTGCGGAACGGAGGCCCCTCTTCTCGCCTCGTTCGTTCCTCTCTCATCGCGTGTTGAAATTTGTTGTTTAAAGGACTCACCCTAGGATTGATCCCCTATTGCAATTTCGCCGGCTGGCGTGTCGAATTTTCCCGCGACGAACATTCCTGTTTCGACATGTCTTTCTTGAAGCCTCTGAACGCGCAACAGATGCGACTTCCCGCCTGCTGTTTGGCACGGCGGTTGCACCTCACCTGTGAAGAAAATTGTGCAGGAGGTCATGTGGACACGAATCGCAAAACTCCCATGCAGGTCTCACACTTGTGCGTGGCGCTGACGCTGGCCCTGCTGTTCTCTGCCATGCCGTCAGCGGGACAGACTACGGCGCCTACGCCATCGCGGGACAATGACACCACGAACTGGCAGCTCTCCAGCGCGGACCGGTTTCTGGACAGCCATCCGGAAATCGCCGAACAGTTGCACAAGGATCCTTCGCTGATCAACAACAAGCAGTTCGTCCAGAATCATCCTGCCCTGCAGCAGTACTTGCAAGAGCACCCGGCAGTGCGCGAGGAGTTCAGCGAGAACCCGAATGCTTTCATGCGACAGGAACAGCGCTACGACCGGCAAGAGGATCGTAGCGATAACGCGATGAGGCTTCGGGAACTTGGCAGCGCGGACCGGTTTCTGGACAGCCATCCGGAAATCGCCGAACAGTTGCGCAAGGATCCTTCGCTGATCAACAACAAGCAGTTCGTCCAGAATCATCCTGCCCTGCAGCAGTACTTGCAGGAGCACCCGGCAGTGCGCGAGGAGTTCAGCGAGAACCCGAATGCTTTCATGCAGCAGGAACAGCGCTATGACCGGCGCGAGGACGCCCAGAACGTCCGCGATCCCGGCAGGGATAGCAGGGAGGTGACTAACTTCGGCGATTTCCTGCGGGGGCATTCGGCCATGGCAGACCAGCTCGCCAGGGATCCGTCGTTGGCCAACAAGCGGGAATATCTGGAAAGCCATCCGGAACTGCAGAACTACCTGAAAGAACATCCGATCGTCCAACAGAGACTGTGGGAAAACCCGCTGGCGCTGATGACCTCGCCGGCGCTGGCTGGCTGGGTTCCTAAGGTGACAACTTCAACTCCGCCGCTTAAGCCCGATGCTAAGCAATAGACCAGGGAATGGGAGGTCCGGATACAGGCCCTCCCATTCTGTTTCGCTTAGTCAAAGCAGCGACAACAGCGGATCACCCAAAGGAGGGAGCTTCATGAAGGTGAACCTGTTACTCATTGCCACGCTGGTGCTGGTGGTCGCCGGGCCCCCGGTGGCACAGGCCAGGGAGAAGAAGCACGCTCCGAGAGGCATGATCGAGAGCATGCAATCGATGCCTTGCGGCGTTGAGCAAAGAGGCTTAGCCGGCCTGGGTAGTATCTTCGCGTCCGTCGGCGCGACTGCGGTGAATTCCAATGAAAAATTATGCCCGCAGTACCTTCTTCGCACCGATGAGTTGGAGTATCACATCCGACCCCTAGATGGTAAACACCCCGTACTTCTACCCATCGGCCATGAAGCAGAATTCAAGATCAAGAAGGATTGCCTCTTCCTCAAGGTTCCGGACGGCGACAAGAACGGTAAGAAAATGCGAGCCTACCAGGTGATCGCCATGGAGCCGGTGAGTTCCACAAGCGCCAGGGAAGGCGGGGCGTATCGGCCTGCGGATAGATCAACAGAGCCCAGCCACGCGGACAGGCAAGCAGAGCGTGTGATAAATCAGAATGATCCCCCACCACAATGAATGTAGCGCGTGAGAGTGAGTGCTGCGCGGACGGTTGGCTGCTCTTTCAGATCTCTTCCGCTGTTGCCCCGGCCCCTTTTGTCACGACGAAATATCCATATTGGGCCGTGCCGTCCAGCGGGCGGCGGCGGCCCCGTTCGGATTGCGGCTCGGCTGCGAGTTGGCACTGACTAGTGGGCACGAGCCCACGCGCTGCTCCAAGGCACTAAGCCTTGATGCTTGCAGAAGAGGATTACATCGCGTGGCCGCGATTGAAGGGGAACACCCACCGCGCGTGACCTGCAACCACGCGAAGCTTAACCGTAAGGACGGAGTCCCATTAGAATTCCAGGATGCCTTCCGCAATCGAGGATTACGCATTGATTGGGGACTGCGAAACCGGGGCTCTCGTGTCAAGGGACGGTTCCATTGATTGGCTTTGCTTGCCTCGTTTCGACTCTGAGGCATGCTTTGCAGCGCTGCTGGGTACCCCTGATAACGGACGATGGCAAGTGGTGCCGGTCGAGAAAGCCCGCGTCAGCCGGTGCTACCGCCCCGGAACGCTCATCCTGGAGACGGAATTCAAGACGTCTCATGGAAGCGTGACGCTTATCGATTTCATGCCGCTCCGCCAGGGCCATCCCGAGATCATTCGCTTGGTTAGAGGGGATCGGGGCAGCGTCCGCATGCGCATGGACCTGGCCATGCGTTTTGACTACGGACGCACAATCCCCTGGGTGACACGGCGCAAAACTGGCTCCCTCACTGCGATTGCCGGGCCTCATCTTCTCGCGCTTCGCGCCTCCGTTCCAGTCCGTGGGGAAGACCTACGCACAGTCAGTGATTTTACGGTGGAAGAAGGGAAGACCATTCATTTTGAACTCAGGTATGGAAGTTCATTTCAACCGGCACCGAAGGTGACCGACTTCAGATCGTCTCTTCGTGAAACGGAGCGCTTTTGGCGCAAATGGATCTCTCGCTGCGAATACCATGGGCCCTGCGCGGACGCAGTTCAGCGCTCTCTCATCACACTGAAAGCGCTGACATATCAGCCAACCGGCGGTATCGTCGCCGCCCCGACCACATCGCTGCCCGAGCAACCTGGCGGAGAGCGAAATTGGGATTATCGTTTCTGTTGGCTGCGGGATGCTACGTTCACGCTATTTGCCTTGATGCACGCCGGCTACCATGACGAGGCTCGCCGCTGGAGAAACTGGCTCGTGCGCTCTGTAGCAGGCAGCGCCGATCAGATCCAGGTCGTGTATGGCGTCGCAGGTGAACGTCATCTGCTGGAATGGGAGGTGCCGTGGCTATCAGGGTATGGCGGCGCATTGCCGGTGAGGGTGGGCAACGCGGCTAGCGGGCAGCTGCAGTTGGATATCTTTGGCGAGCTCGCCGATGTCTTACACCAGGCTGATCGGTTCATGCGACGAGGCAACCAGCCGGAGCTTGACCTCCAGACCGTCTTGTTAGCGCATCTGGAAAAGATTTGGCGTCAAGCCGATCATGGCATATGGGAAATCCGCGGGCGCAAGAGACACTACACTCATTCCAAAGTAATGGCCTGGGTTGCGTTCGACCGGACGATAAGAACTGCCGAGCACTTCGCGTTGGAGGGTCCCTTGCAGAGGTGGCGGCAGATACGAGAACTCATTCACAAGGAAGTTTGCCGCTTTGGATTTGACCCCGATCTTGGAACCTTCGTTCAGTCCTACGGATCAAGAGAACTAGACGCAGCTCTGCTGCTGCTGCCTTTGGTCGGTTTTCTGCCTCCTTCGGACCCCCGAATTCGGGGCACAGTCCGGCAGATCGAGAAGCACCTTGTGCGGGATGGCTTTGTATTGCGCTATCTGACACACCGAGTCAAGGACGGACTGCCAACTGGAGAAGGGGCATTCCTACCCTGCAGTTTCTGGCTAGCTGATGTCTATGAACTTATGGGACGCCACTCTGACGCCCAGCGCCTGTTGAACCGGCTCTTGAAACTCAGAAATGACGTCGGTCTCCTGTCCGAAGAGTATCATCCGACCGCGAGGCGCTTGGTCGGGAACTTTCCCCAGGCTTTTTCCCACGTGGCGTTGGCAAATACAATCATCAATCTCAACACCCCGTCCAGTCCGGCGACACAGCGCTCGGAATGGCGTAAGCCCGTTCACGGGTCCGTAGGAAAAAGATGAAGCCGAGCGCAGATGCCGAAAATCCAGCCTCGTTCGGGGAATTTGTGGGTAACTGATGGGCTCAGCGCTGAGGCTGACTGAGGAAGCGGTGGAGTTTGCGGCAGGTGGAGTCGAAAGAGCGTTGCTCCTCTTCTGAGCCGTTGTGGATCAGCGGGCCGCCGTCCTCGCGGATCACGTTGCGGAGAAGTCGGTCAGCAGCCATTTTCCTCAGAGAAGGGTCGTAGTTCAGGTCGCGGATGATTTCTCCACCCAGCAGCCAGAGGTTGTCCACGTGTCGGCGAATGGTCTTTGGGGAAAGACTTGAGGAAGCTAGATGCTCAAGGAATGGCCGGAGGCAAGCCACTAGTTTTTCCCCTGGTGGCAGGTCTTTGTCCAGCCCCATCCACGAGCGCGGCCAGTTGTCCAGATCGCGGTAGTAGGTGGAAGCCGGGGAAGGCGGCGTCGAGGGAGCAACGCGGTTTACTTTGGCAGCCTTCGCCTGGAAAATCGTCCGTGCCATGGAATTGATCACGATTCTAAACCACTGCCATCGCCAGCGGGGATTCGTCTACCAACAGGCCCGCTTCGGTCCGGACAAGAAAAGCATCGAAGTGGACGTCCGACCGCGGGAGGGCTCGGCGGCAGTCTGCTCAGGGTGTCAGCAGCCGGCCCCGGGTTACGATCATCTTCCTGAGCGCTGCTTCGAGTTCATTCCTCTGTGGGGTTTTCTGGTTTTCCTGCTGTACCGCATGCGCCGGGTCGACTGCCGGAATTGTGGCGTCGTGGTCGAGCAAGTTCCCTGGAGTGATGGGAAGCACCCGTTGACCCGAGCCTATATGCTGTTTTTGGCTCGCTGGGCGCGCAAGCTCTCCTGGAAGGAAACCGCCGAGGCGTTCCACACTTCCTGGGACCAGGTGCGCGACGCCGTTGAGTATGTGGTCGGCTGGGGCCTGGAGCATCGCACGCTAGAGTCGATCCGCGCCCTGGGTGTGGATGAAATCCAGTACGCCAAAGGCCACAAATACCTGACGCTGGTCTACCAGATCGACCAGGGACTCACCCGCTTGCTCTGGGTCGGCAAGGAACGCACCATCGAATCCTTCCAGGACTTCTTCACCGTCATCGGAGAGCGCCTGGCTGCCCAGATCGAGTTTGTCTGCTCCGACATGTGGCAGCCCTACCTGGATGTGATCCGCCAGAAATGCTCCCAGGCGCTGCACATCCTCGATCGCTTCCACATCGTCGCCAAGATGAATAAGGCCTTGGATGAAGTCCGCGCCGCCGAATCGCGCAAGATGGCCCAGGACGGCCACCCGCCGCTGCTGAAGAAGGCGCGCTGGTGCGTGCTCAAGCGTAAACGGAATCTCACCGCTCAGCAGAAGTTCCGTCTGCGAGATCTGCTGCGCTACAACCTCCAGACCGTCCGTGCCTATCTCCTCAAAGAAGATTTTCAGCAGTTCTGGGAATACACCTCGCCCACCTGGGCTGGCATGTTCCTGGATTTCTGGTGCTATCAAACCATGCGAAGCCGCATCGAGCCGATGAAGAACATCGCCCGCACGTTGCGCGCTCACCGCACGCTGCTGCTCAACTATTTCAAGGCCAGAAAACAGTTCTCCAGCGGTGTGATCGAGGGGCTGAATAACAAAGCCAAAGTAACCATGAGAAGATCCTATGGCTTTCGCACCTTCCGCATCCTGGAACTCGCCCTCTATCACTCACTTGGCAAACTACCTGAGCCGGAGCTTACCCATGAATTCTTCTGAGGAGTCAAAATCCATGACACCGACGTAACTCAGCAACCGTGCAAAGGTATGTAAATTTCGCCGCGGACACTTGCTCCTTGGCAGAACAGCCTTATCCGGATTCCAGAGATGCTTTTCTGCGAGCGCAAGTGTCGTGTAACCTTCCGTGTGCTCCGGACTCTAATAAAGGGGATACAGAGGAATTCTCAGGTTTCTCAGGCGAACGTTGCACGGCCCTGACCCTTGCCTAGGAGCAGTTTAATGATTCGACCCAAAACGAAAATATTGGTGGATGGTGGCAACCCACAGGAGACCCTGCACGTTAAGGAATTGCTCGGGTTTGTCGATGGACAGACCACCAACCCATCTTTGATCGCCAAAAATCCGCTCATCCGACAATTGGTGGAGACAGGGCACAGGCTCTCTCGGATGCAAGAAATGGACGAGTACAAGGAAATCGTACAGACGATTTCTCCCTTGGTTGGCGATGCGGGAGTGTCTATCGAAGTATTCTCCGATGATAAGACAACGGCACGAGAGATGCTGGACCAAGGCCGGGAGATGTTCTCGTGGATTCCCAATGCATACATCAAATATCCATGCACGACTGAAGGTCTCCGTGCCGCACAAATGTCGGTGGGGCAAGGCATAAGGGTCAAGCTGACGCTTTGCTTTTCCCAGCAGCAGGCAGCCGCAGTGTATGCAGCAACGAAAGGCACAACGGAGCCTGCCTACGTCTCGCCTTTCGTCGGGCGTTTGGACGACACCGGTCAGAACGGAATGGATGTTGTGAGAAACATAAAACGGATGTTCGCGAAGGGCGACGGTCACGTTTTGGTATTAGCCGCAAGCATCCGCAGTCTAGAGCACCTGCTTTACAGCTTCGCCCTGGGAACGGAGCTTGCGACCGTACCAGCTAAAATCCTGGGACTCTGGGCGAGCAACAATTTTCCGGTTCCGAACAAAGAGTTTCAGTACAAAGCCTCCGGAAAACCAATTCCCTACGAGGAGCTTGACTTGGAGCAATCGTGGGAGGCTTTTGATGTACAACATGAGCTTACGCGAAAAGGGATTGAAAAATTCGCGGCTGATTATCTTGCGACGCTTTCCCCATCCGCCTAATTGACAATACCGCCACGCTCGGAGGTCGCCGCCATGGCCGGATTTCGTGCTCACCGCCCACCTCCTGGCGGACGCAGTGCGATCCATTTTCAGGGAGTGACTAGCGGTCACAGCGTGCGTGAGGCCCAGCTCCATGATCGCCTGACGACCACCCGAAGACAAAAAGGCGAAAGTCGAGCAGGCGCTCAAGAATCTCAACGGGGCCCTATGAAGCGCTTCCGTGAGGCCAGCACCCGGGCCCTATTGGGGTCTTGCTTTGCATTTCGACGGTAAGAACCGCTTGCGGACGGCCGAGTTAGCGAGGCGATTCGCCTCGGCATTGTCTTCGCGGCGGACGTGCGCTATGGAGAATTGAAGCGAGCGGGCCAGCTTTTGGCATGTCCAGTGAAGGGAATATAGCTGGGGGCTGCGGCAGGCGTACTCGCCATTCATCTGCCTGACCACCACCTCAGAATCAGAGAAGACGTGAAGCGCCTTCGCCTTCAAGTCTAAGGCGTATTGCAGCGCTTCAAGCAGGGCGGCGTACTCGGCCACATTGTTATCGTGCTGCCCGATCCAGCGGGCAATCCTGATCTTGCCTCCATCGGAGTGTTCGATCACTACCCCAATACCGGACGGACCCGGGTTCCCGTGAGAGCCGCCGTCGATGTAGGCGACGAGATGTGACATAGCACTTCTGCTGCTTGCGAACAACATGCGGGGAAGAACAGTCTGCGGTCAAGACATTTCTTTGGTTCACGGATCCCGCGGTTTTCGGGCCTTTCCAAACTCGCTGTGGAGCTCCTTGTGGAAAACGCGGCGGCAGGATTTTCATGCCCAGCAAGCGTCCGCGAATCAATGAATTACCCTTGCGGGCATGCATGCTCCTCTTGTGCCCTTTTGCACCAATAATCGGCATTGACAAGTATTCACAGAGCTTTTACTTTCGCTACCGTCGACAGTCGAAAGGGTTGGCTTCAATAACATGTGGCCGGTCCGAAGTAGGCTGGGTGATCGGCTCGGCGAGGCAACTCGTTGAGCCACCAAACCCGAAAAAACCGACTGATCTGCGAGGAGCAGTTGGGGTTTGGAACCGCGAAAGCGGTGATCGCATCAAGGGGCTGCGACGGTGCGTGCGTCCACGCTGCCAACTCCCTCGTAGGAGCTGGCGGTTAGAGCACAACCAATGTCGCAGCCTTTTACTTTCCCACCGCCTCCATTCCACACACTCAGTCAGGACGTACCTTGTCGTCAGCATGTACCACGCAGCGAGCTTCGCTCGTTAGAACTTCGCACACCTGACAGAGATCGATAACACTCATCACATTGATCCCTTGTTGCAGGATTGGACAGTTCTCTAAAGCGTCCACTCAGCGCAATGACCCGTCAAGTCGCCGGGCCACGACTGTCAGGGTTGGGTGATGGAAAAACCATTGACCGTCCTCGAAATAAGGACGCGTGCCACTCAGGTCCTCGCGAGCGTCACGATCGATCAGAACGCGGACTTGGGCGGCACGGTCTGGGAGGGTCTGGCTGTTTGCCAGCCAGCGCTCGAGATTCTGCACTAGTTCGCTGGAGTAGAGCCGCTCGACTTCGAGTCCGGCGGCGGCGAACAGCCCGAGCAGCTCAGAGGCCGCAAGTGCACGAGTGTGGGAAGGATCACGCAGACGTTCGAATTGGTTCTGATAATCCCCGCGCGCCCGGTGTTCGCTGGTCACTAGGTCCTCGACCGCTACCTTGCCCTGCGGCCGGCAGACCCGCGCCATCTCGCGCAGCACGCGTCCGGGGTCCTCGACGTGGTGTAGGGCGAAGCGGCAGACAACTACGTCGAACTCACCGTCACCGAACGGCAGTCGGTCGGCATCGCCACGCTGGAAGCGGACGTTTGCCAGGCCGCGCGCCTGCCGTTTCTTTTCGGCGATGGCCAGTGGTGCGTCGGTAAGGTCGAGCCCGATGACCTCGCGGCAATGCTGAGGAAAGGCCAGAGCCAGAAATCCGGGACCGCAAGCGACATCGAGCACTCGCGATCCGGGTGCGGGGCCAATGGCCTCGACCAGCCGCGCGATGCGCGCCGGGTCCATCACGGTCGGCGTGACCGCGTAAACTTCGGCTTGACGCGTAAACGATTGCTGCACCACTGCCTTGTGTGCGGAGTCGTGCATTCGTCCCTCTATACCAGAAACGTGGCGAGAAGCCAACCCGCGGTGAGTTCTTTCATTCGCGCACTTGGCCGCCGGGCTTCTCGGGTTAGACTTGGGCTGAGTCGGCTAGCTGGACGCAGTAAATAGCACCGTACTGCAAGCCGATTCGGAAAATATCACCTATTGGTAGAGCCGGGCCGGGCCGGGACCGTGGAATGGCTCCAGAGACCCCGTCTCTCAATTCTGCACAAACTCTTTACGTCCTCGCCGGGCTTGTCTCAGAGACAGAGGGCTGCCATAATCCGCAGGTCGCGCATCCGAATATGCGGCAACCGGCAACTCGATCCAGTCTGAAAGTGATTCAGCAATCAAACCACAGATTCATACCGTTCCATAGGAAGGCAAGGCATGTCGCGTGCAAGAAGGCCAGTGATGTTGGTTGGCGGTGTCCCGGGGAACAGTGCGGAAGAAGTGTTCCGTGTTGTGGCGCCGATCCTGGGCGAGTTGGCGATTGGGCTGACGGACGGCGAATTCGGCCTGCGGCGCTTCTGGGTTTTCTTTGTGGCCATCAACACTTGGGACAAACATCCGGATGTGGAATTGATCCGTCCCAACCCTGAGCCCATCCCCGGCTTTCCGGAGTGGCTACCGCCTGATTATCACGCTTGCCCATGGTGGGGTCCCAAGCCCGGTGTGCAGAAGCTCCGGCCGATTGAAACGCTTGGTTATCCGGACGAGGCGCTGGCGTCGTACAAAGTGTTTTGCCGGCTGCGCGACCAGGGCATTATCCCGCAGGGAGTGCGCTTCCAGCAATCTCTTCCGTTTCCAGACGATGCCGTGCGTGTGTTCACTAACAATGCGCGCAATATGGACTTGATGGTGGATGCATACATCGAGGTGATGAGACGGGACGTGGCTAAGCTCTGCCAGCAGATTCCGCACGATGATCTGGTTCTGCAATGGGACATCAATTGGGAGACCGTCGCGCTCGAACACGGCGATCATATGCCTGACGTGCCACCCATGCAGTTCAAACCCACTACCGATCCAATGGAGCGCCTTGTGCGGTACTTCCGCGAGTTAAACGCGCCGATTCCGAAGACGGTGCCGGTCGGCATGCACCTCTGTTACGGCGATCTCCACCACAAGCACTTCAAAGATCCCGTCGATCTCGCCACCAGCGTGAATATGGCCAACACAGCGGCGGGGGTCTCGCCCCGTCCCATCAGTCACGTGCAGATGTCAGTGCCCCGTCATCGCAGTGATGACAAGTACTTCGAACCCCTGGAGGACTTGAAAATTGGTGACGCCACGGTGTATGCGGGACTGGTTCACTACACCGACGGGGCGGAAGGCAGCAAGAAGCGCCTGGCGGCTTTCCAGCGTCACTTCACGGGACCGACGGGTGTAGCCACGGAATGTGGACTGGGACGGCGTCCGAAAGATCAGCAACTCACCAGGCTGCTGGAAATTCATCGCGACGTTGCGGCCGCGATCCGGGCGTAGCGTTACAGGTTAACTCCAAGTTCTCAAGGCGATTTGTCCCTCGAACCCAGAGAGCAAGCTCCGTTTCTCAGCGGGTCAGGTCCGCCCTCACCTTTTGCGCTCCCTCTACCATGGCTTGCACTTTTCCGAAGGCAACATCTGCGGGTAGATACTTAAGGCCACAATCGGGAGCGATGATCAGGCGCTGAGGGCTGACAAACGGCAAAGCCCGCCGGATGCGTGCTGCCACAACGTCAGCGGTCTCGATTTCGTGCGATGAGAGGTCGAGCACGCCCAGGATAATCGTCTTGCTGGGAAGTTTCGCCAGAACCGAGCAGTCCAGAGAGGACTGGGCTGTCTCAATGGAGATTTGACGCACTGGCGAGGCCTCGAGTTCGCTCAGGAACGAATATTGAGCGGGACGCCCGGGAACCAGCGCGGCGTATCCAAAACAGATGTGGAGAGCGGTCGTGCCGGTCACTCCGTCAAGCGCACGTTCCAAGGCGGCCAGTCCAAACCGGCGCGCCTTTTCAGGGTGGGCCTCCATGTAAGGCTCGTCAATCTGTACGACGTCGGCGCCCGCAGCGAATAGGTCTTTGACCTCGGCATTAACGGCTGCGGCATAATCGAGCGCCATATCCGCCTCGCTGGAGTAGTGTTCGTTTTGCACTTGCTGCGACATGGTGAACGGACCCGGCACCGTGATCTTGACTAAACGTCTGGTACACGCACGCAGAAATCGCAGATCGCGAACCTCAACGGGATGACGGCGGCTGATTTTCCCAACCACACGCGGCACCAGAGCGCGGTGTCCACTGCGCGTGGTAACCGTGCCCGGATAGTTTAGATCAAGTCCGTCCAACGCGGTAGCGAAGCGGTTGGAGTAACTTTCACGGCGAATCTCTCCGTCTGTGATGATATCCAGACCGGCCGCTTCCTGCTGGCGGATCGCCAGCAGCGTGGCATCGTCTTGCGCATGCTCAAGCCAGGGGGACGGAATGCGCCACAGTTCTGCAGCACGAACTCGCGGCGGCATTTGATGCGAGAGTTTTTCGCGATCGATCAACCACTCGGGTTGTGGGTAGGAGCCGACCAGGGAGGTGGGCAGCAGCATGGGAAGGCTAGCATCCTACGGGTGGAAAGTCCCCGTCAAGCGCAGGAGCGGCGGTGGCGGCCCTTGTTAGCGGACTTTGCGGTTACGGTGTCACCCATCGCTGGAAAAGTGGAACCCCTCGACCGCAAAGCGCGGTCGCCAGGTTCGGGAAGGAGACGCAGCACAACCAAATTAGGACACTGTCTAGCAGGCGAGACTAAAAGATAGCGAATTTCAGACCTCAACAGGTCGACACAATAGGGTTGCCAGGGCGCTCTTGATTCCTTCCGCCGAGGCGCTATCGCCAATCTTCACTCGCCACGCCACGAAGCCGTCTGGCCGGACGAGCACGGCTCCGGTCGGTGTGATTCCATAGGCAGCCGGACACCCGCCTGATGGATCCGTCAACCCGTTCTCGCCGATTTTGTGAACGTCAAGCTCAATGCCCAGCGGTTTGGCCCGATCGCGGGCTGCTTCGGTCCAGGCATTGCCCTGCGGCCCGGCCAGCAGGGTGAAGTTTCGGCCGAACAGGTCCAGTGTCGAAATCTGCTCGCCGCGCCGTTGCAGCCAAACGTGCGGGGCGCGCGTGCCGGGGCGCCCTTTGGACTCGCGGGGGTTCTCGTGCGCGCTGCTGTCATCGCGGTCTTCGGGCACGATGGCGTTGGAATGGTAGATGTAGCCCATCTCAACGTTGAGATCGGGCGCAACCGGTTGGAGTCCATCCCTGCTAATATTCGGCGCGGTGCGCAAAACGTAGCGGGAATAGGCCTGCTCTACTGTGAATGCCCCCGGCGGATGCCGCTCCGGTCCGTAGGTAGAAAGAAGCCCTGGTCCGGCGATTCCTTTCAGCACAAGTGCGAGTTTCCAGGCCAGGTTGTGCGCGTCCTGCACGCCGGTGTTACCGCCGAAGCCTCCATTGGGGGGCATCACGTGGGCGGCATCGCCCGCGATGAAGACCCGACCATCCTGGAGAACCTCGGCCGTATCCGCCGATGCCTTCCAATGCATGATGTTCTCGATGGCAATGGGGATGCTGTCCGTGCCTATGGCCGCTCGCACTAGTTCGAGTGAGCGCTGCTCTGTCAACCCCGTGGAAACGTCCGTGACCGGATTTTCCGGCTCCCCCACGGTGTTGACCGCGAGAAACGCCTTCTCGAACGGCTTCTCAAAACGGAAGAATCCGCGCAGCTGGCGGTTCAGCGCGTAGACAACGGCCCATTTGTGACCTTCAATCAAAGGAGCAAGGTGGGCGCGGAAGTAAATCGTGATGCTTTTGGAAAACGTTCCGTGCCCCAGCATGCGAATACCCAGCCGCTCGCGCACCCGACTATACGCGCCGTCAGCGGCTACCATGTATTGAGCTCGCACGGTCTGGGTCTTCCCGCTATCGCGTTCGCGGATCACAGCGCTCACGCCGTTGGTGTCCTGTTCAAACCAGACCATTTCGGTGGCGAAACGCAGGTCAGCGCCCAATTCCTCCGCCCGTTCCCGGAGTTGCGGTTCCAGTGCATCCTGTGCCAGAAATACGCGAGCCGTCGGACTGACGTCGCGCACGCCTTCGTTGAGGTCCGCAATATAGTGAGCAATGGCGCCGCCAACGAGGGTTTCGACCGCCAGAACTCCGCCATCCTGCACGAATTGTTCTTCGGACTTCCGACGCACAATCTGCTCCAGACCGACCTGGCGGAAGATTTCCATGGTGCGCTGGCTGGTCTGGGCGGCGCGGGGATGGATAGCGGTGCCGCGATGGTATTCCACGGCCAGCGAACGGACGCCGTGGTATCCGAGCAACAGGGCGGTCGACAACCCGACCAGGCTGCCGCCTACGATGAAAACCGGGACTTCGATATCAGCCATAGCTATTCTGCGTCTTTAGGCGCCAGAAGTTTACTCAGCGGCGAGATGGCAAGTCCAGAGGGTTGATGGGCAGGCCTTCATCATAGTATGCGCACGCAATGCACGTCCTCATCGAAGCCCCCAAAAACCCGAGCAAAGTTGTCCGAAAGCGATATCATGACGTGCGCAACGAAGGGTGCCCAAATTTGCACGTACTTCCCGGGAGGCAAATGATGAGGGCCATCGATGAAAACACCATTACAGATGCGGTCCTGGAACAGACATCCTCTACCCCGGATGGTCGTCTGAAGCAGGTCATGGCCTCTCTTGTGCGCCACCTACACGCTTTTGCCCGAGAGGTGGACCTTACCCCGGATGAGTGGCTGATGGGAATCCGTTTTCTGACGGAAGTCGGCCAGAAGTGTACCCCTTTTCGTCAGGAATTCATCTTGCTCTCCGATACTCTAGGCTTCAGCTCTCTCGTGAATGCTCTGCACGACAGGCGCGCGACGGAGAGTTGTACCAAGTCGAGTCTTCTCGGCCCTTTTTATCGCCAGGATGCACCGCTAATGGAACTGGGCGAGTGCATCGTTACGAAGAGCAGTGCCTCCCAGATCTGCGTCTATGGTAAGGTCGTCGATTCCACCGGAAAAGGAATTCCCAATGCGCTCGTACAGGTCTGGGAGCCGGACGAGACGGGGCACTATGACTTGCAGAGACACGATCCTTCCGATATCGATTTGCGCGGATGTTTTCGCACGGATTCCGACGGCCGCTACTACTTTCGCGCTGTGTGCCCGCTTGGATACATGATCCCGATGGACGGCCCTGTTGGGGACATGATCCGGGCGCAGGGACGGCATGGCTACCGGCCAGCGCACATTCATTTTCTGATTGGCGCTCCCGGCTACCGGGAGCTTGTCACCGCCCTGTATATTTCCGGAGATGATCACATTGAGTCAGACACAGTCTTTGGTGTCACCGAATCGCTGATCGCCACAGTGGAGAGGAATGATCCCGCTTCACCCCTGCCGAATCTGCCAAGCCTGGGCTACGATTTTCAACTGGCGGCGGCCTCGCAGCATGAGTTGCATTTGGGGCGGGTGGGCGCCGATCCCTCTCAAATCACAAAGAAAGCTGGATAAGGTGGCGCGCAGGACTATTTCAAGAATTACTGGGCCAGATTCTCAGTTTTCTGTTTTGCCGACGACTCGCTCGAGAGTCCGTAGAACGTGAAGCGAAATGAGGCGCAGGAGTTCAGCTCAGTCTATTTGCTGTGGCATCGACATCGGCTGGTGCAGATGCGCACACGCGTGATGAATCCCGGAAGCTGGCGGTGCACCTGTACTGGATGTGGCGCCAAGGCTGGGACTACGACCAGTTGGAAAGCTCGGTTCGCACGCGGGAGAGCCCGGACATCCCAATGGTGAGCAGTAAATCACCGACGTAATGATTGGGCATCCCGCTCCCCACGACGGGGAGTTCGCAGAAGTAATCATGATTGCGGTCGTGATCGAAGAGATGGCTGGGTCGGGCTGAGTTCCTGACCCTGACGATTCCAAGCGAGCCTGGGTTGGAAAAGCGCGAACCATCCACGAGAGCGAAATGGCGCTCTTCTTCGAGCGCATGCCGTGGTGCGCTCAAAACGGTACTTGACACTGCCGACATTGTTAGAGAGGGATGTTTCGCGGACCATTCGCCAATCCACTTCTTTTTTCAGCCTGCAGGACTCTAAGCAAATTTTTCAGTACGGCTGAGCAACCGATATCGCATGTTTGATGAAACGCAAACAAATAATCACGAATCAGATCAACGGGGCTACAACGTTTCAACCCAGTGGCCTCAAGGTAAGGGTAGGCGATTAGGCTCGACGGACACACCTGCCCAAAAACTCGGGAGGGAGGATTTCCGGATATGGCACGATATCTCATCGAAGTTCCGCATGAGCCTGACGTACAGGCTTGTGTGCGGGCTGTGCAAGTCTTTCTCGCGACCGGTTCCCATTTGTTGACCCACGCGGATTGGGGATGCATGGATGGACAGCACTGTGCGTGGATCATTGCTGACGTGGACAGCAAAGATGAAGCCAGGTACCTGGTGCCGCCCGCGTTTCGCGCTGACGCAAGGGTTGTTGGTCTGAACAAATTCAGCATGGAGCAACTGGACAGCATTATGAGTAGCCATAAGATCTGATTGGCAATCTACTTCGATCCGGATAGTTGCTTGTTGATCACGACACTGAACGCCAAGTCTATTGAGGAGATTGCGTTCGGAAGCCGGACGACCACTGTTGAGCTTGCAGGAAATAAGCACGCTGGCTGCTGAGTCCGCCTTGCGATAATGAGCTTCTGTTTTTTGGCAACTAGTGAAAATCGCCAAAGCGCCAATCGGGGTGAGTCGCTGGACACGAAGGTGCAAAACGGGGTATTGGCACGTGCCGCTATGTGTGTAATCTACGTTTTAGTGTGGAATCGATTCCTTCCGTACTCATGGCCTCAAACTTTTAGCTCCTGTCTCACTCCTGCAGCCGCTCGTGCTCTATCTGCGCTTCTTTGAACAGCGGGAGGTCGGTATCCGCGTGTTTCCACAAAGACAAAAAGTCGTGATAGGACCGCCGTGCCGACGCCTTGTCTCCAGCTACCGCTTGGGCACGCGCGAGTTGCAGGCGCGCAAGAGCCTCAATCGGAGCGTTTCCCGCAAGTCCGCTGTGCCCTAGCATCTTCACGAATTGGGAGGCCGCTTCTGCCCCCTGTCCGCCTTTCAAGTGGGCGCAGCCGCGGACATAGATGGGCACCATCACACTGACGTTTCCCCCACCAAGTTCGTAGGGCGTTGCCGCTTCAAGCAACGTGATCGCCTGTTGAGCGTCCCCCTTGCGCAGTGAGGCCGTCGCTCGTATCGTCGGCAGCCAGTAGCTCTGAACAAGAGTGTCCGATGGAGACTCGGCCTTAAGCTGGTCGACGATCTTTTGCGCCTGGACCGCGTCACCCACCTCCGCCAGCGTCAGCGCCGCCGCAATGCGAACGTCCCGGCCTTGTGAAAGCGCAAGCGCTGCCCGGGCTTGTCGGCGGCCCTCAGTGGCATTGCCGAATAATGCCTCCCGATACGCACTGTTGCCGAGCCACAGGGCAGCGCTCTCGTTGGCACCGTCACGTTTCGCCGCTGCTACCGCTTGCTGCGTCGTTTCGCGCGCATCTCTCAGCCTCCCGTAAAATGCATCGGTGTCTGCTTGCGAGGCCAGAAGCCCGGCCTCGGTGCCTGGAATTTCCGGTGCCGAGTCGACCTGCCTCCGCATTTCGGCTTCGTCGTTCTGAAGGAACGCAATCTCATACCGCATTTCGCGGAGGTATTCGTTATCGAAGTTGTGCCGTTTGGCCCGGTCGTAGATTGCCTTGGCCTCGTCGACGCGATCCAGCGCCAGATAGGCGTTGATCAGGTTGGCATAGCCCGTCACCGCGGTGGGCGAGACTTCGATAGCGGCCCGGGACTCTTCGGCGGCCTTCTCAAACTCACCCATCGTCGAATAGTTCAGTGAAAGGTTCACCCGTGGCGCCACATCGGCCGGGTATTCTTGCGCCCACTGCTTGTACACCTGGTTGGCCTTCTCCAGTTCACCAGTTGCGAAGCTGTAATATGCTGCTTCGATATAGAAACGTTCGCGCTCGCTCACCCGGTCCCGCAGTTCAAAAGCCTTGCGAAAGTTTTCGCCAGCCGCTGTGGTCTCCCGAAGGTTGTATTGCGCCATTCCCAGCGATGCATAAGCACGAGCGAAATCCGGGTCCAGAGCGATCGCTTGCTTATGGTAGGGCACAGACTCCGCATCACCCTTCACGGCCTGCATGCTGCGGCCGAGTGAATAGGACTTTAGTGCCTCCAGCGATGAAGTTGTAACCTCGTCTAGCGGCTTGTTAAAACGCTTCACCGAGAGCAGCGACTCGCCCAATTTCGCACGCAAGTCGTCGCCCGCCTCGCCCAACCGCTTGAGGACGTTGTCGCGATTCACCGCTTCCGCCTGCGTGCTTGCCAGAGTGTCGCCCGTCTCACAGTTTAGGGCCTTAAGTCCGATCAGGTAGTGGCTTCCAACGCTGCTGATCGAGCCTTCCAACAGGGCTTTGCTATTGCTGCGCAGGCACACCTCCCGCGCCACATCGTGGGTTAAGGCTTGGTCCGCAGAGCGGTCCATCATTTTCAGCGCCGAGCTTACCCGCCGTTCCGACAGCACGTTCAGATAGGGAGACTGCTCCAACTGGATCGTTAACGCCTGTTTCAACGTGCCATCGAACAAGGCTTCACCCGTGGTATTGACAAAGTCTGCGACCACGATCGTGTCTTTTTCGGTCAGACGCGGGCTCTGTTTATGCCAACGATAGTAAAGGCCACCCGCGACCGCGAACATGACCAACAGCGTAATAAAGGTTGCGGGAAGCGCAAATTTCCGAAGCCTTACTCGGTCAAGACGCGGCTTTCCCGATACCGCGAGTGGGCCCGAGACTGCGGTTCCAACCCGTCTGCTCTCGGTGTCGCGTCTCAGCCTCTGCAAGTCCGCCCGCATTTCCGACGCGTGTTGATAGCGTAGGAATCGGTCTTTCTCAAGAGCTTTCCCGATGATCCCATTGAGAGGATGGAGAAGCTGAGGATTCCATTCGCTGGGCTCCTTCGGTCGCTCATGGAGGATGGCGCCGTAGGTTGCTCCCTGTGTGTCCCGATCAAAGGGCAGGTGGCCGGTTGCCATCTCATAGAGAGTCACGCCGAACGAGAATAGATCAGTGCGTTCGTCGAGGGGTTTGCCCGCGACCTGCTCGGGCGACATATAGCTCACGGTGCCTAGGGTTACATTCTCGGTCGTGAGATACTGCAAAGTCATCGTAGGGTCTTCTGAGCCTGAACTTGATTCTCGCTGTGTGTATGGTTCTGTCCTCTTGGCCAGCCCGAAGTCGAGCAGCTTGGCATGTCCACCTTTGGTAACGAAGATGTTTGCGGGCTTGATATCCCGATGAATAATACCTGCTGTGTGAGCGGTTTCCAGCGCCTCGGTAATCTCAATCGAAAGCGACAGGAGCAAGTCGGTTTCCAGCGGGCGTCCGCCAATGCGGTGCTTCAGCGTGACGCCGTCTAGATACTCCATGGCAATGAAGACTCGCCCCTCGTCCTGCCCGACGTCGTAAATTGTGCAAATGTTGGGATGGTTGAGCGCGGAAGCAGCCCGCGCTTCTCGGCGAAAACGTTCTAACGCCTGGGGATCTCGTGAGATCTCATCCGGCAAGAACTTGAGCGCAATGAAACGGCCCAGTTCAGTGTCAGCAGCCTTGTAAACCACGCCCATTCCACCGCCGCCGAGCTTTTCAACAATGCGGTAGCGTGCAATGGTTTCGCCGATCATTGGCGCGAATCTTACGTCTCGGAAAGCACCAAGTCAATGAAGGCGGAAAGAACGAAATCTTGCGAGAGCCTGATGCTCGGCGCTTCACGCAGTCCACCATGTCTTATGTCTCGATTGCGGGTCTTACTGTTTCTATCGAACAACTATTGTCCCTGGGGAGAACCGAATTGAAGCGCATGCACGTCAATTGCGCGATGCTGGTTGTTGTTGCTCGCGAATATGGCTGGGAACCGTTTCATGACGTTGATGGTGTGGCCGCATCTCCTCACATCATGTTGCTCGGACACAGCCGAACACGCGCTCGGGAAACCGTGGAGAGACTCCGCAACCAGAGGATTATATGCTCGGCGCGCGGCGAACGGATCCGAGTCTTCTTGGCTCCCTACAACGATGCAAGTGACGTGGTGACGTCATGCGCTCGCGCAAATTTCAGGTTAGTACTGTTGGCTTCTTTCAGTTGCCGGGCTTCCAGCGGTCGGCAAGATCTTCATAGATTGCCGACACTGCGCGTGACCGGGTCAAGGAGTGTGCTATAAGGGAGCTCATCGCAAGCGGTATGAGAGTAATGCCGCGATTCCATGCTTGGTGGCTGGTTGCGCAGAAATGGTGATCCCGATCGATGGGGCAAAAGCTAGGCGCCATCGACTGTTCCGGGCCGCTCTGAACCCTCTATCAAAGGAAGGGCCATGGGCGTCACAAGTGACGGATTTGTTCTGAAGAAACAGGATGAAAAGGATCGTGGTCGACCGAACATCAGAACCTGCGACTCGGTCAGCAGAGCCCTTCCCTGTTAGACCTTCCTGCTGGCTACGAGAAACTCAGCATGAGAAGCCCCCAACAGGAGTGAAGACCAACTCGCAATTTTTCAGCCCCTGGTGAAGCGGACACTAGACGGGAGAACACTATGAACTGGGCTTCGATTGGATTCTTACGGGGACGCTGAAGAAGTACTGTCATTGCAATCATCTTCACGTTGATTGCGACGTTCGTATCCTCGGCATACGGCCAGGCCGGGCGTTTGAATCTCGCAGGCGTCTGGGACGGAGCCTTTTGGGGAGGTGCAGAATTTCATCTCGCCCAGGAGGGCGATCACGTCTGGGGCAAGTTCAGCTACGGCAATGGCGAGGGGTTTGCACGCGGGAACTGGAGCGATGACCGGTTGATCCTGATTCTGACGCCAACTACCGCGCAAGTCGGCGGCTCGTGCGATGCGCGGAAAATCCTAGTGATTCCGGCCAAGGGGACAGCCACTTTTGTTGAGCCGTTTGTGCTGGATCTCAGCAACAACAATTCGTTTGTGGGCAGGATGACGCGCACCTCTCCAAGCCCTGGCCCGGTGATCGAATATCCATATGAGGCGGAGCTGAAGAACTGCGGCCAACTCGCAACCTACCAACTTACATTCGACACCAACTCCGACAAACTGAAGGGCTCAGACTGGCCGATCCTTCAAGTGTTGGCGGACCTGCTCAAGAAGGACGCGACCTTGAAGATTGAGATTGCGGGCCACACCGATGACACAGGAAATGCCAGCGCCAATCAGGCTCTTTCCGAGCGACGCGCCAACACGGTTAAGCAAATGCTGGTGTCGCGTTACGGCGCTGACGCGAACCACCTCACGGCCAAAGGCTATGGCGCGGAACAGCCCATGGCTGGGAACGATACCGAGCAGGGCCGCGCCATCAACCGGCGAGTGGAGTTGGTCAAGCAATAGAGATCTCCTGTGCCTCGACTTAACCGGGGAACGGTTCGAGGGAGCCTCAGTAGATTTATGCGGAAATGCGCTCAACTTTTTCCCAAGGTGTCGACCTGGCCCGTGCGATTCGTCCTGCTGGCTGCGTGCTTATCCCCTTCCGGTGCGCTGGCGCAAGGACTGTACCAGCAGTATCTCGACGGGTGGAGGAGCACCAGAGACCCACTCGAACAATGGGTGTTCGCCAACGGCCAAAAGGTCGCTGAACTTATGCCGCAGCCAGTTTCAGGAGTGGTGGATCATCTGCCTTGGGAAAGCATCGACAATTACCTGCCCCATTTCGAGAGCTACGTTCATCACCGATATTTTGGATTCTCCGTCAAGAGGATGTGGGCTTTTGATGATCCGCAACTCTTCGGGGAAGTTGCACAGGCCCGGCAGCGGTTTGACGAAGCAAAGGAAAAAATCAACAGTCCGGAAAGTATCCAGAATATACAAACGCAGAGAAAAGCCGTTGAGGCCGCGAATACACGATATCTCAAGGAGTTTCAAGACCTGTGGAGCCAAGGGAAGCAGAAAGAAGCTCAGGAGGTGTTGAGGAAACATGACGAAGATCCGATTTTCCAGCTTCCTCCCGAATTTGCAGAAAACGAACGTCGCGAACAAGAGTTGCTCGAGCTTGAGGGGCGAGGCCGAAAACTGAGCATCGAGATCCAGGCGAGTTATCCTCCGCTGAACTTGCCAGTACTCAAACAAATCGGGACCATAAAGGGCTACCCGTTGTTCAGAGCTGTAAGCGGGGATGTGATCCTCGCCGTTTACGTGGGCCCCAAAGGGTTCCGGAACCCGCCAGCGGGAAAAGATCCGCAGGAGATGAAAATGAAGTGTTTTTTGGGACTGGCGCAGGTCCCAGGGGAGAAAAATTACGAGGCACTGGCGCGCCAGATGCTTGAGGAAATTAACTACGACGGCCCTGGCCAAAATGATGGAACCCTAGTTTTCGGCCTATCTCTTGGCATCACCTGAGAACCAGTGTCCTTTGTGAGACAATTTCGTTCGGTTTGTACGCCTTGCCAATGAACCTTTCCCCCTTGACCCGGCAGGACCGCCTTTCCCACGCATCGATCACAGCCGCGCGGTTGCTCTCCGCTCGAACTTTCTTTCCATTAGCCTTCTGCTGCCTAGCCTTTGTCTTCGTGGTGTACCGCCAGTCATTGGACTTCCAATTTGTCCTCGATGACCACCGCTTTACGGCTGATCCCAGGATTCAGGAATCTGGCCACATCTGGGACTACTTTGCGAATTTCGTGTGGGCGCAATTTACTGGAGGTCAGCCAAGCTTTTACCGGCCGGTTTTTCTGCTGTGGATGAGAATCAATTTCGTGCTGAGCGCGTTGTCTCCTTGGGGGTGGCACTTGCTCAGCATTGGAAAGCATGTGTTGGTGGCGGCCTTGCTTGGGATGCTGGCCTTGAAGCTGCTGCGTGATTCGACGGTTACTCTGGTGGCGGCAACACTGTTCGCTCTGCACCCTGCGCAGACAGAATCGGTGAGCTGGGTAACAGTTCCAGATCCTTTGATGGCAGCCGGGGTACTGATCGCGTTGCTCTGTTACTTTCGATATTTAGAGGGGTTTTCGAATAAAGAGCCGGTGCACAGAAAGAAACCTCGCAAGTCATCCACGGCAGACCTAATTAACCGGCAGGGGAAGTGGTTGGCTGCTTCGGTGGCTGCTTATTTTGTAGCGTTGCTGGCTAAGGAGACGGCGATTGTGTTTCCTGTGGTGATACTTGCGCTTAATCTCCGTTCTACGCCCCGCCAGATGGCTCTCCAAGATCGTTCCAGGGCTGACGGAGGAAATAGTGGTCGATGGACTCAGGCACTACGTCAAACTCTGCCTTTCATAGCGGTTACTGGGATGTATCTTGTGCTGCGCCTGGGTGCTCTCGGGGGCATGGGGGCGGCGACGCAGCACTTGCCTTGGAGCACGGTCGTCCTTTCTTGGCCGGCGATTCTTTGGTTCTATCTGAGAGTGTTGCTCTGGCCACGGAAGTCGTATTCGTTTGCCGACCCGATCTTGATCGAGAAGTTTTCCGCGCGCGAGGTCTTGCTGCCGCTGTTGGGGCTAGCCTGCGCTGTGGTGATTTTGGCTGCATTGTTGTTCTGGGCGTGGAGAAGAGCCCAGAGGGAATTGGAGGGACGAGCAGCGGGTGGGGTCGAGTCTGCCATCATTGTTGGAACGCTGCTGCTGGTCTTGCCGCTCCTTCCGGCTCTAAACCTGAACGCGTTAAATCCCGGCGACTTTTTGCACGGCCGATATACCTATCTACCTTTGGTAGGTCTAATGCTGTTGATGGCAGCGGGATGGCGGATGACGAAGCTGCCGCGGATCGTGTTGCTCTGCGTGGCGTGCGCGCTAACGATTGCGTTTGCCGCCTTGACCTTCGGACAGGAGAAGCAGTGGAAGGACGACGCAACCGTCTTCGGGATCGCCCATGAACTCGCACCGAATAACGTCCCGGTCGCGCGACATCTCGCGGATACTCGTGTGCAGACCGCTCTCCTACTGGATGAGGAAGGGCGCTGCAGCGAAGCGACGCCGATCTTCGAGCAAGTGATTCGCGAGTTTCCGCAGGATTGGTATGCGTGGGCGGGGCTAGGCGACTGCTATGCCCAACTGAATGATCTGGTGAAAGCTGAGGAATCACTGCACCGCGCTGCTGACATTTCCCATAATCCCCGCGTGACTGCGCACTGGCAGGAATTGCGCATCCATATGGGACTGTCGAGTTCTGCTCCAGCAAATTGAGTATTGCTGCTGTAATGAGCGATGAGCGATTACGCTCAAACCGGGGTTGGAAGCCGCCGTAGGTCAACAGATCGGTCGGCAGTGACTAACCTCAACGGGCTGAAACCAAGGCAGCGTCCTAATGTTGTCTCGATTCGAGTGCGAACATCGCTCTGTGCCCTCGGTCACGGTTTGCGCCTCAACCTTTTGGGTCTAATTGTCCTGAGCAGGGAGGCAACCCATGACGGCCAACCCAGAGTCGGAGGTGTCAGAGGTCACGATTTACCTTCCACGGGCTTTTTACGAGGAAGCAATCGGCATTGCAAAGCGGAGGGGTATGGATTTTTCAGAACTTGTAGCGTGGGCACTGGAACAGTCTACAGGTGCTGGCAAGGTGCACCCATCTAAGGTCATACGATTTCCCATGCCGAAGGCGAAAGAAATCAAGAAATTCGCCGTGCCGAAGGCGAAAGAGAAATCCTAGCCATCTCACAAAACAATGGCCCAGGCGCAGGGTGGGTGCATCCTGTTCGCGGTCTGAAGCAGCAGTGGTATCAGATCCAAGCCGAGGTTTGTTGTTCCAGTTGCTAGCACTGGCTTCATTGACAATCCGGACCAGCGACGAATGCCCTGAAGCACAAAGTACAAGCCATCGGCCAAAATGATTCGTAATCACGCATTCAAAGGCGCGACGATGGCCCTGAGAATTGATGTGACGGTCCCCACCCTGTTTACAAAGACCCCTGGAGTCCCGCGGGGGTCGGCACTCAAAACCTCGTGACGTTAAATCCATGCTCGAGCTAGCGAGGATTCTCGACACGGGTCGGCAGTGCAATCTCCATCGGTTTGTTCTTTGGAAACACCACCACGTCGCTGCCACGGGCGATGAAGCGGGAACACGCGAACACGCCCACGCCGTATGCGCCCAGGGTGTACCCATAGGCACGCGATCGCGAATAGCGAGAGCCATGCCCACCAACTTTAACCCATTCACGCCGCCCGCAGCACGCGCCCCGGGAGAAGTCACGGTCAACGTGAACCGAAGCCGCAGCAAGAGCCAGGGATAGCGCCGTTAGTCGGCGTATCGGGACTTGGAGTTGGTGGCCTGGCGAATGACGTTGGCGTTCTTGCCCGCCTGCACCGCAGCCAACGTGGCCTCCACCTCCTGCTGAATGCCATTTGGCGGGGTCAGTTCGCGGAAAGCGATGCGGAGCTGTCCGGTTTTTTCAATTCGCCGAGCCGGCTGCACTTGAAGCGACCCCCTTCCGGCGACTTCCCTGGGGAAGAATCATCTGACGGCTTTCTAGGAGGGGCTGCGGTGGACACCGATAATGGATGAACAAATCGTCATCTTCCGGATAAGCAACAGTAATGTTACGGACATATCGTAAGTTCGTGGGTTCGGCGATACGGCGTCATCGGAAAGGTTGAGGACCACATGCGGTTGACAATCTTTCTTTACGGACACAGTGCCTTCCCTAGCCTTCTCCTATTCGTTGGGCTATCTCTCATGGCTCAAACTCCGGAAACAGGCGTATTGACAGGTAAGGTCACCGATCTGTCCGGAGCTAAGGTTGCGAATGCCACCGTGATAGCCACGAGCGTAGACACCGGCAAGATGCAAAGTACAACAACGCGTGCGGATGGCTCTTATAGGTTTGACGGTCTGCCGAAGGGCAGCTACCGGCTGAAAATCGAAGCCCCTGGTTTCAAGACCTTGGAGACTTCCGCAACGGTCGATAGTACCGAGACGGCGGCGGTTCTGGACGAGAAACTGGAGGCGGTCGAACGAACCAATAGTCCACGCGCCCCTACGACGCAGGAGAATTTGCCGGAAGCGCCGTCAAGCAGCAAGACCGAACCTTCGCTGTCGGACCTGGGTTTCTCCCCCGAGCAGACGCAGTCCAACCCGAAAGAGCAGGCGTTGCTCGACAAGCGGACGCACATGCTGAAGATTCACCAGCGCATGGGTCTGATTACTACGATACCTCTCATCACTACGCTGGCTCTCTCGGTCAACGCCGGAGGCAAGAGCACGAGTAACCCGGACCGAACCGCGCATCTCGTTTTGGGGGCGGTGACCGGGGATTTGTATGGGATCACCGCGTACTATGCTCTGCGCGCACCCCGGGTGAAAGGCACCGAAACGAAGGGACCGATCCGCTTTCATAAAGCCATGGCGTGGATTCATGGCCCAGGGATGATCCTAACTCCTATCCTGGGCGCACTGGCGTACGACCAGAAAAGTAACGGGGAAAAAGTCCACGGCATCGCGTCGGCGCATGGGCCGGTGGCGATTGTGACGGCAGGTGCATTTGGGGCGGCTCTGCTGTCGGTCTCGTTGAAGTTCTAAACGCTATGAACAAGAAAGCTCTTCTGACCCTCTGTCTTCTGGTGCTCCCTGGGCTGGCCGCAGATCAGCAATGGATACTCGGACAGAGCACGCTTTCCTATCATGTGTCGCATCCCCTGCATCAGGTAGACGGCGTGAGCCATGCAGCACGCGGCAAGGGCATTTGCCACGCCGGTCAATGCGAGTTTCTGATTGCCGTACCCGTTAAGTCGTTTGATTCCGGAGACAGCAACCGCGATCTTCATATGCTGCAGGTTACGCGCGGTGCGGAGTTTCCCATGGTGACCGTGCGTACCCGTTTACCGGAATCGGCAGCGACATCGGCAACTATTAATGCCGATCTCGAGATTCAGTTCGCTGGCCAGACCGCCCAGTACAAGCAGGTTCCCTTCAAACTCGAAACACAAGGCAGCGAGACTCGCATCATAGGAACAATTCCAGCTACACTCTCTGATTTTAAGATCGAACCTCCCACGCTCCTAGCGTTGCCCGTCAAGAACGAAATGCCGGTGCGGGTGGACATGGCTTGGCGTTCCCAGTGAAGCACGGCGTTGCTGGTTTGGGCGAATTTCCGGCTTCCTATTTCCTGCATCCGACTTCGGGTGTAGAGTTCTTGGGCCAGCGGGGAACTTGTTATGCGATTGCTGTTGGTAGAAGACGATATTTCCATCCAGCAGTTTCTAAAACGTGCACTGGTAGAAGCCGGATACCAAGTGGATACGGCCAGCACCGCGAAAGCCGGGGAGGCCAAGGCCCAGGAAGGTGTTCACGATGCATTGATCATCGATCTTGGTCTTCCAGACCTCGATGGGCTGGATTTGATTGGTCGCTGCCGCGCCCAAGGTAGTTCGGCTCCGGTCTTGATCCTGTCTGCCCGGCGTACTGTGGACGAGCGTGTGCGGGGACTAGAGCAGGGCGGAGACGACTATCTCACGAAGCCATTCGCCCTTCCGGAACTGCTGGCAAGACTGAGAAATCTCCTGCGCAGGTCTGCACCTCCACAAAATGAGTCGGTGCGTTTGCAAGCTGCTGACCTGCAGCTTGACTTGGTGCGTCGTGAAGCGCGACGGGGTGATCAATTGCTGCAATTGACCCCACAGGAGTTTTCTCTGTTGGAATATCTTTGCCGCAATCAAGGTCGTGTGGTGACTCGCACCATGATTTTGGACCACGTCTGGGGGATGCGGATCGACCCTGCCACCAACGTTGTGGACGTCCATATCTATCGTCTTCGCAGTAAGGTAGATCATGACACCCCACGACCTTTGATCCACACCATTCGAGGTGTTGGCTATGTTCTCAAGAATGCCTAAGAGTTTACGTGCAACCGCTGCTTGGCGGATTTCGGTCTGGACAACTCTGGCTTTTGCGCTGGGAACTGCTATTGCTTTCTGCATCGTTTACTTCCTTGTCGCTCAGGGCATCCGAGAGCGCAGTGACACCTGGCTCAGTGGGGAAGTTGAGGTTCTTGCGGAGGTGTTCGCGAATACTCCCAGAGATCACCTGTACAAGCGAATTGTTCGGGAGGTGGCCGAGCTTGCAACTCAGGAGGTGCCAGATGAGCGCAACGCTCGCGGGGAGCGGCTGAATTCCGTCTTCTTCTTAGCAACTGATTCCTCGAATAACGAGGCCCCGCTTTGGGTGGGTCCAAGTTCCAAGGATGCTTTTGTCACAGCGATCCAACAGGCGAAGCTTGTTCCGGGCGCTCCGCGATCCATCGAAGTGGAAGGCTTGGGCCAAACCTTTCGGGTAGTTGTTCAGGTGCAGAACGGGAGAACTGTCTATTTGGGACTCTCAGATCGTGGAGCTGCCCATCTGCTGTATAGGTTCGCTCATCGTTTCCTCATGGTATGGGGTGGCATGTTTCTGCTCGGCTTTGTGATCTCTTACTGGAGCGCCCGTCGTACCCTGCTCCGTGTTGAACGCATCACGGAAACCGTTGCGCGAATTGGCGCCGAAGAGTTAGAAGAACGATTGCCCGAACCCGCAAATTCGGATGAGATCTCACGGTTGACGCGGACTTTTAATCACATGTTGGACCGAATTCAGTCTTCGGTTAATCAACTCCGCACTGTTACAGGGGCTGTCGCGCACGATTTGAAAAGTCCGGTAACCTCGATTCGAGGAACGCTTGAATCTGCCTTGTGCAAGACCGGCAACGAGAAGTGGCGTGAGTCAGTCGGGGAGGCCATCGAGAATCTGGATCGCCTCCTGCTACTGCTGAATACGACGTTGGACCTGGCCGAGGCTGAAGCGGGTGCGCTTCGCCTCGATCGCAGTCCAGTTGATATCTCTCTCGCTCTGGCTCAACTGGTCGATCTTTATCACCTAGCAATGGCTGAACGCCAGCACCGCATCGTACTTGATCTGGAAGACCACGTTTTGGTGGACGCAGACTTGCCCCTGCTCAATCGCGTGATCAGCAATCTGCTCGAAAACGAGCTGACTCATTTGCCCGCAGGATGTCAGATCAGCATTCGCCTGCGCTGCTATGGAGGATCCGCAGAGTTGCTCATGGAAGACGACGGCCCCGGATTTCCGCCTGATGTTGTCCCTCACGCCTTCAAGCGCTTTGTAAAGGGGAAAGACTCGCCAGGGCATGGTCTGGGGCTCGCATTTGTAGATGCGGTTGTCCAAGCGCACGGTGGTGCTGTTAAGCTCTCCGGTCGCACCGGGGGCGGAGCTGTCATAACTCTGTCGTTACCTGCCAGCGTTCTCCAACCTTCATAACGTGACGAAGCCGTGCCTAATTAGGCACGTGGTCGCAGGCACAATAGCAGCAAAAAAGACGAGTCGAAATCAGCATCTCCAGTTTCAGCGGATCCCAACCATCAAGCGTGGCTCCGCTAAAGTTCGTGTATCGATCCACGGCATCAGCCAACGAAGCCGGAATCTTGGGTACTCCCTGGACCACCAGGTTTTCGTTCGGAACAATGTCGCCTGTTTGGGAAAATGCGAATGTAACTAGGCAGACGATGACAGCTAGCCTGCAAACGGACTTCATCCTGCGTAGATATAAAGGATGGTTTCAGAGTGGGTAATATTCAGCCGCGCATCTTGACCGGCCGGCACATTTTCAGTCAAACTCACACATCATTTGCGAGACTTTGCCGAAACTGCGCCTGACCAGCGCTGTGGTGCGCCCGCACAAGAGCGCCGAAGCCGATTGCACAAGAGGACCTGGACAATTTTGGCTTGAACGTCCCCCTGGTTGTGAAACAAGGCTACCCCGGGCCGAGGATTTCTCTGGCTAGATTCCTTGCTCCAATTGGCGTTGGTATTCAGCCGCATCGAAGTAACCCTGCGAGGAGGCGATCAGTCCGTCCTCTCCAATCTGCCAAAGCTCGAAACCACTGACGCGAACGCGATGTCCAGTGCCTTTTGGTCCGGCGTTGGTGCCGATCAACGTCCAGTGGTACTCGGCGCGGTCACCCTGCAAAAGCAACTTGTCCATGATCACTTGCATATCCGGGAACACGGTCATGAAGGATCGGGCTACTTCAGAGACTGCATTCCGCCCCACCGCGGCCACCGTTGATGGTGAGCGAGCCTGTGACCGAATAGCATTCAGCGACACTCGTAGGATCCGGGCTACACCAGCTGCGGTGTAGAGCGCCGCGAAATCTCTCAGTCTGGAGGGATCAGTTGGCATGGGATCTTATCTCTGACTCCCCGGGGAAATCCAGACCCCCTTGCGAAGGCCGTCGATCAGGTGCTCCGCTCCCCATCGTGGGCCATCTCGGCGGGTAGCACCTTGAGTGCTACATCGCGGCCGAGTTTCGTATCGGTGGCGCGATACACCTCGCCCATGCCGCCAGCGCCGAGAGGAGATTGGATTTCAAGCGCTCGGAGTCTTGAGCCTGAGGTGAGCTCCACGCGCCCGCCATTATCATCCCGCGATCGCGGGCAGCTGCCTAGCGGACTACGTCCACTTGCAATCGACCGCTGAACAGGCGTAGTAATGACGTGCCGCTAAGAGAGAGCTATAGGCGGCTGGCGGATTGGGCATGCGAAAGGGATTTTTCCGCAAGCATTCGCTCAAGTTATGAGATGTGTATTGGAAGGGGTTCCCTATGATCACGCTGAATGTGAATGGTGCCCGGCATGAAGTGCAAGCATCTGACGACACTCCGCTACTTTACGTTTTGCGCAACGATCTCCAACTGACCGGTCCGCAGTTTGGCTGCGGGCTCGCTCAATGCGGAGCCTGTGCCGTTCTGGTCGACGGCAAGGAGGTGCGTTCTTGCGTCACGCCTGTCACGAGTGTCGCCGGTCAGGAAATCACTACTCTCGAAGGACTGCCTGCGCGATGGGCCAAGCAAAAGGGCCTTTCCGCCGAGGAGGCGAAAACCATGCTTCACCCAGTACAGCAAGCGTGGATCGAAGAGCAGACTCCGCAGTGCGGTTTCTGCCAGAACGGAATGATGATCAAGGCCACCGAGCTGCTCGAGAGCAATCCGAATCCGACCGTGGCGCAAATCAAGGACTCGTTCACCAATTCCGGACCGTCTCCGAATCTGTGCCGCTGTGGAACGTACGTCGCGATCATGGAAGCCGTGCAACATGCCGCCATGATCATGGCGAAGGGGAGGTAGGCAATGGCGGCGACCATAAACCAGAGATCAGAGAATGTTTTCGGGCCGACCATATCGCGCCGTCAATTCGTAAAGGCGGGTGGTGCGCTCGTTGTGGGATTCAGCCTGGTTGGCCCGGAGTTTCTGAAAGGCGCTCCCGACAAGCCCTCCTTCATGAAGAACACGCTCGATCCCACCCTCGCCAGTTCCTGGATCGAGATTCACCCGGACAACACGATCCTGATTCGCACCGGCAAGAGCGACTTCGGCCAGGGCTCAACCTTCACGGCTTACCGGCAAATTGTGGCCGAGGAGTTAAGCGTCCCGTTCGAAGCGATCACCACGGTGATAGCCGGTGACACCGACCGCACGCCCGACGGCAGCGGCGCTTTCGACTTCCTCGGCCATGGAACGCCGAATATCCGCAAGGCGGCTGCCTATACCTACCTGGCTCTGCTTGATCTCGCGTCGGAGCGGCTGGGCGTGGCGAAGGACAAGCTCTCTGTGAAAGACGGAATCGTCTCAGCAGACGGCAACAGCATTTCGTACGGCGACTTAGTCAAGGATCAGCAGTTAAAGCTCACGATTCCCGTGAAGGGAGACCTCACCAGCATCTTCGGACTGACCATCGAGGGCAATCCGCCGATGAAGCCCGTCAGCCAGTACACCATCATCGGCAAGTCGTTCAAGAATTCGGTCACGAGTTCGAAAGTGGCTGCAAAGGAAACGTGGGCAACCGATGTGCGCCTGCCGGGCATGCTGCACGCGCGCGTTGTGCATCCGAAGACGCTCGGCTCGACGCTCGTGTCGGCTGGCCAGGTGGACAAGTCCAAGTTTCCGAACTCGCAAGTCATTGTGAAGGGAAATCTCGTGGGAGTGGTCGCACCCACGGAATGGGAAGCGATCCAAGCGGCGGAGCACGTAGCTGGCGCCACGAAGTGGACGGAATGGAAAGGCCTGCCCGGTAACGCAAAACTCTACCAACACCTTCGGGAAGAGTCGGATTGGACCAGCGCGCCCGTCGCCAAGAGCGACGCCACAAAAGGTGACGTGGCTCCTGCCCTGGCGTCAGCTCACAAACGGCTGTCGGCGACCTATCAACTCTCATATATGAAACACGCGCCGATCGGCCCAACCATGGCGGTTGCCGACGTCAAACCGGATGGTACTGTGCACATCTATGTGCACAACCAGAATCCACAGGCGCTTCGCCGCGAAATCGCCACAATGCTTCGCACTACGCCCGATCATGTGATCGTGCATTCGTATCCCGGACCCGGCCACTACGGCAGGTCGAACGGCGGGAACTCGGGCGCAGAAGACGAGGCGGTCCTCTTGTCCCAGGCCGTCGGCAAGCCGGTGCGCGTGCAGTGGACGCGTGCTGATGATATGCAGTGGTCCACGCAAGCCGCGGCTGCTTTCTCCGATGTTCAGCTGGCCGTCGACGAAAAGGGCAAGATGACCGGCTTTCAAATCGACCACTACATGCCCGCAATGCAAGATGATCGGCCTGTCGGCGCCATCATCGCGGGTTTGCCCACCATGCCGGCTCCGCAGGTGAAATCTGATTCCGTCACGTCCACGGTCAACGGCATCGAAGATCCGTGGGTGTACGCGCCGGTCCCGAATGTGGCCGAGCGCGGCCATGGCACCTTCCAGGTGGGACAGAAAGCCTCGCCTCTCGGCGTGGGCATCCGCGATCACAGCATGCGTACGCCGGGACAGTTCCAGCAGAACTTTCCCCGCGAACTGGCGATCAGCGAGGCAGCGGCGCTTGCCGGCGCGGACGCCATCCAATTCCGCATCGACCACGCACGCGAAGAGCGGGCCATCGGAGTGCTGAAGGCAGTGCGCGACGCTTCGGGTTGGGAGACGCGTCCTTCGCCACGTCCGGATGCCGTCTCTACCGGAGCAACACCTGTACGCGGTCGCGGCGTTTCGCTGATGTTGCGCAGTGGAAGCTATTGGGCCTGCGTTTGCCAGATCGCCGTTACTCCCAGCACCGGCCAGATCGTGGTGGAGAAATACACGATCGCGGTGGATCCGGGCATTGTCATGAACCCGTTGCAACTGAAGCGCCAGGTCGAAGGCGGAGCGGTCATGGGAATCAGCCATGCGCTGTTCGAAGAAGTGAGGTTCGATGAGAGCGGCATCACCACGGATGACTGGATAGCCTATCCGATCCCGACCATGTCCGACATCCCCGAAGTCAAAGTTGTGCTGATCAACAATCCGAAAGTCGGCGCCTACGGAGGAGGTTCGGAAGCGGCAAATGCACTGGCTGCACCTGCCATCGCAGCTGCGCTCCACGACGCCACAGGAAGGATCCTTCGGAGATTGCCGCTGAAACGCACTTATGTGCAGGAGCTTCTGAGGACCTAAGCGATCGCCCCAAGCTCTTCGTCCAGGAATCCTGTAAGAAGAGCAAAGGGCCCCATGCACACCAGAAATGAAGCTGTCGTAGAAGCCTAGGATGCCGTCACCTGCCACAGTCCTTGGCCAACGCGGCAACTCCTGAGTTCGCTCTCTCAGTTCTCCTCCCCTTGACAGCTTAGGAGAGCAGTGCTATCTTCCCCTAATCGACTTAGGGGTCTCTGGGGATGGCCAATACCGCTGACATTCTTCCTGGCACGCTCGACATGCTCATCCTGAAAGCACTATCGCTGGGTTCATTGCATGGCTACGGCGTGCTGCTTCGCATTCAGCAGATTTCCGCAGGAGCATTCGAAGTAGAGCAGGGGGCGCTCTACCCGGCGCTCTATCGGCTTGAGCAGCGGGGCATGCTCACCGCCAAATGGGGTCTTTCGGAAAATAACCGACGGGCGAAGTACTACGGTCTGACCCACCGAGGCGAAAAGCACCTGCGGCAACAAACGGAGAACTGGAACCGGCTCACCCTTGCCATTGCCACAGTCCTCAACGCGGGTGCGGAGGAGACCTGATCCATGCAGCTGCGCGTTTTTTTGGAACCGCTGTTCCGCCGCGACCGTCTCGACCAGTCCATAGAGGAGGAGATGCGCTTTCATATCGAAGAGCGGGCAGCCGATCTGCACCGCTCGGGCCTCCCCGCAGAAGAAGCGAAGCGGAAGGCGCAGATCGAGTTCGGCGGCCAGGAAACCTACAAGGAGCAGTGCCGCAACACGCGTCCTTTCCAGTGGGTCTACGCCTTCCTCTCGGACCTCCACTTTGGCATGCGCATGCTGCGGCGCAGTCCGGGTTTTTCCATGCTGGCGATCTTGTGTCTGACGATCGGCATCGGCGCCAACGCCGCAGTGTTCGGTTGGATCGAGGGAACGTTGTTCCGCCCTTATCCCTTGGTCGCGCACCAGGAGACGTTGTTTGTGCTGGCGGGAACAGCCCGCGGCGTGAATGGCTATGACGACACCTCCTGGCCTGACCTTCTCGATTTCCAGCGCAACTGCAAACTCATCGATTCCTTTGTCGCGGAGAAGATTGTAGGAACCACGCTGAGCATCGGCGATCGTGCGCAACGCGCGGTCGGAAGTCTGGTATCCGCCAATTATTTCGCTGCTCTCGGTATCCGGCCGGTCCTCGGCCGGGGCTTCGAGCCGGGTGAGGATATGGGACGCAACGCTCACCCGGTAGTGGTGATCAGTTACCAGCTGTGGCAGGACCGCTTTCATGGCGACCGTTCGGTCATCGGCAAGACCCAGATGCTGAACAGCTTGCCGCATACCATTGTGGGCGTGGCGCCAAAAGGTTTTTACGGGACATTCGTGGGCTATGCCTGGCAGTTCTGGGTGCCGGCATCGATGCAGGAACGGTTCGATTCCAGCGGGTACAAGCTCGAAGACCGAGGGGCGCGCTGGATCGAAGGCTTCGTGCGGCTCAAGCCCGGAGTGTCGGTGGAGCAAGCCCAGCAGGAAATCGCGGCCGTAGCAAGGCGGCTGGAGCGCGATTTCCCGGAGACCAACCGCGGCCGCGGGATCAAGCTGCTCCCGCTGTGGCAATCCCCGTTCAACGCTTCGCAGGCAATGCTGCCAACGCTCAAGATCACCACGCTGGTCGTCTTCTTCGTTCTAATCATTGCCTGTGCGAACGTAAGCAATCTGCTGCTGGTCCGGGCTTTTGCACGCCGTCATGAGCTCACAGTGCGGATGGCGGTGGGCGCCGGGCGCGGCCGGCTCATCAAGCAGCTCCTGACTGAGAGTCTGGTGCTTGCTTCCATCGCGCTGGTCGGAGGAATTCTGGTGGCGCACTGGTGCCGCAACCTTCTGGTACTGCTGATTCCACCGCGTGCCGGGCCCATTTTTATGAAGGGCGAACTCGATTGGCGCGTACTCGCATTGAGCGCTGCCGTGAGCCTGATCTCGATCCTGCTCTTCGGAACGATTCCAGCCCTCCAGACCAGCAATCTCGATATTTCCAGCGCCTTGAAGTGCGAATCCGTAGGCGTGATCGGCACACGCGGAAAATCGAAGCTGCGCTCAGCGCTGATCTTGCTGCAAGTAGCTCTGAGTTTCGTTCTGCTGGTCGGCGCGGGCCTGCTGCTCGAGAGCGTGCAGCGAATCCGCAACTCCAGCCCCGGCTTTTCACGCGATGGAGTACTGATCACCGCCATCAATTTGCTGGCAGCCGGCTACGACCTGCAGAGGGCGAAAAACTTTCAGGAAGAGCTGCTGAACAGGGTTCAGGGCCTGGCAGGGGTGGAGTCGGCTGCCTACGCGCGCGTTGTGCCCTTCAGTTATGTCAGCTACTCTTCCGCGCCCGTTGCCGTGGATGGCTATCAGGTTGCACCTGACGAGCAACCAAGTGCGGACTACGACGAAGTCAGCCCGGCGTTTTTCTCGACGCTTGGAATACCGCTGGTCTCGGGCCGCAACTTTACTCGCGCCGACGACGAAAACGCGCCCCCGGTGGCGATCGTAAACGAAGCCATGGCTGCGCAGTACTGGCGTGGCGCGGATCCGGTCGGCATGCGCTTGCAGGTGAAAGGCCGATGGATGCAAGTGATTGGGGTCGCCAAAAATGCCAAGTACCGCAACATGTTGGAGACGCCGAAGCCGTTCTTCTACATGCCCTTGCGCCAGAACTCATCGGCTCAGGTGGGGCTGCTGGTGCGAACGCGACAGGATCCCGCAACCATCGCGCCCGTGTTGGCGCGCGAGGTGCACGCCCTTGACCCGGACGTAGCCCCCTACGGAGTCCTCACGGTGCGTGAACAGCTGGCGCGGCAGACATTGACGCAGCAGGTCGCGGGCACGTTTCTTGGTATTTTCGGGGGTTTGGCGCTGCTGCTGGCGACCATCGGACTTTATGGCGTGATGTCGTATGCCGTCTCCCAAAGCACGCGTGAACTGGGATTGCGCGTAGCCCTCGGTGCGGCACCCTCGCACCTGTTGCGGCTCGTGATGTCGCGCGGTGTTGCGGTGATCGGACTGGGCATTGCCATGGGATTCGCCGCGGCGCTCGGGACGACGCGCCTGTTCGGTTACCTGCTCTACGATGTCAGCCCGCATGATCCGCTGTCGTTCGGGTCGGCGTTGGTGATCATAACTGCCGCGTCAATGGCAGCCTGCTTTCTGCCTGCATGGCGCGCTATGCGCACCGACCCTCTCCGCGCTTTGCGCGATTAGGTGATTTATGGATGTGCCACGTCCTTTCGCAGCGCGAGACCGCCGTCGGCGCCAGATCTCAGTTGCCAGCATCGGCTTGATCCTGATCGGGGGCATCACCATGGGTGTTGGGAAGCTCAAGCCAGCCATTCCATCCGTGGAGCGTTCGGGTGTTTGGATCGACAACGTCAAGCACGGGTCCATGGTGCGCCAGGTGCGTGGACTCGGGACGCTGACTCCGGATGAGATCCGCTGGATCCCGACTCTCACTGACGGGCGCGTGGAGAAGATCCTTCTGCGCCCGGGAACACCCGTGAAAGCGGATACACTGCTTTTGATATTGAGCAATCCGACCGTCGAGCAGCTGGCGTTCGACGCCAAGTGGAAGCTGCGCGCCGAAGAAGCCCAGTATCAAAACCTCGAAGTCACATTGCGAAGCCAGGTCCTGGACCAGGAAGCCAATACGGCTAAAGCGGAACAGGAAGCGGAAGACGCTCGTATGAAAGCGGACACCGACGCCGAACTGGAGAAAGCGGGTGTGGTCTCTCTACAGGCGCACATGATTTCGGCGGGAAGCGCGCGACAGCTCACGATTCGCGCCAATATCGAAAAGCAGCGCTACTGGAACGCGCAAGAGCAGCTCGAAGCCCAGTTGGCCGCTGAAAAAGCCAGAGTAGAAGAGGCGCAGGCCGTCTACGACCTGCAAGAGAAGCAGGAGAGCATGCTGCAAGTGCGTGCGGGCATGGAAGGCATCCTGCAGGAGCTTAGTTTCAACGGAAACAGCTTGCAGGAAGGCCAGCAAGTGCCGGCAGGGACGACCATCGCCAAGGTCGCCAATCCCAAGCGGCTCAAAGCGGAACTCAAGATCCCCGAGACGCAGGCCAAGGATGTGCAGCTAGGCCAAGCAGCGCAGGTCGATACACACAACGGTGTGATTGAGGGCCGGGTGATTCGCATCGATCCTTCCGTGCAGAACGGCACTCGCACCGTGGACGTGGCCTTGGAGGGCGACTTGCCGCTCGGCGCCGTCCCGGATCTCAGCGTCGATGGGACCATCGATCTGGAACGCATCGTGAATGTGTTATTCATCGCACGTCCAGCATTCGGTGAGGAGAAAAGCACGATCGGTGTCTTTAAACTTGAGCGCGACGGCAAGACTGCTTCTCGAGTGCGAGTCATCATCGGGCGCAGTTCGGTCAACAGCGTGGAGATTCTGCAGGGGCTCAAGGAAGGGGATGACGTCATCCTCTCCGATATGTCGCGCTGGGATCAGTATGAACGCATCCGGCTGGAATGATGGAACAGGGAGAGTACCATGGCAGTAGCGGACGACGTTTTGATCTCCATGAAAGACATCAAGAAGATTTTCTACACGGATGAGGTGGAAACCCATGCGCTGTCGGGCGTGAACCTGGAGATCCGGAGGGGCGAATACGTATGCGTCGCCGGACCCTCCGGCTCCGGCAAGTCCACGCTGCTGGCGATTCTGGGCCTGCTCGACTCGCCCAGCGAAGGCCAATATTTCTTGAAGAATGAATCGGTGGAGAATCTTGATGTGGCACAGCGCGCAGTCATTCGCAACCGTGAAATCGGCTTTATTTTTCAGAGTTTCAATCTCATCGGCGATCTGTCGGTGTATGAGAACGTGGAGCTTCCGCTGACCTACCGCGGCATGAGCAATACGGAACGCAAGCGACGGGTGTTGGGAGCGCTGGCGCGCGTGGGAATGAGCCATCGCACCCGCCATTATCCGTCACAGCTGTCGGGCGGACAGCAGCAGCGCGTAGCAGTGGCTCGGGCCCTGGCTGGTAGTCCGTCTATCCTGCTCGCCGACGAGCCCACTGGCAACCTGGATTCGCACAACGCGAATTCGGTCATGGAATTATTGCGGCAGTTACACGGCGACGGCTCAACCATCTGCATGGTCACGCACGATCCGCGTTTCGCACGGCACGCCGAACGCGGCATCAATCTGTTCGACGGACGGATCGTACCCTGAACCAGGTGGAAGCTGCCGAGGCTGGAGAGGTGCAACACCGCCTGTTTCAGCCGTGTGCTCGGAGCTTCCGCCGCCGACGATGACGCTGGCTCGAGCCGCCGCCCGATTCTCGTCCCGCCATCGGCGGAGGGTGGGATCAGCGGAAAGCCCATGCTCATAGGCAGTTCGACAGAATCTTGCCTAGCTGCGAGTCTTGCCGGCACATATCCCATCCGGCGGAGAACCTTGCCCCCCGACTTGACCCCTGACCGTCCTGCGTTTGAGCTTGGCGCAGGGTGTTCATTTCCGATAACGGGTAAAAAAGCGATCAGCGGTAATGTGTTGGTTGAGTCGCTGTCGATTGATCTATCCTGTCCCAGACTTGAATGGATTCGCAGAAATGGATCTGTCGGACTTTTCTAACAAGCGGCGCTGGTCGATTGTCGGTTTGCTTTTTGCTGCATCAGTCATCAACTACCTGGATCGCGCCGCCATTTCGTTCGCACTACCACTCATCTCCAGAGATTTCCGACTCACATCGCACAGCAAGGGAATGCTGCTGTCTTCCTTTTTCTGGTCGTATGCGCTGATGCAAATTCCGATTGGTTGGTGCGCAGACCGATTCAATTTGCGCTGGCTCTATGCTGCAGCGTTTACCATCTGGTCATTCGCGCAGGGGCTTACTGGCCTAGCGAGCAGTCTTTCGGCGTTGCTAGCATTCCGGATTCTCCTTGGCGTCGGAGAATCCATTTACCTGCCGGGGGGAACGAAAATCGTCAGCTTGCTGTTCGCGCCGAAAGAGCGTGGTCTGCCCTCTGGACTCTTCGATTTCGGGACTCGAACCGGACTGGTCCTCGAAGGCATTCTGGTCCCCTGGCTTTTGCTTCATTTTGGATGGCGCCGGACTTTTCTCATTTTGGGTTTTACAGCTCTCCTCTGGATTGCACCCTGGTTCTGGGTTTTCCCTCGCCGCATGCAAGCGGCTGACACGAATGTGGCATCACCTGTTCATGCGTCGCACTCCGTAACTCGCACCTTGCTCAATCGCAATTTGCTGGGAATATGCCTCGGATTCTTCTGTTTTGACTACTACTGGTATGTGCTGGTGACGTGGCTGCCCGACTACCTGGTGACTGTTCGACAGCTGAGCATGGTGCAAGCCGGTTTTTATGCTTCACTCGCATTCTTTATGTTCGGGATTGCCGAACCGATTGGCGGATGGATCGCAGATACCCTGATCCGTCACGGCTTGGATGAAACCGCCACCCGGAAAGGAATCGTAAGCATCGCTTTCGCGATGGGCGTGTTTCTCACAGCAGCGATGCGTACCGCCCATGCTGGAATCGCCCTAGCGTTACTGATGGGAGCTTCTCTGGTCGGTCTTGCCACTGGAAACCTTCTCGCCATTCTTCAGTCGTGTGCACCCGCGAAAGCAGTGGGAATCTGGACGGGAGCGGAAAATTTTGCAGGGAACCTCGCGGGAATCATTGCGCCGCTTGCAGTCGGGTTCTTGATTACATCGTTTGGCTCGTACGTTCCGGGTTTTGAGCTCGCCTCGATCGTTCTTGTTGCTGGGGTTTTCGCCTACTGGTTCGTCGTCGGTGACTTGAAGCCCCAAGACTCCTAGGGCGACCCATTTCGCGAGAATATCGGTTCAAGGCATTTGAGCTCCCTGCGTCTCAACGTAGGCCGCGTACAAAGACTGGCTAGCCGCCATGAACAACCTGTTCTTTTTGGCCCCTCCGAAACACAGGTTGGCACAGGTTTCAGGGAGATGGATTTTCCCGATCAGCGTACCGCCAGGCGCAAACACGTGCACGCCGTTGTATCCCTCCCCTCCCCATCCGGCAGCGGCCCACACGTTGCCCTCCACATCGCAACGAATGCCGTCGGATGATCCCGGCGCCATATCTACAAAAAGTCGCCCATTTGTCAGTTGCACGCCATCGACCACGTCATACACGCGAATCGGATGCGGATCGGTGGGACGCTTCGGCACACCGGTGTCCACTATGTAGAGCTTTTTTTCGTCCGGTGAGAAACACAGACCGTTGGGCTTGTCTAAGTCACTGACAACGACAGTCGCTTCATTCGTTTTCGGGTCGAGGCGGTAGACATTGGCGGGCAACTCGAACGAAGCCTTATGGCCTTCGTAATTCGACATGATGCCGTAACCGGGATCGGTAAACCAGATCGCTCCGTCAGAGTGCACGACCAGGTCATTTGGGGCATTAAGCATTTTTCCCTGAAAATGATCCATCAGCGCCGTGATCGTGCCGTCGTATTCCGTTCGCGTTAGCCGCCGCGTGTCGTGTTCGCAGGTTAGCAATCTGCCCTGCCGGTCGCGGTAATTGCCATTGCTGTAGTTAGAGGAACTGCGGAACACACTGACCTCTCCAGTTTCCTCCTGCCAACGCAGCATACGGTTATTGGGGATGTCGCTGAACAGGAGATAACGCCCATCGCCAAACCATACGGGACCTTCCGCCCATCGCGTGCCGGTATAGAGGCGCTCGACCGCTGCGTTGCCGACCTTGTATTTTGCAAAACGCGGATCGATCACTTCGACGGCAGGATCGGGATAGAGCACCGGAGTTTTTCGTTCTTGTTCCCATCCCAAGCCGAGCGGTTCAAACGCAAGCGCCGTTGTAAATCCGGCAGCCATGTTCATAAATGTGCGTCTCCGCATTGTTTCCTCCACTATGCGAAATCCAGTGCGAGAGCCAGCGCCGGAATGAGACTACAGACCTCTCACCTGGTCAAAGGCATACGCACCTCATCAGCAGCGATTCCTTCGGTAAACTCTGCGACGTAGTATAGAGGTTCTTGCAGCGAATGGATCATCTCTTCGGAAAAACGTCTGAAGCAGGCCACCGTTTCGTATGACATTTGTCAAGCAAGTTAGCGCATGGCAAAAGGCTACCCTGTAGGGCTGAATTCTGCGGACGATCGGCCATGCGCCAATTGCGAACCGCGCGCTACGGAGACGAGATCATGAACGATAGTCCACTTCTCGTGTTGACCGCACCCGGCGACAAGAACATTCCATTGCTCCCTGAGCTGCGTCAGATGGCAACGATCCTGGTCGAAGATTCGGCCCGGGATTTTGCCCGGGCTGCAGTCGACCCCGAGATTATTCTGAATTGGTCGGGCTCGCTTGCGCTCCTCCGGGAGGTGTTCCTGATGTTGTGCCGGGTGCGTTGGATTCATTCCCGGTCTGCTGGTTTGGAACAGACGCTGTTCCCTGAGCTAATCGAAAGCGAGGTCATCCTTACAAACGGCAGTGGCGTTTTCAGTCCTTCCCTCGGCGAGTTTGCTCTGGCGGCGATCCTGTACTTTGCCAAGGATTTTCGCCGCATGATTCGCAACCAGATGGCGGGAGTGTGGGAACAATTTGACGTAACGATGGTCTCGGGCCAAACCCTGGGCATCGTGGGATATGGAAGCATCGGACGTGCGGTGGCTGCCCGGGCCCACGCGCTGGAAATGAATGTGCTCGGACTCAGGAGGCGGGTTGCCCACCAAACCAAAGAAGATCCAGTGATCGACCAGGTCTACGGTTCTGAGCAGCGTTTAGAGATGCTCTCGCGATGCGATTACATAGTAGTAACGGCCCCATTAACTGAGCGGACGCGAGGTCTGATTGCAGACGCCGAATTCGCTGTCATGAAGAAGAACGCCGTGATCATCAATATCGGCCGCGGCCCCACGATCGACGAGCGGGCAATGATCAAGGCGCTTTCAGAGAATAGGATCCGAGGCGCCGCCCTGGACGTGTTTGATCAGGAACCACTACCGCAGGGACATCCTTTTTACTCCTTGGAGAATGTCCTATTGTCCCCTCACTGCGCTGACCACACGCCCGACTGGCTGGACAACGCGATGCGATTGTTTCTTACGCAACTTGGAAGGTTCGGACGTGGAGAAACTCTTTTGAATATCGTGGACAAAACATTGGGATACTGAGGAAACGCGCTTCTTCTTATCCGCGATTGTAGATGCCATCTTTGTTTGATCTGCTGCACGCGTCGAGGTTAGGTGGATGAGGCGGTGCATTCCTGGCGGTAGCTCGCACTTTCCTCTGGCATACCTAGTCTTCGGACCTTCCGGTCGCATTCATCGCCGTTGGCGTATTCTTGCTCATAAATGTTCAACGGATGAAACGGGACGTCAGGTAGGCCCTGCCGTGCGTGACATTCTAGGATGCGGCTACCGGCGCGGAGCTGAGGATTTGTTTCGAGCAAAAGGGGTCGAAGGTATCGGCCAAAACGCTACGGAACCAATTTCACCACAGGACGCGAAACGTAGTGCGGGCTGAATTCCAGTTTCAGACGGTTCCTGATTTAGATAGATCCTGTTGCCGTAAAGATCTCGCATCATGACCCCTGTTCCATAGAACATCGCTTTCGTTTTTCCGTCAAATCCAACGTCCCGACGCTTCAATTCCTCGAGGTCGCGCGAACCATCATCAGTGCAGAGACTGAACAGCGGTTGTGCTGCTGCCTGGCGTCCAATGAGAGCTATTTCCTCAGCAGTGCGAGCCACCTCAAGATTCAGGGACACTTCTCGGTTGTCTGGCGCTTGAACGAGCAGCCAACGGTAGTCACCCAGCTGTTTGTCCTCCGCTAGCTTGAAACCCAGCTGGTTAACATAAAACTTCCGAGCGTCTTCCTGATCCGACATATACGCTTTGAATATCGTTAACTTCTTCATTTCTGTTTGTTCCTCGTCATTGGATTCGCACACACGGAGGCCGCAGGTTCTCGGCTCTCCGCGTCTCCGCAGCAGTCTCTGCCCTCCTGCTCCCAGTTCGCATGCAAAAAACTCGTGCCGTACTGCAGCATGCTTGCTTAGGGCGTTACTGGCCCAAATACCGAACGAGGACTAGGTCACCGTTACTCCCGAACCCGACGGTAACAATCTTCCCGGTGGACTGGATGACCACACCGCTGCTGGCCGGGAGGTTGTTGACTAAGGTTCCTCCGTTGCCGAAAGTGGGGTCGAGAGCCAGGGATCCATTTTCCTGTACTTGTAGTCGTGCCAAGCCATTGACTGTGGTCTGGCCGCTTTGGGCAAACGTGATCTGGTCGCCCACGGCCACGACAACATTGCTCTGCGCTGCCACCGCTTGCACGATGGCCTCAATTCCACTCCCCCCGCTGCCGACATAGTGGAAGGTCACGTCGGCGACCTGGGTACCGGTCTGGCTGAACCGTTGTACCTGGGCCGAAGAATTGTGACCGCGAGACTCTTCCCCGACGAAGAGTTCGCCGCCAAGAAGAAAATCGCCACTCGGATCGAAGATGCTCGCTTCGAAAGTTGAGCTGCTTTGGGAGGTGGCGATGATCGTTCCACCGGTGACCGTGGATTCGGCGGTGCCGCTGGAGTTGAACTGTGCAACTTCATCCGTATTGACGACCAGAATGTCGCCAGTGGAGAGCAGGGCCAGAGCGGTGCAGCCGTTGACGCCCGTTTGTATGGAGAGTCCCTCGCTGCCAAAAGTCGTGTCCAGGACACCTGAAGAAGTGAAACGCGCCAGCGCGGTCTGGTAAGGCAGATGCCGCCCGGCGGATATCAGCGTGGTGCACACCAGGATGTCGCCGCTGTCGAGAGCGCTTGCGGGATAGACGATGACGGCAGTTCCGACATTGGGTGCCCGGTTCTCCAGACCCACGACCGCCACGCCGCCTCTCCCGAAAGAGGTATCCGGGGTTCCATTGGTATCCAGCCGCTCCACCCCCAGCTCAGCCCCGCCCGTGCTCGGGGTGACCACTCCCCCGATTACGATCTGGCCGTTCGTCTGTAACGCCAAACTGCCGCCGATGGGAGTCGACAGCACCGCGATTCCCTGGCTGCCGAAACTTGTGTCCAGCACGCCGTTGGTCGTATACCGAAACACCGCCGCGCCGCCCACATAGACAAGAATTTTTCCATCGCCCTGCAGTAGGATCGAGTTGACGATTCCGTTTACACCGGCGGGAATGCTGGTAGCGGTTACACCGTTTGTGCCGAATGTCGTGTCAAGGCTGCCCGCTGTTGCTTGCGCATACTGAACGCCAAAGGACAGGCCCAGGAACAACAAGCCGGCCAGGATTGAGAACGGCGATCTCCTCATTTTCTTTTTCTCCTTCGTTGCGTTCGATTCCCCCAAAGGCCCGCGCGCAGGAAATCACGCGGCACACCTCTCGGCACTGGAACGCGCACCGAAGATAGTTGGGCTAAGACGTGGGACTTGTCACAAAGATGCAAAAGGAACGTCAATCTTTCAGATCTGGGCTGTGGAGAGTGACCACCGCGACTAACCGTGCCGGATCCTCCTCAACTTACCTGTTGAATTGAATAAATTAGTTGCAATGGAAAGGGTACGGCCTGCTTCCAAAAAGGCCGTGAACAGAGTAGGCCGTCGGTAGTTCTTGCAATTCCTGCTTTGAGAATGACCCCAACTTTTTGGCTCTACCAGAAGCAACCGTTGAACTGTCACACAGAAGGGGTGTGTGATTTTTCTGGATGAATCTTTGGATAAATCCTAAAGCCAGATCTCGTGAGCAGGGGACGGAAAGCGGCAGGTCTTTAAATTTGATGACGGCCGAGTTGCTGCATGCGACCGCGTGAAGCACTCGCAGGCAGCTCAGGCTTTTCGGCTTTTTGTCTTTTGGATAGCTATGCCGCGAATTCAGTGGAGGAACCGTGATGAGAAACCGTGCTGGACGACTGTTTCTGATCTGCGCCTTATCGCTTGGTCAGCTGCTCCCACCTGCAAGCGCAAGAGTCGGCCGCTCGCCAGGAAGCGCGGAAACACAAGCATGTCGTGCGGGTCGTCTACCGGGTGCCCGCGGACCGGCCCTTTCGAAGCAAATACAGCCGGCGCATCAAAGCGGCCATATCCAACCTGCAGATGTGGTACCGGGAACAGATGGGAAACGGAGAAACGTTTCGCTTGACCGACCCGGTGCTAAGACTCGTGCACACCAGTCACACCGCCTCTTGGTACGAGACGAGCCCGGTCAGCGGCGCTGATGCCAGTCTGTGGTTCTGGTTCAATGCCTTGGCAGATGGCTTTTCAGCCACGGGAGCGCAGTTCTTCGATCCTTATCACCATGGATTTTCTACATTGACGCCGACCCTCTGTGCGGCCAAGCGATCTGCGCGGCCTAAGCGGCCAGCGAAACATCCCGGCGTGTTCCTGGCAACAATCGGACACGGGCGGAGTGTGCCGTTGGGTAGGCGGGCTTGGTCATGAACTCGGGCATACCTTCGACCTGCCTCACCCTGTCCCGTGCCCGGGTGGCAGTGCTGATGGCGCGCTCATGTGCCTTGGATACATCGTGTACCCGGACACCTACCTGTTACCAGAAGACAAGGAGATTCTCGAGGCAAGTCACTTCTTTTCGCCCTTCCGGCCGAAAAGGAACGGGGGAAGGCAAATCTGCGATCTGGATTCTTGGCAACGAGACGATGACTAAGCATGTCTTTCTAATCAATGAAAAAGGCGATGCTGCGAAAAACCGAATGTCTCTCGTACTCAAACACAAAGGCGCCGTCGACCAATAGGTACGCAACATCTCCTGAATGAGGCGCCACCGTACACGCCCACTCTTGGCGCTGACCATTGCCGCCCTGCTGGGGAACGCCCGACTCTCCGCCGATGGCGGCCGGAAAGGCGAGCCCGTGATGAACCGCCTCCCGCAGATCATAAACACCAGGAGAAGCCATTTCCCCTGGGTTAACGGGGGACTGCCTTTGCGCATGCTGCTCTCGCTCGGTATACTTCCCAGCTTCGAGGAACGTCTGCTTGCAGCCACCCTCATATCTTTGGACGAACAGCACCCGGCGGCACTTTTTGAACTGAAATCAGATAAACTCCTTGTTCGAATCACCGAGGCCGAGGCGGTGATCCGTCAGCGACAGGCGGGATTGCTCAGGGGTCATCGACCAGCGGTTGACGAACTTGAGGCCATAGTGAAGAGCACTGCAAGCCCTGAAACAACTGCGGGGGATCGGGCAGACGGGCACCTCATGCAAGGCGTGCACTTTTGTCTGTTGTGCACTTCAGTGTTCCGGGTCGATACATCGTTGTCGAACATGGCTACAAATCCCAAGCTTGCACGTCAACGCCAGCACACGAGATAGTACGCCACGCTCTCGGGCTGCATATTTGTTCGGCAGAAGGGAAATCGTTGCGGCTAATTCCACACGAAGCGAAATTTTTCGAAATGTTCGCCGAGCTTTCCGGCTACCTGACAGAAGGGGCCAAGCTCCTTCGGAGCATTCTCGAAGATCCCCGCGATCTGAGAATGCGTGTCGAGCAGGTCCAGGCCATCGAGCATAAGGGCGACCGGGCCACGCATGCGATCATGACCAAGCTCAACCAGAGCTTCATCACCCCGTTTGACCGCGAGGACATTCATAAGCTGGCCTCCTCTCTCGATGACGTCCTGGATTTTACAAATGCAGCAGCCAACCGCCTGGTTGTGTATAGGATCACCGAACCACCGCCGGCAGCGGCCGAACTCGCTGGTCTGATCGTCCTGCAAAGTGAGGAACTTGCGCGTGGCGTCTCGTTGCTTGAAAAAAACGGAGCGGTGCTGAAGCACTGTGACGAAGTGAACCGCCTCGAAGATGAGGCGGACCATGTCAGCCAGAGGGCGATCGCCATGCTCTTTGAGAACGAAAGGGATCCCATCCAGCTAATCAAGCTGAAGGAGTTGTACGAGGTTCTGGAGGTCGCGACTGACAAGGCCGAAGACGCCGCCAACGTGCTCGAAGCTATTGTTTTGAAAAGTGCCTAATGTCAGAGCGGACGTACAAAGAGGGGAGGCCCGCTCTTCGGTGCAAGCCGATGTTCTGCTTGTCCTTATAACTATCCTGGTAGCGCTGATCTTCGATTTCGTGAACGGGTTTCACGATTCGGCGAACAGCATTGCGACCGTTGTCTCTACTCGGGTCCTGTCGCCTGGACATGCCGTCTTATGGGCCGCGACTTTCAATTTCTTGGCGGCGTTCTTTCTGGGCACCGCAGTAGCCCAGACCATCGGCAGCGGCATGATCCACCTAGAATATGTGAATCAGCACGTGGTCTTGGCGGGTCTCTTTGGCGCGATTATCTGGGATCTGTTCACTTGGTGGTGGGGCTTGCCCACCTCCTCCTCGCATGCACTAATCGGTGGATACGCAGGGGCGGCGATGGCGAACGCTGCGCTGCAGCACGGTGTCCTATCAATTTTCAGTGTGGTCATTCCCGCGGGCTGGTATAAGACGCTGATTTTTATTGTGTTTGCACCACTGATGGGGTTGGCTCTAGGCTTCATTTTCATGATCTCGGTGTATTGGATCTTCCGTCGGTCGGCACCGCAGCCGGTGGATCGTTTGTTCCGTAGGCTGCAACTGCTGTCCGCCGCCGCCTACAGTCTCGGACACGGTGCCAACGACGCCCAGAAGACGATGGGCATTATCGCCGGCGCTCTTTACACCGGTGGCTTCATGAGCAAATCGGACATGCTTGGAGGCTGGGGACGTCTGCATTGGCCCATTATTCTGGCCGCACATACTGCGATCGCGCTTGGAACGTACCTCGGCGGCTGGCGTATTGTGAAAACCATGGGCCAGAAGATCACCAAGCTCAGACCCGTGGGGGGATTCTGTGCCGAAACAGCCGGGGCCATTACTCTCTTCGCGACCGCGCTCGTCGGCATTCCCGTGAGCACAACCCACACCATCACAGGTGCCATCGTGGGTACCGGCGCGGTCCATCGCTTGTCCGCCGTCCGTTGGGGGATTGCAGGTCGCATCGTTTGGGCTTGGATCTTCACACTTCCGGCATCAGCTCTTATGGCCGCCGCAACCTTCGCGATCACGAACGGTCTAGCCTGAGATGGTGCGCGCAGGCCGCTGCCTTATGAGATTAAGTGTCAGTTGTCGGTGAGGGTCCAGGACCGTTTCGCGCCACAATTTCCCCGAACGCGACTCCGTGCAACCTTCTGGTCCCTAGCGGTGGTAGAGGGCACTTCTACCGCCAGGCTTCGAGTCGAAGAGCACTACTGGACGGTTGAACATAACATTCATTTCGGTAAATTTCGGTAAAACTACATCCCGTCCGTGGCGAGTGAGGATGAACACGGCCGAAGCACAAGTGGCGACAATCCGTGCGATGCCCGCCGTCGATGCGTCGGTGGCGGTAGAGACGATGGCCTCGATTAAGAGTTGCACTCCATCATCTACTTCCTTTGCGATGCCCGCCGTTACCCCCATGTTGATCAGCATCCAGGCTTTGCCGGGTCGCTCGCCAATCAGCTTTCCCTCCGGATCGATCCTCGTGTGCGACCTTTGATCCAGCTCGGCTGCGCTAACTGAAGCGATCACGGGAGTAACAGCTCCATCGGGCATCGTCAGCCTGGTGAAAGCAAGAAGCAGGGAACCGGCCCGACTCAGCATCCGCGGCGGAGAAGCTTTCACAACCTTTCCCTCAAGCCAAGCGCCTTCCGGCACAATCATTTTGTTATCCAGCCAGACCGGCTGAACGATCCGCGCTTGAAATGAATCTCCAGGGCGGCTCCTGGAAGCGCTCACTTCGCGCAGCAAGATGATCTTGGCCTGAGTACCGGCGGCCAGGATGACTGGCGTCGCCGGAGAAGCCAGGCCAGCAGAATCTGCGCCCGACGATGCGACCGGTTGGTTCGCGGTTAGCTCTGCCTCGAGCGCGACGGTCATTCCAATTGCTCCCTGCTTGGACGTTGACTCAGGTATTGCCGCGGGAGGCGTGGCGTTCATTTCCTGCACTTGGTTCGCAGGGTTCGCAGCCTCCTTGGCTAGTTTTTTCGTGTTTTTCTTTGCCTGGGCATGCACACTCTTACGGTTGCCGACGGAGATCAAAGAAACTCGGAGATCAATCTCTTCGCCATCCGATGACGAAACGCTTGCGCAGCGAAAGGTTGGATACTTTTCGTACCGCGGTTTGAAGGCGTTAATCACCCATGGCCAGTGATCATTCCGAACCCTTTTCCGCCGCTCAAGCTTGTCCACAGTCAAGTGAACGGGACTCCCGGCGGGGAAGAGCTCTCGTTGGCCGGAAAAGACGTCGCGCGAAAGCTCCCCCTCCACCACATCGCCAGGCTTCAAAGCCGACATCTTTGTGGCCGTGCTGAGCCGCACTTTGACATAGAGGCTGGAATCGGGAGCGATTTGGGTCCCGGGCTCGACCTGTTGCAACGGTGGTAAAGATGCAGAGGGAGAAAATTGGGCATGGGCCAAGCTTGAAAGAAGCAGCATAAGGGTTACGACCCAAAGAGGACGCTCGAATCCGAGGTCCCAAACCCCAGAAGGATCTCGCCTAGGAGAAGTAATCAGCCGAAGATTCCTTTTGTTCTCGAAGACCCACAGGTTCTCCAATGTCCGTTGACCTCGCTCGCTGCCCCTTGGCTAATGGGGCTGGCGGCATCACGCCACCAGCCCTCTTACGGTACTTGCATCATGCCGGCACGGCTCGCCGGTTAATCGCGATCGGCTATCGGTGCACCCTTCTTCGCCTGCCGAACAGCTGCCCCGGGGTATGGTCTGTCCTCTCCCATGATTCCTTTCCAGAGGATCCGATTGAACAGATCGGCATTGTTGAGGTCGGGATGGTTGAAGTTGAAGCCTTTGGTTGCCTGTGCCCACCACCCTCCATCGTGCAGTGGTTTGACCGCCTCCGTCCTCGGCCGTGTTCCGGGCGGGTCCCCGCACTCAGGAACGAGAGTCGGATCGACCGGAGGCTCGCAGAGAATGCCGGGAATGGGTGCGACATAGCCCTGCAGGTTGGGTTGCTTGGTGAACACGTTGGACATTGGTCTGGCGTTGGCATCATTGAGACCCAGGTAGTTGACGCCCAAGATGTCTTCGATGGTCCGGACTACGTTGGTGGTGTTGTAATTGGTGTGGATGACCGCACCGCGCTTCGTGTAAGGAGACACTACGAAAATGGTCGAGCGATGTGCATCCACATGATCAGGCCCGTTTTGAGCATCGTCTTCGACGACGAATATCGCTGTATCCTTCCAGTAAGGAGAGTTAGACACTGCCTCGACCAGCCGGCCCAAAGCATAGTCGTTGCTCGCCATCTGCGCGAGCGGGTTCTCCAGATGCGCAACGTTTGACGAAAAGTTACCAAAATGGTCCTCCATGAAATCGACGATCTCGAAGTCGGGCAGATTGCCATTTTTCACATACTCGTCGAATTCCCGCTTCCACTCTTCATAGCGGTACTGGTCTGGGGTGTTCAGGTCCCAGCCACGATAGAAGAGATCCGTTCGCCCACGAAGAGACGGCCGCCCAGGCACCGCCTGCACCACTTTTTGTGCGAAAGCGTCACGGACGATCGGTAAGTAGAACGGATACGGCGCCGAAGGAACAACGTAGTAGTTCTCGTCGGCATAGAGGCCGTAGTGGCGAACGGTCTTTCCGGCCCGAAGCGCCGTGTCCCAGATGTAACCACCGAGCGCGTCGGGATCCAGATCATCCGCCCCCTCTGAAGCAGTGATGTCTTTTGGCCCGGGTTCAATGGATGAGTTGCCTGTCGGGTCGAAAAGGGTTGTGATGCGCACCGTGCTGGGGCTCGGCGTTCCGCTGGTCTGGTCTGGCACTGCAATGCCGATGTTGCGCGGATTGCCATTCCAGTCGAATGGGATGTTGAAATTCGCATTGCCATAGCCCACCAGCACGTTCTTGGTGGTGGCATCGTTGGCATGCCCCTGCATATCCCAGTTCCAGCCGTCGCCGCTCACGTCGCCAGCATCGTAGAAGTTGTCGAGCAGGGCGAACCGTTCCGCGAGAAGGTGATGGTTGGGACTGATGGGGCGTGGAAACTGCACGCGGGTCGGATCGCCGTTTCCCTGAGGCAGGTCACCGAGCACCTGATCGTAGGTGCGGTTTTCTTTCTGGATATAGATGACGTGTTTTATACGGTCGTGCAGGAACGCCATCATAGGATCCTTACGAGGGTTGAGAAAGCCATTGTTGGCATCCACCAGGTCTGACAGATAGCTGAGGGTATTGGCGTCGGGCACGGGAATGGTCAGGAATCCTGCCTTCAGCAGAGCCAGGATGTATTCGTTCCTTGAGGTCGGGTTCGGTGGCGGGCAGAGGAGCGTTGAAAACTCCGGTGGTATGCCTGTACCCGGGCAGTCGGCCCGATATTCCAGGTTGGGGCCGGCATTGGATTTCATATTCACCACGAACAGCGTCTTGCCGTCAGCGCTCACCGATACCGAACTCGGATACCATCCGGTTGGAATGCGGCCCAGCAACCGACCGGAAGCAACCTTGATGACGGCCACCGCATTTTCACCACCGAGCGTGACATAGAGGCGGCGACCGTTGGGGCTGAGGGCTAGGGAGTTGGGGCTGGAGCCCTTGTACCTATAATCCCGGCGAGCCACGGAGATACGACTCTTGACAATATCCCCCGTGGTATCGATCACCTCGATCTCATCAAGATCGCCGTTGGCGACGTAGAGTCGACGCTGATCCGCGGACAATACCATGCGATTCGGTTCGCCACCTACCTTGATTATCTTGAATGATCCCGACGGCTTTACCGATAGCACCTGGCCATCGCGCTGGCTGCTCACGTACGTCTTAACTGGTGCGCCATTGGAATCAGATAGCACCACTGGCCAGTAAGGCATTTCGCCAATCGCCTTTTTCTGTCCCGGGGCGAAGAACGCCACCTCGTTCAACACCTTCCGAGTCGCCGTGTCCACCGTCGACAGCGAATCGTTCTGGTAGTTCGCCACGTACAACGTCGCGCCATCGGGGCTGATCGCCAAGCCGGCGGCAAGCGCGCTGAACGGAATGAACATGCCCTGCGCAAACGGGTTGCTGTTGATCGGAGTATTGTTAAAGAGACCGCCAGTGGGAAATTCCTGTACAGGTACATCTGCCGGGGTGTTGTGCCCCAATAGCACGAAGGGCGCATCCGGCACGAAGGTCGTGTCGGCGCTGGGCCCGGACGTACTCGCCTTGTACACGAAGATGCGGTCGTCGATGCCTCCTGCCACGTAGAATCGGGTCCCCGATGGATCCCATAACAAGCCGTGGTAGGTGTTGGGAATGTTGATGAGTTGCTTCTGCACTGGAGGGGTGGTTCGGACATCGTAAACGAATACCCACTCCGCATTCGGTGTGGTAGTGGACGTCGGATTCCCGGTGTTGGGATCGAGCGCGGGGTAGGTGATGGGAGTGCCGCTCGGTCCTTCAGTATTGAAGCCCGTATTGTAGCCTGTCGTTAGAATCAGCAAGGCGGTGCCGTCGGGGCTGAGCGCAGTGTTCACCGCGCCATTCGCGTTGGCGGACCCGTCGCTGCGCAGTCCGGTGGACAGGTCTTGGAAAATCGAACCTGGCGCTGCAGTGGGAGTAATGTAGAAACCATCCGGCAGGAGGTTGCCTCCCACGGGTGCTGATGCATGCCGCTTCTCACCCGTCGCTAGGCCGGACGCCATCAGGCAAAGAAGAAATGCAACGCAAAGGCTGATCTTTGGCCGCATAGTACCTCCTCTAAAATGTCTCTGTCTGTTTGTTGGTCGTGCGAGGCCCAAAGAATAAGGAGATAGGATCCCGGAACCGGTCGACGAAGTGCGCCCGTTATTCTAGCCCAGGAAGCGGGCACTCGTGAATGTTTCTTTGCAATTGGACCTGTCCCGCAGAATGACGCCAATTGGAACGTGGGGAAAATTCGTTTACGGGCTTCTGGAGAGTAGTCGAGTTTGCCTCGCCAGTCTTGATGTTGATCAGCTTCTTCGCCGGTGATTTTGCAGGGAAGGGAACTTGTGTTCACAGTTCTGTACGGTAAGCATCGACAGTGCAACCTTTACCCGCAAGGGTGACTTCAACTCGTTTGTTTCTCTAATTTACATCGTAAGACTGAACTGGGTTCCGCTACATCTTCACTGCTGATAGCGTGCGCTGTGGCGGTAACCACGCGACACGTCCTCACCGTAAAGGTGGGCTTCTCGTGCCCATATTGATCTGGCGAGTCTGGCCTCCGCCGGAAGTATGAAGCCCTTTGCGCGCCTGGAGGTCTTAGGAAATGAACAGCATACGTGTGTCTCTTGCAGCCGTTCTTTTGGGCTTGCTCGTCTTTCCCCCCACCACGGTGCCTGCACAGAATCAGTCAGGTTCGCGCCGCCTGCATCAGGGGTTCTGGCGGTGGCACATCCGGCGGCGGGACAAGCGGGAGGCTTCTATCCAACTTTGAATGCCGCCGACCAAGCATTATTTGCCAATGGAATCTCTCAGTTCGTGGAAGATGAACCGGTTAGTGGCTTCTCCCCAAGGAAGTGGCGGACTGGGGCCGGGTTACAACGCAACTAGTTGCGGTGCTTGTCATGCGCAACCAGCAGCGTTGGGATCGAGCCCGAGCCCGATGAGCCCGCAGGTCGCGAAGCCCAACCCACAGATTGCCGCGGCGACGGAAAATGGAGCGATCAACGTCATCCCATCGTTCATCACGGCGAACGGGCCAGTGCGGGAAGCGCTGGGAGAGCTGATGCTCCGGGATGCAATTTGCCGCAACCGAATTTCTCAGCACAGCTGGCAGCGAACAATGTGATCTTGCGTATTCCAACGCCCCTGTTCGGATTGGGGCTGGTTGAGAACACACCAGATTTTATTTTAGAAATGAATCTGCAATCGACCGCAGCCCAGAGAGCCCAGATCGGAATCGGCGGCCGATTCAATCGCGTCCGACGGGTCGGCGGGCAGTTCAACAATAGCAGCAATGACGGAACCATCATGAAGTTCGGCTGGAAGACAGAACAAGTCGCTGACCATTTTTGCGGGAGAGGCCTACAACGTGGAGATGGGAATCACGAACGACGTAATGCCGAACGAGCGCAACCTGGTGAAGGGGTGCGAGTTCAACCCGACGCCGGAGGACAGTCATAGCGAGGTGGGTGGGTCGGATGTGGACCAGTTTGTGGACGCAATGCGACTGTCCCCTCCCCCCCCGCGCCGCCACCCCTGAACAGCGACACCCAGGCGGGGCACGACGCGTTTGTACAAGTGGGATGCGCCCTGTGTCATTCCGAAACCCTAAATACGTCAGCTTCGTGCTTTACTGGAATGAGCTTCCTCGTATACCACCCGTTTTCGGATTTCGCGCTGCACCATATGGGAACAACTCTGGCAGACGGGGTGTCGCAAGGCATCGCGGGCCCGGATGAGTTTCGCACTGCCCCTCTGTGGGTTATGCAGAGGCTGTTCTTTCTGCATGACGGGAGATCACAGGACTTGCTGAACGCCATCGAACAGCACAGTTCCCAGGGGTCGGAAGCAAACGGGTCGGTGCGGCAATTTAACGAGCTGTCACCAGCTGATCAGCAGTCGATATTGGACTTTCTCCGATCGCTCTGAAGGCTGGCTCTCATCGTCGCCATCGGCAGAAAGTCGACCGGATTGGTTCCAGTCCAAGGTTGACCTCAAGCTGGGGTGTCCCCTTGGTAAGGCGGGCGGTGACGCAGTAAGCCGACTCAACCTCGGCTCCCGTGCGCCATCGAGACAATTACTGACCCGGTCCCGCTCCGGGTCAGCCAACCAGAGGGCTCGCGCACGCAGGGTATTTGGCTGCGACATCGAAGGCAACGGGATGCTCCACAACATCCGGGTGCTCTAGGAGCTGCCGGGATCGTCAGAGCCTTTGATTCGCGATGCTCCCGCAGAGCACTTCTGCTTCACCGCGGACCTTCGCGAACGGATAGCACGCGTTGACCGCCTGGGTACGGAATCATCCGCGACGCAACCCACGCGCTAGCCGCGGCAAGGCCGGCACAAAGCAGCATGATTAAGCGAAATCCAAACACGAACGCTTGAGCGACAGCATTCCGCACCGTCGCTGCGCTCTTGTCATCCAGATTGGGGGGTGCGCCGAGGGCACCGAGCTTGACAGCGTTCGAGTGGAGGTCTTGCAGAATGTTTGGCGCCACGGCCAAGCTCGAAAGCAACTCCTGCAGGCGGTGTCCAAATGCGCGGACCATTACAACCCCTAATGCCGCAATGGCCAGCACTCCCGCAACCCGGGCGACCGCATTGTTGATTCCCGAAGCTGTGCCAACATGACCCTCTTCCACCGAACTCATGACCACTGTCGTCAAGGGTGCAACGCTGACCGCCATTCCCAAACCTAGAACTACGAACGCGGGGAAAAAACTGTGCCAGTAGTTGGCCTTCGCTGAAGGCACAGCGAAAAAAAGAAAACCCATTGCAGCGACGAGCGGACCAACGATAAGCGGAGTCCTTGGTCCGTAGCGCGCCACGAGCCCACCTGACCAGCGTGACAGAAAGAAGAGGAGCAAAATCATCGGCAGCGCTGCGGCACCCGTAACCGTAGCCGAAAATCCTTGTATCTGGATAAAGTTAAGCGGAAACAGAAAAAAGAAAATTCCAAGCGCGGCATAAAGAAGCAGAGTCAGGAGATTAGCACCGCTGAAGCTGCGTGACCTAAATAACGACAATGGAACCATCGGTTCGGCCACTCTTTTCTCGACAGCTGGAAAAAGAAGGAGAGAGACGAAGCCGGCGAGCAAGCTTCCTAATACCTGAGGACCATCCCATCCCAGTCTTGCCGATTCCAAAAACCCGTACACGATTCCAGCCAGCCCGACCGTCGCCGTGAGAGCACCGGCCCAATCCAGCTTCTGTGGGATAGAGCTGCGTGACTCGGCAACGTGCCAGCAGGTAATTCCGATCACGGCAGCTGCCAACGGAACATTGATGAAGAACACCCAGTGCCAGGAAGCGTGCTCAATCAACCATCCTCCAAGAACGGGGCCAAGAGCAGTAGTCATTGCCGTGAATCCAGACCAGGTTCCGATAGCTTGACCACGAGATTTCTTGTCAAAGGATGCACTGATGATCGCCAGGCTGCCAGGGACCAGGAACGCAGCACCAATTCCTTGCACGCAACGCCAGGTCACCAAACTTGTAATGCTAGAGGAGAGACCGCACCCGACCGAAGCGGCAGCGAACCCCGCCACGCCCAGCAGAAACGTTGCCCGCCGGCCAACCGAATCGCCCAATGCACCCCCAACCAGGATCAGGGCAGAGAGACACAAGCCGTAGGACTCGACTACCCATTGAACCTCCACGACATTGGCGTGAAGACTAGCCTGCAGCGCAGGCAGGGCCACATTGACGACTGTACTGTCAATGAATGCCATGCTCGAACCGAGAATGGTGGCCGCAAGGATCCAACGCCGTGATTCAGCCTTGCACGGAACACCGGAAAGCCTCGTCCATATTACGGCTTCATCGCACGGCTGCCTCATGCATCATCTGGATGCTCCTAGATCAGGCTTCGATTCCGTGCCGCTAGAAATGGGATAGTGTGACCGGCTTGCGGGAGAGCGGGGCGCTCTTTCATAATGCGTTGACCGAACTTCGTGCGGGAGGGTGGGCTTGGGAACCCCGCCTCGATCTTACCTGGTGGCCCACCCCTTGGAGTGGATCTACCTCCCCAGAAATTCGCTAACGCCCTGCCCTCAGAATAATCCGTGTCGCGCAGGGGTTATGTTCATCCAACCTGACTCTCCTATGGGAGCGGACCGTTGTTTCCAAGAGGTCGGATTGCGTGTAGTGCATCCACTACCATGGCCGCAATCGTAATTGCATACGAGAAAACAATGTAAGAAATTGCCAGTGCTTTCTGTACTCTGCCTTTGCTCCGATGAGGTGTAATGCCCTTATCATGACAGGGGTCGAGAGGGTTGATCTCCCTGAAAGCCAATTCGTCAATCAGGTGGCCATCCGATTTCTCATGCTCTTTGCCAACCGTTGTGTTGCTCATAATGGCCTCCGATCCATGCTTAGAATAGCCTTGGGCCCCTCGGGGCAGGCTGTGACGCTAATCACCGGACAGGGAATGTCTCAATTGCCCTCGGGGGAATGTGAGGATTCGCGCGCGGGCGCGCGCGTGGAGAGGCAGTGGTCTTTATGTAGACGAGGCCAGCTACATCTCGGATACCGCACTGACGCTTGATGGAGGGTACGCCACACGCCCGCCGGAGAGGTATTCTCATGCAGATTCTAACGCCAGGCATCCTCTATTTTGCTCTCGTGTTCGGAGCGGGCTTCGTACTTGGTACCATCTGCACACTGTGGCTTGTCCCTCGCGTGGGCGCGAGAAGAGCCGAACTGATGGAAATGCCAATCATGCTGGCGGTCACAATTTTCGCTGCTCGGTGGACAGTTCTGCGCCTCGCGGTGCCGCCCGTGCCGTCTGTCCGACTTGGTATAGGTTGCATCGCACTCGTCCTTTTGCTCATCACCGAATTCGGCTTCGTTCTCTGGATTCGGGGCATGACGATCAGTGGGTATCTCGCCACCCGAGACCCAGTGTCAGGAACGGCCTATTACATTACGCTCCTGGTGTTTGCCATCATGCCGCTGGTCGTGGCTAGAAGTTGAAGCGGCTGTCAGGGAGGAACAGATGCGTCAGATTGCCGAGTTCGTTGCCGTGCTGGCGTGCAGGGTTCTTTGCTCTGATCGTGCCGACCAACGAAAAGCGGCTCAGCCCCACGCTGGATAAGCCGGGCACCCGAGCTAGAGGCTTCACTTAGCCTGCCAGCATAACCTCGTAGGGCTTGCCCGATTTGCGACCAAAATGCGTAAAGGTCAAAGTCTGGTTGTTCGCTACATCTTGAGTCGTGTAAGTGCATTCGAGCGCTTACAAGCTTCAAGATGAATCACTTAAACGTCCCGAAGTTGTTCCTCAGTCATGCCGAAGTAGTGCCCCAATTCGTGCATGAGTGTCTGGCGGATTTCTTGACGGACCTCAGTCTCGCTTGAACATACCGCTTCGATATTCTTCTGATAAAGCACGATGTGGGCAGGACCCATCGAAACATCAAAGACGCTCTTCTTGGTCGCTGGCTCGCCATGAAAGATGCCTAGAAGCAATCGCCTTTGCTGTCCGGGCTGCAGTGGTAACTGGCGGGGCGGAAAATCCTCGACAAGAATCGCGACGTTCTGGATGCGGCTGCGGAATTCTTCTGGCAACGAATCCAAGGTTTCTTCTGCAACCTTGACGAAATCTTCGCGTTTCATCCTTCAACCATTGTCGTAGGGAGGCCTGTGCGTCACGCCGGCTGGGCACGTGCCGTCGATACCGGGATCGGACCGATCTCGAACCTGTTCACCCCGCCTCTTTCCGTTGGGTTCGCGTTCGCCAAAGCCCCGGCTTCGGTTTCGGTATCAACCTCCAGCACCTAGCTAATAACCCTTCCCGACGAAAGCATCTGCTTCATCTTCTCTATTCGGCGAATACGTGTGTCTTCCTTCTTCGCTTCGGAATACCACACCACAAATTCCTTCTTGTGCGTGAACGACAAGCTGTTGAGCTTTTGCGTGAGCTTCGTCCCCAGTGCCTTCTGCAACGGGATGGGAATCTCAATGTCCCGCGTTTCGTTATCCGGTTCAAGCGCGACGGTGACGAAATCCCCCGCCTTCACGCCTGCGTTCCGGCGTGCATCCGCATTGACCACGATGTACTGAATCCCCTCCCTGTTCCCGACTGTGCTGCGCCAAGTGTAGCCGTTTAGCGTCACTCTAACCGGAACTTTTGCCTTCCCCCAGGCTTCTCGCGTGTCGAACGGCAGTGCGAATGACGCGGTTGCATTCTCCTTGGATTCGTCTCCGTTAAGCTTGACCCTGAACTCTTTTCGCATGCTTTGTATTCTCGAAGTACAAACTCCGGTACGTTAGCACAATGCGTTCCTGACCGTGCTTACATCTTGTACACATCGGGAACCACCGGAAGAAGCCGCCATGCCGCTTTAAATATGCTCTCGTAAGGGAGTCCTGAGCATGCCGTTGGATCAAGGACGGCCGGTCCGGAAGCCATCCAGGATCTACTCCGCTGGTAGCAGATCGCCCGGGTTTTAACGAATTGTCACGAGAAACACGTGACCGTGCCGAGCCTGCGCCGCGGAGTGAGTCGGAGCACAATCTTCCTTTGATGCCGCTTGTCCAGAACGCAAATCTGCTTAAGGTTACAGCCTAACCTGCGGTTATGCCCATCAGCTTCGGTCGCTTGCAATACATCAGACAAGCATACGCTCCGGGCAAGCCGGCGAGCCGGATAGCGGCTGCCGTGGGGGGGGCCGCCAGGTGAACGACCGAATCTACGTTGGCTGCGGCTTAGGCGTCATTCTGGAGTTCTTCTTGGCTATTCGTATCGGCCAGGATAGGCCGCCCGAAGGTCTCGGCAACGGCTCGCGGACGAACTTCATGCGACGGAGTCGCACGTTCCTTTCTCATCAATGTTGGAGCCTAGGCTGCCAACCAAATCTTGTCGGAGTCGCTCCATTTGTGCTGATGCTTCTTTTATCTGCTCAGCATATTCGTGGCCCCGTCGTGGTAGAAATCCCCCGTAGTTCTGCAGCAGGAGGCGGGCGTTCGCTTCGATGGCAGAAGTCTTGGAGAGGGCTTGGTTGGAAAGGGCAGAGGTCAGTTTCTCTAGCTGCAGATCGCGCATGGCTAGCTCTTTTCTGCTCTGGGAAGCTTCCTGCTCAAGCATTTGTCCGTGGTACCGGATGAGTCCAAATAGACATGCTGTCAGTACGAGCAGACATGAATTGCCGACAAGGGTTTCTGCCAAAGCCCTGGTTAGACTAGCATTCCTCTCTCTGTCGAATCTCGCGAAATTGCTGTTCTCCGCTGCCGATAGCGAAGAGAGAAGCGCGCGCGCTCTATCCATGTACTCCATACCTTCGTTCGAATTCACCAGCATGAATGCGCGGTGGCGATACCCCTGTTGGCGCAGACTAATAGAGCGTTCCATTTCAGCTTGCTTTGAGTTGGCCAAAGACTCGAGCTGTGACTCCAGGGACTGTGCGCGCTCCCCGCGATTAGCTAACCTCACACGAAGGCCGGCAAAATCGGTTGCAATCCTGGCTTTTGCCTCGCTGTAAGGCTGCAAGTACGAAGCGTCGTCCGTTAGCAGGAATCCGCGCTGACCCGTTTCCATATCTGTCAAGTCTTTCAGAACACCGGAGATATCTGCCTGGATCATGGAGCTTTCCAGCGCGAGCGCCGCAATCTTGTGCATCTGTTTCAAATGACTGACGGCAAGATACGCATTCCATGTCATGAAAGCGAATAGCGCGAGGACCCCGATCTTCGGCGCAGTTTTTCGAATCATGCTAATTGTGCCATCCTTCACGTGTTGTTCAGAACACCCTTGGCCGTGATTCGACTCGCTTTGCAAATCTGCTCTGCAATCCTGACCAGTGCGTCGCTGCCTTGTACCGGTCCTTCCGCTGACATGACCGAACTGGCGGCCAGCGTGAAAAGCAAAGCGTCCTCCTGCTTCTCGAAGTAAAGTACTACCGGATTCGCTGCCATGTGCTCACGTCCTATGTTCTTAGCAATGATAGGGCGATTCCCAACAGGAATGAGTATCTCCTTTGGTGCGCCTTATGATTGAACCTGCCGCCGCAACCCACACTGATTCTGAGCTGCTCATTATGGACCGACCTGGTTTGTCTAGACCCGAGCGCGCCACGACGGCTGGCCCGTTTCGTTGAATATCGTTATTTCCCGAATCGGGCCAGTTGTGGGGTAGACGCTTCAGAGTCCTGAGAGGTGCAGTTGGCAGAGCATGCGAGAGCGTAGAATGAACGTGGTCACCCTGCAGATTTTGCACGTTCGTGGATAATTACACGCTGTCCCGGCTCAACATGTCGGTTGCCGTCATGGATTTGGCTCATGATTAACGGCGCCCACGTCATTATTTATTCGAAGGATGCGGAAGCCGACCGAACATTCTTCCGAGATGTGCTCAAGTTTCCCTGGGTGGATGCCGGACACGGCTGGCTGATCTTCGCCCTGCCGCAACTCGAAGCTGCTTTTCACGATTCCGAGAAGAACAACCAGCACGAACTCTACCTGATGTGTGATGACATCGCTTCAACCTTGAAGGACCTGAGGTCGAAGAATGTTAAGGTCTCGAGGATAACTGAGCAGCGCTGGGGAAAGCTCGCCTCCATCACGCTTCCCAGCGGCGGGGAGATCGGCATTTACGAACCAACCCATCCGAGCCCGCTGCCGCGAAAGGCACATTCATCGACCAGCCCGACGAGGTTTTTGCACCGACACTCGGTCAGTGAGTGATATTCGCCAACTACGAGCCCTGCTCTCCCAATTTCCAAAATCCGACCAATGGGCCTGAAACTCAGCGTGTAGCGTCTGCGGAAACGAACGCTATGTTGCGATGAATCGGCACATCGCCTGGGTCTGGGGTCAAAGGCTGGCGAACGGCGACTCCGCTGTCGTCCCTCCCGCAGGGGCACGACAGTGCAGACCGAACAAAGCTAAAATCTCTTAGGTCTGGTTTCCGCCCCCGTGCATCTTGCGGCAAATCTTGCAGTAGGTCGGCATTTCCATATTATCGACGTGGTGCCGTACAGGTTTGAGAGTCTTGAGGTATGCAAAAATGGCCGCGAGATCTTCGTCCGTCATCCCACGGTAGGTATGCCATGGCATGATTTGGCTAAGTTGCCGGGCCTTCACTGCTCCGGTGCGCATGGTCTGCGTGAAGAGGGCTTCATCGTAATAGGAAATCCCCGACGGATCGGGGGTGATATTCGCGCTCGCCACCCGGCCCCAGGGGCCATCCAGAATGAATCCTCCGCCAAATTCCAATCCGGGTAGGGGCTGCCCATGATCGTCGGTAGGCGTGTGGCAATCCGTGCAGCCCGCGATCGTCACGAGGTATTTCCCGCGTGTCTGGGGAGTCGAAACATCCGGTTCCGGTACCGGGTCCTCCAACGGCTGCGGCACACTGCGGATCAGATACTTCACCGGGAAAACCAACTGTGTCGTCGGCCGCTCCTTACGAACGGGTGGCAGGGTCCTGAGGTAAACGATGATCGACGCTAAGTCTTCGTCCGACATCGCCCGGAGGTCCTGATAAGGCATGAACGGGAACAGCGCGCGACCGTCGTGGCCGATCCCTTCCCGAATAGCCCGCGCGAGTTGATCGTCTGTCCAATTAGCAGCGCCGGTCTCCGCATCAGGGGTGATGTTCGGCGCGTACACACGTCCGGGAAAACCCTTCAGCAGGTTCATGTCCTGGCCCGAGCCCAGCGTCCCGGGCAAGATCGGCGCCTCCCGGTTCGTCCAGTCATGTTCCGCATGGCAGCCCATGCAGTCGCTCACATGGTTTACCAGATAAGCTCCGCGCGCCAGTCTCGCTGGCGTGCTGTCGAACTTCCGTGCCGTTAGCGTCCGCGATCGCGGTCCGATGAACGGCCGCCAGCCGATAGTGAAAGAAATGGCCGCCACCGCAACCGCTGCAAGAAAGGCCAACAGGCATGCTGCTATCTTCCGAAGCTTCATCTGCGCTCCCGGAATCCCGCTCGCCCACCGAGCACTCTAAACGGGATTTTCGTTTTTGAGCTCCTGGACCGCCCCTTATACACTGCACGCTCTGCCAAGTGAAGCAAATTGGTATTTGTGCCGTCGAGAATCTAAACAGTGAGCCGATTCGGGTTCGGTTCACCCGGAATGGAGACGGACCGTTTGTCACTGGCGTTATATGATTTGTCCTGAGGCCGATGCTAATGTTGAAGTCACTCAAGCGAAAGTTTTCCGACGCCTGTTGTCCTTGTGCGGTGTCTCTCGCCTTCGTTCTGGCTACGCTGCCCTTCTCCGCCCCGCCGGCAAAGGCACAAAGTCAGCCCGTTCGCGTCATCGCCTTCGGCGCACATCCTGATGACTGCGACCTCAGCGCTGGGGGCCTCGCCGCCAAATATGTTGCGCTCGGCCACAAGGTAAAGTTCGTGTCGCTAACCAACGGCGACGCCGGGCATCAGTCGCAGCACGGAGAGGAACTCGCCAAGCGCCGCCGTGCGGAAGCGCAGGAAGCGGGGCGACGTATCGGCATCGAGTACGAGGTGCTCGATAATCATGACGGCAAGCTCTTGCCCACGCTGGAGGTCCGCGAACAAGTAATCCGTGAGATTCGGCGGTGGAAGGCGGACATCGTCATCGCCCCACGTCCGAATGACTACCATCCGGATCATCGGTACACGGGAGTGCTGGTGCAGGATGCGTCCTATATGGTGATCGTGCCCAATTTGGTAACGGATACACCGCCGCTGGCTCGAAATCCGGTTTTTCTCTACTTCAGCGATCGATTCACACGGCCGCAGCCGTTTCGTGCGGACATTGTGGTATCGATTGACGACACGTTCGACAAGAAGGTTAGTATGCTGGACGCGCACGTGTCGCAGTTCTACGAGTGGCTGCCCTGGACTATGGGACAGTTGGAGCAGGTTCCGAAGGATCCCCTGGAGCGAAAGAAATGGCTGGCATCTCAGCAACGGACGGTAAGAACGCTGCAGCCCGAATGGCGGGAGGTTTTAGAGGAGCGCTATGGCGCGCAAGCGGCCCACGTACAGTACGCGGAGGCATTTGAAATTACGGAATACGGACATCAGCCCAGTGAGGAAGAGATTCGCAGGCTCTTCCCATTTTTTCCCGAGACATCGCCACGCCCTTGAGACGCTCACCCGCTCGGCAATGCCCCCTTGGCCAGCTCGGGTGACCTTTCCCGTCGCGATACCTCAAACCCAGTTTGTCCACCTCTACGCGAGTCACTCCGCGCCTATTGGCGAGCCGCAGCGACACCAGGGTAATTGCATTGCGATCCGCCAGAGCACACCCTACCTGGTCGAAATCGGACCGGAAAGCTCGGATGCATCCGCTTGGATCGCGCAAGGAAAGACCTCATTGCTTCTGCGCAACGACGTCGACCCTGGCTGAACGCTAGTGTTTTATTCGGGCTCGGTCTGGCTGCCGAATGCTGAGGTTGGGTGTTCCGACGAGAGAGCACCCAAGTCTGGCAGCAGGCCGAGCCATTTCTGGGCAAAGGAGGAAACCAGAAAACATGACTGAGTGGACTGCGGAAGCAGTGGAGCAGCGGATCCGCGACCGGAGAAGAGACAACACAATTCCGTTCGTCAAAACCCAGCGCGGAGAACTGTTTTTCCAAACAAAGCGCGATGTTCGCCCGACCCCGGTCGTGGTCCAAGATGTTCAGATCCCGTTCCTTTCCATGGTCAACTTCATGGTCAAATGGACCCTCGCATCAATTCCCGCCCTGTTGATCTTGTTCGTCATCGGCCTCATTTGTTGGGGGGCTTTGCTAGGACCACTCGTGGGCGTAGCCACACATTCACATTGAGGATTGCTGTGGTCACCGCCCTGTAAGTTTTCCCCTCACTCGCCTCCCGATAGGCGAGCCTCATAGATGGTGGGAAGCGGGTCTGCGTTGCTGCGAACAAAACTCCGCACCAGTTCAGTACGGGAGAAGTGTCCGAGGCTGAGAAGCCGGATGCATTCATCCGTCGCACAGTTTTCCCACGAAGTGCGCCTACCCCACGGAAAACAGCTTGCTTCAATCACACGTACCGGAAGCTGCTCCTGAAATCCGGCTTCGATCTGCTCGCGCAGCCATCGCAGATAATCCAGCTTCTGCGAGATAGCGATCTTCGGGGCTTGACGAATGACCACGCCGGGAAAATCGGGAATATCGGCTCTCAGCGTGTGAATGTGGCCGTGCCCTTCTACCAGAATCTCAATGTCGAGCTCCAGTAACCGTTCGAGGCTGACGAGCCATTTTTGGCTGTCCACGTCAGGGTTGGGCGTTGCGAAGTAGCTCCCCATAAAGGCATCGCCTGCCAACAGCAATTTCTCTCTTGGGTCGTACAGGACAACATGGTCATCACAGTGGCCAGGAGTCGCGATCACCTGCAACTGGCCGGACTCGGTATCCAGCGCATTGCCCAACAATTGGATGGCTCCTTCAGGTCGGGAGGCTGCCCGATGATTGCGGCACGTACCCATGGCAGCTTCTTGAACGGCCTCAGGAACTCGGCGGTCACCTCGGAAACGTAGAGGGGAGCATCAGTCAGGTCAGACAACCAATTCAGGTTGCCGACATGCTCTTCATGAGCATGGGTGGCGATGATCCTTGAAATTTTCCGCCTCACCCGGTGGAGGTGCCGCAGCAGCGACCTACGCATCTTGGGTGATCCGGGATCGACCGCCACTCCATCGTAGAGCACGGTTGTGAATAGTTCGCCGAAGAGCAGAGGGACTGCGTTTGGCAGGAACCCGTTCAGAAACAGAATGGTCAGTTTGCCGTTCAGCAAATCTAACCGCTGGTGATAGGTGCGGAAGAAGATGCTCGCCCTTTGTGCCACCGCCTTGAGACCCGCCCACAGTACCAGTGGCAGCCGGATGAAGAATCCGAGCGTGTAGCATGACCAGAAGGCTCCGAGGCGAGCCTGCCGCCGCACTGCGTCCGGCCTTGCAACTCGGCACGCGCCTCCGCGACACTTGCTCAGGGAATAGCGGTTCATGGCGACGAAGTTATAGAACCATCGTCCGGCATTTCGAAAGGGGAATCGCCGTCCCAGCACACCAATGAGCCAGGTTGACGGGAACAGAAGAGCAAGTGCTGCCACAGCATCCCAACCAACCAAGATTTCGCCTTTTGGGATGACGACATGCAGCTGCCGCAGACATTCATCTATCCGGAGCCGGGAGTCCACAGTGGGCAAGACTTCTGCACTGATCGGCAGGGAGACCGTCTTGATCTCGTGGTCGAGTGTTTTCAACCATGCCACGCACGCCTGACAAATCTCGCACTGCCCATCGTAAAGCACCCGGTAGGCAGCTTGCGACGGCGCCGGCTCATTTCGTTTTGCAGGTTCGGTTAGCGCACGGTCGGGGGTGTGCGTGGACATTGCTGGGAATGGTAGGTCGCATGATGGGCAACGGTCAATGACAGAGCACTTCAACTGAATCACAAACCATTGTCAAATAGAGCCTTCCTGATGGTTCGTCGTCTCGCGGTGTTCAAAAGGGAGGGCAGCGGAGTCAGAAGTTCTCCAGCATCCACACGTTGCTGCTAAGAAGAGATCCATTGATTGCCAGGTGGCGGCCATCCGGCGAAGGGATCGCCCACGCTGCCTGGTTCGCCTGTGCATTACGACTTCCTCTCACCTCCCAAATCTGACGGGGGGTTCCGTTCAGATCCAGGTAGGTGACGGCCGTGCCCTGCGCCGTGGTGGGGTCGACGTAAAAGCCGCCATCGTTAGCGGACCAAACCAGAGCATCCCCGAGCATCAGATTCTTGACTGTGATTTGTTCCGGTGATCGGCCATCCAGGTGAAGGATATGAATGCGACCTTCCGGAGGGTTGAGCACCGCGATGCGAGTGCCATCGTGGGAAACATCCCAGCTGTGTCTGCCCGTTGGGTCGACGTCAAAGCGCAGGAGTTCCCGGCCGCGACCCTTGATCGCATCAAAGGCGGTAAAAATCAGTTGCTTGCGGTCGGATGAGTATTCGCCAACCACGCATAAGCCCGACGCTGTTCTGGAGCATCGGGCGCCTGCATCCGCGCCATAGTGTGCCGTCAGAACGAATTCCGATGGACCGCCTCCGCTAGGTGCACGGCGCAGGTCCCAGGATGGAGCTTCCCACTCCGGGGATGTGCTGAAAAGAAGCCAGGCTCCGTCGGGGCTACGGCAGCAAAGCGCCGGGTCCGGAAATCCAACCTCAATAAGTTCGGGAGTATCGCTGTGCAGTGACTGCCTGAAAATCTGCTCGTGACCGTTGCGATCCGACGTGAACAGGACTGCCGTACTATCCGAGGTCCAATCGATGGGCTCGTCTGAACTATCGCTCAGGGTGAGGCGTGTGGGCGGGGCCCGAAGAACGGATTTCGGCCCGATTTCAGCAATATAAACACTCTGCCGAACGGACAGCTTTTGCACAGCGAGGCGCTTGCCGTCAGCGGAGGAAGACAGCCCTTGGGTGCAGAAACCGCTCCAGTTGGTCAGGCGTTCGGCGGGGCCGATCGCGCGACCGGTGCGAGTATCCATGCGCAGGCTCCAGATATTGCAGTCCGCCTCGGAGTCTTCTGCCTTGGTAAAGAGCAATCTTCCATCGCTAAGCCAATCCAGGTCCGGGTAGAAAGAACCTCCTTCAGAAAGCAGGACGGTGACGCGATTGGTCCGGAGTTCGCGGGTTTCGATGGTAATCGGAGGTTCTGCCGTCCGGCGATACCTCATGTAGGCTAGACGCTGACCGTCCGGCGACCACCGCACGCTGTCGAAGGCCGTGTTCTCGTCTGCCCCATCAACGTGATGCACCTGCTCGCCGTTGGTTTTCATGGTCCAAATGTCTGCGTAGGCGAACCCAGACATCCGGGTGGCAAACGCGATGGAAGAACCGTCGGGCGAAACCGACCAAGCCCAAGCGTGCTCACGGAGTTCCCGTGGGGTGCTTCCCATGACCGAGAATACCCATATACCGCCCGGAACTCCGGGCACGGAAGTGCTTGCCAGAAATCGTGCGCTGTCCGGGAACCACGAGTTCACACTCCATTCCACCGGAGCGTCCGTCTGAGACTGAGGTTGGGACAGGTTCTGAGTCTCGCCAGTTTCGATGAACTTTACGTGTACACCCTTGACGTCGGAATAAGCCAAATATTTGCCATCGGGCGAGAGGCGACCCGCAACCACCGGGTTCTCCACCAGGTTGGTAGTGAGCTGGCGTTCACGCAGTTGTTTCGGCGTCGGGTGCTGCCTGGAAAACCGGTAGTAGGTACTCACCAGAAGTAACGTAAGACCAGCAATCGAGGCTGCGATCCAAAGAAGACTTGAGGAACGTGCTGCTCGGGCAGAGGCTGCGGGAACCGACGGGGCGAAGACGGTGGGCTGCGAGTCTATTACTGTCTGAGCAGGCGATCGGCCCGACCCCGTATCTCGTTGAATGCGCCTCAGGTCAGCGCGGATTTCCGCGGCGTACTGGTAGCGCAAGTCCCGGTCCTTCTCTAAAGCCTTCTTGATGATTTCTTCTAACTTGTCCGGAAGGTCAAGATTGAGCCGCAGGGGAGGCACAGGCTGGCGTTCCAGAATTGCATTGAAAATGACCCCCGAGCTTTCTCCGCGGAAGGGCATCGCACCCGTTGCCATCTCGTATAAGACCGCCCCAAACGAAAACAGGTCGGTACGTGCGTCCAACTCTTTGGCTCGCACCTGTTCCGGTGACATATAAGCGACAGTGCCCAGGGTAGAGCCGGGGCTCGTGAGTTGCTGCCGTTCAGCTGTGGGTTGCGCCGTCGTGGGTGTTGTCTGAGTCTGTGAAGTGACTTTCGCCAGCCCGAAATCCAGAATCTTGGCGTGCCCACGCTCGGTTACGAAGATGTTCGAGGGCTTGATGTCGCGGTGGACAATTCCCTTGGAGTGGGCAGCATCGAGGGCATCAGCAATCTCGATTCCGAGTGACAAGATTAACTCGGTTTCCAGCGGTCTACCCGCGATCCGATGTTTCAGGGTTGCACCTTCCAGATACTCCATGGCGATAAAGGCGTGCCCTTCCTGCTCGCCGATTTCGTGGATGGTGCAGATATTCGGGTGATTCAGTGCCGAGGCAGTACGGGCTTCCCGCTGAAAACGCTCCAGCGCTTGGGGATCGCGGGCAAGTTCTTCGGGCAGGAACTTTAGAGCGACATGGCGCCCCAGTTTTAAATCTTCCGCTTCGTAAACCACACCCATCCCGCCTCCGCCGATCCTCTGCAACACGCGGTAATGCGAGATGGTCTGGCCGATCACGCGAAAAGGTACCCGCCCCGTCAGGATGAAATGTTAGGTTGAGGGCAAAGGCAAGTCAATCAAGAGTAATAGCTTAGAGGCAGCGAAAATTCCTATACCTCACCGCAGATTGGCTCGATTGGGGTTGAGAGGGGTATCGCAACATTTCCCAACGATGTCTGGGAAAAGACCCCCGCGCTGCTTGGTTGTATTCTTACGGACATTATGCCGATTTTGAAGTATCGAACAAGGACCTTGGTTGCTCTCAGCGGCCTGATACCAGAGATCATATACGTGATGTGTGGTGCTCGCGGTGAGAGCAGCAATCGACTCATGCGAGCTCTCCCGCAACTGAGGTTCGTTGGCTTTGAGCCAGACATCCAGGAACACCAGCGCCTCAACCAGCAGGCGCTGCATGGGTTCACCTACTTCAACGCAGCCGTCGGCGCTCGCGACGAACAGCGTACCCTCTACGTCACCCGCAACCCCGGGTGCTCGTCCCTTCTGCGTCCTAATCACTCCTTGTGGAGCAGCTTCAAAGACTGCGGTACAGACCTCGAGGTGGTGGAAGAAAAGGTCATCGAGATTGTGTCTCTGGATTCATTTCTCCCCAAGTTCGGTGTTAACCGCATTGACTTCCTCGACCTCGACACGCAGGGCAGCGAGCTTGAGATTTTGCGTGGAGCCGACCGTTTTCTAGCGGCCGAGATGGCCGCCGTAAAGTGTGAAGTCGAGTTCTCCCCGCTCTATCAAGATCAGCCGATGTTCAGTGACGTGGATGCGTATCTCAAAAGGTTTGGCTTCGTCCTGTTCGATATGTCCCGCACTCGCTATCGCAGGTTGAGTTTTCCACCATATGCGCTTACGCGCGGGCAACTGCTTTGGGGCGATGCTCTCTACTTGCGGGACTACGCATGGTTTGTGGCACGATCGGCAAAGCTGCCGCTCTTCAAGTTGTGCCTCTTGGCCGCTCACTTGCAGTTCCATGATTACGCCCTTGCGATCTTGGACTCCCTGCTTGCGGGAGAAGTAGGGCCCCTTACCACCGAAGAGCAAGCGGCACTGACAGGGGCGCGAGAGCAATATCTAAGCGATCTTGCAGGAGGAGCACGCTGGATTCGCGTGCTTCAGGGGTTTGAAGCCGTCGGGCTGAAGCGTCCTGTTAAGCTCCTGGGACGACTCGCCGCCCAACTCGGAGAACGTCTGGGTAAGGACATGACCATGACGGAGTACAACTGGGTGGACTGATGAATTGAAGCGGGAGCACCTGAGTTCGCGCGCCAGCATTAAGCGGAAGGCCTTGAAAAAAGAGAAAGTAATTCTCGGGCGTACAATTGGTCGCCCGAGGTGGTCGCTAGCCGATCGAACTCGCTGGCGCCCCGTCTTAACGGAAAACCTACGGCACTGTGAGCGTGTCCCAAGAGAGGAGCGTTATGTCCCATCATCTCGACTCACCCATCGCTCGGCAAGATATCCGGCTCGATATCACGGATCTGTACGTGTTCCGAGGCCAAACGGGCACCGTGTTCGTTATCAATGTCTGCCACTCCATCTTCGGCCCTATCCCTGTGCCTGGCTACCATCCGGAAGGCATGTATGAGTTCAAAGTTGATCTCAACGGGGATGCGGTCGAGGACGTGACCTACCGCTTCACATTCAAGGAACGTGACCGGGTTGGGAAGCAAAGCTACGTCGTACGCTGCATCAGGGCTGCAGACGCGGTCGATCCGCATGCGCCCGGCAGCATCGTCGCACAGGGTACAACCGGGGAGCCTCTGACCACGCCATCCGGTCTGCGCGTCTGGGCAGATAAAGCCGGCGACCCGTTTTGGATCGAGCCCGACGTGCTTCACGCCGTTGGCCATGCGTTCCAGGAGGGCAGGACCGTGGACCTGTCCGGGTGGGATCCAAGTCGCGCGAAGAACCTGTTTGCCGGGCACACCGTCTATTCGATCGTGCTGGAGGTTCCCGATGGCGAGTTGCTCGCCGGAGCGGGCGGCGATCGCCGCATTGGAGTGTGGGCCGTCGCAACGCTCGCCACGGACGCTGGTGGATGGCGCCAGATCAATCGGGCCGGTCTTCCCATGATTCCGCCGTTATTCACACAGTACAACGAAGATCTCGGAAACCGTCTCAATGCCGGGCGTCCTTTTGATGACTTTACTACTCACGGAGAGGCTGTCATCAAGGCGATCGCCGGCGTCGTCTCGGCATACGGAACAGCAGAAGACCCCAAAGCATATGCGGAGAAAGTGGCGCACCGGTTCTGCCCCAACATTCTTCCTTACGAAGTAGGGACGCCCGCCTCGTTCGGTTTTGTCGAATGGAACGGCCGCTCCCTTACCGATAACGCTCCGGACGTGATGTTCTCGATGGCGGCGAATACACCTGTTCGCCTCGGGATCGGCAAGGAGTCGGTTACCTCGAAGCCGTCGACGACCTTCCCGTACGTTCCTGTCGCCAGCCGTGCGGCGGAGCCAGCGGCAGCCTGATGCGGTGATCGCTGCGAGGGCCCACCAGGGCGAGGCGTGATCAGGCCTCGGTGGGCTCACCGTTGGGCAACTTGCCGCTACAACACCGGGAGATCATCGCCAACTCGTGCGGGGTACTGTTGAAAACATGCCCATAGCGCCGCCCCTCCTCCTATTGGAGACTTGAGGCCTACAGCCGTATTGGGCTAGCGGAGGGGGCATTGAAGGCATCCGGGAGCAAGGGACTCAGCCGTAGCGGCAGAAAATGGCTTTCCCGAACCAATTCCCCCTCCCAAAACAGGGTGATTCTTTCCTGACATCTGGGGAGCATTTGCGCGAATGGCGGGTCCGGCAACTGCTTATCGTGCTTGTGAGGCGCGCCACCAGCGTCGTACCGCCACCATGGCCCAGACGGCTTCGACCAGACCGAATGGCCAGGCGCCCTGCAGGAAGCCATAGAGCGAGCCCAGAGCGCAGGCGCCGGCAAAGGCCAGAATGAACCACCGGCTGCGGTCCTCGAAGGTGTAGCAGACCAACATGGCGGTAACGGCGAAAAGACCGAAGAGCGTGAGCCGGCTCATTGGGTGAGGATACGCTTTCGCATGGCGGCGGGGAGAGTCTCGCAAGCCGTAGGGAGGACCAGACGCGTGGCGCGAGCGCGAATCTTCATCAGCTAAGCGACCGTTCGCTGCCGATCCGCCTTGGCGGCTTCGGGCAGCAGCCAGCTGACTCCTTTTTGCACCGCGCCATCCTCGACCTCGAGCAAGGATTGGAGAGGCGGGCGATCTCACTAGAGAACAGCTTCTTCCCGGTACCCTGGATGAAAACAACGCAAACCTCGTGCCGGTGCCAGCGACTCGGGGACTCTGACAGGCATACGGGACGCTTCACTTGCCGGCTGCCCGGGCCATCAACGCAGCGGCTACTTTTTTGATGTCCTCTACTTCCGCCGGAGTCGCGGTGCTCACATAGTGGCTCACCAGCTGCCCACAGCGTTCTCGAATCTGGTCATGAGCCCCTGGGTCTTCGCTTCGGAGCGAGAGCAGCTCCTTGAGCCAGTGCTTGCCGTAGCCGGCGTGAATGGTTTCGTCGGCCCAATCGAAATCCATGTCGTGTTCGCTCAGCGTATCCCCGTAGACACGAAAGAGCTGCGCCCGGGTCAACTTGTGCCGGATATTTTTGGTCTCAAAGAAATAGAGCATGCCCAAGCGGTAAATCGGATCTTGGCCCGAAGCGCTCTCGTAAATGTAAGTACCTAGTGGAATCTCGGCAGGCTCAAGACCCCAAGACAGCAGCCGGTCATACCCCATCCGGCAGTGGCGGGATTCGTCGTAGCTCCAGCGCGCGGAGTCATGAATCCACTCCCAAGGCAGGACGTCTGCAAAAGCGCTAAGAATGACGCCGCCTGCCTCAATAGCCCAGACTTCATTGAGGTGGCTAATGGCGGAGCGGAGTTGCAACTGCATACCCTCCCCGTAGGGAAAACTCGGATCCACCACGTCGGGCCAGTAAAACCGGCAGCGCCAAAATCGCGGATCCCGCGAGGGCTTGTCGGGAATCGAGTAAGTTTTGGATCCTGCCAAGGCTATGGCTGCGGGAACCGGCTGTGCAGGCCCGATGCCGACACCACCCAGATCGGATAGATGCTGGGCAAGGGTTTGCGTCCAAGCGAGGGCTTCGTCTCGAACCAGCGGTTCGCTCGAAAGCAGGAATTGCAGCCAGCTCTGCAAAGCCCGAATCTGTTCATCTTTCTCGGAAAGAGCCAGCGAGAGGAATCGGTGTGTGGGCCCGTCGGCGATGCTGTCCGAAGCGGCCAGATACGCCCGGTAAGAATCGCGCAGTGCGGGCAGAAGGACTTCGGTCACACTCATCAAAAATGCAGAAGCTGACGGCGAATCCTTTATGCCGCCGAAGAGCTTGATCAGAGCGCGGTCTGGCCCTTCCTCCTCCAGCATTCGGCTAGGAAAACGAAGCTCGAACACTCGATTTCTCAAGGCGTGGGCGGATTCGGCACACTGCCAAATGATGCGCGCCATGTCTATTTTGATTTCGAGCGGGGCTATGGACGGGATCCAAGCCGCCATGCTGACGAGTAGCGAGCGCTCGCAGAAAAAGAACCGCTTTAGCAATTGCGCCGTATCAAGCCGCATCCATCGTGCTCGCGGCTGCGTGCTCAAAAGAATTGCGGATGCCCGTGACATTGCTTCCTCTGCCGTGTTGCGCTAGGCAACAGTGAACATCAGAACCATTGTAAAGGGTACCGCGCCTTCGAGATGCGAAGGATCGGCTCCTGGCGAACAATAGCGCTTCCTTGTGGGCCGGCTCGTCCCTTGCGTGGATTGTCGTTGGAACTCAGCGATTCCCGGAGGACATAGAGGTGGTTTAGGCGCCAGTTCTTCGTTCCTCTGGAAACAATCAGATTTAGGCGGGCCTCCTGTAGTTCTGGAACCATAAGCAGGCTAGACAGAAGACTTCGCCGCACAACTCTCACCGCCCAAAATGGCTACTGCAAACTACCAGAGCACAGTGTCGCACTGAGCTTTCGCTAGCAAGGAGCAGGTCATTGGTTGTGGCGCCTGCAATGCGAGCAGAGGCAAGCGAAGACTCTGGGATTGGTTTGGGTCGCACGACTGCGTAAGGTGTAATACCCCAGCTTAGAGAGCTAGATGAAACCGAATTTCATTCTCACACCCCTGCGTGGGGTTTCTCTCATCTTCTGTCGGTCTTTGTGTCATTGCTGATGGTCAGCATTGAGATCCGTTTCTAACCGCGAATGGGGAGAATGCGCCCCCTCTGATCGGCAAGCTCCCGAGGGAGGCAATGCCTTTACGAATGTGACGATCTGCCACCGCTCTGGTTCCGGCAGCTTGGACCACACCGGCATACCACGGCGGACTACTCCGTTGGTCAGGATCCAGAAGATCGTCCCAGGTGTGGCCTTTTGCACTTCTTCTTCCCGGAGATTCGGCGCCTTTTTACCCCCTTCGGCCGTTGTTCCATGGCACTCGGCACAATGCTGTCCAAAAAGTTTCTTGCCCGCCGCTACAGCGTCTGGATCGGTTGCCAACGGATTGCGGCGGGCCCGAGTTCGCTCTGGAACCTTCGCCAATTCCGCAAAGTGGGAGTGATGGAGATGATCGTGATCCTGGGTGGCCGAACCGTCAGATTGAGCGAGGGCTGCATAGATGCCGAGGGCGACGAAGGCGTTCGTGCTCAACACGAATACAAAATGACGAAAACGCCGGCCAAGCTTCATGGACGGCCCCCAAAGACCCGGCTAACCACACCACCGAAATTTGAGAACTCCCGAGACAGGCCCCACCGCAGGAGCAGTTGGTGGCTATTGTCGTTCAGGCCGAACCCCGGTGAAAGCCGAAGAGTCCATCCCGAGGGAAAATTCCAAGCTACTGCCGGAGCAAGGTAGTGAGAGGTATCATGCAAACCGAAACTCTGCGTATCTCCTAGACCGCCGTACAACTCGATACCGGCAATGAAGTTCTCAGGACAGAAGTTGCACGGTTTTGAAGAGGCCTTGAGCCCGAGCGGACGACTTGCGCCGACGGCATAGCCAAATTCCCAAGGGTTGCTGGGTGAGAGGTTCTTAGTGGCGAGGGGGTTTACGGCAACGTTCCAGCCTTTGAATGTCTTCGACAGTAGGAGCTTGAATTCCAGTTCGTGGTCGAGCGTCTGGCGGGCGATCCCATTAGGCCCGGCATGGTCGGCTTCGATATCGTGGCCCTCAACTTCCTTGATGATCTTGTCAGCCTCGTTGATCTGCTCGTATTCGATGTAGAGCACGGGATTCACGAAATGCTCAAGCTGGAGAGGACGAAATCGGTTTTCCCAGCGAAACCCTGTGAAGACCGTGCTGTCCCCCAAAGTGGTCTGTCCATCGAGGTAAAATTCGGTGGTCCACCAAGCTTTGGCTCCATATTCAAACTCCATCCAATAGGCGAGAAAGTCATTGCCGCCACGTTGCGTCCCAAACGTCGAAAAGTACTCGACTTCAAGGCTCCCAGGCTCTTCTAGGTAATGGTCATAGGTCACGATGTAGGGACTTTCTTGAGCTGCAGCGGGTCGAGCCAACAAAACTGCCAGAAGCATGGTGACGACCGCCAGCATCCTGACCACTTCAGCTTTGGCTCGCCACGTGGAATGAGGCTGAGCGTGACGATCTCGATTCCTATCGAAGGAGGGATCCCACGATCCGACCTCACATCCCGTACGAGGTAGTTTTCGCCGCATAACTTTGGACACGCAGAGAGACGCCAACGCAGTCATCTCTCATTTGAGAGCAGTGCCGGAAAGGGGCCATGTCCAGCAATCGGGGTGCGAGATGATGTCAGACCGCTTCCGTGTTTCTTCTGTTCCAGCGTTTACCTTCGCTGCCATCGCACGCTGCTCCTGCTTTTCGGCCCCGAGGACGTGTCCCCTGCTCTGCATTTTTTGTTGCAACTGAGTCGCAACTAGAACTACACTCTCAGCGTAAGGTCCCAAGAATCGACTGTCAATACGGGGCTAGAAGATTCTGTCGCAGCGCCGTTGCAACCAGTTGCGACTCAGAGGCGCGAGGAAACCATGCCGCTTCCCGAGACTGAAATTCCAGGACGGTTGCAGGCACTGCTGGTTCAGCGCGGGATCCGCATGACGGGCCCACGCCGCGCCATTCTGGGCGTCATCGAAACAGCCAACAAACATCTGGACGCGAGCCAAATTTTGCGCAAGGCGCAGAAGTCGGACCCGTCTGTCGACCGCAGCACCGTTTACCGGACACTAGGTTTGTTAAAACGGCACGGACTGATTGATGAGCTTGACCTGATGCATTTGAACGGCGATGGACACTACTACGAACGCAAGTTGGGCCAGGACCACATCCACATGGCGTGTCTGCGATGTGGCAAAATCACCGAATTTGTGAGCGAGCGGTTTGACTCTCTCAAGAGCCAGTTGGAGCAGGAGTGCCGTTTTCGTATTGTCGTGGCGCGCCTGGAAGTGGGGGGATACTGCACTGTGTGTCGCCGTTGAGCGGCAGGGAGAAATCTACAGGATGGCGGTCAAAGGGATCTTCGGCGTCGCTTCTAGTTCCGTTCGTACCAGAAGACGGCACCCTTCTCAATTGCGGGCAATTTGTAAGTGATTCCCTTCTCGTCGACAACTCCTTGCATTTCCTGGACCTCTCCCAGAAAGGGCAAAAAAAAGCCTTTCCCACCGCTGGCTGAGGGTACCGTGACTCGCACGTCCGTCTGGGGGGGTTGGATGGGATTAGCGCCGCCTCGCAGTCCGGCGAAGTTTGCGAAAAAGACGTGAGGCTTCCTCTCGATCTCCGAGATCGAGGTGGCTATCATCGGAGAGGCTTGCACAGTGATGGCATTGGGATTTTCGACCTGTCGCAGAAACCCCTCCTCAATTTCCGGAGTGGCGGTCTCAAAATCCTTCTGCAAAGCCGCCATGTAATCCTTGCCCGGGCAACGGCTCAAGCGAATCAGACGCGGATTGTCGTCCAGTCCCAGGGCGTCTTTTCCGGTGATGATCAAGGTCCGGTTGCTCTTCAGATATTGTTCCAAGGCAGATCTTTCCTTGCTGGAAATTTCGCGCACATCAGGGAAAATCAAGATCTTCCCCTGGAATTTGGATAATGTGCGTGGGGTCACCACCTCGAATTCCAAATGTTTCTGCATCAGCAAAATCAAGATTCCACGATAGGACGAAATGAATTCCTGTGAGTGAAGATTGCGGGTCTCGGGAGAAAAATACACGCCGATGGAGAGGATCGGGTTCCGCGGGCGGTAGAATGTGTTCTCGTGAGCCTTGATCCAGGAAAGTATGGTCCTTCGCGTTGCTAGATCGTTCGAGCCAGCCATGGAATGTCCCGGCGCATCCCAGAAGTTCGCTCCCGCCATCACTTCCGACATGGCTAGATTCATCATCGACTGGCGCCGGTCAACCTTCTGATCACCATCCCACGAATAGTTGAGAATCCACGTGGCCTTGCCTTCGGCGAATGCACGGAAGGAATACATCCCCACCTGATAGCAGAACCAGTCCAACGGCGTTCGCGAGGAAGCCATGTGGCTCCCCTCGCCGAACTCGTACTCATGGGCAATCGCATCCACCATGGGATAGAGGCTGTAGACGTCGGATCCGACGCGGACTGCTTCTTCCTCGATGCCGGGATAGATTTCCGGAATGGTTTTGATTTGGGGATTTACCGACTTCGCGGTCTGGTCGATTGCGCGCACAAAATCGGTGATGGCCTCGATTCTGAAATCGAGCCACTTGCGGAAGTGCGGATCAGAAAAGTCGCCGAGCTTCATGTCCTTTCGAGCATCCAATCCGGTTCGTTCCTTGAAGGCTCGAACCGTGTAGTCGTCAAAACTGGCCCAACTGTCCTCCCAGCCTTCGAAGTGAGTCATCCAATATGGGATATCGACGTAGATGCCGTCGATGCCTGTAGCTGCGATCTGCCTGATCCGCTCCATGTAAATCTTGCGCCAGGCCGGAGCAAAGGGACTGATCCACACGTCCTCATCGCCTGGTTGGATCCAAAAGGCGGTGCCACCACCGAACAGCGCGGGCTCGCCCGTGAGCTTCCGCTGTAACCAGTCAGGGTGATCTTTCGCAACCGTGTGTGCAGTCTGGTCGGCGTGGGCGGTGATGCACTCGGTGCCCGCGATATACACGAACGCGCGGTTGCCTACCGCGTGTGCTCTGGTCGCGACGGCGCGAATGGCCGTCAACTTTTCTGCGGGATTCTGAAAGCTCTCATAACGCCCGGGTATATCGTTGTCGACCTCAATGCCGAACACTCCGTCTTGCTGGGCGCTACGCACGATTTCGTCTGCATTGTCCGCTTTCAGGCTGTAGGCGCCGATGCGCACGTAGTTGGTCCAATCCTGATCGGCAGAATAGGAGCCCGTGGCAGCTTGCAGGAAACAGATCAGCCAGCAGAGGACGAGGGCAGTATTTCGTTTCACAAGTCCAAGAACTCCTTCAAAAGCAGCACTCCGGTGATCAGCGAACCGTCGTGACCCCCACTTTCAGACCCATGCGTATGTTCACTGAGATCCCTGTTTCATCCTCCTGAGCCCGGCTGACAGCTCGTTCAGGAACTATTTCTCTTGTCGCGCCGGCAGTCGGGATGACAGGGGAATCACACTGTTGTGTCGGCCATGTGTGCATCGGGTGCCAGCAAGATGGGACGGCAAACGGAAACCTGAAGCATGCCAAGCAACAGAAACCCAGAAATCGCAAGGCGCATGACCCCTCCGCGGAGACGGATAAGCGCAAGTTTCCTTTACTTGCGTTTTAGGACTTTTACTTTCGATTGGGATTGGAGTCAAGGACAAAATGCACGCCGGTGCGGCTACGCGGTCAGGGCCCTGATGATGCCCCACCAGCCTAGGATGGACGTGTCGACCGGCTCCGAACTTACAAGGGTTTTCGTTTATTACCAGTCAGTTAGGAGCAGGGGGCCGCGGCGCCAGGAGGGACGATGGCGCGGAGCCAACCGGTGTAAGGTTCTTCGACGGATCTACCATCAGCCAACTGAGGGCGCCCAGCTGACACAAAGCAGACGCCACAAAGAACGAAGCCGTCCAACCATAGCGCGAAGCGATCCAGGGCGTCAACGAACCGGTCACTGCTCCGCCTATTTGACCACCCATGTTCATGAACCCCGAAACCGATCCGGCTGAGCCACCGCCGATGTCTGCGGTCACCGACCAGAAGGAACTTTGCGCCAAGTACAAGGCTCCGGCGCCGCCAGCGAGCACAAGGCTGGCCACCCAAACCGCTTCGGCCTGGGCGCCCACCGCAATAAAAACTCCTGCCACCGCCATTGCAAGGGCGGCCAGGAAACAGCGACCAACCCGTGCGCCGCGCCATTTTGTAAGACGGTCGTTGATGGTTCCGCCCAGAAGACAGCACGCCAGCATGGCCAGAAAGGGCAGCATGGAAAAAAGGGCGCTGGCCTTAAGGTCGAGTCCACGTACCTTGGCGAGATAGCGATAAAACCAGCTGAAAAAAATCCAGGCGACGTAGCCGTAACAGAAGTAGCTGACGGTAAGCGCCCAAACTTCACGGCTTCGTACGATCCATTTCCAGGGCACCAGCGCCTTGGCGTTTTGCGGGAATGCAGCGTCCTTCAGCGGCATCGTGAGTCCGGATCGAATGGTGGCGAGTTCCGCCGGAGAGACTCGTGGATGCTGCTCCGGTGTATCTCGAGCAGCTACGAACCAAATTCCTCCCGCGACAAGCCCGACCACCGAGCACACCCAGAACGAGGACCTCCACCCGTAGTGGACCATCAGGTAAGTAATGAGCGGCGGGGTAAGGCCGGCTCCGGCACCCACACCGGCAAAAATCCATCCATTGGCCATGCCACGCTCGCGGACCGGAATCCAGTACGCGACGAACCGATTGGCCGCCGGGTAGATCACAGCTTCGCCGGCACCGAGAAGAAAACGCACCACCATCAATAGCGGCAGGGCGTCTGCGTAGCGGGTCGGCGCCCACGTGGTCAGAGCCGTAAAGATGCCCCACCACACCACGCCACCAGTCAACACACGGCGCGGACCGAGCCGGTCCGCGAGGTGACCTCCGATCGTCTGGACCAACGCGTATCCGGCGACCAGTGCACTGAAAACTTTTCCGAGTTGCACATCCGTCAGGTGATAGGCGTCGACCAGCGCGCCGCCTGCGATCGATATGTTGACGCGGTCCAGATACGAGACGGCACTCAGGACAAACAGCCAGAACACCAGAAACCAGCGCACGTGGCTTGTCGCGTCACGCATCACACCGAGCTCCGCAGGTCGCAAGCACCGGTTGATCTCTGGCTGTGCCCGTAATTGTCAGCAGGGCTGCGTTGGATTCCACATGCCGGCGCGCGGGGTGAGTGAGCAGAGACGGCCGTGTCACGCGTCCTCTCGAAGACCGTTCTGCTCCCAGCTTGATCTCAACGGGCATTCGCGCTAGGCCGAGTGCTCCCGCAAGATCCGTGACAGCTGCGCCGCCACAATCTTGTCTTCGCCGGGTTGGAGCATGAACGAGCACAAAGACAGACCCGGCCGACCTTCTCCGCCACCGATCACGATTGAGGGCTTCGAACTTCGCAACAGTTTTGCAACTTCTTGTGGATGACCCCCACTTTCGAATCCCATGTGATCTGCATGTGCAGGACGTGATTGGCGATATCGGGAGTAAAGAAGGAAATGCTCACACCGGAAATTTTGCTCAACTCGCTGGAGATGGTTACTAGGCGGTCCTGCCATTCCCGCGCCAGCGCCTCATGATCGTCTTTGAGGTACAGCTCAAGAGCCTTGACCATACCGATGATCTCTTCTTTCCCAACTTTCTGGCTGCGACCCAGCGTGTCCTCGTGCGGGCTGTTGTTCAATAGCGCGTACCCAACCAGGTCTTGGCGCCCGATCAGCAATCCCGCGCATTGCGGACCGCGAATCGCTTTTCCGCCGCTGAATGTAACCAGGTCATAGCCCATCGCCGCATAGTCCCACAAATGCGAGACCGGTGGTGTGTCGGCTGCTGCATCGTTCATGCACGGCAGCTGGAATTGTTTTGCCAGGTTCGCCCATTCATCGACTTTGATTTGTCCGGCCGCGTTGGCAAAATTCGCAAAGTGCATCATGGCCGTGCGGTCGCTCACGGCGCGGCGCAGCTGCTCGCGGGTTTCAATTTCCACGAGTTTTACGCCCGTGGAGCGCAGCTGACGATCAAACGGATTGCGGTGCGATTTCTGGATGATGACCTCAGACTTCATGCCGGTCAAGTCGGGCAGTTGCCGAATCAGCGCTTGGTTGTCACCCGTAAGGATGCCGGCCAATCCGGACTGCATCGCGGCCGCCGCGCCGGAGGTCACCAGCGCCGTGTAGCCGTCGGGAAGCTTGAGCATTTCCGCGATGCGCTTCCCCGCCGCCACTTCGAGTTCCGGAATGCTCACAAAATGGCGCCCTGCCATGGCCATAACCGCTTCCAGTTCAGGCCGAAGCACAGAGCCACCGAGCATGGTCATGGTGCCTTGGCAGTTGATGACCGTGATAACGCCCAGTTCTTCATAGGGATTGCCGGTCTGTCCGAATCCGTTGAGGCTGGCGTTTCCACCCTCGGCAGTAGCGGAAGAAAGCCTGCGCGGCGCAAACACGGATGCAGCGATCGCTGCGGCCGTTCCGAGGAATCCGCGCCGGTTCCAGTGCGATGTAAGTCCCATGAAGCCTGCTCCCGCTTACTTGCGTGGCACCGCGGCGATGCAATTGATTTCGACCAGCGAATCGCCCGGCAGCGCAGCGACCGCCACGGTGGTGCGTGCCGGTCCCCCATGCGGAAAATAAGTTGAGAATACTTTGTGCATGGCGTCCCAATGTTCAATCTTCACCAGGAAGACATTCGCCTGCAGGATGGTGTCCATCGTTCCACCGCCAACTTCCACGAGCTTCTTGACTTTGTCCATCACCATGGAAGTGTGGGATTCGATCGTCCACTCCTTCTGGTCGCGCGAGTCGTGCGCACCCTGCCCCGAAACATAGATCAAGCCGTTGTGAACGATGGCCGGCATGATGATGTCTTTTTCGCTTCCGGGCTTGCCTTCGGCGTTCAGTTTGCGAATGCCGCTGGCGTCCTGGCCAGCACTCTGTGCCAGGCCGACGGCGGATGTGATCCCCAGGGCTGAGAAGACCGCAGCCAACCGTGACGCGAAGATCCTGCGGGTCAGAGTGAGAGCCATAGTGTTTATCCCTTCCAGTTGTGAATCCGACAACACGACAGCAACGCGACAACGACGCGGAGATGCGCATCGGGAGTGCGAATTATCTGATGAAAGCCGTTGCTTCTGCAAACACTACCCGGTCACAGACGCCCAAACTTCTTCACTGCCGCTACGATCGACTTCAATTGCTCGATGACCGCGTACATCGAGTGCTCCTTGTAGTCCATCTGTTGTGCCAGGGTGAGCACCGCTTGGGCCTGAGCTCGAGGCACCACGGCCACGCCATCGCTGTCGGCCACTACGATATCTCCAGGGCTCACAGGCACGGCATTGCAGACCACCGGAATCTGCGCGCCCGCGAAACGGTAATGATGCACGGAAGTGGACGGAACAATCCCCGTGGCAAAGACCGGAAAGCCAATCTTGCGCAGATACGCTACATCGCGCACTCCCCCATCGATCACGGCTCCGGAGTAACCCCGCGCCGCCATTGCAGTTCCCATCAGTCCGCCCATTCCTGCTATGTCTTCTCCGTCCTCGACCACCATGACATAGACGGAGTCAGTCGATCCCTGGTCGATTGCTTCCAGCATTCCCGTGAGTGCCTCAGGATCTTTGTTGCCTTCGTCCTTCTTGAGCTGGACCGTGCGTGCGAAGCCGGCAAACTTGGCGGTGAAGATCGGTTGCATCCGATGGCTCATGTACATCCGCTTGCCTGTGATTTGCTCCAGCGCATCCGACACCGAAGCCACTTCCACGCGCCGATACTGCGCGATCATATCTTCATCGGGCAACGGGCCTTCTTGAGGCTGTGCCCGAGTCGATCGAGCCTCACGCGCAACCATCAGCGCCAGGGCCAGGGTTGCGAGCATCCCGATGATGCGGCGCCCCCGGTAGAAGTGAAGCTTGTCCATTCCGTCCTCCTGGTTGTATATATGTCCGCGGACTCTAACATTGTTGCCACTTCGTTTGGAAGACTACGACATTCCCCAAAGGAGATCGGAAATGCGGCAGCGAGCGATTTCAGGGCTCAGCGCAGTTCTCGTACTGGTCATGACGGCGTTCTTTTGCCAGGTCAGTCCTGCGCAGGAACACAAAGCTATCAACTTGTCGAGCGCGAAGGACCTTCCCTTCAGCGATGGAATTATTGCCGGAAGCACGCTCTATGTGGCCGGCCAGGAGGGAACCGACGAGGCGGGCAAATTAGTGAGTGGAGGCATCGGTCCCGAAACCAAGGCCGCGCTCGACAACATCACGAAGGTGCTGAAGGCCGCGGGATACGAATTGAAAGATATCGTTTCTGTGACGGTTTACCTCGCCGACATTCAGGACTTTGGGGAGATGAACAAAGTTTACAAGTCTGTCCTGCCCGACCCGAAGCCTGCGCGCGCGACGATTCAGGCGGCTGCTCTCGTGAACGGTGCGCGGGTGGAGATTGCCGGCATTGCGGTTAGGCAGAAGTGAGACCGGATAACTGGGTTTATGTTAGCGGCTCAAACAAATTCCCATTGGATCCTCAGTCTGGCGCTGCTTGCATCGTGGGTTAGTGTGTTTGACCCCACACCTTCGCTGGCACAGCAAAATCAGCAGCGCACGATTGAATCCAGACCGGATCAGGGGACCGGCCAGAGCACTTACAACTCCAACTGCGCCCGATGTCACGGCCTGGATGGGCATGGGGGTGATAAGGGTGTCGACATCGCTGGCGAGCAAGGGCAACGTCTTTCCGACTCGAAGCTCTTCGCCGTCGTCTCCAAAGGCCTCACGGGCACCGCTATGCCCGCTTTTCCCGAACTCAGCCGACAACAGATTCTCAGCGTGATCCACTATCTCAGAATTCTCCAAGGAAAAGAGGAGGCCCGGAATGTTCCCGGTGACGCAAGCCGAGGAAAGACTGTCTTTTTCGGAAAAGCCGGATGCTCCAACTGCCACACGATTTGCGGCGAAGGAGGATTTCTTGGCCCCGACCTTTCCTCGTATGGACTCGCCGCATCGGCTAAGTCGATTCGTGAGGAGATTATCAAGCCCAATAGAGTTGAGCCCACTGGATACCGGTCGGCCACAGTCACCATGCAGGATGGAACGCAATTGGAAGGCTTACTCCGCAATGAAGACAACTTCTCTTTACAGTTGCTGACCAGAGACGGTGGATTTCACTTCTACACGAAGTCTGACTTGCGAAACCTGGAATATCGCGGCCGTTCCTTCATGCCCACCGACTATGCCGACCGGCTCAGCTCCAGCGAACTCGACGATCTTGTGAGCTACATCATCCGAAGCGCGTCGAAAGCCAGTCCCACGACAAGCCCAAATGGAGAACCCCACTGAATGCGTTGGAATCGTTCATGGTTGCCCGTTTTGATTGCTGCTTTCGGTTTGCTGCTCGCCGCCTCCGCCCAGAATAAAAGGACTTTTGCCCTTCAGCCGCTGTCCCCCAAGTTCTGGGATCTGATCGACCACGACGCAAAATTGGAAAAGGTTGCGACTGGGTTCGGCTTTACCGAAGGCCCCGTGTGGGATCCTGCCGGCTTCCTCTATGTCAGCGACGAGACGCTCAACAAGATCTTCCGAGTTTATCCCGACGGTAAGAAAGAAGAAGTCATTGCACTCGGCGATCCGGACGGTAATACTTTCGACCGCCAGCATCGCCTGATCGATTGTGCCAGCGTGCTGCGCGCCATTATTGAGGTCACTCGCGACGGCAAATACAAAATTCTGGCGGATCACTACGACGACAAAAAGCTGAACAGCCCCAACGACGTGATCCTTGGGCCAGACGGCGCAATCTACTTCACTGACCCAACGCTCGATCTGGTTGCTGGTGAAAAGCAGGAACTTCCCTTCCAGGGTGTCTATCGTCTCGACGAGAAAGGGAACCTGCGGTTGCTGACCAGAGATCTCAAACAACCAAACGGACTGGCTTTTTCCCCCGACGGCAAGCGCTTCTACGTGGATGATGACGAAACCAGGGATATTCACGTCTACGACGTCGCCAGAGATGGCACGCTCAGCAACGGACGCATTTTCGGCACGGAACCCGGAGGCAAGGACGAAGGTGTTCCCGACGGCATGAAGGTCGATGGAAGCGGCAACCTGTTTGTGACCGGACCCGGAGGAATCTGGATCTGGGACGTCAACGGCAATCACCTGGGAACGATTGCCACACCGGAACAACCGGCCAACCTCACCTGGGGCGACCAGGATTATCGGACGCTCTACATCACCGCCACCACTTCGGTATACAAGCTGAAGACAAAAACTCAGGGATACTTGCCCTATCTCGAACACTGACTCGGAGAGCCGCACGATCGGCCAAGGATGCGCTTCACGGAGAAAGCGCGAAACTGAACACATCGCTTGCGGCCGCCACCGCAACGTACTGCACACCATCCACGGCATAGCTCATGGGAGAAGCATGGATGGTCTGCCCGGTGTTGAAGTGCCACAAAGGAAGACCGGTCGTCGCCTCGACGGCTTCAAACGAGCCTGCGTCATCTCCGAAAAACACCAGGCCGCTTGCGGTTGTCATGACCCCGGCCCAGGAGTCGCCGCGACCCACTTGCGGATAGCGCCACGCCGCTTTCCCATCCGCCACAGAAAGAGCCAATAGAATTTTCTGCGCGTGTTCACCTGGCGGGACCTTTGTGCCCGTGTTGTAGTAGGTCTCCCCTTTGGCAAACTTCCGCGGACTGGCAAAGTAGAGATTGCAGCCCTCGAGGGCCATCACGTAAAAGAGTCCCGTGCCCGGATCGTAGGAAGGTGAAAACCAGTTGGTGGCGCCCACGACACCGGGACAGATGCGCGTGCCCTGGGCGGTCGGAACCCGACCCGAAAGAACCGGCCGGCCGGAAGTGTCAATTTCTGTTGCCCAGGTCAGCTTCTCAACGAACGGAGTCGCGCGCAGAAACTTACCGTTGGTTCGGTCCAGGACGTAGAAAAAACCGTTGCGGTTGGCCTGTACCAGCAGATGCTCGATCGCTCCGTTCTCTTCACGATCGACCAGCACCGGGGTTTCATTGGCATCGTAATCAAACAAGTCATGGGGCGTGAACTGGAAGTACCACTTCATTTTTCCGGTGTTCGGATCGATCGCAAGAACACAGGCGGTGTATAGATCATCTCCCGGCCTTGAGTCTCCCACGAAATCTGGCGCAGCGTTGCTCGTGGTCCAGTACAAAGTGTCGAGTTTCGGATCGTACGTTCCGGGCATCCACGTAGTGCCGCCGCCGTGCAGGTACGAATCGCCCGGCCAACTGGACGAACCGAATTCTCCTGGTCCGGGGATCGTCCACAAACGCCACTTGAACCTTCCCGTAAGCGCATCGTACGCCGCCAGAAACCCGCGCACTCCCGAGTCCCCGCCCGAAGTGCCGACAATGACTTCGTCCTTCACGACCAGAGGAGCACTGGTCGCGCCATAGTGTTTGGCCTTGTCGGCGTATTGAATGTCCCACAGCAAGTTTCCGGAACGTGCGTCCAAGCAGCGCAAATGAGCATCATCGGTTTCCGCATAGACGAAATGCTTCCATACAGCGACCCCGCGGTTTTTGTGAGCCGCAGCGTCATCGAGCAATCCCGAACTTAGCGGACGCTGATGATGCCACACCACTCGGCCCGTGCGGGCATCGAGCGCAAACACGTCGTTGGCCGATGTCACATACATCATGTCGCGGACCACCACAGGTGTCACTTCGAGCATTTGGGAATTACCAGGATGGAAAACCCATGCTGCCCGCAGTCGCGCCACATTCCCGACCTTGATTTGATCCAGACTGCTGAAGCGTTGTCCGCTATAGTCTCCGTTATAAGAGGTCCAGTTAGACTTCACCGGCTGGGCCAGAAGATCGGCCGCACTGACCTCGATGTCAATGGGAGCAGGAGATTTGTCATTCTGGCACACGACGGGCAGAACCGAGCAGGCGGCTATGGTCAGGAGCTCAATGAATGCTTTACCGTGTGTCTTCATGTCAGCGAGTGTCTCCGGCATCGCTAACCCGTACCTCGGCAAGTGAACCGCGGTCGATCCCCCTTTCGTCCTCCACATGCAGGGAGACCCGCGCCGCCTTCCCGGGCGGTGCAATCTCTGCTTCCAGAGACACTGGCATGGTCGGACTTACGTCCGCCACCGACATACTCCCCAGACTTCGCCCGCGTTCATCGTACAAGCGGGCAATCAGTCGCCCGGAGAAAAACGAGCCGAATGATCCGGACAGCTTGATCTTGCCACTCCTCGAATCTGTGGCGCGAAGGGGGCGCATGATGACGCCTGCGTCGGTCGCCCCTTGAAAGTCACTTCCGGCTCGGGTGGGGAACCACTCGGTTTCCAGATCGCAGCTTTCTCCCGGACGCAAGTGACACATCGGACGGTTGATTTCGGCTTCAAGGTAGTAAGGAGCAGAGTCGGCGCTCAGCGACGGGATGCCGTCGCCACTCAGCCGCACCTCCGGACCATTGGTCCAAAAGATCACGGAAGCTTTCCCCGGATACATTGCGTACTCCTGGTACTGGAACCGTTCCACCATAGCGTAGCGGCTGGCACCGTCGACTACCGCCAGCCATCCGTCCTTCGAGTCGAGCCACAATTCCGCCGCCAGGTGAACGTAGTGCAGCGCGAAAAGTCCGTCGTCCCGGACCGAAGCCGACGGATTTTCTGCCGGACCAAAGCGAACGTGATATCGATTGAGATAGCTACTGGACGGATTCGCAGGAGTGAATGCCCAGAAATCCTGGTTGAAGTCCGAAGCCGCCGCGGCCGTGTCTGTAGCGGAGGCCGCCCCGCTGTCGTATTGCGAAACCGACTGCATTGACCAGTCCAGCGTGTGCCCGCTCACATTTTTCATGGAAGCGCGGAAGCGGATACGGGGCGAATCCACGTCCAGATGAATGGTGCGCTGAAACTGCACACCGGTGTGCGGGTCGGCAGGACCGGTAAGTTCGATCTCGCATTCCTCTCCGTCCGAAACCTTTCGAAACGAGAATGGCCCGTCGTCGATCACATCCGAATCCCCCGCCCAATGTCGTTCATCGTTATTCCCTTCAGGCAGCAGCCAGAGTTTGTCCCCGCCGTAGTTGAACCATTGCCCAGTGGCTGGCGGAAAGTATTTGCCAGCATACTTCGAATTGACGAACAGATATGGATGCCCTGAGAAACTCACCTGCATCAGCCGCCCGCCATTCTGCGGGACCACGACCAGCTGTACCCAGCGGTTCGACATCTGTTCCGCGCGCCAGCCCTTGTAATCCACCGACTCGACACGACACGCAGGCCGCCCGCGAGCGATGTCCTTACTATTGGTCTGGGCGAAGCTCAGCCACGGGACCACGAGGAAAACCAGAAGACTTGCGAGTATCCAGTTCCTGAGCGTGAAACGCAGAGTCATCATCTTTCCTTGGCAGCGCGAATCGCGGTCGAGAGTAGCATGCAAGGGGAATTCCTCAAACCGCGCCGTCTTAAAAAGAAAAGAAAACCAATAAAACGAAAGTTTTTGATCTCTGTCAAGCCATTCTGTGATATACCAGCTTCCCGAGAAGCCGGAAATCTGGAAGCGGCAGCGTGCGCAATGAGACTGCAAACCGTATTTCTCCTATTGCTGCTTGGGAGGAGCGTGGCGGCTCAGGACCAGAAGGTGGATGCCACGTGGCTCCGCCGCTACATTCCGCTTCTTCGCCAGCAAGCCGGCCCCCCGCCATCGGGAAGCTGCCAGTATCTGGCGATCTTCGGTCAGGGTGATGCCGAGACGCGAATTCTGCAAAGCGTATCCCGTTTCGGAGAAATCGCGCTCGATGCGCACGCCAGCTGCCCGAGCGCGACCTACGATCGTGAAGAGGAGATCGATTTCGTTCTTGACGGGGCGGCCACTCTCCATCACGGGGACAAGACGTATGCGATGCGCAAGAACGATTTCACTTACTTGACGCCCGGCATCGAGCATTCGGTCCGTAACAATGCCGACCAGCCGCTGCGACTTCTAGTCATGGGTTTCAAAATCCCCGCGAACCTCTCCATCCCTGCGACTCCTCCCCATCCGAAGATTGTCAATCTCGATGACGTCAAGGAAGAAACGGTCGAGGGTCATCCGACATCCGTGCGTTACAAACTCCTCATAGGTCCGCGCACCGGGAAGCGCGACGCCATTGACCAGGCGTACGTGGTAACCAGTTTTTTCTGGATGAACTTCGCCCCAGCTGGCACGAATTTCCCGCACCATCATGAGGCGGCTGAGGAGATCTATTTGGTTCTTGAGGGCGAGGGCGAAATGGTGGCAGGCAGCGGAATGGACGGCGTCGAAGGCCGCTTTCCCGCCAAGGCGGGAGATGCATATTACTTCCGGCCCAACTGTACCGTGGGGTTTTACAATCAGAATAAGCCCGGAACCAACGCCTACATCCTTGCCGTGCGATCCCGCATACAACTTCCTGAGGAATCAGACTAAGACCAGGCCGGGGTCGCTCCAAGGTAGAGTCGAAATCCTGGTAGCACTACACAAACTCCCGGCAACCGTTTCCGGAGGAGGTATCGGAATGCACAGTCGAAACACCAGTCGGCGGTCATTCATGAAACTGCTCGCGGCCGCCCCGTTGCTGAGCAAGCTTGCGGTCCGTGATCTCTACGCGCAGGCCGCCACCGCCATCGGCCATGGTCCACGACAGAATGTGTATTCCCGGCTCGGAGTGAAGACCATCATCAATTGCCGGGGCACGTGGACTTACCTGAGCGGCTCCCTCGAATTTCCCCAGGTGCGTGAGGCCCAGCTGGAAGCGGCGCAACACTTCGTCAACATGCTGGACCTGCAGCGTGCGGTGGGCAAGCGCCTGTCTGCGCTCACCGGCGCGGAGTCCGGCATCATCACCTCCGGAGCCGCAGGCGCGATGGCCGCAGCCACGGCCGCCTGTATGGCCGGCGCCGACGACCAGCGCATCTGGCAACTTCCTGACACCACCGGGCTGAAGCACGAGGTCATCATGGTCGGCGGCCGAAGCGCTTTCGATAGCGCCATCCGTTTAACCGGCGCGAAGCTGGTCCTGACGTACTCGCCCCAGGAACTCGCCAACGCGATCAATGAAGACACCGCGATGATCTACACCACCGATCTTGGTGAGAAACTGCGTCAGGTCCTGGCGATTGCCAAAGATCACAACGTCCCGATGTTGCTGGACGATGCGGCCGGCATACCGCCGGCGGACAACGCAAAACTTTACGCTCGCCTGGGCATCGACCTCTATTGTTTCTCGGGAGGCAAGGGCCTGTGCGGACCACAATGCAGCGGATTGCTTCTCGGCAGAAAAGATTTGATCGAAGCGGCCCTACTGAATTGCAGTCCGCGCGAAGGTGCAATATGCCGCCCGATGAAAGTCGGCAAAGAAGAGGTGATCGGTTGCCTGACCGCTTTGGAGACCTGGCTCCAACTGGACGAGAAAAAACTCTATGCCGAGTGGAATGATCGCGTCGACCGCATTCGAAAGCTGGTGGACACCGTACCAGGCGTGACGACCGACATCTACATTCCGGAAGATGGAAACCGCTATCCCACGTTAAAGATCTCGTGGGATCAACAATCCTGGCGCTACGGCATTGCGGACTGCGTGGCCGAGTTGCGGTCCGGCGATCCTGTCATAGAAGTACTCGGCGTCGACAATCCGAGTCTGGTGACGTCGGTGCATGAGGGCAATCCAAACCGCAAAGAACGCAAGGTGCCGGACCACATCGAACTCGTTTCCATGACCATCAAGCCGGGTGAGGAGATGATCGTTGGGCGGAGATTGCGAACCATACTTGGGATGGCCCAGAAAAAGTCCGCCGCATAAACCGCTAGGATCTGGTGACGCAGAATATCGGAGGTTTTGTCATGCGCTTGCGATTGGCTGAATTTCTATGCGCATTGGCCCTCATAGCGCCAGGTCCAGTGCACTCGGGTGCTCCTGCCCAAGGTGCGGCCCCTGCATATCGTTCCCACTCGCCGGCGGTTGAAGCGGGCGACTACCTTTACATCTCGGGAATGGGCCCGCGGCGCCCGGACGGTAATCTGCCCTCGACATTCGACGGGCAGGTTCGTCAGTCGCTGGCCAACATCAAGGCAATTCTCGAATCTGCGGGTTTGACCATGGAACACGTGGTCTATACCCAGGTGTACCTCGAAGATATCGGCCAGTGTGAGGAAATGAAGAGAGTGTTCGGCGAATACTTCACCAAGACTCCGCCGGCGAGGGCGGTGCTCGGCGTGGCCCGCGTTCCCGAACCGCCCATCCAGATCAGCGCCGTCGCAGTGCGCGATCTCAACGGCGTGCGTGCGATCGCTCCGCCAAACCAACCACTGGACGAGCACGCCTCTCCGGGCGTGCTTACGCACGATCGGCTCTTCGTCTCCAGTATGTCGGGAAAAGATCCCGTGACGGGCAAGATCCCCGATGATCCTGCCGCTCAAGTTGACTTAGCGCTCGACCGCGTGGAAGCGGTGGTGAAGGCGGCCGGCCTCGAACTCCGCCACATGGCGTTCGTCAATCCCTATCTGACTGCCGACATCCCCATGCGGGTCATGAATGAGCGTTATGCCCGACGTTTCGAATTCGGCGATACTCCCGCACGCGCCACCATTGTGGTCTCCAGCCTGCCCGGTGGCGCACGCATCGAGTACACCGGCGTAGCGGTGCGCGATCTCGCTCAGAGAAAGGCCGTTCGGCCCAAGAACATGTCACCCAGCCCAACCGCCAGTCCATGCGTCTTTGCGGGGGACACGCTTTACTGTTCAGCAAAGAGCGGATTTATCCCAGGCCCGCACGGCGGAGTCTATGCCTCCACCACTCCCCACCAAGTTCGCCAGACCATGCGCAACCTGCTCGACAATCTCGAGGAAGCTGAAATGAATTTCGATCAGGTGGTTTCCACCAACGTCTACCTCGACAATCTTTCCGATCTGCCCGCATTCGACGAAGTGTATCTCCAGTATTTCGGCCCTTCCCTGCCGGCGCGAACCACCATCCAGCAGATTGCGCCCGCGGAGCGGAAACCCGACAAGGACGACCACTATCCGGACCTCGAACAGGTTTCCTTGATCGCAGTACGCAACCGGGCGAAGCCCTGAAGAAAGAATGAAGACTCCGTGCCGTGAATGAGGGTTTCAAACCTGGAGGCCAGGGCGGAGTGGAACTTGCCAGCCTCGCGAGAACGTCATCTCAACCTCAATACCCCATATGTCATGGCCCGCCAATATTGCGGTCAGGGTCTGCTCACATGTCCCTCCGACCATCGTATAGTCGCCAACAATTATCGTATAGTCGCCGACAATTAAGGGCCCCGCCTTCGAGAGCGTTCTCCAGAAACTTGACAAAGCTCCATGCCCAGTTCTTGGTGGTCATTCATCACCGCCGAAATCCAGACCGGGGTGAATCGGTGCCCAGGCAGCGACAGGGGTCTGTCTTCCGCGCTTGAGTCCCCCAACCCCTAGAATTGGAAACGGACCCCCAACTGCATCCTGCGTGGCGTATAGCCCTCGGCCGTGGAGCTAATGATGCCGAACTCTGTATTACCCAGCTCGTAAGAGGTGTTCGGTGGGGCAAAACGCGGCGTGTTTGTGGAGTTGAAAACCTCCGCGCGCACTTGAATTGTCATCCCTTCCTTGGGCGCGAACTCTTTGAAGAGATTCAAGTCCAAACTGTGAATGCCATTCGTTCGGAGGCCGGGGAAATAGCGGGGGGCGTTGCCCGGTATCTGGTCGCCGGCATCGGCGAAGCAGTTGATGTTCAGGTAGGGAACCTGCTGGATCGCCGCCTGGTTCGAAGTTATGCCCATACCGCCGCCGCACAACACGTTAGGGCGTTGGTTGCCATCCATGAGGCGGGGATTGGCCATGGGGATGGCGAGCGGCTGGCCGGACTGTTCCGTGACCAGACCAGAGATCGCCCATCCGCCGACAATCGCGTCGAGAACCCGGTTCATATCGCCGCCAATCCACTTGTCGCGGCCGATCGGCAGTTCCACGACAACGGCGGCGGCCAGCCTTTGCGGGGTATCATTCGCGCTGATCCCGTGCTCCACCTTCAAATTGTCGAGCTGCTGGGGATTCCCGTTGTTGAGGGTACCCACAAACGCATTGGCCCCCACGGAAGAGTAATCCGTGAGTTTCGAGACCGTGTAACTTCCTTCAAAACTGATGTGGTGGGTGGTGCGCTTCTGAAAGCGAATCTGCATCGAGTTGTACCAGGAGCTGGCCTCGAGCAGAGGAAGCGCCTCGAAATCGCCGTCAAACTGGGGATAGGGTCGCAGCAGATTCACAAGCGGCAGCGTCGTCCCGCCATAACGCGAGTCAGGCTCGTTGAAGATTTGCGGGCCGGCATTGTACAGGCAGCCGGTACCGCCAAACAGCGAGCAGAAGGGATTGGCCACCGGGTTTTCCAGGTAGTTGCTGACGCAGCTGTCGCTGTCGCAGGTGGGATCGGAAGCATGCTGCTGAGCGGAGATATTCGCCAGCAGGTGGGAGGAGATGAAGTCCCGGTTGCGGGTGCTCGAATACCCACCCCAAGGCAGATGAGTGCTCCGGTTGGCAGAATAGTCCAGGCCAATCACGATCTGGCTGGGCAGTAGCCGCTGCATTCCCAAGTTCCACTGGTAAATGTCGGCGTTCTGTGCTTCGGTGGTTCCCACGTCATTGCCGTTGGCGTAGCCCCATTCCGCCAGCTTCCCGTACTGCGTACCTTGGGGACCGGTCAGACCATTAGGAAAGGGATCGGCCAGAGTCGCCGACCGGGTCGCAAAGTTGTCCAGTGTGAAAAACATGGTCGCGCTCTTGCGGAATGCGGTTCCCGGATATTGGAAGTTGGTGGCTACGCTCATGCCGTAGTAGATGCCAGCCCCGCCGCGGATGACCGTGTTGGAGTCCAACTGATAGGCAAAACCGAGCCGCGGACCAAAGTTGTTGCGATCCACGGGAACGTGCCTCGTGCCGGAAGTGGGAAACTGGGTGATGCCAGCGAGGCCGACCGTTCCTAACCCGGGGGTCAGGCCACCACTGCTCAGGTCAATGCTCATGCCGCTCGAGCCGGCAAAATCGCTGAACTGAATCCGGTTGTATCGTTCCGTGTAGGGTGTGCTCCATTCGTAGCGCAGACCAAGGTTCACGGTGAGCTTGGGGTTGACTTTCCAGTCGTCCTGAAAATAAAAGCCTGTCTCCACGGATTTGTTCGCCACAGCCGGGTAGATGTTAATGTCACTGCTATTGTCGGGGTATCCGAACAGCAGGCTGGCGAAAGGATTTCCCTGGGTTCCGCCACCGGCTCCACTGTTCGGAATCTGCGAAGTCACGTCGTCGGTGAAATTGAACAGCCCCGTGGGGTTGGGAGGCTGAAAGAAATTGTTGAAGAAGAGCCGTTGTTCTCCGCCAAACTTCATGAGGTGGGATCCTCTGGCAACGACCAGTTGGGAGGAGTAGCTGTAGAGGGTGTGCGCAAAGGTCGTGTTCAGGCAGCATTGATCGTAGAGACTAGTCCACGGCGAGGCGCCCGACATCTGGATGGTTGGCATGCGGTCAATGCCATTGTTGGCTGCCAAGACGCTGGGGAATCCGACGCTGGTGAGGCTGGGGATGTCGGTGGTCTCGTCCTGCACCACCCGGTCCAGGCCGAATCGGTTGCTCCATACGATTCGTGGATTGACCGTCCAGGTGTATTCCAACCCGACATTTTGTACGGTCAACGGGGTGCTCGTAATCCCATCGTTGAACTCGCCATCCCCAAAGATGGTTGGAGTGTAGTAATTGCTGTGCAGCCGGCTGTAGCGCCCGGAAAGCCGGTGCCGATCCGCGATTTGGTCGTCCACCTTGATGTCGAACTGGTAGTCGGGCGCATGGGACAAGGTATTCTGCCGATAATTGAAGAATTCTCCGGGAAGATTCGGCGCTGGATAAAGATTGATGACCGCCTGGCCGATCGGGTCAATCTCGCCCGGGGGAATGACGTTCAGGACTCCGTTGTTCTGCACCTGCGGCCGCTGGCAACCATTCGGATTACACTGAATCTGCAAAGGATCATAGATCGGGTTCTGGGCGGCTGAGAAGTCCCCGCTTCGCTCGGCCTGTGTGGGTACACTGGCCACGATGTTGATGGGTTCGTTATCCCGCACTTTTTCCAGGTCGCCGAAGAAGAACGTTTTGCTCTTTCTGATGGGCCCCCCTAGGGAGAAGCCGTATTGATCGCGCTCGTGATCAGGCTTGGGATTGGGGGCGGGATTGAAGAAGTCCCGGGCGTCGGTTCCCGAGCGTTGTCCGAACCACCAGCCGCTTCCATGAAAGGCGTTCGTTCCGCTTTTCAATGCCATGTTTACCACCGTGCCGCCATTGTTACCGAACTCCGCCGAGAAACTGTTGTTCTGGACTTTGAACTCCTGGATGACTTCGACCGAGGGTTCGTAGTACACGTTGCTGGTGGCGCCTTCGCCTTGCTCCGGCGCGCTGATCAGGGCACCGTCGATTCGCACTTCCGCGGTTGCATTTCGCTGCCCGTTGGAAACGAAGTTGGTTCCCTCTGGATAGTTGTCCAGGGTGCCGGATCCCGCGGTTTCTGTGACGCCCGCGGAAAGAAAGGTCAGCCCGAAGAAATTACGGCCGGGTAGAGGGATGTCCTTGATGTATTCGTTGGTAACTTCGGTTCCTAAAAGCGCACTCTCGGTGTCGAGCAAAGGCTGTGTGGTGGTGACTTCGACGGTGGTGTTGACTGAGCCTGGAACGAGGCTGAAGTTGAGCGTGGTCTGTTGATCAACGGCCAGCACCACGTCGGTTCTTTCCGCAATTCGGAATCCTTGCGCCTGCACCTTGAGCGCATAGGTGGATGGCCGTAACCCCGTGAAGTAGTATTCCCCTCTGTCGTTGGTGCGAGCCACCGTGGAAATGCCTGTGCCCGTGTCCGTGATGGTGACGGTTGCATCGCGCACAACCGCGCCGCTGGCGTCGGCAACAACACCCCGGACCTGTGCCCGATAGCTGCCCTGGGCCAGCAGCAGGATCGCAGAACTGGCGAATAGGCATATCCCTAGAGTCCAACGCGAGACGTGTGCAATCGGCATGGCAGAACCTCCACTTTCCGCGGCGCTTGTCGGCGATGGTTAGACAGCCCGCCAAAGGGCGCAGCACGGCGGAACTCGGGCAACTCTTTCACCAGTCGTGCCAGTGGCCACCGGCCTCCGCCCTCATAGTTCCCACCGAGAGCCAGCACCGTTGTTTGTCCCGGCTTTCGGATCATTTCTTTTGTTAGCGTTTAGCTTCGATCTGCGGGATTGTCAAGGGCAAAATGCGGGGTTCCCATCATCCCCGCCCAAGGAGTCCAGGCAAACCGAGGAACAGCTGCCACACTTGAGGTCGTATCAGTTTCTGCCACACGATAACGAGGGGTAGTCGCATGGCTAGTCGACTCACGGCTGGTTCCGGCCCGGCTGGGCCCTATTCCGGTTGCTCGCAACTCTCTACCCTGACCGACGAAGCTAGCTTAGGGGCCCGGTCTGAGCGTGGACTCAGCGCAGCAGATTATTGCAGAGGTCGGCCCCACCGGAGCGGCTTTGCGGCTTCGTTTTGAGGGGCTATCCGGACATTAAGCCGGACCGATCTATTTTCCCCCAAGCGATTGAATCTTCGGCGTTAATATCAGTGGGTATAACCGGCGTTCAGCGTCAATCAGGGTCGATTTCGTGGTTTGCCGCGATAATGCCTTCCGCCAGGTCGCACACTTGGGGGAGGGTTTGTCCGATCTCTGCACAGCGCCGCCGAACTTCCGCGAGTGTAGGCACGCCGAGGTCGCTGACCAGCTCTTGATAGTTCTCTTTGAAACTCTGCGTCCAATCTGCCGGTGCGTCGCGGGAGAGGACCTCCTGACATCTGGAATGGGTGACGCCAACCCAGAACATCGCTTCC